>JBILRE010000029.1:0-10217 GCA_044372835.1 Crocinitomicaceae bacterium | reverse complement strand
CTAGCAATGGATCATGTACCTCAACAGCCAGTAGCTCGTTCAGCATTTCATCACAGCTCACAACACCAGCAACACCTACCGTTAGCACTGTTGCTGCTGCTTGTTCGGCTGCAGGTTCAGCTACGATTTCTAATTACTCCGGGACGTTGACTTATACGTTCTCCCCTTCTGGTCCATCCGCAGGAGCGCTTGGAGCCATTAGTGGAATGACCGAAGGAACAAGCTACACTGTGACTGCAGGTAATGGGTCGTGTACCTCAACAGCAAGTAGCTCGTTCAGCATTGCTGCGCAGCTTACAACACCAGCAACTCCAATTGCCAGTGTAACGGTTCAACCAACTTGTGCTGCTCCTACTGGCACCATTGTGGTTACGTCCCCTGTCGGCGTAGATATCGAGTATAGTGTTAACGCTACAACTTACCAAATCGGTACTACATTTAATGGTCTTGTACCAAATACTTACAACCTGACCGCTCGAAGTATTTCAACTGGTTGTGTTTCAAATTCGTTGCCTTTGGTTGTGAATGTTGTTCCAGGGGCTCCTGCAACACCTGTTGCAATTATCACAACACAGCCAACATGTGGCAATCCATCTGCGGATATACAAATTACCTCGCCTGTTGGACCAACGATCCTTTATAGTTTCAATGGTGTTGATTACCAAGCTAGTCCAATTTTTACTAATGTTCCTGCTGGAGTTACCTATACAGTGACAGCTCAGGACAATACCAGCTTATGTACATTGAGTCCACCTCTTACTTTCACCTTAAACCTAGCACCAAATTGTGCACCCGTTTTGGATGACGAATTTGTTACAATTAATGAAGATGGAGGACCAGCAACAGGAGATTTAACAGATGTGGGGGATAGTGATCCTGAGGGCGGGTCATTGACCGCTAATACGACACCGATAAACCCTCCAAACAACGGTACCATAACAATAAATGCGGACGGAACTTTCTCCTATACACCGAATATCAATTTCAATGGTATTGATACAGTTGTAATTTCTATTTGTGATAATGGAAACCCAGCACCTGTACAGTGTGCAAACGATACCATTTTTATTACGGTTAACCCGGTGAACGACCCGCCAGTTTTAGACAATGAATTCCATACCATCAATGAGGATGGAACAGCTACAGGGGATTTGACCAATGCTGGTGATTCGGATGTGGATGGAACGTTGGTAGTTAACATTACGCCTGTTTCAGGTCCAACCAATGGAAACATAACCATTAATCCCGACGGAACTTACACCTACACGCCGAATGGAAACTTCAACGGAACTGATCAAGTCGTGGTTCAAATCTGTGACGACGGCTCACCGCTTCCTGCTATTTGTGTGAATGACACCATTTTCATCACCATTAACCCAGTGAACGATCCGCCAATTGTGGATAACGAAATTCATACAGAAATTCCGGGTAATCCGATTACGGGTGACTTAACCGATTCAGGTGATTCCGACCCTGATGGCACGAATTTAACTGTCACTGTTTTACCTATTGTTCCTCCTAGTCATGGCACCATAACCATCGATCCAACAGGAACCTACACTTACACCCCAAATCCAGGGTACACCGGTCAAGATACCATTGTTGTTCAAGTATGTGATCAAGGGCTGCCCTTGCCTGGAATTTGCGTGAACGATACGATTTTTATCACCATTCTTCCATGTCCAAGTCCCACGGATACTGACAACGATGGTCTCACAGACTGCGAGGAAACAACGGGTGTAAACGATCCGAATACTCCGGCAACTCCTACAGGGACAACCGATCCGAATGATCCGTGTGATCCGATTGGTTTGTTAACTGCGGACACAGACGGCGACGGTCTGACAGATTGCGAGGAAACAACGGGTGTAAACGATCCGAATACTCCGGCAACGCCTACTGGGACAACTGATCCAAATGATCCGTGTGATCCGATTGGCTTGTTAACTGCGGACACAGACGGCGACGGTTTAACTGATTGCGAGGAAACAACGGGCGTGAACGATCCGAATACTCCGGCAACTCCTACAGGGACAACCGATCCGAATGATCCGTGCGATCCAATAGGTTTGTTAACCGCGGACACAGACGGCGACGGTTTAACTGATTGCGAGGAAACAACGGGCGTGAACGATCCGAATACGCCGGCAACTCCTACTGGGTCAACTGATCCAAATGATCCGTGTGATCCGATTGGTTTGTTAACTGCAGACACAGACGGTGACGGCCTAACAGACTGTGAGGAAACAACGGGTGTGAACGATCCGAACACTCCGGCAACACCTACTGGGACTACCGATCCGAATGATCCGTGTGATCCAATTGGTTTGTTAACGGTCGATACAGACGGAGATGGACTTACAGATTGTGAAGAAACAACGGGTATTGATGATCCGAATACACCGGCAACACCTACTGGGACAACCGATCCAAATGATCCGTGTGATCCGATTGGTTTGTTAACTGCTGATACAGACGGCGATGGCCTAACAGACTGCGAGGAAACAACGGGTGTGAACGATCCGAACACTCCAGCAACGCCTACTGGGACAACCGATCCGAATGATCCGTGTGATCCGATTGGTTTGTTAACGGTCGATACAGACGGAGATGGACTTACAGATTGTGAAGAAACAACGGGTATTGATGATCCGAATACACCTATCACTCCAACAGGTCAGAGTGATCCAAATGATCCATGCGACCCAATACCATGTGATTTGGTCATTCCCAACGCCTTTACTCCTGATGGCGATGGAATGAATGATGAACTGGTCATCCAAGGAATTGAAAATTATCCGAACAATACCATTACTATTTACAATCGATGGGGGAATGTTGTATTCCAAACTTCAGGATATCAGAATGATTGGACTGGAACATCAACCATGGGAATCACCGTTGGTGGCGATGAGTTACCTACAGGAACTTATTATTACATCCTTGACTTGCAAGTGGAAGGAAAGGAGATTTATAAAGGATTCATATACCTGCAACGATAAAATTTTAAGGCTATGAGAAATCAACAAATAAAATGGAATATTATACTGGTTTTACTCTGTTTCCAGTCCATAACATTTGCACAACAGGATCCGCATTTTACTCAGTATTTCGACAACACCCTTTTTGTAAATCCAGCTTATGCCGGCAGCCGAGGAATGTTGAACATTACAGGAATGCATCGGGAGCAATGGGTGGGTTTTGAAGGTCGTCCGCGTTCAACCACCTTCAGTATTCATTCTCCGTTGAATTATGAATCGATCGGTTTGGGAATGACGATGGTGGCAGACGAAGCTGGCCCCGTGAAACAAACCATGTTCTATGCAGACTTTTCGTATACGTTCAAATTGAGCAGCGATAACCGGCAAAAACTGGCCGTAGGAATAAAATCTGGTTTTAATATGATCGGTTTTGACCCATCCGGATTAAATACAACTACCCCAAATGATTCCAAACTTGGCCAAAATGCAAGAACTAAATTCAATCCAAATGTAGGATTCGGTTTATACTATCACAACCCATCATTCTTTTTCGGGATGAGTACGCCAAAACTGTTAGAAAATAGTTACGATAACACCCCCAATTCAAACAACAAAGAAAGACGTCATTATTTTGCCATTGTTGGTGGTGTTTTCAAATTATCTGGGTTATGGAAACTACGTCCAGCTGCTCAAGTGAAGATGACTACTGGAGCCCCTGTGTCGATTGATTTGAGTACAGCTGGAATTTATGCTGAGAAATTCTGGTTGGGTGTCAACTACCGATACGACGCTGCGATAGGTGTCTTTACTCAATTTCAAATCACACCACAATTCAAACTTGGTCTAGCTTCTGACTTTGGTCTACAAGCCATTCGCACCTACAACAGTGGTACCTTTGAATTAATGGCCTCGTACGATTTCGTATTTAAAAAACAAGGGATACGCTCCCCTCGCTATTTCTAATTTTTCAATGACTTTATTCATGAAACAAGTTATACTCATTGTTCTTATCATTTCCAGTTCTGTTGCATGGACTCAATCAGGAAAGCTGAAAAAAGCGGATAATTATTACGAGAAGCTATCTTATGCCTACGCATCCGTATTGTATGAAGAGTTGCTCGGTGGGGAATCAGATAGTCCGGGAATGCAAGCCAAATTAGCCATGTGTTATTACCACATGGGCAATATGACGGCAGCTGAAAAATACTTTAGTGGTATGATTACTTCATCGCAAGCGTTACCCGAAAACTATTTTTACTACGCCCAAGTGTTAAAGCAAAACGGAAATTATACTGAGAGCGATAAATGGATGGCGAAATTTCACGATGGCGACGTGGCGGATATACGTGGAATTTCATTTGTAAGCAATCCTACTTATATCGATAAAATTGAAAAACAGGGTAACCATTTCACCATAAAAAATTTAGAAAGCAATTCTCCTGTGGCTGATTTTGGGGGATATGTATACCCTAATTCGAGTAATACTAACCAACAAATTGCTTATTTCGTTTCGGCCCGTTTCAAAAAAATCCCTGTACAAAATGAATGGTCCTGGGACGGGAAGCGGTTTTTGGATTTGTACACCGGAGTGGTTAATCCACAGCAAGATTTTTCGTCTATTGAATTAATCACCAAACGCGTTAATACGCGTTTTCACGAAGGGCCCTTATGTTTTTCTCCTGACGGAAAACGGGTTTACTTTACTCGAAACAATGTGTCTAAGGGCTCCATGCGGCGCGATTTAAAAGGAATTCAAAACTTGAAGTTGTTTACGGCAGCGGTTGCAACGGACGGATCCTGGGAAAATATTACAGAAATGCCCTTCGATTCACGCGACTTTTCAGTTGGTCATCCCTGTATTTCATCCGATGGGAAAACCTTGTATTTTGTATCGGATATGCCTGGAGGTTATGGTGGCGCTGATTTATACAAAGTATCAATCAATGGTGATGGAACCTATGGGAAGCCGGAAAATCTTGGAAAAGAGATCAATACGGAAGGTCAGGAAATGTTTCCATGGATCAACGCTGAAGGGTATTTGTTCTTTTCTTCCAACGGACACATTGGCCTAGGCGGTTTGGATGTGTTTGTTTTATTCCCAGGAAAAACGGGAGGGTTTGAAAATTTGACGAACGTGGGTAAACCATTAAACAGTCAACGAGACGATTTCGGATTTACCATGAATTCCGATTTAAAAACGGGTTATTTTTCTTCAAACCGTGAGGGAGGAAAAGGCGACGATGACATTTATTCGTATCAACTTATCAAACCGTTCAAAATCAATTTCACCCTATCAGGAATTGTTACAGATAAGAACACGAATGCTATTTTGGGGGGAGCAACGGTTACCTTAAAAGACGAAAATGGTAATATTGTGGCTACCACTACTGCAGATGACCAAGGAAACTATTTCTTCGATCTTGAACCCGATAAAAACTACTCAATCGGTGTAAGCACCGAAAATTACTTTGATAACAGTGCGACTGTTTCAACGGTAAATCTTACTGCGGACATGGCTTCTTTGGAACAAAACATTGGTTTGGAAAAGGACCCTGGACTTTCCTTACGTTGTTTGATAACAGACAACAAAACCAAAGAACCAATCGAGGGTGTACAACTGAAAATTACGGATGCCACCACAGGAAAAGAATTCCTTGTTTCAACAACCGGCACTGAAGGTGACATACTTAAGGCTATTTCCGATAAAAAGCTCGGGGATATGACCAACTACAAAATTGAAATGACCAAGGAAGGATACCTTCCTAAAACCGTGACGTTTAATGAAAAAATCTCCACCCCGGGTACCATAAACATTCATGAGGTAATTGATTTGAGCTTGAAAAAACCGGATGTAGGAATGGATTTATCGACATTGATTGATATCAAACCTATTTATTTTGACCTTGGGAAAGACTTGATCCGTGCGGATGCGGCCAAAGAATTAGATAAAATTGTCAAGGTAATGACCGATTATCCTACCATGGTCATTGAACTAGGTTCACATACAGACTGCCGCGGTTCTATCGCATCTAACACTGCTCTTTCCGATAGAAGAGCCAAAGCTTCGGCCTCTTATATACAAGCGAAGATTACAAATCCGGAACGCATTTACGGTAAAGGATACGGTGAATCCAAATTGAAAGTGAACTGTCCGTGTGAAGGAACGGTTAAATCAACTTGTCCGGATAGCGAACATCAAAAAAACCGTAGGACCGAATTTATCATTATTAAGATGTAAAAGCCACGATCCACAGTATCTAAAATACTGCGGATCGTGGAGCACAATCACTTCGGCAACCTTCCAATAATAGCCTTATATTCTGTTTGAAAGGCTTGATTTCCTTGGCATCCTTGTTCTACTCGGGCGTTGTGAAAATGCTCAATGCGGTTCCCTGGATCTGGATGCGTGCTTAAAAACTCAGGTACTTTTGATCCGCCCTGGGCTTCAATTTTCTCAAAAAATCCGGCTCCTCCATCGGCGTTGTAATCCGTTGGACAGAGGTACCGAACAGACCATTCATCTGCTTCGGTTTCATGCTTACGTGAGAATTTCAATCCAATCAACGCACCACTTACTTGTTTTAACGCGTTATAATTGCCTGCGAGCACTTCCAATAAAATCTGAACACCAAACATAGTAGTCATTTGACGTGTCGAATGGCGCATATCGGCATGGGCAATTTCATGTCCAAGGACACCAGCCAACTGGTCTTCAGAATCCAAGTATTTCATCAAACCTGTATATACATAAATATAACCCCCAGGCGTACAAAACGCATTTAAAGTGGAGTCGTCATGAATAATACGCAAGCGCCAAGAGAATTCATCCCTTAAATCCACTTGTCCTGAATTCAGAATTTTGTCTCGAATTTGGTATAGGTAAGCATACACATCTTTGTACTGAGCAGAATCTAAGAGTGGGTATTCGGTAGGATTACCGTCTATTTCTCCAGCTACCTTCGCTCCAAGGTCCTTGTCTTGTTGAACAGTAAATAAATTGAAGCCTTTGCTTTTATTCTGGCCGTTCATCACCGCACAAGAGCCAAAGAATAAGGTAAGCATAACAACGATGGGGATCTGAAGAACAATTCCTTTCATACGATTCTATTAATTTCCTAAAGGATAAAGATAGGTAATGGTCATGGTAATAATAAAGGCAACCAACCAACCTGTATAAACTTCCTTTGGGAGGTGTTTTTCTAAAAATAAACGGGCCGACATCGTAATACCTGATACGAGCATGCCAAGAGGTAATAGCCAAAATTGAAATTCTTGCTGATCCAATAAATAAGCGAACAAAAAGCCGCAAAAAATCCCTGTTCCTCCCGCATGCGAACTCACTTTAATACGTTGATTGATAAAAATAAATGTAAGTGTTACGAGGGAACCAGCTAGTGGCAAAGCATAGACATATTTTGGGAGCACATTATTACCCGCTTTGATTAGGAGCATTGCATACAGCATGACACCAAAAACCAATAACAATATCATAGGAATACTGCGTTCTTTGCGGTCTTCCATATCAATGGTACCAATAATGCCAAAACGATAAAGCAATAAAAAACTTAGGGCTGGAGCAAGAACGATTAATACAAAAAACAGGTAAACAATCGCCGATTTAATATCATCAGGTAAAAAATAAAGCGATTCGAGGTTGTAAAAATAGTCTTGGTTAGAAGGAATATATAGGGCAATCAATAGGGCATAAAACGGCATGAACAATGGCAAGAACACCCAAGAAACCAAATGCGAAACATTTCTCATAACTCTTTTCTCAAGCGAGCCACAGGTATGTTGAGTTGTTCCCGGTATTTTGCCACGGTGCGACGGGCAATGTTGTATCCCTTTTCTTTGAGTAAATCCATCAATTTTTCGTCAGTTAATGGTTTTCGTTTATTCTCACCTTCAATCGCCTCAGAAAGAATCTTCTTAACCTCACGGGTAGAAACTTCCTCTCCGGAGTCTGTGGACAGGGATTCTGAAAAGAAATACTTCAATGAAAATATGCCGTAGTTCGTTTGCACATATTTGCTATTTGCCACCCTTGACACCGTGGAAATATCCAATCCTATGACCTCTGCTATATCCTTTAAAATCATCGGCTTAAGCCTGGTCTCATCACCTGTAAGAAAATACTCGCGCTGGTAAGACATTATGGCATCCATGGTGGTGTATAACGTGTTCTTTCGTTGCTTTATGGCATCGATGAACCATTTTGCTCCATCCAGTTTTTGCTTCACAAAAATGAGCGCCTCCTTGTCCGACTTTGAGGTTTTGGCACCTTCGGCATAATTTCGCAACATTTGTTCATATTGCCGACTTACCTTTAACTCGGGAGTATTTCGACTATTGATGTTAAGTTCCAATTGCCCTTCAAACTCTGTAATCATAAAATCTGGAATGATTTGATGATGTGTTTTGGACGTTTCTTTCATCGACCCGCCCGGCTTTGGATTTAACCGTAAAATTTCATTAACTGCGTCGCGCAGGTCTTCATCGCTAATCTCCAGTTTAGCTGCAATGCGCTCGTAATGCTTTTTAGTGAACTCCTCGAAAAACTTATCAAGAATCACTTTTGCCGTATAACGGGAAATATCTCCGTCTTGCTTGCGATTAATCTGAATTTGAAGGCATTCCTGCAAATCTCGAGCACCGACCCCAGCAGGATCCAATGTTTGAATCACAGAAAGCACTTGTTCTACCTCCCCTTCTGTGGTAGTCACGTTCATCGCAAATGCTAGGTCATCGACCATCGCCTCGATGTCTCTTTTCAGGTAACCCGATTCATCTAAGTTGCCAATTATCATCTCAGCAATTTGAAAATGGTAGTCATCTAGGTCAAGCAGGTGCAACTGTTCAATTAACTTTTCTTGAAACGTTTGTTCACCCGACAAGGGTATCACCCTTTCTTCATCGTCTTTACTTGTATTGTTGGCCTTGGTTTTGTAGTCTGATCCTTCCTCGTCTATGTATTCGGAAATGTCAAATTCTGGTTCATCTTCCTCATAGTCGTCATCTTGGTCCTGATCGTTAGAGAAGTCATCCTCCAATTCCTCCCCTCCCTCTTCGAGCGCTGGGTTTTCCTCAATTTCTTGTTTAATCCGTTGGTCAAGCTCCATTGTGGGAACTTGCAGCAACTTCATGAGTTGAATCTGTTGTGGAGACAAGCGCTGCTCCAGCTTTTGCGCAAGGTATTGTTTGAGTGCCATAGGTTTGAAACAGCACTAAGTTACAATTTCTCTCGCAGATTCAATCTGAATCGGAATGGATAAATTCATACAATGCGTTACAACACATCCTGTTTTGACAGAAAAAACAAGCGTTTTTGTTGTAAATTGTTTCTTCCTAGTTGCACAAACCCATTTTTTTCCTACCTTTGTGAGGTCATCAAACGAGAGACAAGAATTACTCAAGCGGATTAAAAGTAAGTTGACATTATTCTCAAATCGGTTCAATGGATTGTGTTGGATGGAACAACGGATAAAAGTTGAAATAAGCCAATTAAAGATACATTGCGGGGTGGAGTCCCGAAGGTTCGGGAGTTGCTCGTCGGGAGAAAAAACCGAAAAAAATTGAAATAACGCAATTAAAGATATATTGCGGGGTGGAGCAGTTGGTAGCTCGTCGGGCTCATAACCCGAAGGTCGCACGTTCGAGTCGTGTCCCCGCTACAAGGAAAAGCCAGTCAAATTGACTGGCTTTTTGCATTTCCAGAAGTGTTGAAAGTTCACTTTCAAAAGCGGATGGGAATGTAAAAAGGAAGATCACGAAGTGGTCTGAGCTTTTCATTGTTAAGCCCCTCCCCTTTACGTCCATCCGAAATGAAATGGAGGATAGTCGTGTCCCCGCTACTAAAAAGAAAAGCGCAGTTACGAAAGTGATTGCGCTTTTTCTTTTTCCCTCACACTCAAACCCAAACTCACACTTTTTTATAAGCGCTTTTCTTTCAGAATGAGAAGCAGAGAGAGAGCGAAGAAGATCACGAAGTGGTCAGAGTTTTTCCTGGTAACAAAAGGTTTTTATTTTTTCGGATTTAGGGATTTTTCGGATGAAATGTTTAAAATTGTATTAGAATAATTTCAAATGTTCAGATTTAAATTACGCCTAATCATCATCTTTATACTTGGTTATAATCTTTGTTTCGGTCAAATAATTATCAACGAAGGGAGTAATAAAAATTACCTTACTCTTTTGGACGAGGAAGGAGACTATGAAGACTGGATAGAAATTTTTAAT
>JBILRE010000023.1:0-35724 GCA_044372835.1 Crocinitomicaceae bacterium | reverse complement strand
ATTAAACGCTTTGGGTGTCTATAGCAGCAGGGTCCACCTCTTCCCATTCCGAACAGAGAAGTTAAGCCTGCTAGCGCTGATGGTACTGCCCTTTTAAGGGTGGGAGAGTAAGTCGACGCCACTTTTTATAATCCCTGATTACTTACGTAGTCAGGGTTTTTTTGTTTACTAATGTACTAGTTATAAAATACACCTTCATTTTTACTTCAATGAAGTACATGTAAAAAGTTCAGTAATCGTGGATGAAAAACTATACGAGTGAATGAATAATGAATAGGATATTGCTTAGTTAATATAGAGGTTTTCCGGATTTTCCAGAATAAGTCTTATCCCGATGGTGGCTAAATTTGTTGTATATAATTGTTAGTAAGCCATACTAAATTGTCGTTCAATTGGTAATTTAACCCCATTTTTATAAAATTCCAATGTAATAGGCGCTATTGGTGCCCAACCAATTAATACGCGTAACGTTTTTGCATAAGCGTCTACAAATGAAGATTCTATAACGCAATCAGATGATTTGATTACCCCACTGGTTGGTTCTACCCTGAATTGTATTGAATCCAAATATTCTTTTTTATCTGGATCGGTTTCAAAATACGTGAAAGCGCGAATTTCACAATCAGTACATCCAATCATGGATATAACATGTGGACGATCGTAATAAAACAATTGATTCTCACTCTCGTTGGCGTTCATTATTAACCCTAAATATTCATAGGTGTTTGCCGCATTCATATTGGGTGTCTCCGCAGCGTTGGTCTCGACAGCTTGCACTTTCTTATTCTTTTTTTGTGCTGAGAGATTCTTGGGAATACAAAGAAGTACGGTCACAGATAAAATAGCAAGAATAACGCGAACAGTTCGTTGAGTTGAGTGGATTGTTTCCATTTTTTATAAGTTTAAATCAAATATACCGATTCAATTTAAACAAGCAAGACATACATCTCATAATCAATTACGTTGGTTAAAGTATACCAAGAATGTATCTTCTGTTTAGTGCTTTATCAAGCGTTTTAGAATGATTCCATATAGATTTTTAAAAAAAGTACCTCGTAAAAATCGGTGTGTGTGGCCCGCCATCGTCTTCAGCTGGAACATGTAAACCATGCCAATGAATAGTGGTACTGTCTAAAAGACCATTATGAACCTCCATGCTTACTTGTTGTCCGCGATTTAGAAGAATTGTTGGCGCAAGGATATTACCGTTAATTCCAAAGGTTTGCGTCAGCGTGTTGCCGTAGAAATTAACCTGACCTTCCTGAATGTTTTAGGAAATACTCGATCCAGAAATAGTATCTGGAATGAAAAGAGCATTTTGTGCGAAACTAAATAAGGGAAGGAAAATGAAAGAATATCGGAGCATACTTAAATAAAACCAAAGCTATGTATTTGTGTGAAACGAACATGTGACTTAGGTTACTTTTTGTCCTTTATCCCGTCATAGCTTATATTCGTAACATGGTTAAACGAAGAATCAATCTATTAATGCTGGCCTTGTGTGTTTTGATAAAATGGGGTAGGTCCGAAGCACAACATCTGCCCCTATCAACACGAAATGCCAAAATAGTAGATGCTGATGGCAATCCTATTCGGTTAAAAGGGGTGAATTGGTGGGGGGCGAATGGAAGTTTGATTCCCTACGATAAAAGCCAACAACATAGCAAAGCAACCAATACCCATTCAATGCCTTTTGGGCTTCACGCTCAACACCTTGACACCATCGTATCTGCCATCAAAAAAGCTGGATTTAATGCGGTGCGCTTGCCATTCTCCAATGAAATGCTCCATGATCAATTCCCGTCGGAAGCAGATTGGCTGGGCCCAAATACCCACTTGATTGGATTGACTCCCCTTCAAGTACTAGATGAAGTGGTGATGGCCTTGACAAAAGCCGACATAATGGTTTTGTTGAACAACCATTCGACCACCGCGCACTGGTGCTGTAACTACGATTTCAATGGACTCTGGTTCGGAAAGAATGAGTTTTATTCTCAGACAACGGAAGATTGGATTCGAGATTGGGTTTTTCTTGCCGAAAGGTATCGAAACAACCAAAAGGTCATCGGTGCAGACTTACGAAATGAAGTGCGTCCAACACGCCGCAATGGATTGCCACTACCCAAAAACCCAACCTGGGGTAATGATTCCAAACGGGATTGGCACAAAGCTGCGACCCAAGCAGGAAATGCGATTCATCAGCGACATCCAGATTGGTTGATTGTTGTCGAGGGAATCAATGCCCGAGTACTCTGGCTAACGTCATTGCGTTTCCCACATTTGAAACCGGTAAGCAAGAAACCGATCCATCTAGATATACCTCATAAACTCGTTTATGAGGTACATAATTACTCGTTCAGCTGGATTAAGGCCAACCTTCTCTTTCCAAAACGACAACGGAAGTATGGCGATGTGGATTCAAGTATGCGCATGTTGGCTTACCAGAAAAACTGGGGTTTTGTAGTCGATTCCTCTTTTCAGTTCACCGCTCCTGTGATACTCGGAGAGTTTGGATGCAGCAGCCTGTCCCATGAAGTTGAGCCTTGGCTAAGGGATTTGACAAACTACATCAATCAAAAGAACATTTCTTTCTTTTGGTGGACATTGGAGGAAGAATTAGAGAGCGAAGCGAGTTATGGAATTCTCAATTCAACACTGGATTCAATAAACGTATGGAACGACTTTCGCGGCAAATACCTCGGTCCGATGCTCCGTACGCCTTAATCTTCTTTCTTTAAAAAGTCCTCTAGACTCAGTACAACCGGCTTCGTTCCTTTTGAATCCTTTTCCAATTGTTTGACAAAATTGGCTAATTCCTTATTCAATAAAGCGGCGTAGGTGTTTTTCGCGGTTTCAAATTGTACTTTAAGCTTTTTCATGTTGTCTAATTGGGTGGTGGAAGGTGCACCGAAGTACGAACCAACCGTGCTGTACAAGTCACCCAGTCTTTCCCTAAGTTGTGGTTCGCCAGCACCAACATAATTGTCCCCCTTTGTAACCACAAGTTCGCTTCGTAAATTATCCAAAGCAGTATTTAGGGCAACGAGTTTTTTATCCGCTGAACCGTTCACTTTTAAGTAGCCTTCCAATGATTCATCCCATTGATCGATGCAATAGACAAGGTGAGCAAGTTCTTGTGTGAAATCGAACAATTCTTTCGTGACTTTTTGTTGTTGCGAACGTTCCTCGGCTGTAAACATGGAATTGGGATCATATATGACATCGATTTCTTTTTTGAATACCTCATTTCCTTTGGTTATCTGAATCGTATACGTCCCTGCCGTTACGCGAGGAGCGAATAATGCCTGGAAGGCCATCGTTTTTCCTTTGGCAACTTTTGGCGCTTTGCTATTGAAGCCCCATTCAATGGTGTTGACTCCTTTTTGTTTCCCAGCTTCCAATTTCGCTATGACTTTTCCCTCTTTGTCCAACACTTCTGCCGTCATTTTTCCAAAGGTGTGTCGCTTGGGTAAAAAATAAGAGATTCGTGCATTTTTAGAAGGATTTTCACCGACAAATTGATTATCCAAGCTCGTTCCGCCAAAACTTGATTTCTCGCTCATCACGAATGGTTTTGTTGGGAAAAATGTCAAATTAGATGCTAGCAATTCACTGTTCACCAATCTAAGAGGGGAGATGTCGTCTAGTATAATGATTCCTCGTCCATGTGTCGCTGCAATAAGGCTGTTTGTTTTTTCATCTAATTCCAAGTAATGCACAGCCACGGGAGGGAAATTATTTTCAAAACGCGACCACGAATTTCCTCCATCAATGGTGATATATAAACCTAATTCCGTTCCAGCAAATAATACATTAGGATTTACGGCATCTTCCTGAACGTTTCGAACGAATGTAGGAATATCCGCTCCCACAATGGATTTCCAACTCTTACCAAAATCTGTTGTCTTGTACATGTAAGGTTTGTAATCTCCTGTAGTGTGTCCCTCAAAAACGGCATAGGCCGTTCCTTCTGCAAACCTGCTTGCTTCCATATGGTAACACCATGTGTTTTTAGGTAGCTGAGGGATATTCATCGTTACATTTTGCCATGTTTTTCCACCATCGTTGGTCACTTGGACTTGTCCGTCGTCAGTTCCGACCCACAAGGTGGACTCATTTAACGGCGATTCAGCAATGGTGAAAATGGTACAATGATTCTCGGCACCTGAATTATCGGCAGATAACCCTCCCGATTCAAAACGTTTTTGCTTTGCCGGATCGTTGGTGGTCAAATCAGGCGATAGTTTCGTCCAGTTGTCACCACGATCATTGGAAACATGGAGGAATTGACTTCCTGCGTACAATCGGTCTGCATTGAATTTACTTGTTGTAAAAGCAGCGTTCCAGTTAAAACGTAAATCGGGATCATTTCCAACAGGGTAGGGTTTGATTGTTTTAATCTGTTGGTTTTTCGTGTCTGTGCGCCAAATGGCCTCTGCACCTTGCATCTCCGAGTAAACAATATGTGGTTCAGTAGGGTGAGGGTACACCCTGAAACCATCGCCTTGTCCTACCAACTCCCAATCCCTTGCTTCAATCCCACCAGGACTATCAGATGGTCCAAACCAACTGTTGTTGTCTTGCAATCCACCATATACATTATAAGGTACTTTGTTATCTATACTCACATGGTAGAATTGACTTACCGGCAAATTTTCAATCATTTCCATGGTAGTTCCACTATTCATACTGCGGTACAGACCACCATCCGTAGCGACAAAGACCTTTTCCGAATGGTTAGGGTCGAAGCCAAAATCGTGAATATCAGGATGCATTGATCCGAGGCCTTTGAACGTTTTTCCACCGTCTCGACTCATGGAACCAAAAAGCCCTGCTTTAAGGATGATATCAGCGTTTTTCGGGTCAACTAAAATACGAGAGAAATAGAATGGTCTCACAGTCAGTCCAAAATCGCCATTCATGAATTTCCAATTGGCGCCACCATCTTCCGATTTATACAATCCTTTTTGTTCGTCTTTTTCTGCTTCTACCACTGCGTAAAGTACGTTGGTATTGGACGGCGCCAATGCTAACCCCAACCTTCCCATTTTACCTGACGGAAGACCATTATGGATTTTGTTCCATGTTTTCCCACCGTCCATGGATTTATACAAACCACTGTTTAGGCCTCCGGAATTAAAGTCGTAAGCGGTCCTTCGAAATTCCCAAAAAGCCGCATATAGGATTTGTGGATTAGAAGGATCGATCAACAAATCGGAACATCCTGTTTTGTTGTTTACATAAAGAATTCGTTCCCATGTTTTCCCAGCATCTGTAGTTTTATATACCCCTCGATGTTCACTGTCACCCCATAATGCTCCGAGCACTCCCACATAAACCGTATTCGGATTTTTTGGATCGACCTGAATGGATGCGATGCGGTCGGATTGCTCAAGACCCATATTCGTCCAGTTTTTTCCTCCGTCGGTCGTCTTGTAGATTCCGTTTCCGTATGAAACACTGTTTCTTGTCCAGGTCTCACCAGTACCTACCCATACTGTATTATCCGGATCGGAAGGATCAACCGAAACAACCCCTATGGATTGACAGTGCTTATCAAAAATAGGAGCGAAAAGAACCCCTCCGTCGTTGGATTTCCAAACACCTCCTCCTGCGGTACCGATGTAAACGATCTGTGAGTTGGTCGGATGCATTTCGATATCGGAAACTCGTCCACTCATCAATGCAGGACCTATATGTCGAGCTTTGAGGTCCCCAAAATAATCACCAATTACCAGCTTATCCGATTGGGCAGCTACATAACTTGCCCATACGCTCAATGAAAGCGCAACGATTGATTTTAACATAAAGAAGAATTAATTCTCTGGAAACTTGAAATTGTTTTCGTCAACAACGGGATTGATTTCAACTGACTCGAACGTGATGGCCTGTGATTGTCCGTCTTTGATCCCTTGGTCTTGGGTAAATGCGATGATTAAGCCATCAATTTCCTGGTAGTCACTGAATTTTGTTTGACCGATCTTGCCTTTCATTTCGCCTGATAATATTTCACTTTCAGCCTGAATCGGAACATATGTGTCTTTGTCTATCCAGAAATACTCTGTGGAAGGGGTTTCCTTCCCGTCAACAAGCATGGTTTTTCCAACAAGTTTGATTTTAAAGCAATCCACACCGTCGATTTTTTCAGAACCTTCCAAACTTGGCACATACCCCAATTTTTTACAAACCAACAATCCGTTCGGAAATTCCTTAGCCGTTCGTTTGGCGTTTTCAGAGTCTTCCGTGGTGCTTTTTTCTGGTTTCATGGTCATGAAGTTGGTGGACCAGCTCGTTTCACCATCAAAGGCCCCCATCGTCATGGTCTTGCCCATCATGGTGATTTTTGTGTACATACGTCCGTCTTGTTGCATCACAACCTCTACCGGGATTTTCATTCCACCTTGTTCCACATTAGCGGTCATTCGCATGGCGCGAACAGTGTCCCATTTGCTACCGCCTATGGTTTCAATGTACTTTGTAAGTACTTCGTCAATGGTTTGGGCATTGGAATTCAATCCTAAGAAAAGCAATGCAAACAATAAGATTCCTTTTTTCATTTTTTTTTCGATTTGCCCAAATGTACGAAATTAGGTGGACTATTTGGTATTTATTTGATTGTCAAAAAATGCTAATTTTTATGGTTAGTTAAGGCACCATTAATGGGGCGCATCGTACAATGTTTCTCTAATGATTTCAAGCGATTGGTTGATTTTCAAGCCTGGTAAGTGAAGGGTAAAATACAACACCAGCACATCCAGGATTTTCCTTCTTAATAGGGAAGGGATAGCGTTTTCGGTTTCTGAACAAATAACCTGTTGTAAAGCGTCAATTTCGTCACCACCAAAGGTATAAGCACCATAAGGTTCATTGGTGAAAACACCCTCGGTGAGATTAAAGTACTTTTTATTTCCTGCATGTTGAGGCTCAATTCCCAAAAATTGGGTGTAATGGAGTAAAAACATCAAGTTTGTGTCTTGAACACTTTTCACTTTATTGAGGGCTACAATTTGATTATTCAAAAAATCAAACATTGCGGGGTCATCTTGTCCATCCGTGGTTGTTTTACGGATGATATCCGCCCAAAAAAAAGCGATGGAGCTTTTCACTGGGTCCAGTTGAATTTGAAGCAGTGTATTCAACGGATTGAAATCACTTATTTTTCCAAGTTCCCCATCTGAACGATGGTAATAGCTTATTTCACACATTGAAAGGGGGAAAACATGAGCGCTCTTTTTTTTACCACCTTGAAAAAGAAACGATTGACGTCCATTTTGTTTCGTGTAACAATTAACGACGAGGCTCGAGTTGCTGTAATTGATCCGATGAAGAACAATGACGGTGTCTTTTTTTCTCATGACAGGTGCCCTGGGTACGCTATCGAACGACTAACACTTTACCAACTTTTTTCCCTTCCCCGTCAATGGATGCCGTCCATATGAGATAGACCCCCGTTTTAACGTCTTCGCCATTAAGGTTCTTGCCATTCCAAGAGGCGGTACCGCCATTGGAAACGGTCTTGTAAACGAGGTTGCCCGCGATGTCGGTGACCTTAACGTCAGAGTTGTATTGAATTCCTTGTATGGTGACTGGTCCTTGGTATTCTGGCCTCAATGGATTTGGGAAAACCGTTACATTGCTGTAATCGGGGTCTTGATAAGTGGCATTGGTACGGTAAGAGATCAGTCCTTTATCTGTTACTATGAAGAGCTCTCCGGTTCGTTGATCGATTTCAAGGTCCAGGATGTTGTTGGAAGTTAAAGGTGAATTTTCGGTTGTATGTTGCTCGATGATTTCCAAGCCATCGGCAGACAATAAAATAATCCCTGAATTTGCAGTCGCGAACCATTTTCGGTTTCCACCATCCACTTCGATGTCGGTGATATTGGTATTCCCCAACACGTATTCGACATTTCCCTCAAATTGCACCTTTATTCGGTCGGCATCGTATTCACCTGGTGAAGCTCCAAATGCACCTTCAGAGTTGTATAATACGGCGAAACCATTATCGGTTCCAATCCAAAGTTCGTTGTCAAAATCTACTGCCAGTGCGGTAACGGATTTGGAAGGTAAATTGCCTGAATTTTCTCCTGTATTTAAGAAAATGCGCTGATCATCCGAAGGGTCAGCAATGCTGCCTCCGTTGTTGTAGCCATACAATCCGGATCCTTCCATTGAAAACCATTTATTTCCTTGATAATCGATGACCATTTTTCGGGAGAATTTGTTGCTCAAACTTCCACCACAGTCGAAATTGTACCAAAGGCCCTCTTTTGTGTACACGTTAAGTGGTCTGTCAGCAAACCCATTAAGGACCCACAAATTCCCGTCGTCGTCGTATTGAAGGGATGACACCAAAGACCAGTCTGAATTCAAAGGCGTAGATTCAAGTGTTGAGTTAAGAGGCGTGAAGGTATCGGTTACTTGTACTCCATTTTCAATAATGGATACAGGAATTTCGGAGTAGGTTCCGACAGCCATTCGACTCGTATTCGTAGGGTCGATTGAAACGGATAGGAAATCCCAAATGTTTTGACCATTCCAAAGGTTCATATTGTCTCGATCGTACAATTTCCAACTCTCGTCTTCAAATAAATACATTCCTGAACCACTGAATGTATTGGCAATGGAAGAAATTCCACCACCGGCAACCGCGAGTTTTCCATCTTGCCAATCCATGGCATAAAACTCATTTTTTGGTGGTCCATCAAATCCAAAACGCGTAAACCAATATTCGCTATCCATGCGAAGGAGTCCTTGACTTTTATCGGCAACCCACAATACACCATTGGAACTAGCTCCATTCACAGGGTAAATCCATTGCCCTAGCAAGTACGTAGAATAGGAATATTGAATTGCACCATTGGAATCGTGGTTTGTAATCAACCCGTCAGCATAGATGGTTAAGGTATTGTTTTCTTGACCGATGTTATTGATTTCATTGTCTAGCGTGGTATTAGACACGTATGTACTAGCGCCCGTTTCCGTTATTCGATAGACGGTGTCTTTTCCGTAATCGTTGTTTCTGAAATGAATAAAGAAAAAATCATTTATAACTTCAATTCCACCATAACGATTGGAGGCTAGGTTTGGAATCCTGGCATCCTCTTGCCATTGCGTTGGGTCTGCTAGGGCAAAGTTGGAAAGTTTGGCTCGGAGCACCCGGTTTTCTGTCATGGCAAAAATGGAGTCTTCCTTAAACGCAACATCTATGATTCCTGTACCATCTGCGGTAGGATAGAAGGTTTCTTTCACCTCGTCTTTTTCCGGGTCAAGCTTTATGATGGAAAAGCCGGTAGCTAGGTATATAAAATCCCCATAGGGCACGATTTTGTTGATACGTTTGTTTCCCTGAATTTGAGCCAGACGAATAGCAGGAATATTGACTACCCTCGATCCGTCTATTTTATCGATGTTCCCATTGTCATATCCGACAAAAACGTATTTTTTCGATTGGTCCTGCCCCAGGCATGTGATGTTGATGTCAGATAAGCTGTTCACAGCAGTCCAAAGGCTTTTTTCGCCGGTTGGTATGTCTACTTCTAATAGGCCATTTCCGTAGGCTGTAAATACCTGATCACCTCGGGTTACCACATCATTAGCACTTCGATTGGGTACATGCATGCGCCATTGACCGGTACCGATTTGAGCAGTACCATAAAACATAATATGGACAAAAACGGTAAAGATGAAAATTCTCATAATGCGTAAAATTAACGATGAGAACCCTAACTTATTGAATGGGCATTCGTTTATTTTTATCGAAGTAAGTTTTTGCTTTAAATGTTTTAGTTTTTTGTCCATTTTGAATTTTATAGTTACCAGTATATTATTTTGTTGATATTTTTATGTTTAGAAAAAAATAATTCTCATGAAGATTTACTACTACCTATTAACCTTATTTACTTCAATGCTGACCTTGAATTGTTTTGCCCAATTTGAAATTGGTGAAACATGTACAGGTAATATTTCCATCATTCAGGATGAGGATGGTTCCTACGAAGACTGGTTTGAAGTTCGTAACCTTGGCATGGTGCCAACGAATATTGGGGGATATGGGCTTAGCGATGATCCAACCAATCCATTAAAATGGATTTGTCCAAATGTTACAATGGCTCCGAATGAGCGTCAGCTAGTTTTTGCAAGTGGTAAAGATAGGGTTTCATTTATAGATCATTATGAGGGAATTATTTTAGCCAATCAGACATGGAATTACCTTGTTCCCACTAGTGAGCCAACTAATTCATGGAGACTTCCTGGAGCGACGCTAACGGGATGGTCTTCTGGAATCGGGGGGATTGGTTTCGGAGATGGCGATGATGGGACTACCATACCGACTGCAACGTCCGTATACCTGCGTCGTTCATTTACACTTAGTGCAACAACGATTGCTGAGTTAAAGCGATTGATTTTATACATGGATTTTGACGATGGTTTTGTCGCCTACTTGAATGGTGTTGAAATTGCACGGTCCAATTTAGGAATCGTTGGGGTGACTCCTGCCTTCAATACCTTGGCAAGTAATCATGAAGCGAACGGATATCAAGGACTTACTATAGACTCATGGGAAATCCCAGAGGCCGTTTTTCTGGCTAATTTACAAGTGGGAGAAAATGTACTTGCTATTCAAGTGCACAACAGTGCCGCAAATTCTACCGATCTTACAAGTAATGCTTATTTGGCAGGTGGCTTTTCTACGGCTACTCAAACATTTTCTGCCACCTTGCCATGGATGAACCTGAATGCTGTCGACGAATGGCATACCAATTTCACCATAAATGTGGGAGATCAACTTTTTCTAAGCGATCCGTCAGGAAATGTTTTAGGGTCTGTGACCCTTCCTCTAACGCCTGTCGATCATTCCTATAACAACGCGGGAGGTTTATGGTGTATTAGTCCCACTCCAACTCCTGCTGCGGCTAATAGTACTCCCTGTTTCAGTCAGGTACTTGAGAAACCTACTTTTTCAAAACCTGCCGGAATTTATGCCAGTGGTTTTAAGGTAGCGATTTCAACGGCACAACCAAATACGGAGATTCGCTACACCCTTGATGGATCAATTCCTACACAAAGTTCTTTGTTGTATACCGATTCTGTCGTAATCACCAATACGAAGGTTTTATCCGCCAGGTGCTTCGATCTAGCCGCTGGAAGTCTCCCAAGTTTAGTGGAGAAAAATTCTTTTATTATCAACGAAAGTTATATCGGAATCCCTGTTATATCATTGTCTACAGACTCCTTGAATTTGTACGATACGCAAACAGGTATTTATGTGTTGGGTCCGCCTGATTACAATGTCAATTATCCTTATTTTGGGGCAAATTTCTGGGAAGATTGGGAGCGATACAGCTACATTGAGTATTTTGCGACCGATAGCCTTCAACGATTTGAGGGGGCGATAGGCTTAAAAATTCACGGAGGTTGGTCAAGGGCGAAAGCACAAAAAAGCTTTAGAATCAAGTGCCGAGACGATTATGGAATGAATAAAATTTATTATCCGCTCATTCCAGATAAACCACATATCGATAAATACAAAGACTTCAATTTGCGTAACGGAGGCAATGATTATGATGGCACGCGCATGAGGGATGCATTTATGCAGCGTTTGACAAAATCTACCCATTGCGATTACATGGGTTATACTCCTGTTATTGTGTTTCTCAATGGTTCATATTTTGGTGAGTATGAACTAAGGGAAACCTTGAATAATGATTACGTTGAAAACAATCATGACATCCCTTCTGACAGTGTAACGGTTCTGACAGAAAATTACTTGGAAGGCTTGAATGCCAATGACGGTTCACTTGAGGATTTTTGGCCTATGTACAATGCAGTGATGGCTGCAAATCCGCTTTCGCCCTCCTTTTTTCCATTGGTAGACTCATTGATTGACTTAGAGAATTTTGCGGACTATATTATTGCGGAAACATATTATGGAAATGGGGACTGGAGCAACACCCAAGCAAACAATATTAAGTATTGGCATGCACCTGGTGAAAAATGGCGGATGATGCTGATGGATTTGGATTTTGGCTATGGACTTTACAATTCCTTGCCTACGGATGACTTCCTTAGTCATGCGACCAACAATGCCAATGTTCATCTTGATAATATTTGCAATCAGTTGTTTGACAATGTTCAATTCAGAAACTATTTCATCGATCGCTATGCCGACTTAATCAACACGATTTGGCAACAGAACAATGTCGTCGCGTTAGGAAATACAATGATCAATGAGCTTGCTCCATGGATACCTAGACATCATACGCGATGGAGTGGGAACATGAATAATTTTTTAAACGGGATGACCAATATGTTCAATTGGAACCAAACTAGGATACAGGGAGCCAGGAATGTGGTTCAGACATATTTTGGATTGACAGGACAGGTTACGTTTACCCTTGATGCCCAACCTGCTGGGGCTGGAAGAATTCATATTTCTACGATTGAACCAAATGAATCTGAATTGCCATGGAGTGGTGTTTATTTCAAAGGGGTTCCAGTTAAAATTACGGCCATTCCAAATCCGGGATACACCTTTGATCATTGGTCTCCAAACACCTATTTTACAACAAATAATTACCAGCATGAATTAACGATAACACCTACTGGAAATGCAGGATTTACCGCTTGGTTTATTGGAAGTGCCGTAAGTGATCCAATTGAAGTTAGCGAAATTATGCCCAATGCGGAGGCAAGTATCGATGGAGGAGATTGGTTTGAGATTTACAACAAAACCAATGTTCCAGTAAACATTGGGGGGTATAATATTTCTGATAGCAGCTATTTTAATCAATTTCAGTTGCCCTATGACTTTGAGATTCCTGCGAATGGCAGGGTAGTAGTTGCTAGCGATACGACATTGTTCAAATCACAGTACCCTTCCGTCACCAATGTGGTGGGTCCACTTGGGTTTAATTTGAGCAACAGCGGGGAAACCATTTTTATTAAAAATCATGTGGGAGCTATGGCTGAGCAGGTGACTTATTCAACTTCATGGCCATGGCCTTTGGGTGCGGATGGACATGGACGATCCTTAGAATTCACTGGGTATCCGGCATCCGTGGACAATCCTTCAGATTGGTACTCAGGATGTGTGGGAGGTTCACCAGGTCAAGCATTTGTTCCTTGCGATTCGTCGGTTATTGTATCGGAAATAAACTACCTTTCTTCCACCGCTTCCGATGCGGGTGATTGGTTTGAATTGTTGTCAACTATGGAAACGGACCTTGACCTTTCAGGTTGGACAGTAACAGATGGCAATCTAAACGCTCCCTACACCTTTGCAGCTGGCTCGATACTTTCTGCCGGTCAACGATTAGTAATCTTCAAAGACGCTGCCCTGTTTAACGCGGTACATCCAACGGTAACAAATAGTGCTGGTCCTGTGTCGTTTTCCTTAGGGAACACCGATGCGATTTTAGTGTATGACAACAACGGTACATTGCGCTTCTCTGTGGACTATAGGGATGAGCTCCCATGGGCAATAGAGGCCAATGGCAATGGTTATACGCTTGAATTATTGAGTTCGACGGGAATGATGAATGAAGGTTCGAATTGGTTCGCCGGTTGTCCGAATGGTTCTCCTGGAGGAATCTATATTGCCGGATGCGGCGCGTCTACCCATGAATTGGATCAGACCAGTTTTATTCTTTATCCAAACCCTACAAGTGAGTCTCTAACCCTTCAAGGTGAAATGTTAAATGGCAAAATTCGTATCATTGATCTTTTGGGGAATGTTTATTTGGAAGAAATGGTAACTGATTCCAACACTACATTCTCTGTTGAATCGCTTCCGAACGGTGTATACTTGTTTGACTACAATGGATCTGTAAAGCAGTTTGTTAAAATGTAAAAAGTCTATTTAGGATCCTTGGGGATTCCTAATGAACTTGTTTTAATGGTGTTGCCCTTTGCTTGATGTATCCATTAGGAAAGCTAAATCCAATTGATTCCATCACGTTCTGCTTCTAAAATGAATTTAGAAGAAAGGTTATTCTCAGGAACAAAAATGATTTTTACCTTTGCAAAAAGGTCTCGTAGTTCAACGGATAGAATAGAAGTTTCCTAAACTTTAGATACAGGTTCGATTCCTGTCGAGACCACTGAAAAGAAAAAGCGCTGTTATTAAATGACAGCGCTTTTTCTTTTGTGTGAGTATGGGTGTGAGTGTGGGTGTGGGGGTAGGTGCGGATATGGGTATGGGTGGTAGTGAGAAAAATGGCGGGTATTCAACTTCTCATTCTTCTATTGGTAGTATCTACAGGTAATTTCAAAAATGTCAATTCAAACATTCAACACGCACAAATTCCCTGTCCAGAGCAATGCGTTTATCGCCGCCGTGTGGACCATAGATTTGATAAATGGGTAGTAACTCTTCGCCAAGAGCATCTTTCAATTTCCTTTTAATTCGCGAAAGGACTACGTTAATATCATTGTCTAATGGGTCAAGTAATCGATGTAAAGAACGCTCAATTTCCAATTTTTCTGTCTGACCGGTGAATCGTTCATAGTATTCCTTAATCTCTGTTTTGTAATCCTGAAGCGCACTGAGATGGACGCCTTCGGGGTGACTAAGGTAAAAAAGATAGATCGCTTTTTCTTTGGGGTTGAAATTCAATTCTAGGTCTCCAAGGTCAATTAGGAAAATGCGCATGGAATATCCCCGAACTTCCAATCGGCTTGGTTGCTTCATGACCTTTATTCGGTTGCGAAAGGTCAAGTTGGCACGAATCCCGTCCATGATACTGAACAATTGATTTAAGATCAACGGTGACGTACTTCGTTGTTCAAGTAGGTGCATGCAAGAAGTACAAAGATCCGCAGTGCGCATTTTCAGAATAATGTCTTTTTTGTCCTGGCAAAAATCGTTACCGCACCCTTTGGATTGCATGTGTACACCTGCGAGAATTGCTTCTCTGTTATCAAACATCAAACTTCTAATGAGCCAGATAGCCACTTCGTAAGCAATTGGAAATCGTTCATCCACTTGATTCCCGAAAAAATGTTTCCAACCCGATGTTTGAATAAAGTAATCTTTGTTAGAAGGTCCGATTGAGCCAAACCAATTTTGTTCATTTCCATGCTCTGTTAACAAAAAAACGTGGTCATTTTCAGGGATATTTTTGGTCTCCCTGAAAACACCACATTTTTCGAAAAAATACTCCCAGCTATGGAATCTTTCTTTGTAAGGAAAAATAATTTTTGATAACGGCGCAGCATTTTCGTTAGAAGCGCTAAAGAAAAGATCCTTGCGCTCAAATTCCTCCTCCTTTTGCCAGATTCTCGTTTGCAACGAATGAAGTTCAACTTCTGTTTCACTTTCAACAAATTCAATGGGTCCTTTGAATTGTTTCAATAGGTTTATGACGTTGAGGTATTTCTCAACATGAAGTTCCTCAGATTTCAACAGATGGACTATCATGCATCAATTTTACTCATTCTTTCAGAACTACGTCACATTACTCGTAAGAAAATCCAGGATTCATCTCTCTTTTTTAAAATCGTTTAATTCACTTGTTCGTCATCACCTTTCGTGAAAAAAGATTTGTCGATGATTCCTTTCGATTTGTTTTGTGCGTAAGACATGAGTGATTTCTGCATATCTGCTGCACAATATTGGAATTCAGATTTTGAATAATTGAAAGCAGATTGTTTATCAATATTCATGTCTTCAGACACATCTGTGATATCAAAATCGACTCCTAAAATAGTGAAGGTCCAACTACCCGTTGCTTGAAGTTCATCAATCATTGCTGCTATCATACGCTTATCGTATCGTGTACTGGCATTCTCTTGTCCATCCGTTAGGATGATAACCACTACAGACATTTCTCCATCCCCAATTGCCTTTCCATAACGCTCTTTGATACCCGAAACGGAGTAGCCAATGGCGTCGTATAACGCCGTGTACCCATCCGGCCTGTATCGGTCAAGACCTAGTTCGGTGAGTTTGTGAACAGGGGTTTCCCTCATGATGTGATCGATGTGGTGATTAAAAGCAGTGAGTCCGGTTAAAAATTGTTGCTCGGGATAGGTTATCGCTAAGGTCCTTACCGTAGCAACTTGTCGGTTGAAAAGGTTTACCGTATTCACGCGGTCCGTTCTCATTGAACCGCTGCTATCAAGAATAAAATGGTAAAGTGTTGTGTTGTTTTTCATGGTATACATAATTAATTGATTACACCACAAAGTTGAGTCGTTAAAACTCCGAACGGAAATTCTTGCAAGGTTGCAAGGGGTTATGGTATCCAGGAAATAGGACTCAATTTATTGAAGGGTATAAGGTAACTAAAGCGTTCACCCTATTGAAATACTGAACATTTGCCATAAAAAAGTATGCTGCAACCCTCACTGCAACTACCACTTGGCGATGGGCTTCAAAAGAGAAAGCAGCCACATGCGTTAATCATTACTCAGCATAGATCGATTGGCACAATGAATCGATGTGAGCATGATTAAGTCCCTTTCAGGATGCATTGCGAGCTGATCAGATAGCGTAAGTTTAAATTTCCTAACCGATTCGTACCAGCGATGGTCGGGCACGATGACCATTGCCTCTGCGCCGTCTTGATCTAGAAGAAGTACTTTTTGGTTCAAACTAAACGTGTTTTTTAATTTATACCCGCTTAGTTCGTCCTCCAAATGACTTTCTATTAAAATATGTCCTTTCCAATTGGGTTGGCAGTTCATGAGTACCTTTTCCTCTGATTTTAACACAATGGTTGTTCCCCAAAAACCAGTTTGTTCCAGTGCGTAATTTCGGTTATTGGGAAGTTCTATTTGAGCCTCATAGGAGTACCATTTGGGGTAAATCAACGTGCCTAAAAATGGTTTCCTCTCCGTCTTTTATAAGATGAAAAGTCGTTTCCCAAATAGAAGAAGCATTGATGTGGTAAGTTGTCATGTGTTAAATGTAAATCCATTTACCAATTTTTCAATCTGTCGGTAAATGACGGAAAGTTATGGATAAAACCTCATGTTGATTTTGTCAAAGCCGCAAGGATAAAATGAACACTACCATGATTAATGGAAGTTATAAGCGCTCCTTCGTTCCAGAACTTTTGGTGGCATACGTAGAAAATTCAGCAACAAATTGGTCAAGGCTGACATCTAGGGCTTTAGATAATCGTGTGATCCACAGCAGGGTAGGGGAAATATGACCTCGTTCCACCCGGGAAATGTACTGGTAATCCAACCCCATTTTATAGCTCAGTTTGGCCTGGCTCATTTTACATTCCTTGCGTTTCATTCGAACGTATTCTCCAAATGCTTTATTGAAAATTCCTTTCTCCATATCGGAAAGGTCCGTATCAAAAAAGTTAAAAATGTAAACAGATATATCTAAATCGGTTATATTTGTCCAAAATAAAAACATATATAATGAAAAATAGCGCCATTTTTATCTTTGTATTTACCTTCGTTTTGAGCAGTTGTGCCACGCTGTTTACAGGAACCAAACAAACGGTTCAAATCGATTCAGAACCTCCAGGGGCCAAGGTATTGGTCGATGGAATAGACCGCGGATATACACCGATCGGGGTGAGCCTCAAAAAAGGCAGCGATGGACAAATGGTGACCTTGAAATACGAAGGTTATAAAGACAAATCGTTTCAGCCAGAAACCACCTTCAATGGAGTGGCTGCGCTAAATTTAATTAACCTTCTTTTTTGGGGAATCGATGCTGCCACAGGTGCCGTATGGAAATATGACCCAAAATACTACAAGATTGAATTGGAGAAGGCAGGGGAGTAAGGCACTTTTTTGATGTATTCACTTCGATGCATTTCATTTTAACTTAATGCTGATACCATGAAAGAAAAATCTATTAGTTACTTAATTGTTCTAATTTATTTTGCTGTTGTCGCCTCTTACTTTACAGGAATTGTGCATACGTTTAAGAAACATAATAAAATAGAAGCCTTGGTATCTATCGGCGCTTTTCCATGGGCTATTTACAGGGGAATAGAATATTGGTGGCACGATGATTTTGCCGATGTGAATTGGAAAGAACGAATCTCGAGTGATGCCTTGCAGGGAATAGCATTGATTCAAACATGTGCTCAACAAGATGCCAATACATACCAATTGGCGAAGGATTTAAATGAATTTGCCTCTAGGGTTAATAAATACCCAGCCGACCGTTTGAAAGAATTAAAAGAAAAATTAAAACATTATATTTCTTATGAAATATCCGTTTCAACAGATATACTTAATGCCGTCAAAGGAGCTGAATCTGGGGGTAGTTGGAGGGTAGTATTTAGCGAGCAAACCCATTCATTTGAAAAACAATTATTTGATGATGGCCTTGGTTTTCAGATTGAGTCACTGAAAGGAAATCGAGATCAAGTAATGAATTTTCTTAATGGCAGTAATTTTAAAAAACTAACTCGAGAGGAATGGTTGAAATTCGTCAAGGAGATGGAAATTGTATTGCAGTTTCAAAAATCGGAATACAAACGAGCGATGAGAATCATTTTTAAAAAGTAGAGTGCTCAACCCATCACTTCCCATGCCGAGCGGTACCCTCCGAGTACCTCTGCCTTTTCCATAAAGGCGGAATAAAAAGAATCATTGCTCAACGTGGCGCTGTCGCCAATGACAATCAATACCTCCTTCGCTCGCGTCATCGCGACATTCATGCGGCGGTATTCCTTCAAGAATCCTAGTTGTCCGAGGTCATTAGACCGCACCAACGATAAGATTACACAAGGAGATTCCTGTCCCTGAAACGCATCAATGGTACTAATCTTTAATCCGGTTGTAAGTTGTGACTTTGCTTGTGTAATTTGTGCCGCATACGGGGAAATAAACACACATCCTTGGCTTTCCATTTGGTGGTGTTGAATCAATTTCTCCACCAATCCCAATTCTCCGATGTTGTATGTGCTTGAACTTTCTTCATCCCGTTCCTCTTCAAAGCCTGTCCCTGCTGTATCGTAGAAAAACAAACCGGATTGAGTATTTCCTTTTAGTACCGATTTAAGTTTACCCTGATAGAAAAAATCGTTTGAAAAAGAAATCAATGTTTCCGGCATGCGGTATTGCGTATCCAGAAAAGCTTCCTTCAATCCTTTATTAAAACAACGTTCGAGAATGGAGGTAGCCAAGCCTCTTTTTTGAGCCTGATCAGATAAAACGGTGGGAGGAAGTTGAAGGTGGTCACCGGCAAGAACAACTGTTTTGACAAAGGGAAAAAGCATCCAGAAAAAGGGTTCAAGGCATTGCCCCGCCTCGTCAATGATCAGCACATCGTAGCTTTGTTTGGATTGGTTCAACTCGTCCAACAATCCAATAGGTGTGCCCAATAAAACATTGGCTTGCCCCGCCAATTTTTCACGCTGGTAGGTTTCCAATTCCCTGATGTGTTGCTGCAAACGCTTGACTTCTTGTAAAATAAGGCGTTTTTGATCGCGTTCTTCTTTTCCAAAATTCCGCTTATACCGAGATGCCATGCGCCGCAATTCATCGGCTTGCTTGCGCAGTTTCTTTATTTCCTTTACATCTTGAGAATGGGCGAGTTGACCTTCGACGGTCCAGGGGAAGAGGTCGTCGCTTACCTTCGTTTGATTTCCTACACGCAGCACATGTATGCCTGTATCGACGGTCTTTCGGACCAAATGGTCCACGGCACTATTGCTTGGCGCACAGACTAAAATTCGGTTGCCTTTTTTTACCAATTGTACGATTCCTTCCACTAGCGTAGTGGTTTTACCTGTACCTGGAGGACCATGAACCAAGAGTAAATCATGTGTATGAACCATTTCTACAACTGCCTCCTGCTGGCTTGGATTCAATTGTTGGTTTTGCCACTGCACTTGTTCTACAGGACCTTTCTTTTCTGTTTTATTGGCTTGTTCATTTCCGTGAATACGTTCGAAAAGCTTAAGTGAAATGGGATGCTCTTCAATCGCTTCGATGGCCTTTCTCATTTGCTTAAAAGTCCGAATGTCTGGTGCTAATTTAATGGCTGTACCGCGCTCTTCGATCCAATCAGGAAACTCACTGCAATGGAGACGTAAAGCTCCTGAATTGGCATCCAAAAACAATAACATTCCCTTGACTGATTCTTCACCGGAATGTACCAATTGTATCGGAATCCCGGATTTGAACAATTGATTTTCGGAGGGGTAAGGAATGGTGAATGTACATTCAGGATATTCAGCGAAACCGTATGATTTGTTAGTGATTCTAAGTGGGTGGATGAGCAATCCTTGTTTTTTCAGTTCTTTGAAGGAAACACCTGATTTGGAGCCGTATTTATCTTCTTGAGCTTTTTGTTCAAGGTCAATGCATTGGATAAGTTGCTGAAGTTGTTCGTTCATTGGGTATAAAAAAAGACCAACCGAAGTTGATCTTTCCTTTCAAATTATGTCAATGTTACACGGAAGCAATTTTGTCCGACATGTATTCTCCAGACTTCAATTTTCCAACGATTTTGGAGAAACACTCGATGGTATAATCAACGTCCGCCTGCGTGTGAACCGCCGTTGGGATCAATCGTAAGATGATCATTCCTTTTGGAACAACAGGATAGACTACCATGGAGCAGAAAATATTGTAATTCTCCCTGAGGTCAAAAATCAAGTTGGTTGCCTCTGGAATTGAGCCGTTCATGTAAACAGGTGTTACGCAAGAATCTGTAACGCCGATATCGAATCCAGCATCCACTAGGCCTTTTTGTAGGGAATGCGTAATTTTCCACAAATTCGCTTTTAATTCGGGATGAGTACGCATTAATTCTAGTCGTTTCAATGCCCCAATAACCAAAGGCATGGGCAAGGCTTTGGCAAAAATTTGTGAACGCATGTTGTACCGCATGTATTCTATCACTTGTTCGTTGGAAGAAATGAATCCACCAATCAGACCAAATGATTTTGCAAAGGTTCCAAAGTACACATCGATATCGTCCTGACATCCTTGTTCTTCTCCTGTTCCAGCACCGGTGGCGCCGAGTGTTCCAATGCCATGTGCGTCATCCACAAAAAGCCTGAAATTGTATTTTTTCTTAAGTGCAGCAATTTCTTTTACTTTACCCTGATCGCCGCGCATTCCGAAAACCCCTTCGGTAATAACCAAAATGGCACCTCCTTGTTCTTCTGCAAGCGTTGTTGCACGTTGCAATTGTTTCTCACAATCTTCGACGTCGTTGTGCTTAAATACATAGCGTTTACCCATGTGCAAACGTACACCGTCAATGATACATGCGTGCGATTCAGAGTCGTAGACAATCACGTCTCTTCTATCCACCAAGCAATCGATGGCAGATACCATGGCTTGGTAACCAAAATTGCAAAGGATAGTATCTTCTTTCATTACGAAAGCAGACAGTTCCGCCTCGAGTTGTTCGTGGTAATTTGAATTGCCACTCATCATACGGGCACCCATTGGAGAGGCAAATCCAAACGCCTCTGCTGCCTCCGCATCGGCTTTTCGTACTTCGGGATGGTCGGCTAATCCGAGGTAATTATTCAAGCTCCAATTCAAACGTTCCTTTCCTCGAAACGTCATGTGTGGACCGATTCGTCCTTCTAATTTTGGAAATGTAAAGTACCCGTGGGATTCTTTTGCGTGCTGACCGATAGGGCCTCGGTTGCTCTTGATCTTTTCAAAAATGTCTTTGACCATTTTATTTTAATTTGCGGTGGAATTCGTAAATCCCGCCTTTTTAACTAAATACACTGCAAAAGTAGCTAAAATGATGCGAAACAATGAAGGAATGCATTCAATTTATTAACACCAAGGTATTAAGTAAATCAGAGTGATTTGTCAAGTAGAAAGATAAAAGCAGCCATTGCTGCTGCTCCAAGTTCGAGTTCACGTTTGTTGACATTCTCGAATACATCGCTTGGTGCATGATGAAAATCAAAATAGCGCTGAGAATCAGGGACAAATCCAAACAAAGGAATGTTTGGGTACTGTTTTTTCAAAGGGCCGATATCTACACCTCCATACCCCTTGTTGAAGTCGTGTAAATCGTACGGTTCGAAAATGGGTTTAAATGTTTGTAAAAACGTTACTTGAGTACTGTCTCCATCGCAACTGAATCCTCTGGGAGAAAAACCACCGCGGTCACTTTCAACGGCTGCAACGTGTTGCTCCCCTTTCTGTTTACACGCCTCGGCATACGTCAATCCACCCTTGTTACCGTTTTCTTCATTCATGAAAAAGACAACCCTTAACGTGTTCTTGGGTTGGTATCCCATGGTTTTCAATATCCTTAATGCCTCTAGGCAATGAATAACCCCAGCACCATCGTCGTGTGCTCCTTCTCCTATGTCCCATGAGTCCAAGTGTCCGCCAAAAGTAATCACCTGATTGGAGTAGTCTTTTCCTCGAATTTCAGCAATGACATTATGCGAAGGAGCATCCGGAAAAACGCGGCAATCCAACTCCATAAGCAGGGAACACTTCCCTTTTTTCAATTCTGCCTCTAGCCATTCGGCGTCTTTGGTCGATACCGCTGCAGCAGGAATTTTGACCACATTCTCCTCGTAATGCATGGAGCCAGTGTGCGGGTGCTCGTCAATTGGCATTCCTAAAGAACGAATAATCACCCCCTTAGCGCCTATTTTTGCTGCTTCAACAGCGCCGTTTCCTCGAATGGCATAACAGCCTCCATACGCTTTGAATGTGCTTATTTCCGTTTCGTTCATGGCCTGATTGATGAATACGATTTTTCCATCTACGGCAGACTTTGAGGCTTTTTTTAGTTCATCTAAGTGCGAAAAAACAATGATTTCACTGCTTAATAACCCATCGGTTCCAATAGATCCACCCAAGGCCAGAAGGTGAAGCTTGTGCAACTGGCCATCGCTTGTTTTAATCCAGCCGGCTTCTTTTGTTCCTCGTTCCCAATGTGGCACCATGACTTTCTGAAGGTAAACCGAATCAAAGCCATATGATTTCATTTTTTGATAACTCCATTCAACCGCCATTTCGGCTTCGGCCGAACCACTGAGTCTTGGCCCAATGTCTTTACATAATGAACGTAAATTTTCATAGGCATGGCCACGGCTCAATGCTTCGTCGTATAATCGCCGAATGAAAGCTGAATCCGGGGATTGACTGAAATAAATAAACGTTGTGAAGCTAAAAACAGTAACAATTAAAAAGCGAAGGTTCATTTGGTAGCGATGTGTTTTTCCAGGTTTCTCAAACCTAATTGATAATCTTGAGAAACAAATTTACGCATTAAAGGACCAAATGCACGCCCAAACGGATTATTCCCCATGTTACTGGTCATTGACCAAGTGACTTTACATCCACCGTTCAACGGTTCAATGCTAAAACGAATGAGGGCTTCCCGTTGCCCGAAGACCAAGGCCATGTCCACCAATCGGTTTGCTTCAATGTGCGTAATTTCTAAAGAGCCACTGCCGACATGACGGTTTCCTTTCCACTCGTATTTCGAACCAACTTCAAAAGGGTTACCTGTAATGCGGTGTTCCATGTTAGGATCTTTTGAACTCCATGGACTCCATGAAATAAACGCACGAAAATCACCTACCGATGGAAATACTTCTTCTGGTTTGACATGCAAGATATGAGAGCAAGCTACATATACGTCACTTGGTTGTGTGAAGCCATAGATGGCAATCGTTGCAAACACTAAGAAAACCGCTAACAAAATGATACCCAAAATAACCATATCGAACATTTTCAACGAAGGTAAAGCATTTTCAGAATTGAAAGCAGGAACATACGTCAAGCTTCCAATGATTATTTATCTTTGTAAAAAACACCACATATGTCATTAAAATGCGGAATAGTTGGTTTACCCAACGTAGGGAAATCAACCTTATTCAATTGTTTGTCCAATGCCAAGGCGCAATCGGCGAACTTTCCTTTTTGTACCATTGAACCAAATATTGGTACGATATCCGTTCCCGACACACGCTTGGAGCGCTTGGAGGAACTAGCTAAACCTCAACGGGTGATACCGACCACCATGGAAATTGTGGATATTGCTGGATTGGTTAAAGGTGCCTCCAAAGGAGAAGGACTTGGAAATCAGTTCTTGGCCAATATTCGCGAGACGGATGCCATTATTCATGTGTTAAGGTGTTTTGAGGATGGAAACATTATTCACGTCGACGGCTCTGTAGATCCGGTTCGCGACAAAGAGATTATCGACATTGAATTGCAGTTGAAAGACCTTGAAACCATAGAGAAAAAGATTGCTTCTCTTGCTCGTTCCGTGAAATCCGGAGATAAAGAAGTGGTAAAAGAAAATGACCTAGCGCAAAAAATTAAAGTGGCACTTGAACAAGGCAAATCCGTGCGGGCTTTAGCGTTTGAGGAAAACGAAAAAGAAATAGTGAAGCGTTTTCAGTTGATTACGTCAAAACCGGTTATGTACTTGTGCAATGTCGACGAATCGTCGGTAAAAACAGGCAATGCATTCGTAGAGCGTGTGAGGGAAGCGGTGAAGGATGAAAATGCGGAGGTGCTTGTCATTGGTGCCAAAATTGAAGCCGACATCATGGAGTTAGAAACCTACGACGAACGCCAGTTATTTTTGGATGAACTTGGTTTGGATGAACCTGGTGTGAACCGTCTCATACGATCTGCCTATGATTTATTGACGCTTCAAACGTATTTTACGGTGGGTGAAAAAGAGGTAAGGGCCTGGACCATTCGCAAGGGAACTACGGCTCCACAAGCGGCGGGGGTAATTCATACCGATTTCGAAAAAGGATTTATTCGTGCGGAAGTCATGAAGTACGTTGATTACACCACGCTTGGCTCGGAACATGCGGTTAAAGAATCTGGAAAATTCAAGGTGGAAGGAAAGGAATATGTTGTAGAAGATGGCGATATCATGCACTTCAGGTTTAACGTTTAAATAAAAAATATGTCGAATATGATAACGAATCATCCAGAGATGAAATCATGGGTTGAAGTAGATGAACAGTCTGATTTTCCGATTCAAAACATACCTTTTGGTATTTTTAAGACAGCCAATCTAACCCCTCGAGCAGGAACCCGGATAGGAGATTTTGTCGTGGATTTAAAGTCCTTGTATGTGCTGGGATACCTCGAAAACCTCCCATTTGAGGCGAGCGATTTTGACAGCCCCACCCTAAACAACCTTATGAAAAAGGGAAAAAAGGCAACTAGGGAACTGCGAAACAGGCTTTCGAAGTTGTTGAGTCGCCATCAAGACGATTTGCAAAAAAACGAACACCACGTTCAACAAGTCTTGTTACCTGTCGCTCAAGTGGAGATGTGCATGCCGTTAGCGATTGGAGATTATACCGATTTCTATTCCTCTCGTGAACACGCGACCAACGTAGGAATGATGTTCCGCGATCCAGCAAATGCCCTTTTGCCCAATTGGCTCTGGATTCCGGTGGGCTACCATGGCCGTGCCAGTTCCATTATTTTATCCGGTGAACCAGTCCTTCGTCCGAAAGGTCAAATAAAGCCATCCCCTGAAGCAAACCCCGTATTTTCCCCATGTAAAAACCTAGATTTTGAGTTGGAAATGGGTTTTATTACCTACGAAGGAAAACCTCTTGGAGAATCTATATCCACGGAAGAAGCGGAGGATTACATTTTTGGAATGGTACTTTTTAACGATTGGTCCGCACGTGACATTCAAACATGGGAATACGTGCCTCTTGGTCCTTTCTTAGCGAAAAATTTTGCCTCGTCGATGTCACCATGGATTGTAACATTGGATGCCTTGCAACCTTTTAAGGTGGACTCTCCCAAACAAGAACCTGAAGTACTGGATTACTTGAAGTTTGAAGGCCAAAAATCGTACGACATTCAGTTAGAAGTGGCCATTCAACCTGAAAATGGCGAAGAAAACACCATTTGCCAATCCAACTTCAAATACATGTATTGGAACATGGCGCAGCAATTAGCGCATCATACCGTAAACGGGTGCAATGTGCGCTGCGGGGATTTGATGGGTTCAGGTACCATTTCAGGGCCTACGCCTGATTCGTATGGTTCCATGTTGGAGTTAGCATGGAAAGGAACCAAACCCATTGCCCTATCAGATGGTTCTGAACGGAAGTTCATTCAGGACCATGATACCGTCATCATGCGTGGTCATGCCGAAAAAGACGGTGTACGCGTTGGTTTTGGTGAAGTATCAACCAAGATTCTTCCTGCAACATAGGAAAGGATGAGTGTTCAGTTGTCGCCATCGGAACTTGAAACGGAACGCAGGGAAATTCTGAATGCTTTCCGGGGCTTACTAAGAACTAGTAAGGATCGTTCTCGTGACGATACCCGCTTAATCAGAAAGGCCTTTGATGTAGCACTGGATGCCCACAAGGACGTCCGCAGAAAGTCTGGTGAACCCTACATTTACCACCCTATCGCGGTTGCGCGCATTTGTGCCGAAGAAATGGGATTGGGCGCCACCGCCATCGCGTGTGCGCTCCTGCACGATACCGTCGAAGATACGCACATAACCTTACAGGATATTGAGGATTTGTTCGGGCCCAAAATACGGCTGATCATCGATGGCTTGACTAAGATTCCTGAGGTGTTTGACGAAAATGCATCGATTCAGGCCGAGAATTTCAGGAAAATGATCCTTACCATTTCCGATGACATTCGGGTGGTGTTGATCAAGTTGGCGGATCGATTGCACAACATGCGTACGCTTTCGAGTATGCGACCAGACAAACAATTGAAAATCGCATCCGAAACAACGTTTTTGTATGCGCCACTTGCCCACAGGTTGGGGTTGTACTCAATCAAAAGCGAATTGGAAGATTTGGCCCTATCGTACAGCGAGCCAGAAGTGTATGTACAAATTGAGAAAAACCTCAAATCCACTAAGGATGTTCGCAACCGATTTATACGTCGGTTTACCGCCCCAATAAAAGAAACACTGGCCAATGAAGGATACGAAGTCGAAATTAAGGCACGAACCAAATCCGTATCGTCCATTTGGCGAAAAATGAATACCAAAGGCGTTCCTTTCGAGGAGGTGTACGATGTGTTTGCCATTCGCATCATCGTAGATACATCAATCGAGCAAGAAAAACCCGATTGCTGGCGTATTTACAGCATTGTGACCGATTATTACCAGCCAAGTCCGGATCGCTTAAGGGATTGGATTTCGACCCCGCGTGCAAATGGGTATGAATCGCTACATACAACCGTCATGTCCCCGCAAGGGCGATGGGTGGAGGTACAAATCCGAAGCAAACGAATGGATGAAATTGCGGAAAAAGGACTCGCGGCACACTACAAATACAAGGAAGCCAATTCCGAAGAAAGCAAATTCGATCGCTGGATTTCCGAAATCCGAGATTTACTGGAAAATCCGGACGCGAACGCGATGGATTTCATCAATGAGTTCAAGGCGAATTTATTTGCAGACGAGATCTATGTGTTTACACCTAAAGGAGAACTGCGCGTCTTGCCCAATGGGGCAACCATCCTGGATTTTGCCTACGACATTCATTCGGACATTGGGGACCAATGCATTGGAGCGAAAGTAAACAACCGATTGGTTCCCTTGAGTTACCAGCTGAATAACGGGGATCAGCTAGAAATCATTACCTCCTCGAAACAAAAACCCCATGAGGAATGGTTGAGGTTCGTTCATTCCGCACGTGCGAAACAAAAAATCCGATCCTCCCTCAACGAAGAAAAGAAGCAAATCGCTCGCGACGGTAAAGAAATCCTTGAACGAAAACTCAAGCAATTCAATGTGCGTGTGAGTTCCGTGAACATTCATTTCCTTGTGAAGCACTTTCAGTTTGCCACCGCAAATGAACTTTATTTTCGCGTTGCCAAGGGCAAACTCGATATTGCCAAAATACGTGAGCTTGAAATACACCAAGGCAACCTGATTCACGACCGGAAAGTAAATCAGCCACCCAAAGAAAAGCACGAGAACGAAGTCATTCGTAAAATCAACAAAAAAGAGGATACCATCATCATTGGCGAAGACTTCAAGAACATCCAATACCAGATGGCGAAGTGTTGCAACCCCATTCCGGGTGATCAGGTATTTGGTTTTATTACCATAAGCGAGGGCATTAAAATTCACCGCAACAATTGTCCAAATGCGTCGAATTTGTTTTCCAAAATGAACTACAGGGTAATTAAGGCACGATGGAAATCACAGGAGCTAATTGAACGCCTTGCAGCAATACGAATTAGCGGCATCGATCAATTGGGCTTAGTCAACCGACTTACTGAAATCATTTCCCGTCAACACAACGTTAACATGAAGTCCATTTCCTTTGAGACAAACGACGGAATCTTTGAAGGTTGGATGAAAGTCATGGTGTATGATACTGACCACCTCGAGCAATTGATGCGCAAGTTTGAAGAGGTAGAAGGCGTAAGGCGTGTTTCGAGATGGGATACAGAGGAGGAGATAGCGGGGTAATTTCTGTTGTATCCTATGTTTTTTGCCAAAGTGTTTTCTTTGATGGCTGGCGCTGTTAACAGATTATTTTTTTATTAACTAATGTCGGTTAATTTCTGTGACATCAGAAATTGTTCTATATTTACTGATTGTTTGTTGATATTTTTGAAGTGGCCGTCTTTCCATCATATTCTTTTATTAAGTGTGTTAAACATTTACACCTTCAGAAATTCGTTTTATTACTTTCTGTTTTATTCAATATTGTATTACAAAATTCATTATTAGGTGCTGATTCAATTTCTTCGATTACCGGTGTTCAAAACGGACATTCACATTGCGTAAATACGTTTAAAGTAGGACAAAGAGTTCCTCCGTTAGATTGCAATATTTCTTTACAAATTTCTTGGGTTAATGGTTTGAGTTGTTTTGGCACTGGGGGAGCTGTTCAGCTAGCAGCAATCGGTGGAGTTGCTCCTTATACTTTTATGGTAGTAAATACTTCTTCAGGGGAAGTATATAGTGGAAATTCCGGTTTATTTACTGGTTTACCTTCAGGAGATTACAATGCATTTGTTTTCGATGTAAACCAATGTCAACCTCCTTGTAAATTGAATTCATTTACAATTAATAGGCCGTCAAGTGCTTTAGATCATTCAGTAACAGTTGATTATGGTTGTTATAATAATTTTGGGCATAGCCTTGTTTTAAATTCGAACAGTGGTTCATCGCTGTTGTATTCGATAGGTGGTTCATTTACAACTAGCAATGTATTTAACAATTTAACACCTGGTGTTTATCAAACTTCCGTAATGGATAGTTTCGGTTGTGTTTCGGTAGAAACGGTAACTATCAATGCGGTGACTCCTATAACCGTTAATGTTTCACAGGTTAATCACGAATGGTGTGGAAACGGTTTGGGGTCGATTGCGCTCAGCGCAAATGGCGGAATGGCCCCATATTCTTTTACTCTATTTAATGCTAACCAGCAACTTATTAGTTCAAATACAACGGGCTTGTTTACGGGATTGTCTTCGGGAACATATTTTTTCTCTGTCACCGACGCCAACGGTTGTTTAAGTAAACTAAACAAGAAAAAACCAATTAAGCTTTTGAACAATTGCAACCCATGCGTATCAAACAAAGTAGCTAGTGATTCTTTGCCATTTTCTGTCTTCAGGATTTGGCCAAATCCTGCGAACGAAAAGGTTATGGTGTCATACGAAAGTCAAGACCTTTCTGGATTAACCATTTCCATTGTCAATATTACTGGTCAAGTTTTAACAGAATGGTCTTCCTTGTTTGGTAAGGGTGAAATAGAACTGGATGTCAGTAATTACCTACCTGGTTCCTATTTCGTTCGATTCCAAGGTGCAGGAGGTGAATTAATGCTTTCTGAACAATTAATAATAATAAAATAAATAAAAGTCCCATGAGTATTAAATTTGTTAATTCGTTAAAATTGATTGTGGCGATCATTGCCGTATCAAGTACTTTTAATTCCTTTTCACAAGGTGTTGAAGAGGTTTATTCTTTTCTTCAACAATCAAGACATCCTGAGAAAGAGAGAATTGTACAGTTGATAAATGGTGTAAACCCCACATTGTATCTAGTAGATGGTGAATCCAATTTGATCGGAGGAGTCTTGCCTGTCAATGTGCAAATTGACCCCCAAGGCTTTGCACAATTACCAAAACTTGCGGAATCATGTTCGGCCGTTGAATTATTAGAGCTTCGTATTTCAAGTCCAGGCGATTTGAAGGCCATTTCCTTTGACGATAACCTATTTACCAATTGGGATAAGTTGAAATGTGTTTTGGTAAGGTCATCATTTCAAATAAAGGAGGCAGATGTAAAGGCGATGTTTGAAAAGATGCGTCGACAGAATTTAACATTCTTGTATCAAGTAGTACTTTCTAATTAATTACTTACGAAAAACTAAGAAATATGAAATCAATCATTTCGTTCCTAACAATTTGTATTTTTTCGCTGTTTGGATTATTTTCATTCGGGCAGTTGATTAAACCTTTTACACAACGGACATCACCGTTAAATCCGGGGGTTACTATTTACAACCTTCATGGGGATTTTACCATGGTTGGAAATACCAACTTGACTCTGCAAAACTATGGTGATAATACCGGTAACAGCAATACAATGGTATATGTGGATGTTGACAATGACTCATCTACATTGAATTCTTCATCCGCTACCTTGCAATTTGAATCTGAGAATGGATCAAATCCAGCATGTTCTGAGGTTGTATATGCAGGTTTATATTGGACTGGAAGGTCTCACGATGGTGCAAACAGTCCCAATACCTTTTCGGTTACAAAGAACGGTGTCACGGTAAATTACGACAAGCAAATAGTGAAACTAATGGGACCAAGTTCTACAAGTTACACCAATATTACCGCAACTAGCACAGATATCTACTATCCACAGGGAAGTGAGGGATTGATGTATTCTTCTTACGCCGAAATAACAGATTATGTTCAAAACAACGGAGTTCAAGGTGTTTACACGGTGGCAGATATCGCATTATCCGAAGGGTTTGGTGGAAGCACAGGATTCTATGGCGGTTGGGGTATGATTGTAATTTACGGAAATAGCTCGATGAATCTACGTGATATTACTGTTTTTGATGGTCATGCTTACGTGGCAGGCGGGGTAACGGCAGATTTTACCATACCCTTAAATGGTTTTAATTCCGCTCAAAGTGGACCTGTGAATGTTAAAATGGGAATGATTGCCGGAGAAGGTGATCGAAATATCTCTGGAGACTACTTTCAGATTCGAAATGCATCCAATACTGCCTGGGTGGGCCTAAATCATAATGGAAACGCGACGAACAACTTTTTTAATTCATCTGTTTTTACCGGGGGCAATGTCCGAAATCCTAACCTTCTGAATAATACTGGTCTGGACATTTGTACTTTTGAAATCCCAAACCAAGGGAATAGCGTAATTGGAAACAATCAGACTTCAACTACCTTCAGATATGGAACCACCCAAGACACATATGTGATTTTCTCTATCATTTTTGGTGTTGATGCTTATGAACCCGAAATAGTAGGCGTGAATAGCTTAGAATCTATTAACAATGCACCTGTTTCCACTCCTCCTACTGTGTCACCTGGACAAAACCTAAATTATACTTTGGATGTCTTGAATACAGGTAATGAGCCAATTGCAAACGGTCAAGTTGTTATTCCGATTCCTTACAATGCTAACTTTGAAAGCGCAATAGGGCAGTACTTTTTCACCCCAAACAGCGCGTCAACACCCTATTTCGATCCGTCGTTAGGTTCGAATGGTTCAATAGTTTGGAACGTAGGAGATCTTCCAATGCCAGCTGCTCCAAATACGGTGTTGGCTCAATTGGTTTACTCCCTAAGTGCAACAGAGGATTGCCTACTTCTATCTAATGAGAATTGTGGGAACAACATTGAGGTGAACGGAACTATTACCGGTATAGGTGCCGTAACAAGTACTTCTTTATCTGAAGCGTTTATTTCAGGTTTTCAACAATCTGGACAATGTAGCGGACTCCCCATTACGGCTCCTTTGACGGTAGCTATTGATGCCGCAGAGTTTGTTGTTGCCAATTGCAACGGAATACAAGATGCCTATAGTTTTGTGTTTTGTGGCTTAGATACGACGGCAGCCACCTTGCCAACCTCTCAAATCAGTGGGTCATTTCCAGTAGGAACCCGATTCTTTGACAGCAATCCGGTAACTACAAATTCAGTGGAATACACCAATACTGGTTTTCCAATTGTGTTTGGTACAGAAACATATTATGCTTACCCAGAGGGCACCGATGTTCCTTGTTTTTTTGAATTTACAATAACGATGATTGATTCTGCCCTGACAACTGTTCCTTCGGCACAAGATTACCTTTATTGCTTAAATGAAAATCCACTGCCATTACAAGCAACGCCTAGTACACCAGGTAATTATGTAATCTATTACGAATCATTTCCAGGTGGTCTGTCATCAGGTCAAATAACCCCAAGTACTAGTACTCCTGGTGTAACAACCTATTACGCAGTGGAGGCACTTTCTAATAATTGTATTAGCGCTAATGCTACCCCTATTGATGTCATCGTTTTTGGGAACAGCCTATCTACTCTTTCTGGCATTAACGGCTCGTCGGTTTACTCCATCACTACTACACCTAACAATGAGGTTTGTTTTGAGGTGGTGTCTAACAACACCGATACCAATCAAGTAATTAATATTACATACAACAATGGGATTCAAGGGGCGAGTTTTCAAACAACAAATGACCAATTTCCAATCGGTAGTTTCTGTTGGACCCCAGATGCCAGTGATGCGGGTTCAACTAGTTTTCAATTGACTATTACCGATGAATGCGGAGAACCACAAGTCTTTACGTATGAAATTTTCGTTGAAACCAATCCATGTGATGTTCAAGTTTCATTAGAGTCATACAGCAATTTGCTATGTAGTTCAAATGATGGAACAGCATTCGTTAACGCTGCAGGTGGAGCCGCTCCATATGTTTTTACCCTCATCAATACAGTATCGGGAGAGATTTTTACTAACGACACAGGTATATTTACAACGCTCACAGCTGGAGATTACAGTTTAGTTGTCTCAGATGCGAATAACTGCCAACCCGTGTGTACTGATTTAGGATTCAGTATCACCGGAGGTGTAGAGCAGATATCTGCGGATGTTGCTTCGACCGATTTGCTATGTGCGAATGGAAATGCTGGAGGAACAATCTCGGTCACGGCTTCAGGAGGAACGCCATCGTATCTCTATTCAATTGGAGGTGTGTTCGTATCAAACAATACATTTAACGGCTTGGCTGCAGGTACTTATGATGTAACGGTTATGGATGTTAACGGTTGCTCAGTTACTCAACAGACTTCTATTTCTGCACCTTCTGAACTAGTGGCTACCTTAGAGGATATTCAACAAGCTCTATGTGGACAGAACAATGGAAGTTTGATTATTTCTGTTTCTGGAGGAACTGCCCCGTATCAAATTTCGTTAAATGGAAATTCCTCCAATACAGGCTTAGTGGGTAATCTTTCCGCAGGAAATTATACATTAGAAGTCATAGATGCTAATAATTGTACAACATCAACTAGTGCAACTATCGCTTCTCCATCCCCATTATTAGCTTCGATTTCGAATATTCAACAACCGAATTGTACTGTTTCCTCAGGAAGTTTCTCAGTTGCAGCTAGTGGAGGGACACTGCCCTACAGTTACTCGATTGGTACCGAATCGAATCAATCAGGACTATTCTTAAACCAACCAAGTGGGCAATATTCCGTTGTTGTAACTGATGCAACTGGATGTACAACAACGTCAACAGTAACACTTTCCGCACCTTCACCGTTGGTTGCAACTTTAGCTGATGTTGTAACACCTTCTTGCGGAACTTCGAATGGTAGTGTATCTGTTGATGTAACAAGTGGGACGTCTCCGTTTGTTTTTGAACTCAATGGGGCATCAAATAATTCCGGAATCTTCAACGGCTTGCAATCGGGGTCATATGAAATTGTGGTAAGTGATGCTAATCAATGTGCTGATACAGTTTCCGTAACGCTAAATGGAACACCTTCTTTTGTTTTATCGTCAACGCAAACAAATCCTAGCTGTTTTGGCTCTTGTGACGGAACCATCAACGTGGTAGGTAGTACACAAGGAATGCAATACGCATGGAGTAACGGCGCTCAGGGCACGTCAATTACAGGTCTGTGTGCGGGCGAATATTCAGTTTCAGCAACCGATGCAAATGGATGCGTGCAATCACTTAATATTTCGATTGTTTCACCAGCACCACTTTCCTTAACAGTAGTTAGTACAACAGATGAATCATGTGTTCAAAATGATGGTGTTGTTGTATTGTCAGCAAACGGTGGTACTTCACCTTTCACTTTTTTCTTAGCAGGGACATCACAGTCGAATGTTATATCCAATAGTACGGGTACATTCTCTGGTTTGTCTAGTGGTGGTTATGCATATTACGCCATTGATGCGAATGGATGTGAGTTAGAGTGTATTGAATTGTTATTCATTGACGATGATTGTTCTTCCAATACAGGAAGTAAAAATGCCGTATCAAATGCAAATCAAAGTCCTTATTTGTTAATGACCTTAATAAATAATTCAGGTAGTGAACTTTTGATAAACTACTCAGGTGGCAATGAATCTACTGTTTTGTTAAGTTTCATTGATCAGTCGGGAGTCGAAGTGTTGAGTAAATCACTTTCTGCTCAACGAGGAAATATTACCATGAAAAAGGCCGAAATACCTAGTAATGCGGTATTTGTTTTATTAAGAAGCGCAAATGGTAAAACACTTGCTACAGCAAAAGTTAAAAAGTAACATTCGTATTTAATATAGTTAAAACCGGAAACCAATGTTTCCGGTTTTTTTATACCCTTCACTTACTATTTTTGTGTTTGTACCAATGAACTGGGCCGAATCAACCGTCTGATTGAAATCATCACCCCACCACATAATGTTCACATGAAGTCCATTTCCTTTGAGACAAACGACGGAATCTTTGAAGGTTGGATGAAAGTCATGGTGTACGATACCGACCACCTCGAGCAATTGATGCGCAAGTTTGAAGAGGTAGAAGGCGTAAGGCGTGTTTCGAGATGGGATACGGAGGAGGAGCAATTTTCCTTGGAGTAGTTTTTTATTTGTTTCATCGGACTCATTCCGGGCTCTCAGTCTGTTTTATTCGTTTTTTCATGGATATCGCTTGAAACTGGAAGTTGTTTTTTCGTCACACTCACATTGAATTTCGGTTCATCTAGGAGTGTTTCATGAACCTGAAGAAAAACGTGTAGTGTATGAAAGCACCGATTCGCTGCGCTTATTAGTGACTTTTTTTGTGAAATCTTCTTGAGCACGCTCAGAAACATTGCACAAAAAAAGCACTGTCCTTTGGACGGTGCTTTCATCAGAGTGATCCGCTCAGGAGTATTACATCAACCTGAAGAAAAACGTGCAGTGGATGAAAGCACCGATTCGCTGCGCTCATTAGTGACTTTTTTGTGCAATCTTCTTGAGCACGCTCAGAAACATTGCACAAAAAAAGCACTGTCCTACGGACGGTGCTTTCATCAGAGTGATCCGCTCAGGATTATTGCATCAACCTGAAGAGAAACGTGCAGTGGATGAAAGCACCAATTCGCTGCGCTCATTAGTCACTTTTTTATGCAATCCTCTTGAGCAAGCTCAGAGAGATTGCAAAAAAAAAAGCACTGTCCTACGGACGGTGCTTTCATCAGAGTGATCCGCTCAGGATTATTGCATCAACCTGAAGAGAAACGTGCAGTGGATGAAAGCACCAATTCGCTGCGCTCATTAGTCACTTTTTT
>JBILRE010000031.1:0-4418 GCA_044372835.1 Crocinitomicaceae bacterium | reverse complement strand
CTTTTTTGACAGTTTGTAAATATAGTTGATTGAATTGAAATTTGTTTTGTTCAATTGAAACTGAAATGAGCTCTGCTGGGGAGCAACTCATCAGGGATAAGTTGAACCGACGAAAATGAGAGTAAGGCGTTCGATTAGAGAACGTCTTTCTTTTTGTCCATTTTCCGAGTTCTATGCCTTCAAAAACCCACATCATGCTGCGTATTCATTTGGTGTGCAATAGTTCAAGGCTTCATGCGGTCGTTCTTCATTGTAATCCTCTTTCCATGGTTTTGTTACCTCGTATACATGTTGTAGTGAAAAGAACAGGTTTGCATCAAGAATGTCTTCACGATAAGTTCGGTTGAATCGTTCAACGATTGCATTTTGCTGTGGTTTTCCTTTTTGAATCTTGATCCATTCAATATCGTTTTTATCCAACCAACTCTAGAATGTGCATGAAGTGAACTCTGGTCCGTTATCGGTTCTTATTCCCAAAGGCTTGCCATATTCATCAATTGTTGGTTGTAGTTTCTCAATAACTTTGCGTGATGGAAGTGTATAGCTAATGGCAATTTCCAGGCATTTTCGATTGTATTGATCAATGATGTTTAATGTTTTGAATTTCTTTCCATTAGCGAGTGAATCAGACATGAAATCCATAGCCCATTCTACATTGGGACCATAAGGTACTTCAATCGGATTTGCCGGGTTATTGATGCGCTTCTTCTTCATTCTTTTATACAATGAAAATCCTTCTTTTTCATATACACGTCGAATCTTAGATGCTCCCATGTAGGGATGCTTTTTTTGAACCTTCACGATTATTTTCTTCCGTCCTAACTGACTTGTGCCGATAACGTCCTGGATGGCTTCTTTAACGACAGCATTCTTCCATGGCATTAGTTTTTTATAATACCGCTTGGTTCTTGAGCAATTAAATAGTTTACACGTCTTAGCATGACTTAACTCCAGAAAGACTTCTTGCACAAAAGCTAAACATTGTTCCTTTTGATAAGACGTTACCACTTTTTTGAGTTGACTTCTTTTAGAATTTGATTATCCAATGAAAGGTCTGCCACCAAGTGTTTTAAACGTGCATTTTCTGCTTCTAGTTCCTTGACTCGCTGTAGCTCTGAAAGCGTCATGCCTCCATACTTACTCTTCCAGTTGTAAAATGTGGGTTCAGAGATGCCATACTCTCGGCAGATCTCACTTACTTTTTTGCCTTCTTCCTGACTTCTAAGCACCTTCAGGATCTGTGCTTATGTAAATTTTGACTTTTTCATACCTTTTTGCTCTTTTTAAAGTTAAAACTCTATTTTAACTTGTTGTAAAAAAGTAGCCCTGTACCAGTTAATTATAAAAATTAAAAAACTATGTAAGTAGTCCCATCTTCTCTACCAAAAAGAAAAGTCCTGAAACGATTGGATTAGTGCTTTTTTTCTCCCTCTCTCTCGATCATAATCCAATCATTTACTCACCCGTTTTAATGGGAGCCCAATTTTCTGGATTCAAAAGGGGGGCTTTAAGGAAAATGGCTTCGCCCGAAACAGGATGCGCAAATGCAAGGCTTCGCGCGTGCAAGCAGATGGACTGGTCTGTATTACTTCGTTTTGCGCCATATTTTACATCTCCTTTAACGGGACATCCGATGGAGGCGAATTGCGCGCGGATCTGATGGTGTCGACCTGTTTCAAGAGAGATTTCCACCCATGCGTAGCGATCAAATTGCTTTAAGACTTTATAGTTTAGGCGCGCCTCTTTGGCGCCTGGTCGTTCTTTGCCTACACAAAAGGATTTATTTTGCTGTTGGTTTTTCAAGAGGTAATGTACCAGTCTTCCTTCCTCGGATTCAGGTTTTCCTTCCAAAAGTGCCCAATATGTCTTTTGAGTGAGGTGCTGGCTGAATTGCCGGTTCATGCGTTCCAGCCCTTTGCTCGTTTTAGCAAACAACACTGCGCCGCTTGTTGGCCTGTCAAGTCGGTGAATGACACCACAAAAAACGTTTCCCGGTTTTTGGTATTTTTCCTTTAAAAAGGATTTAATGCGTTCAGGCAACGGTTCATCGCCGGTTTTATCGCCCTGCACAATGTCTGAAGCCCTCTTATTTAAAGCAATCAGGTGATTATCCTCATACAAAATCGAAAGGTCCATAAGAACAATTTATTTTATCAATACTGTTCCTCTTGGTTCGGAAAATTACCACTTTTGACATCTTCTTTATACGTTGAAAACGCATGCATCATTTCGTTGTAAAGGTTGGCATATTTTCTCAAAAACCTTGGATGAAATTCGTTGTTTATACCCAACATGTCATGCACTACAAGCACTTGTCCATCTACGCCGTTGCCCGCACCAATACCAATGATTGGAATACGCACTTCCCGAGCCACTTTTTCAGCTAGTTTTGCTGGAATTTTCTCTAAAACTATAGCAAAACAACCCGCTTCCTCCAGTAATTTGGCATCGTTTATCAACCGTTGCGCCTCCTCCTCCTCCCGGGCACGAACCACATAGGTACCAAACTTATAAATGGATTGTGGGGTTAGTCCCAAGTGTCCCATCACTGGAATTCCGGCAGTTAAAATCCTTGATACCGATTCCAATACTTCTTGTCCACCTTCTAATTTTACGGCATGTCCGCCGGATTCCTTCATGATACGGATAGAACTGGACAAGGCCTCTTTGGAATTCCCCTGGTACGAACCAAAAGGTAAATCCACCACCACAAGCGATCGACGAACCGCACGGACGACCGCAGAGGCATGGTAAATCATCTGGTCCAAAGTGATAGGAAGCGTCGTTTCGTGTCCCGCCATGACATTTGAAGCTGAGTCGCCAACCAGGATAACATCTATACCTGCCGCATCAATAATCTGAGCCATCGAATAGTCGTAGGCCGTTAGCATGCTGATTTTTTCCCCTGCGAATTTCATTTCCGCAAGCGTATGAGTGGTGACCTTTTTTACTTCTCTGTAGGATGACATGAGCTAACTTTACCTTAATGAAGCCGAAAATTCGGAAGAAATTTTAAATTATCCGGATTTTAAAACGAAATTGTGTTGAATATTTTGTAATATTGCACCCCGGTTTTAATCGGACTTCAATATTAGCGATTATGGATATCATTAGAGAATTACAGAAAGATTTGGTAGAAATGGCCAGTTTTCCTGAATTCGGTGCGGGAGATACCGTTACCGTTTCTTATAAAATTAAAGAAGGAAACAAGGAAAGAACACAGCAATTTCAGGGTGTTGTTTTACAACGAAGAGGCGAAGGTGCTACCGAAACCTTTACCGTTCGTAAAATGTCAGGAAACGTTGGAGTTGAACGTATTTTCCCTATCGCATCACCTTTCATTGAAAATATCGTTGTAAATAAGAGAGGTGCAGTACGTCGCGCTCGTATTTTCTACTTCAGAGAACGAACTGGAAAATCTGCACGAATCAAGGAAAAAAGAAGGTTTTCGCATTAATTGCGACCAACATACTAAGAGAGGCTTTCGTTTGGAAGCCTTTTTTTATGTGACATGCCAACGAAAAAACGAAAGCCTAGCATTAGGCAGAATAAGCGCCTTAAAATAAATCCAATGACCATAGGGGTTCTTTTTGTTTGCTCCGTTTTCATCTTAATCGCCGCTGTTTTCTTTCTTCGGAAAAAAATGGGTTCGAGTTCTAGTTCCGATTTGAATATGCAGATGCCTAATGGTTTTGTGTCTTTTGGAATCGATGTTTCCCATTACAATGGTGAAATCGATTGGGAAAAAGTGATTCATTTACAACCAAAAGGGAAAGAAATCCAGTTCATTTATTGCAAAGCCACAGAAGGTATTGGAATGGTGGATAAAACCTGGCATCGAAACCGAAACATGCTAAAGAAGGTTGGTATTCCTTTCGGTGCCTACCATTTTTTCTCCGATAAATCAGATCCTGCCAGTCAGGCGGCTCATTTTTTAAGGAATTGGAATCCGGAGATGTGTGACCTTCCACCTGTTTTAGATGTTGAAAATATGCAGTTGCCGCGTGGCGAACTCATTCATCGCATGGATATATGGTTATCTATTGTAGAAAAGGAAAGTGGGGTGCAACCTATTATTTATTCTTCTTTGAACGACTACAAGGTCCTTTTTTACGATGTTTTCAAAGGCTACAAATTCTGGATTGCCGCTTATTCCCGCGTGCCTGAGTCTTTGCAAGACGAACGGGTAATACATTGGCAATTTTCTGAACGTGGTGAACTGGAAGGAGCACAACACAAAACAGATTTTAACTATTCAAAAGTGCGGTTCAGCAAGTAACACATCAAAATTGCATTGCAGCTTTACCTCCTTCTAAAAAGGCTAAAAGCATCCAGAGCCATGGGTAGGGGGCATGTAGGTTTCGCCAGAAGAACAGACACGAGATCATTAAATAAACGATAAAAAGTACCAAGGCTGT
>JBILRE010000028.1:0-15255 GCA_044372835.1 Crocinitomicaceae bacterium | reverse complement strand
CGATGCTACTCATATACCAAAACTTGTGAGGACCTTCTTCCCGATAGCTTGAAGCGATGGCCCAACACAACAGCATGATAAAAAACAACAGCCTGAAAAAGTCGGTAAGCCCTGAATTAAACAAACGCTCTATTTGAGCACCATCCAACAAAAAAGACCAAAAAAATTGATTGGATAGGAGGGCAAAGAATCCAGAGGAAATAGCTAAGATCCCTACTGTTTTAAGCGTGGCATGGTTGCGGTAAAAAAAGTACAATGCAACAAAAAAAAACAAGGACTCGTTTAGTGGGAAGGGGAAAATAAGTGTCTGATGTTCGACATACAACGACAGGGAATACATTCCTAAAGTGAGTGCCGTAAGCAGTACAATTCTTTTTTCACTCACTGCGTTTCGCGTTCAGAGCTTGTTCCACATAATCGAAGGTGGATAAAATCACTGGCTGACCATCTACCACTGCCACATTGTGCTCGAAATGTGCACTTGGCATGCCATCGGCAGTAACAATCGTCCATTTGTCATCCAGTTGCTGCACTTTTTCAGTTCCCATGTTAATCATAGGCTCAATGGCAATCGTTAAACCATTTTGAATTTTTTTACCCCTACCTCTTCGTCCGTAATTCGGTACTTGTGGATCTTCGTGTAACGAGCGGCCGAGTCCATGACCGACAAGATCCCGCACAACGCCATAGCCATGGTTTTCGGCATGTTGTTGAATGGCCCAACCGATGTCTTCGATACGGTTGCCAACCTTGCATTGCTCGATTCCAAGGTATAAACACTCCTTTGTAACCTGCAATAGCTTATGCACTTCTGGCCGGACATCGCCTACTTCGAAGGTATACGCATGATCCCCATAATACCCATCAACGATCGCTCCGCAATCGACAGAAACAACATCCCCATCCTCAAAGGGGCGTTCAGTGGGTAAACCATGAACAACCTGTTCGTTGACAGAAATCAGCAAAGTACTTGGGCATCCATATAATCCAAGAAAGCCTGGAATTGCCGATTGTGAGCGGATGTAATCTTCAGCCATTTCATTGAGAAACTTGGGTGTCACACCAATCTCAATAGCTTCAGCGACCTTGCCTAGGGTGCGGCTCACTACTTGAGCAGCTTCTCTCATTACCGCAATTTCACTTTCGGATTTATAAATGATCATTTCTCGGTTAAAAAGTCCCATTCATAGTTCATGTTGGGGTGAAACAAAGATAAGCGTTTATTCCGTTTCAATCCCATCCCAGAATAGCTGACTTGAGTACAATTATGTATTTTTACAATAAAAAGCATGCGTTATTTTGCATTGATTTCGTTGGTTGTGCTTTCTTCTTGCTACAAAGGTAAGCGCGTAGATTTGGTTATCCACAATGCTAAGATTCATACCTTGAACGATCAAAACACGATCGGTGAGGCGATTGCCATTCGAGATGGCAAGGTGATTGAGGTGGGACCAGAGCGTCAAATACTCAATAAATATGCAGCAACGGAGGAATTAGACGCAGGTGGTCGGGAAATTTACCCGGGTTTTATCGATGCACATGGACACATGCTTTCGTATGCCCAGCAAAAATTGAGTGCCGACCTTGTTGGGTCGCGTTCCATGGAGGAGGTGGTTTTCCGTCTAGAAAAATACGCGGCATCTAAAAAGCGAGGCGTTATAGTTGGGCGAGGTTGGGACCAGTCCCTTTGGAAAGACAAACAACTACCAAATAACCAATTATTAAACAAGTCGTTTCCTGATAAACCGGTGGCTATCATGCGAATAGATGGACATGCGCTACTTGCCAACGATGCCATGTTGACCCTCGCTGGAATCCATCCAAACACGAAAATCGAAGGTGGCATAATTCACGTCGAAAAGGGTAAATGCACAGGGTTATTAGTCGATAACGCTATGGAATCAGTGTACAAAAAATTCCCTACTTATAGTAAGCAAGAGCGCATCAACGCCTTATTGGAAATTCAAGAGGAATTGCTTCAATATGGAATTACCGGAGTGCACGAGGCTGGAATTGAGTTCGAAGATATTGCCTTGTTTAAAGAGTTGATAGATCGTCATCACTTTTCATTAAACCTTTATGCGATGCTCATGCCCAGCAAAGAAAACATTGCCTTCGCTCGAAAACACGGCAAATACCGCTACCGAAATTTGTCCATTCGGAGTTTTAAAGTCATTGCCGACGGTGCGCTTGGATCACGGGGCGCTCTTTTAAAAAAACCTTACCACGATCATCACAACCACATAGGCGTGTTAACTACATCGCTGGATAAAATGAAGCAAGTGGCAGGAATATGTGAGGATATTGATTATCAAATGAATACACATGCCATTGGCGATTCCACCAACCGTATTTTGTTGGAATTGTATGAGTCCATTTTCGATCGTAAAAAAGACCACCGCTGGAGGATAGAACACGCTCAGGTTGTGGATCCCTTGGACATGTCCTTGTTTGGGAAATTTGCCGTTTTCCCCTCCGTTCAACCCACGCATGCTGTCACAGATCAACGATGGGCGGAAAGCCGACTTGGAAAGGAGCGTATGAGGGGAGCGTACGCCTATAAATCCCTTTTGAGGCAGTTTGGAATGATTGCTTTGGGAACCGATTTTCCGATTGAACTAACGGATCCTTTTCTAACTATACATGCAGCAGTGAACCGCAAAAACGCGGAAAACGTCCCCTCAAATGGGTTTTATCCAAATGAGTCACTAAACTTGTTGGAATGCCTAAAGGGAATGACTATCTGGGCGGCGTTCGCGTCGTTTCAAGAACGCGAATTTGGCACCCTTGAGCCCGGAAAACACGCTACACTTGCCATATTGGAATCCCCTATATCCACAAAGGGTGATTACAAGCCAAATTTTGCTTGGAGAACCCTCATCAAAGGGAAATGGGTGTATCAAGTGGATTGATCCCGCGTTTTTAATTTTGTGACAACCAATTTATCGATGGGAAATGTAAAATCATCTGGGTGCAGCTCTTGAAGGTTTATCCAACGGTGCTTCTCTCCGGCTTCGGTTAAGGGTAGGTCATGGGTGCCATGTGGTATCATTTCCGGATTAGAAGTGGATACCTGGTAATAAAAAGCGAGCAATTGATGAGTTGAATCGAAACGAGAAACCTGGAGAAAATCGTTTACATAGAAGAGCTCATGAACGTCAATCAAAAGCTGTAATTCTTCTTTAAATTCCCTTTTCAGGCAATCGCTTAATCCTTCCCCGAACTCGAGTCCACCTCCCGGGAATTTTGTAAACGAAAAATTGTTTCGGCATTCATCTGAAACCAGTACTTCTCCGAATTGATTGAACAAAATACCGTATACCCGAAGGTTAAACCCATTTACGGTTTGATCAGCCATGTAAAATAGAATGAATGTCTGGTTTGAAATAAAGACTGGACTTCAATACTTTTCCATCCGCTCGGTAAATGGGCTTCCCTTGTTCGTCTAATTTACTCATGTTTGAACGCTGAATTTCATTGAACACTTCAGCTATTTTGTCTTGAAGCCCATGCCTCAAGATGGTGCCGCATAAAATATAAAGCTGGTCACCCAGTGCATCTGCAATTTCCACAATATCCCCTTTCAAAGCTGCCTCAAGGTATTCTTCGTTTTCCTCCCTCATCAAATCAAACCGCAAGTTAACCTCGGATTCACTCAGTGCATGTGTGGGCTCATAGTGGTTTTTGATTCCAAATGCATCATGGAATTCAGCCACGCAGTCAATGGTTTGCTTTAGTGTCATAATTGATCAATTTTTATCAAAAATACCAAGCAGACCGAAAACTCGGTCCATTTGTTGACAAAATCACCTGCTGTTGATAAACCGTTTTTAATTGTGGGGCGCTTTCGGTTCGTATCCCTTAACTTTATGCGTATGGCGGACAAAAAGCTCGATCATCCCATTGAACTATTATCCTTGATTCATCGGTTTTTACCTTTTGATCCTTCCGATGAACAGACAGCTGTTCTTGATGGTTTGGTGCATTTTCTTTTTGTTAAAGAACCTTATCCGTTATTTGTATTAAGTGGTTATGCAGGTACTGGAAAGACTAGCCTACTAGGAGCTTTAGTGAAAGCCTTGGAAAAAACGAAGGTCAAAACCAAATTAATGGCGCCAACCGGTCGGGCAGCAAAGGTTTTGGCAAGCCGTTCTGGAAAACCAGCCTTAACCATACATAAGCAAATTTATTGGCCTGGTGATGGGGAGGAAATTGGGTTGCGCTTACAACTCAATTTACATTCGGATACTGTTTTTATTGTCGATGAGGCCTCCATGATCTCTTCGGATTCCTTTGATGTCATCGGTAATCGTTCGATTCGAAACCTCCTGGAGGATTTGCTTCAATTTGTTTTTTCCGGAAGAAATTGTCGGCTCATTTTTTTAGGCGATCGCGGTCAGCTACCACCCGTGGGAGCGTTGGATTCACCTGCTCTTCATCCTGAAAAGTTGAAGTTTTTATATCCAGGAATTTATATAAAGACAGCTGATTTAACACAGGTTCATCGCCAGGAAAAAGGTTCTGGAATATTGGATTTGGTCACGCTATTTAGGGATCCTGAACATGAATTGAGGTTTACACCCAATTCTTTTAACCGTGTGAAGGAAATAGGTTCGGATGCCTTGCACGATACCATCGAGACGGCTTACAACGAATCAGGAACAGACGAAACCATTGTCATTACCAGATCCAATAAGCGCGCTATGGCGTTCAATCAGTTCATCCGGTCACGCATTTTATGGATGGAAGAGGAACTCAACTCAGGGGATAGGGTGATGGTGGTTAAAAACAACTATTTCTGGACGCCGCCTGAATCGGTGATGGGATTTATTGCAAATGGGGAGATGGCTGAAGTACTAAGGATGCGCAAACAGATAAACATGTATGGGTTTGAGTTTGCACACCTCATTCTTCGTTTTATCGATTATCCATTGGAAGAACATGAGGTTATTGTTTTCATGGAGACCCTTCATTCCGATTTTCCTGCGTTACCAAGGGAGCGTTTAAAAACGCTTTTCTTTGAAATTGAAAAAGATTATGTGCACGAACACAACCGAAAAAAAAGGCATCAATTGATTTTGAAGAATCCTTATTTCAACGCGCTTCAACTGAAATTCGCGTATGCCATTACGTGTCACAAATCCCAAGGTGGCCAATGGCAACAAGTATTGGTAGATGGGGGAGGGAAGCATCCGGATATTTCCGAACAAGAGGAAAGGAGATGGCTTTACACTGCTTGTACGCGAGCGGAAGAAAAGTTATTTTTAGTTCATTTTCCAGAAGAATACCTAAATGATTCCGATTAAAATTTACCCAAGGGTATCGCCGCTGCACCCGTATTTACGTTAACCTTGTTTATTTTTTTCTCGATTTGTGCTTTTACCGATGCATATTGATCTGCAGGCAAATACCGTTGGGCGTACGTGCACATTTCAGTTTTGAATTGTTTGAGCACCGCTGCGCACCGGCAAGCCGTTAACACTTGTTGCTTGTTTAGCGCATATTTGTTGACATATGCCTTCAATTCCTCCTTTACCGCGGGCTCGGTTAGTTCACTACCATCCACAAATGATTCTACCATAAGGGTGGTTTCCTTTTCCAACTGAACATAAAGGTGAGTTGTTTCCAATGAAGTACCTTCCTTGTTGCCAAAAAGATTATTTCCTGTTCCAGACGGTGCAACACGACACCCATTCCAAACACCTATGCCATGTCCATCTGCCTGAACTTTTAATGGGTGATTTTTATCCGTTAATTGCTTTAAAAACAATACAATAGAGGCACTGTCTTCCGCTTCATTAAAAAGTGGGTTTAAAGCAGTGAAACTTCCTTTTTCAAAATGGTCGTTCAATTCTAGTCGTATTCGGGCATCATGATTTGGTACACCGTCAATTACATTGATATGCAGCATAACCTCATCAGTGGTATTCAAATCAGGAGCGTCAGGCACGGGAAGCACACGGACGGCGAATTCTTCTTTTTCTGCAGTTGGTTGGAATGTAAACTCCTGGGTTTTAATATCGAAGGTCGCCCCATCGGAAAAGGTGTATACTCCATCACGGCTTTCAAATGTTGACCAGTTATCTCCATACCATCGTTTATAGACAAAAAGTTGAGACCGGTATTGTTCTAGTAAGGCAAGGCCCCTAGCTCTGATGATTTGGTACTCTTTGATTTGCCTGTTTAGCGACTCAATTTCACCTTGCAGGTAAATAATTTCGTTTTCTTTGGTTCTTTTTTCTTTTCGTCCATCGTTTTTAACTGGATCTACCAAACCTTCTTTGCGCACTACTTTGCCTTTTCGTACGGCTTTTTTCTTTTTCTTGTAGGCTTTCGTGGCCTTATTTTTTGTTGTTATCGGTTTTGTATGTAGAACAGAATAGTCGTATTCAGCCTTCATTAAATCCAACTCCGCCTGATCCCTCAGGGCTGTAAAATGCCTAATCGCCCAGTCATATCCGCGGCGCCCGAAAATTTTCTTTTCCAGCACTTCGATGTAATTTTCTTGAAAGTCATCCATCATGCCCTTGAAGGTCATTTCCCCACCGTAGGTGGAATCCGGTGACAAAAACCTGGAATCCAGTTTTCCAAACAATGGGTACTGCATTCCATTTTTTTCAAGGATTACAGTCATTTGACGTTTTGGATTGAAACCCCAAACATCAAAATGAATGCGTGTTAACCGATTTTCGCCTGGAGTAGATAAACTGAGAACCTCAAAGTTGGACGTATTAATCGTTCGTTCGTTCTCGGTCGTAGCTTTTTTCTTCTCGAGGGAATATGGAAAAAACCCAACTGCTTTAGGCAAACCTTTGTTCCAACGGTTTTTTTCATCCTTCTCACGTTCCTCAAAACGTTCGGGTAAGATGACCCCATCACCTGCAGCCAATAGGATATTTTGAAACGTATGCTGTTCTCCTCCTAGCGTCGTATAAATATTGAGCGTTCGATCAGCTACATATTTATGAATGGCCGATTGAAGTGTTTTCAAGGTAGAAAATCGTTCCTCTTCGTCGAGAAAACGAAAGGTTTCCAATAAGTCTATTTTCTCATTGGTAAACATGTGCGGATTTAGCAGAGGTAAGAACGAGGCTTTGAGTTGCTTTGTATTTCCTGGTAGTGCTTCCAAGGCATTCTCGGGTAGGTCATTCAAAAACAGGCGTTCCAATTGATGATAACGATCCTTGAAGAGTGAGAAGGAAGCACTGTCAGAACTTTTCGCGAGAATCAGCTTGTTTAGTTCCCAAAGGGCCATTTTATTTGCTGCTTCCGCAATTATCCCCTTCTCTGATTTCCGGATTTCTCCTGTACGAATGATAAGCAGTTCTGGTTGTGCAACAATTATCCGCTCGATTGAATCATAGTTCAGTTCATCCGCAGAAATGCGAATTTCTGGACCTAAATAGTCGAAAAAGGAACCAATTTCCTCATTTAGAATGGGGCTTTTTTTTACGGTATGAAAAAGGTACGCCCGTTCCTCGGGCGAAAAAGGTGTTTGACCTACCGCCAAAAGCGGAAGGAGAGAGAAAATCAAATAAAAAATGCGCGACATTTTGTGAATGTTTGAATGCACAATACTAACAAAAGATAATGCGCACAAAAAGGGCAAGGTGAAATATTATCCACAACAAACCTTTAAAAGCAAAAAAGCTACCCGGTTGGGTAGCTCTTTCAATTGTAGTATATGAATTGAATTATTTAATTGAAATATGCTTGGTTTGTTGGATACCACCTTCACCTGTTAGTTGGACGAAGTAGTTTCCACCTTTAAGATCAGTAACATCGCATATTTTCGCTCCTGTATTAAATCCTTCGAAAACTATTGTTTTCACTTCTCTTCCTGTAGCGTCAACGATTTTGGCCATGGTCAAGCCTTTCAAATCGCCAGAAAAAACAAGTTGATCATCGGCCGGATTTGGGAAAATGGAAACATTCAATGCAGAAAGGTTTTCCAACCCAGCGTTTGAAGTGGGTTGTTCAGACGAAAGGATAACACTTTGTTCAATCAATGGGGTTGTTGCACCGATTTGTTGAATGGTCACCGAAGAATACACAAAAACAGGCAAATTTCCCGATGCAAAGTCGTAATATTCGTATTGTTCACGTATGATTTCAACGTCTAACGGAATGACAAAACTCACCTGCGTAAAAACAGTATCAACTGTTTTGTACCTGATCACATTTGATAAATTGACGCTTCCAGGCAGCTTCAACGTTCCAGAACCATCGATTGAGGCATATGACCTACCCGTACAAGTAGGATTTTGAGGAACGCCATTGAACTCGAAAGTAAGCTGTCCTTCGAAAGGGTCTGCAAGGTTATCGTTCAAGGCAAACGGATAATTGACCATAATTTGCTCGTTCACATCAAACACGGCTAACACGCTTCCGAAGCTTGGTTCTTCAAACACAAAACCTTGTCCTACACGTTGGTTAGTGGTAGAATTAAAGTAGTTGGTCAATGAACCTTGTATGTTAAACGCTTTAGTAGAGGTGGTAAAGCTTGCAGCATTAGGCGATGTGGCAGGATCAATTAGTTCGATTGTTTTCGTTTGACCATTTAATCCGATTAGTTGACTGTAATCCCATGTGACAGCGGACCCGGTGGTGTTTTCCAATTTTGGAGTTGTCGAATCGCAGGTATACATCAGTCTCAAATCGCCGATAGCGGGTTCGTTGCTTTGATCCATGGTTTGAGCGGAAGCCATTCCAGTGATTAATGTGGTTACTAATAATAGTTGTTTTTTCATGGTTGATTAATATTTCGTGCAAACTTAGTGAAACTTGAGGATTTAATAAAATCCATGTTAAAACGTCTGCATGGGATTTTTGGTTGGTTAGCCCGGCAATCTGTCCATTTATTTCCTTATTTTTAGGCCTCATTAAGCTCCCACCTATGGCAAAATCATCCTTATTCAGGAAAAAAAATGTGCAAGATATCTTAAACCAGGTCAAGCAGAATCAATCGGAAAACAGCAACGGCGAATTAGGAGATGTGCATGGATCATTAGGCAAACACTTGGGTGTACGTGACCTAACAGCATTCGGCATTGCAGCCATAATTGGAGCGGGAATATTTAGTACCATAGGTAAAGCAAGTTTCGATGGAGGACCCGCTGTTATCTTTCTCTTTATATTCACTGCTGTTGCATGCGGTTTTGCAGCGTTTGCTTACGCGGAGTTTGCTTCAATGGTGCCTGTTTCAGGCAGTGCCTATACCTATTCTTATGTAGCATTCGGTGAAATCATCGCATGGATTATTGGTTGGGCATTGATTATGGAGTACGCTATAGGAAACATTACCGTTGCCATAAGTTGGAGCGACTACCTGACCGGATTATTACAAGGCATGAACATCCACCTTCCACAATGGATGCAAATGGATTATTTCACTGCTTACAACGGATACAACGAGGTACAACAATTGTTACAGGCCGGAAAATCAATGGGTAAAATGGAACCTTCGATGCTCGCAACTTATGAGGCTTGGATAGGTGCACCTAAAATCGGCCCACTTCATTTGGTTCTCGATTTACCCGCACTTTTCATTATCGTGTTGATTACTGCTTTGGTTTACAAAGGAATGAAAGAATCTAAAAATGCTAGCAATGCAATGGTCATTGTTAAATTAGTCATCATACTTTTAGTGATTGCCGTTGGTATATTTTACGTGGATCCCGGAAATTGGTCTCCATTCGCTCCGAATGGTGTCTCGGGCATTTTGAAAGGAGTGTCTGCCGTTTTTTTCGCTTACATCGGATTTGATGCGATATCTACAACTGCTGAAGAATGTAAGAATCCGCAACGTGACTTGCCAAGAGGGATGATGTGGGCCATTATCATTTGCACAGTACTATATGTCATCATCGCCTTGGTACTCACAGGCATGGTCTCCTATGGAGAACTGAATGTAGGAGACCCTTTGGCATATGTTTTTCAAAAGTTAAATTTGAAATGGATGTCGGGAATAATAGCCGTGAGTGCTGTTGTTGCCATGGCAAGTGTACTCCTAGTATTTCAAATGGGCCAACCGCGTATCTGGATGAGCATGAGCCGGGATGGCTTGTTACCCAAGCGCTTTTCAAAGGTCCATCCAAGGTATAAAACACCTTCCTTTGCTACAATCGTTGTTGGTTTTGTGGTAGCGGTCCCTGCGCTTTTTATGAACCTGACAATGGTGACGGATTTATGTAGCATCGGAACCTTGTTCGCTTTTGTTGTCGTATGTGCCGGTGTATTGGTCTTGCAAAATAAACCAGACATACCAAGGGGGTCGTTTAAGACGCCGTATATCAATGGGAAGTTTGTGCTGCCAATAATGATACTTACCGCCATAATACTGTCGTTTTCGGTTTACAAAAAAGAAACAATTCATTTCCTTACCAATGAAAGGGAGCGATTACCCGCGAGTGAAGTACTTTCCAACCTTGGAGAGGAAAAGATTCCGGAGCTCAAAACCTACGTTGCCTCGAACGATCAAATCGGACTTAAAAAAGCAGAAGGTGACCTGGAACGTTACCTTGATCAAGTGGAAGAAAAACAGCTCAAGGCCGCCATGATTAAAATGCAAGTACAGGAAAAAGACTATTTCCAATCCGGTTGGAACCTTTTTCAACATAAAATACCGACTTATTTGTTCCTTGTCATACTCCTGATCTTGACCTATTTTACAATAACGCGTAATTTGTCTTTGATACCTGCACTGGGGCTTTTGTCGTGCCTGTATATGATGAGTGAGTTGAACCTCTCGAACTGGATTGGCTTCGGCATCTGGTTGTTGGTTGGTTTACTTGTTTACTTCGGGTACAGCCGTAAAAACAGCAAACTGAATCCTGAACACGTTTAAAGGTCCTTTTCGACTTACTGAACGCCACTTTTTCGTAGCTTTGCAACGATAATTCGATGCCCTATGTTTGAAAATCTTACCGACAAATTTGAGCGCGCGTTCAAAGTGCTCAAAGGCCAAGGCCAAATCACTGAAATAAATGTTGCCGAAACCTTAAAAGAAGTGCGACGTGCATTGCTTGATGCCGACGTTAATTTTAAGACTGCCAAGGAGTTTACGAATACGGTTAAGGAAAAAGCACTAGGAAGAAACGTGTTAACCGCGATTTCACCCTCGCAGTTAATGGTCAAAATTTGCCATGAGGAACTCGTCGAGTTGATGGGTGGAAATGAATCTGAAATCAATTTTAAAGGAAATCCGGGCATCGTATTGATGTCTGGTTTGCAAGGTTCAGGTAAAACAACGTTTACAGGAAAACTCGGGAATTATTTAAAAACGAAGAAAGGAAGAACGGTTTTACTCGCTGCTTGTGATGTGTATAGGCCTGCCGCCATTGACCAGTTGCATGTGCTAGGGGAGCAGTTAGGAATCGAGGTTTACTCGGACAAAGAGGAGAAGAATCCAGTAAAAATTGCACAAGACGCGGTCCAATTTGCTAAAAGTAAAGGATTTAGTGTTGTCATCATCGATACAGCAGGTCGATTGGCTGTTGATGTAGAAATGATGGATGAAATTGCCCGTGTGAAAGAGGCTATTCGACCAACTGAAACGCTATTTGTTGTTGATTCCATGACCGGGCAAGACGCCGTAAATACCGCAAAGGCCTTCAATGATCGAATTAATTTTGACGGTGTGGTATTGACCAAATTAGATGGGGATACCCGAGGTGGTGCTGCCTTATCGATTAAAGCCATCGTCGAAAAGCCAATCAAGTTTGTTGGTACCGGCGAAAAAATGGATGCGTTGGATGTTTTTTATCCTCAGCGAATGGCCGATCGCATTCTTGGAATGGGGGATGTCGTTTCCCTTGTCGAACGAGCGCAAGAGCAATTCAACGAAGAAGAAGCACGAAAACTTCAGCGTAAGATTCAAAAGGATCAGTTTGATTTCAATGACTTTTTAGGCCAACTTCAACAGATCAAAAAGATGGGGAACGTGAAGGACCTCATGGGCATGATTCCTGGGGTAGGAAAAGCGATGAAAGATGTAGATATTCAAGACGATGCCTTTAAGCACATTGAAGCAATCATTTTATCCATGACCCCTAAAGAACGCTCTAACCCACAGCTTTTAAATGGGGCTCGTAAAAACCGACTGGCCAAAGGAAGCGGAAGATCGATACAGGAAGTCAATAAACTCATCAAACAGTTTGAGGATACCAAGAAAATGATGAAAATGATGAGCAACCCAAAAAATATGATGAGCATGATGCGCCAAATGAAAGGGATGGGCGGTGGAATGCCTTAATCTGTTCTTTTCATTAGTTTTCTTAAGCCTATGAGGAGTTGGTCCTCTAAAAGATCGTGGTGGTTGTCACTGTTTAAAATATGCTCAATTTCCCTCATAAAACCGCTCAATACCTCATCTGAGTATTCATATTTTTCAATAGTGAAGAGTATTTTCTCAATGCTTTGGTAATCGTTGTCACGGTCCAACTCTTTGTGCATTTTTTTGTAAACTTCCGGACGTACCAATTTGAGCAAGGCTTCGCGCTCATCCTCGCTTTCGAAGAAATTCGCGTTGGCGGCATATAATAATAAATATGCCCTGAATTCTTCGCGAGTCCAATCGGTAGAAAAAGTGGTTTTCATTTTATTTGACAAGTTCGCAACAAGTCAACAACTAAAAAGTGATAAACTACTTGAAAAATGGGGAAAAATGATCACCTTTCCACGCTAATAGACCTTCTGTTTCATTCCCCAAATGGTAAAAGGTATCGTAGCGAAGCCAGTCCCCAAGGTTGACATAAGTAGATTGCTCGTTAAGCGCAATATGCAAGGGGAGGTGTCTGTGTCCAAATAAGAATAAATCGATGTGTTCCTCTTTAAGGTAATCCATACAAAAGCTATAGAGCCACTCGCGATCTTTTCCATGGAACAAATCATCGGTGTTTCCAGTTGTTTTTCGACTGGTTTTTGATGAAAAATTGGCCAAGGGTATGCCAACATTTGGATGAATGCGCTCAAACGCCCATTGGCAGAGGCGGTTTTCAAAAATGCGCTTGAGGAACTTATAGGACCGATCCCCGGGACCCAAACCATCTCCATGTCCGATAAAGACTTTCTTGCCATGCAAGGAACGAATAATGGGCTTGCGGTGTATTTGTACCCCCAATTCTTTTGGGAGGTAATCAAAAATCCACATGTCGTGGTTACCGGTAAATAAATGAACGGGAATCCCAGCGTCAGTCAGCTGCGCGATTTTACCTTTCAATCGCACGAAACCCTTTGGAATGGCGTGTTTATATTCGAACCAAAAATCGAAAACGTCACCAACAAGGAAAATCTCCTCTGCATCTGGTTCAATAGCGTCTAGCCATCGGACGATTTTTTTTTCTCGTAGCAGGCTGCTTTCGTAATCCGGAGCCCCTAAATGAAAATCAGAGGCAAAATAATAACTCTTTGAAACCACTTATTCGGTTAAAATCCAAAAATCTGTTTCAATTCTGCTTCAAGTGCTTCTCCTCGAAGGTTGGTTTTAATGATTTTCCCTTCTTTATCGATTAATACGGTGAAAGGAATACCCTTTACTTGGTACATTTGCCCAACTTTGCTTGACCATTGCTGTAAGTCACTCACGTGATTTGGCCATTTGAGGTTGTCCTTTTCGATTGCCGCTTTCCATGCAGCTCGATCACGATCAAGGGAAACGCTCATTACCGTAAAACCACTTTTCTGATACTTATCATACAACTTCACTACGTTTGGATTTTCCTTTCGACAAGGTCCACACCACGAAGCCCAGAAATCAAGAAGTACAATTTTGCCACGTAAGTCTGATAATTTCATTTTGGTGGTTCCATCCAGCATAAGTTCCTCAAAGTCGGGAGCTAATTTTCCAGGTGAAACAACGTTAGCAGCTTCTTTTTTCGCTTTTGTTTGTTGATAATTTAAAGTAAGTTGCTTCACTGTTGGAGATTCAGGAAAACCAACATTCAATTGTGCGATGATCGATTCATAGGTAGCGAAATCTTTTTCCGTGTCTAATGTAGATACCACTGGAACCAATGCGGCAGAGTTTTGGTTTTGTGCTACAAAGCTTTGCATATTGCTTTGGAAATTGTAGTAATCTGTCATTACCGAATTGCTAATTTCTTCTTGACGCGCAGGATTTTGTTGTATCAAGGCAACAGCAGAATCGCGTTTATGAAACCAAACCGTCATGATTTTTATAAAGCCATTCATTTTGTCGCTTTCCTCGGAACCTACGATGTTGCAATGTGAAAACAAGTTCTTTCCATCGCCATATAACTTGATATCAGAACCGTTTCTTAGGATGAGGTTAACGTTTGATGCCCCAATTCTCAATACATAATAGTCGGGATTGGGAAGAGTGGTTTTAATGGAAAAATCCCCTTTGGCAGACAACGGTACTTTGATGTGGTCAAGGTAATGTGTTCCAAAATTCTGAGAGAGCGAAATACTATCAGTGGTGGGGTTGAATATGGTTCCAGAAATGCTTATGTTGATCGGATTTTGACCTAAAGCTGAAGTGATTAGGCCTATGAATAAGACCAAAGAAAAGTTGCGCATATTTTTTAATTTACTAAAAGTTCTTTCAATTTTTGTTCCAATTGCTCGCCCCTCAATCCGGTAGCGATAATTTCTCCGTTTTTGTTAAGAAGGACCGTATGAGGAATGCCATTAAATCCATATTGTTGTACAAGAGGTGTTTTCCAACCAAGTAAATCACTCACGTGATTAGGCCATATCAGTCCATCCGCCTCGATGGCTTGTTGCCATGCTTGTGGGTCTTCATCTAGTGAGACGGAGAAAATTTCAAAGCCTTTGCTTTTGTATTTCTTGTACAATTTAACCACATTGGGATTTTCTTTACGGCATGGACCGCACCAAGAAGCCCAAAAATCAATCAATACGACCTTTCCCTTGAGAGCTGACAACTTCAGAAGTTTACCTGTAGGTGACTTCATTGAAATTTCTGGAGCCATTTTTCCTGCTCCTTGTGAACCTCCGCCTTTAAATTGCTGATAAGCCATTTCAATTTGTTCCACCTGACTTGCAAGGGTTTTAGCCATGGGGGAATCGACAAAGCGCTTATTGAATGCATTCGATACGGTTCGCAACACCTCAAGGTTATCCGGATCCCATGTTTCAAAACCAATAATTGGGGTTGCAGCCGAGGAGAGAATGATGTTGAAAGGATTGTCAGGATCTTTTTTCATGAAATCAATGGAAAACTTGTCCATCTCTTTGCGTATTTCCAAGTAGCCTGCATTCATTTGTTCTTCC
>JBILRE010000011.1:0-130527 GCA_044372835.1 Crocinitomicaceae bacterium | reverse complement strand
GCTGTTGCGCCTTTAGGAAGTCGGCATAATAAGCCATGTATTGATTCATTACTTGTGCCCATTCTGTACCACTAACGTTGGGCTTTAATGAAAACTCTGCCGCATTACATTTTATTTTAAGGTGGTCGCCGGGCATTAGTGTAAGCGGAATTACTTGGTTTTGTCCTTCACCAAGCCTAAGTTGGTAAATCCCTAATCCAGGCACGTTTCCCTTGAAATCAAAGTTTCCTTGTGCATCCGTTTTACCTTCGGCTACCTTTATGACGCCATCGCCACTCAATGCTTCAACAAATAAAGGTTGGTTCGAAGCTCCGCTAATGCTCCCTGAAAGGGTAAAATTATCGGGAAGTTTTTTTTCGTCTTCATTCGAGTTGTCGCCACACGAAACAAGTGCAAACATTCCAATAACAAGTCCTATCCAAATTGATTTCATCTCTCCAGTTCTTTTTTAAGTAATAGGTTCGCCATCTTAGGATCAGCCTTTCCTTTCGATTCGCGCATTAGTTGTCCCATAAAGAACCCCATTAGTTGTTTTTCACCAGCACGGTAACGTTCGGTTTCCATTGGGTTGTTGTTCATTACGTTGGCAATATATTGGAGCAATTGTTCCTCACCCGAATCCTGAAGGAGGTTCATTTCTTCAGCAAGACGTAAAGGCTCCTTCTCAGGTTGTTTTAACAACGCAGGATAAATTTTTTGGGAGGCCACGGAGTGGGAAATTTTCCCTTCCTCGATGAGGTGTATGATTTCTGCAATCCGAATCGGCTTCAGCGGAAATTGATTTATTTCAACCCCGAACTCATTGAGGTAGGCCTTCACGTCGCCAATGATCCAATTCGCCGCGGCTTTGAAATTTTTCGTGTATTCCGTCACTTGCTCGTAGTACCCAGCAATTCCTTTATTTTCTGTCAGGATATTGGCATCGTAAACCGAAAGTCCAAACTCACCTGTGTATTTTATAAAAAGTTCACGTGGTAGTTTGGGCATCAATCCTTTGACCTCCTCAACAAGGGATTTGTCCACCTTAATTGGAAGAAGGTCTGGTTCAGGGAAATACCTGTAGTCGTTTGCGGCCTCCTTTGAACGCATGGAAATAGTAATTCCTTTTAATGCGTCAAAACTACGTGTTTCTTGACGTATTATTTCTCCTTCTTCAATGGCTTCAATTTGACGGTCAATTTCATAGGTAATCGCACGCTGAACGTTGCGGATAGAGTTCATATTTTTCACCTCGACCTTCGTGCCAAATTCTGAAACTCCTTTTTTACGAACGGAAATATTGGCATCGCAACGAAGGGATCCTTCTTCCATGTTACCATCACAGATGTCAAGGTAGCGAACGAGCTTTCTGATTTCACTCAAGTAATTATAGGCGTGTTGAGGTGTTCTCAAGTCAGGTTCTGATACGATTTCCAATAGGGGAACACCGGCCCGATTCAAATCGACCAAGGTGTCAAATAAATCGACATCGTGAATGCTTTTTCCTGCATCTTCCTCCATGTGAATACGCGTAATACCAATTTCCTTTTCTTCTCCGTTTTCGTTTTGAATAATAACGCTTCCACCTGTGCAGATAGGTGTGGTATCTTGGGTAATTTGATAGCCCTTTGGTAAATCGGGGTAAAAGTAATTTTTTCGGGCGAAATGTTGTTCGGGTGCAATATGTGAACCACAAGCAAGACCCAACTTGATTGCATACCGAATGCTTTCCTTGTTTAATTTTGGAAGTGTCCCCGGATGACCCAGTGAAATGGCACTTACCAAGGTGTTTGGTGCGGCACCATATTCGTTTTTGTCATTGGAATAAGCTTTGGATTTGGTTAATAGCTGGGCATGAACCTCCAAACCAATGACTGCTTCATATTGTTCCTTTATGTGTTCTTCCAACATTTAGATCCGAGTAATGAGTTCGCGCATGATCAATGTCATTTTGGGTTCTTGTCGGTTTGCCACATCAATGACGTCTTGTAAGGATACTTTGTGGATTTTTCCAGGTACACCTAAATCGGTAATGATGGAAATAGCGAAACACGGGATTTCCATATGGCGGGCAACAATCACTTCTGGAACTGTTGACATCCCAACGGCATCGGCACCTATGGAGCGTACGTAGCTGTATTCAGCAGGTGTTTCAAGCGTTGGTCCAGTCAACCCAGCGTAAATTCCGGTAGCTACCTTAATGCCATTTTCGTTGGCTATTTCTTGAGCAATGGAAACCATATGTTTGTCGTAGGGCTCGCTCATATCTGGAAACCTCGGTCCTAATTCATCGATGTTCTTTCCGATTAGCGGGTGTGCTGGAAAAAGGTTGATGTGGTCGTTTTGAATCATGATCTCTCCAACCTCAAAGTCTGGGTTTACTCCTCCTGACGCATTGGAAACAAATAGCCGTTCAATGCCCATCAATTTCATTACGCGAACGGGAAAGGTTACTTGTTGCATGTTGTATCCTTCATAATAATGAAATCGACCTTGCATGGCCATTACCTGTTTGCCCCCCAAGTGTCCAAAAATAAGTTTGCCCGAGTGGCTTTCTACAGTAGATACAGGAAAATTGGGAATGTCTTGATACGGAATTTCATCAACAACGTCGATTTCCTTTACAAGGCCTCCGAGACCTGTCCCTAAAATAATCCCGATACTTGGTTGAATGGAGGTTTTGCTGCGAAGGTAATCCGCAGATGCTTTAAATTGTTCTAATGCACTCATATATACGTTTTTTAAATTCTTCTTCGCGGTCAATACTCAATTGAATCGGAACTACTTGCCAAGGAAACTGCTTTAAGTCAGCCTCCGTTAAAAGTGGTTCCAGCCGCATCCAGTCTTTTTCCGTTGTAAGAATGATGGACTCATCCGATGCAAAAGTACCAAATTTTCGATGAATTTTCAATACGTCGGCACGCGTAAAAGGGTGGTGATCCGGGAAGTTGAGATGCGAAACATTGAAAGCTATTTCCAATTCCCTAATAAGAGGGGAGGGATTACCAATTCCTGTGACCAATACGATCGATTGAATAACCGGATTCCTTTTCCCTTTTGGTACGAACTGACCGTAAAGAATGGAACTAAAGTAAACGTTTTCGGGTGAAAAATGAGTTTGGTCAATAAAATTGGTTTTGTCTTTTTCACTCAACGCGTTCGGGCATTTTGATACCATCAGTAAATGAGCACGATTTGCCCCTGAGCGAGATTCCCTTAAATTGCCGGTTGGGAGTATGAAGTCTTCGAAATAAGGTTTGTGGAATTCGGTTACGAGGATGTTTAACTTCGGTAAGACTTTCCTATGCTGAAAGGCATCGTCCAATAAAATGCATTGAATACCTGTTTGTGCTTGCTCTAGGATATGAATCCCATCTACTCGGTTTTCACATATAGCGATGCTCACCTTTTCTGGCAAGGATCGGGCATACATAAGCGGCTCATCTCCGCATAGTGTCACATCGTCCGATTTGGAAACCCATCTAAAACCTTTACTTTGACGTTTATATCCTCGGCTGAGTATAGCCATGTGGAATGTACTCGAAAATGTTTGTGCGATGTATTTTACCAAAGGGGATTTTCCGGTTCCTCCCGCACTTAGGTTACCGATAGAAATAACGGGAAGTTTTGAAGCGTAGGATTTGAATAGGTTAAGTTCGTATAATACGTTTCTTCCTTTCATAACAGCTCCATAAAGAAGTGCGAAGGGAAAAAGTAAAAAACGAAGATTCATCCCCCAAAGGTAGGGCATAAAACAAGTAGAATGGCAACTTTATGCCACTTACTGGGCAGAATAATCTGAAAATTCCTGGTCATCGGCATAGTAATATATCCTTACTTGAGCGGTATCGTTCAGGAAGTCAATTTTGCCAATTTCGATTCGGTTGATGTTGATTCCGGTGCGGCTTTCTAAATCCGTTTTCATTTCTTCATAACGATCAGGAACAATGAGGTCAATACGTTCATAGGTGACCGTTTTTCGCGTTTCATGTTTGACCAACCACAAGTTTTCCAAGCCATAGGTTAATAAAATAACGGAAATATTGATAATCACCATTTCCATGATGCTTATCTGGTTTGATGCCAAAGAATTAACAACACTTATTCCAATAATTAGAAATAAGTAGGTCATTTCCTTGATCTCAATTGCATCGGTACGGTAACGAATGATACCAAAAATCGCGAAGAGACCTAGCCCCATTCCTGTATCTATGTCGAGTTTTTTCAACCCGAAACACAAGAAAAAGGTTATTGTTCCAATGAGGTAATAGGTGAAAAGGTAGTCTTTTCGTTTTGTTTTGGGGTAGTACAAGTATCGAATCAACAATGTTAAAACGGTAATATTTACTGCAAGTCGCAACAAGAGCACATAAGCATCGTCGCTGAAAAGGGTTAGTCCCATCGACTGTTTTTCAAGAGGTAGTAATAGTTCAGGCAGCATGCGGATTTATTTTGGCCAATTTTAGTAATTTCTTTTTAAACCGGTTGTATTTTATTTGCTTTTCACCATGCAGCTGAATACATCCGAGGCAATATTTACTTAAGCGGTATGGGCGAATGATGTGGCTTTTCATCAATGAATAGAAAGTGGAATTTCTATCTACTTTCTCTTGTTTAAGTTCGGCAATGACGAGGTTTGGGAAGGACGCTTCTTTACCCTCCCAACTGAAGGAAAGGTTAAAGTCCAAGGTCAAACGCTCGTTTGCCACCTTGTGAACTAGCGTAATACGGTGAAAAGCATTCCACATAACGGGTATTAAGTCGAGCTTTTCTGGCAACACCTTTCGTATGAATTCGGAATGGGAATCTTCAAGGGAAACCGGAATTTGATCTACGGGAATCCGACGCTTATTTGTCCGGCCTTTTGTTTTGTGTTTAATCTCTAAAAACGATAAATCAGATTCCACATACGTTCGGAATCGTACTTTATGCCTGCTGCATTTTTGATTGTGGTGGTCGCGGTAGAATTTGAATGATTCTGTATCAAAGTACAGGCTTTTATAGGAAGGAATCCTGCAATCTTCAATTTCCAAAATGCGGTAAAACGACAATAAACTCGGCAGAGAAGCCGCCAATTCAGGCATCGAGATGCAGAATTTGGTATCTGTTCTGTTCATCAATTTTACCCTGTCCATTTCCAATAGACTGATAGGATCGAAGGATTGAATTAGCTGATGAATGTCCTCTGGCAACATTAAGCCAAAGTTAAGGGAATATTTGAAACTACCGTTTGATTTCGAATCAAACGTAGGTTTCAGGCTTGAAATAGTTCCTCTCAGAACTTACAATGCCATTCATCCGCAAAAGGGGGGGAGCTATAACTTACTTTATGATTAGCGGATAATCTTCCACTTCACCATACGACCCTGCTTCCAAACAAGGATTATTATCAATGGAATATTCAGCTCGAATTATGAATCTTGCTACTGTTTCTCCAATTTTAGCGGAATTTGGAACCTTAACGGATAGGGAAGCGGACGTTGCGTTGATGTCGTCTGTTACGACTATACTTTCTTCAGAATCGCCATAATCTCCATCGCAATTCCAGTCAAAATAAGCATAGACGAAAAGGGCAGTGCTATTATTAGCGTATCCAATAGTCAATGAATAATCCTGTCCTCTATTGATTTCAATGGGCTTATCTTCGAAGAAATTCCTTGGACCCGTGCCCAATGTGGAATTGCTCATGTTCGCCATAGAAATGAAATTGATGTAGTCCTGTGTGAAACTACTGAACGAAATAACACAAGGTCTTTTCTGAATATTCCAAGTGAAATCATTTTTGTTACAACCTGAAAGAAGGATGGTTAAGAAAAAAACCGATAAAAACAGAATGTAATTTCTCATAAAATAAATGTTTATTTAACTATTATATGCCCTTTTACCAACGTTTCTCGGTAGTATTTGGATTGTTTGATGTTTGAAAATCCCTTAACCATGCTCCAGGTAAAGTCGTAAATATATGTTACTCCCGCAACGCCCAAGGCAGTTAAAAACAATTTTCGAATTTGATTAGCAGATTCATAGGATGCTTCAGCGTTACTTTGTGTTTCAGCATTTTTGTATTCTTTCAATTCAATTTTCTCCAAAACTTTTAATATTCCTGAAGAGCCCAAGGCGGCAATTGCCGTTAGGCCGGCTAAAACCCCTTTTTTTCCGTTAGACACCTTATAAGATCCCCAACCCGGTAGAAGTAGGGAAAGAAATGCATGCTGCGGTCCGGAGTTTAGTTTATATGCGGTTAAAAAAATGGATGATAGGGTATCCTTTCGGTCATTTAATCGAATTTCGGAGGATTTGGTATTGAACGAATATATGCCATAGGGGTAAGTTTGCGATTGGATAAAATTTTGATAAACTGAGGGGTTGCTTTTACATGCTACTCCCTCGCCATTAATCCCTTTTGCATCGGAAATAACTTTTTCCGAAAGCAAATTCCAAGATCCTTTGAGTTGAATGCGATCGTTGGAATTGGTATAAACACCATATTTTGAGGTAGGGGAAAGGATGTCACTTTTTAATATTCCATTGATTTTTGAGGCCAGCGCCTCGTTTTGTAAGTTCGCTGCACGTGAAAGATTCACTCCATTGGTGTCAAATTCTATGTATAGATCAACATTTACTTCTCCATTTTCTGATGAATTTACTTCTTCTTGAATCGTTGACTTTAATATGTTTAATAGCTTTTCATATACATCTGAATTTTCTTCACGATAGGTATATCCTTCTCCGTATCGTTTGTTAAAAAATGAGGCAAGTTCATCCCGTTTTAATTTTGATTCTTGATGGTTTGGATCCAATTTTAATACTTCATTGTACACCGAAAATGCTTGGTTTAATTTCTTGTCATTGAAATAAGAATTTGCTTGCTCCATGTAGCTTACTATTTGACGTTCCCGCTCCAAGGCTTCCTGTCGCATCCTTTCAGCCTCTATTTCTTCACGCTTTACCCTTGCCTCCTCTGCCGGATCAAAAGGGCCAACATAAACCATTGTTATTTTAGAGGCTTGATTTGCCCCCCTGATTTGTTTTAGGTCGGGGTTGAAAATGAAAAGCATCTGTTCTCCAAACACATAGGCATAAATAAGAAGCTCATTGGGTTTAAATGGGCCTGCTTGTTCAAAATAGCTTTTTATACTTGATGGAACTTCATCAATATGACTGTAAACACTGTATTCGCCCCCTGAAGCAAGCTGTCTGTTAATTAGATTATCCATATTGCCAGGACTCAGCGAACTCGGGCTTTTGCTCATGGCAAGGTAGGCGTAATCATTTGAAAAGAGGTAGTAAATATTGTAACTCGAATAGGCTGCTCCGCCTCCAAAATCATTCCCTTTTGTAAATTGTCCATTAACTTTCATTTGCCAAATACCCAGAAATTGCGATCGGTTTTGGCCAAACAAAAACGAAGTGCTTAGGAGAAAAACATAAATCAAGCATTTTTTGAAAAAGTAAGTCATAGGTTGCAGATAAGAATTAGTGAAATATATCACTGGTAAAATAGTTTCCAAAAGTAGTATATTTTTCCATAAAAAGGATCTAAATTATATTATTACAATAATAGTATAATCAATAGAAATGCATTTGAAACCATGTTTTCAGAAGATAAATTCCGTTAATTTTGGCCCTATGAGAAAAAAGATAATGCTGCTGGGTTCAGGCGAACTTGGAAAAGAATTCGTTATTGCTTGTCAACGCTTAGGTCATTATATCATAGCGGTAGATAACTATCCTAATGCGCCGGCTATGCAGGTGGCCCATGAATCTGAGGTCATCGATATGTTGGACGGAAAGGCATTAGATGCCATCGTTGAAAAACACCATCCAGACATCATTGTGCCTGAAATTGAGGCCATTCGGACTGAGCGTTTCTATACCTATGAGTCCAAAGGTATCCAAGTTGTGCCAAGTGCGAAGGCAGCAAATTTTACCATGAACCGAAAAGCCATTCGGGATTTGGCGGCAGTTGAATTGGGAATTCGGACAGCGCCATACAAGTATGCTACTACCTTGAAGGAATTAAAAGAAGGTGTTGAATTTACGGGTCTTCCTTGCGTAGTGAAGCCTTTAATGTCAAGTTCGGGTAAAGGTCAGTCGGTGATTCGCAATGAGAAGGACATTGAGCACGCATGGAATATGGCGATGGAAGGTTCTCGAGGCGATGTGCGAGAGGTCATTGTGGAGGGCTTCATTGATTTTGATTACGAGATTACCCTTCTGACCCTGACGCAGAAAAATGGCGAAACCTTGTTTTGTCCACCGATTGGGCATCGACAGGAACGCGGAGACTACCAGGAAAGCTGGCAACCAATGGCCATGAATGAACATCATTTGTTAGAGGCACAGGAAATGGCGAGAGAAGTTACAAGCGCTCTTGGCGGTTGGGGGATTTGGGGTGTGGAATTTTTCATTACCAAGGAGGGAGCCTTTTTCTCTGAATTGTCTCCTCGGCCTCACGATACGGGTATGGTCACGCTTGCAAACACTCAAAATTTTTCAGAATTTGAGTTACATGCCCGGGCTGTACTAGGACTAAATGTCCCCACCATTGAGTTGAGAACGAATGGTGCGAGCGCCGTTATCCTTGCAAATGAGCAAAGCGACCATTATCCCACATTTAGCGGATTGGAGGAGTTATCAGAACAGGTTAATTGCGATTTCCGCATTTTTGGAAAACCAGTAACCAAGCCTTTCAGACGAATGGGAGTTGTGTTGACTTATGGCAACAAACCGGTGGAAGAATTAACCAAAAAGGCACGATCACTTGCAGATAACGTGCGTGTTAACGCTACTAAGGTTTAAGCAAATTCAAGGCGATTTTCATTCGGATGACCCTTTTTGCCGCTTCATTTACTTTTTGCTTGAAGCTCGCATCCTCACGGTATTTTTTTAAGATGTCCGTATGTGCTTTTTTGGAATTAACCGGCATAAGAACGATATCGCAACCTGCATCAATCGCAAGCATTTCACATTCAGGTATGTTCGAAACACCTCCCATGTTCATAGCGTCAGTAACAATCAATCCTTTGAAGCCATATTCTTTTCTAAGCAATTGATGAACAATGGTTTCGGAGATTGTTGCTGGTTTACCTTTTGTATCATACGTCGGATTGTTTTTCACTGCGATATGCGCCACCATAATAGAAAGTAAACCGTTTTTAATGAGTTCTGGGTAGTTTGCGATTTCTTTCAATTCTCCGTTAATCACCTGAAGGGATTTGTGGGTATCTCCTGATACAAGCCCATGACCAGGAAAATGTTTAGCAGTAGCTAAAATATTGTTTTTCTGAGTTGTTTCGATGAAAGCTCCCGACCAAGGAATGATGTTTTCAGGTACGGCTCCAAAACTTCGAAATCCAACCGTTTTATTTGGTGACATATCTACGACAGGAGAGAAATTGTAATTGATACCAATGTCGTTCAAATCGTTGGCAATGGTCTGTGCCACCTGATTCACTTCATCGATGGTTTTTAATTCATTCGCTTTTTTAACCGGTGTAGATCCGATTATTTTTCGATTCACCAAGCTCGGCTCTGCGTCTGCACTGTAGAGAAAAGGCAAGTTACCAATTGAGTCGTTTAGTTTCTCATATGCCGAAATCCAATTCGTGAACTGGCTTTTTGTGCCATTCAACATCAGTACACCTCCAATGATCCGTTGTTTAATCATCGCTTGAATGGCTTCATCTGTTTCTCCAAGTCTTCCAACGGCAGGCATAATGAGCTGTGCCACGATTGCTGTATCGTCAAGTTGGGAGAAAACCTTTTCCACCGCTTTATCAAGATCGGGATTGTTCTTGAGAAAATCGTTCAACTGAAATGTCGTGTCGACTTGAGGCTGTGTTCTAGGTTTTTCTTGCTGAGCACAACTTTGAGAAAGAGCTAAAAGCAATAGAAAAAAGGAAATGCGTTTCATGTTGAAATAAATTTTTGGTAAAGGTAATGCCTAAAATGTTCTTTAGGGAATAAGGAATTTTTTACTTATCCGCGACGGTTTGTCAATAACCAGGCCATTAAAGTTTTTCGTGTTATTAAAAGTGTTTTGCAGTGACGGAACAAATTAGATTTGAATTGTTGCTATGTATCAAACTTTAGGCGAAAAGAAAGAAATTGAACTTTATTAACGAATCGATCTGCCATTGTTAAAAGATGGCAGAGAAAACGTCAATCAATTGCAATAACATTGAAAAATTCCCTATTAAATACACTAAAATAGTAAGCAGCATCGTATTCCATAAAAGCAGGAATATAGAATCCGATTGTTTTTTGTTCCCGTTCGTTGTATGACTTCAAGAATTTCATTTTCTCTGTAGCTACGCCTTTAATATCAATTTGGGTGGTTGGATGCGGCATGCCCGTTACCTTATAGGTTGCCTTCGCTTTTTCCCATCCGTCACCCTCATAACCCCATTCCTTCATTCTAACAGAGTGTCGATTCATGATGCTTGTGGTCATGTCTGGTGTGTAAACACTCTGATAAATAAACTGAACTGGAATTTTCTTTGCAAGTGCCAAGTCATGAACCAATTGGCTGATAAAAACGTGCTCTGGGTGACCATATGCTCCGATTTCATTGTCAAGAGAAAAAATAACGGATGGAATAAAGTTGTTCGTTCGTTTGATTAATTCTTGTTCTACCAACTCGGTATTAAACGTCTCTCCAAACTGTTCTTTCGCTATGGGAAGGTATAAATCCTCTTGATTTCGCCTAGCGAGGTCTTTTCTCCATTCGGAATATTCCAAATCAAAGTAAATGACGGTATCTGTTATATTACTGCACGCTACTTTATGGGCATTATCCCTCTCATTGCTCATATGAAAACTAAGAACTTGAATTTCCCATCCCTCCTTATTAAGTTTGGCAATGGTTCCTGACATAGCAGTCATATCGTCATCATGCGCAATAATTACCATCGCTTTTTTTGTTTTTTCACTGGATAAAATGGTATCTGATGGATAAACCTCGTTGGGGGTTGGCGCATAAGGTAAAATATTCTCCTTCAGATTTCTACAGGAAGTAAACGTTAGAATAATTGGTATTAAGTAAAAATAGGAAGAGGACTTCATAGTTTGGCGTTAAATGGTTATCGATAGACTTTAATTATTGCCAAATACCCTATTCCAGTAACGATTCAAATTCACATGATCAAAGAGTGCATCGGGCCGATGCCTCGTTACCGAGGCAATTTTATTTTTTTTCTGTATCAATTCAAATCCCATGATGGGTTTTTTCAACTTGCCTGCAGTCATTGCAGATGTAACCCCAAACCTCAAATCAGAAAAGACATAACCCTTTTTAGATTTTTCAATAACATAATTTCCGTCAGAAATGAATGTAAGTTGATTGGAGTAATTGTGGCCCTTCCATTTTATGTTGTTCAAAGAAACGGCAGATTTCTCGATGGTGTCGGTATGATCGGGACGAAAAGAAGAAAAAATGGACTTGTAGGCCACGTAATAATTGGTCTTGTCTTCTGCCAATACCATCCAATAAAAACTGGTAAGTGGCATAGGGGTAACGACTTTAATATTGGGTTTAACTTCATGTGATTTGAAATAGGTTGGAGCCTCACTTAACACAGTCAATTTGATTACCACTCCCCAAAGTAAATAAGCACATGACCAAATAATACCACCGAGGTTCCACCATTTTCTTCGAGGGTTGTCCTTTTTATGGAACATTACTACCAGCAAACAGATCAGAAAAGGCAACGTATAAAGCGGGTCTATCACAAACACCGTATTAAAGGTGATTCTGGTTGAAAACGGCCAGAGGAATTGGGTACCGTAATTTGTAAACATGTCCAGCATGGGATGCGTGACAATTCCCAGAAAAAATAGCCACATCCACTTTTGCAGTGGGTGTTTTTTTCGGTACATAAAAAAAAACAGGTAACCCAGCAAGGGCCCAGCAACAAGTGCAAAAAGAAGCGAATGGGAGAGTCCACGGTGCACTAGCGCTGCATCAATGGGATGGAATAATTGTCCGACAAAAACATCCAAGTCCGGGATGGTTCCTGCCACAGCTCCCCATAAAATGGCCTTGTTGCCCATTTCTTTACCTGCTACAGCTTCCGCCACCGCAGCACCTAGAACTATTTGAGTTAATGAATCCATTGATTTTAAAGGGATGTTTGTTGAATGATTTCCTTTGTTCGCAGATAAAAGTATAAACTTAAACTTATAAAGGTATGAAACATGAAAAAGTTCGCAGGCATTAAATCCTGGGCGGAAGACGATCGGCCGCGGGAGAAACTGATGCTCAAAGGTAAAACGGCCTTGTCGGATGCAGAATTGCTTTCCATTATGCTTGGCTCTGGCAATCAACAGAAAAATGCGTTGGATCTTGCAAAAGAAATTTTGGCTGATGCGGAGAATGACCTATCCAGTTTATCCAAACATTCATGGGAACACTTTAGGAAGTTTCAAGGGGTAGGTTCCGCAAAAGCAGTCAAATTGGTTGCGGCTTTTGAATTAGGTCGACGGCGAAAAGGATACAATAAACCGAAGGATCAGAGGGTGACCAATTCCAACATGGTATTTGAACATATGGGCTCATACTTTGTCGATATGCTTCATGAAGAATTTCATGTACTCTTGTTGGACAGGGCAAATCATGTGATTCGTACGGTTCAAGTTTCTATTGGGGGAACGTCCGGAACGGTGGCAGATGGAAAGATAATCTTCAAAAAAGCCATTGATTTGGGTGCCCAAGCAATCATCCTGATGCACAATCATCCCAGCGGTAACATTAGGCCCAGTGAAAAAGACATTCAATTGACGCGTCAACTGGCTGAATTTGGGAAGTATATCGATTTACCTGTGATTGATCACCTCATTTTTAGTGAGAATGGTTACTTTAGCTTCGCCGACAGCGGTTTATTGTAGCTTATGAAAAGGTTTCGCCTCCTCACCGTGCTTGGTGCACGTCCTCAAATCATTAAAGCTTCGGCTTTGAATCGTGCTATCCATCGTTCCTTTTCCGATCGCTTGGAGGAAATCATCTTGCATACCGGTCAACATTATGATGCGGCTATGTCAGGTCAGTTTTTCGAGGAAATGGGCATTGACGAGCCAACATACAATTTGCACGTCGGTAGTGGTTCCCATGCCAAACAAACGGCAGCAATGCTCACTGGAATAGAGGAGGTAATTACTAGGGAAAATCCAGATGCGTTGTTGGTTTATGGCGACACCAATTCAACCCTTGCAGGCGCACTAGTAGCTGCCAAGATGCATGTGCCTGTCGTTCATGTAGAATCCGGATTACGCAGTTTCAACAAAGCAATGCCTGAGGAAATTAACCGCATCACCTGTGATCATTTATCCACCTTGTTATTTACTCCAACCCTCGCCGGACTGGAAAATTTAAAACGAGAAGGCTTCAAGCTCCACAACGAACATCGACCCTCGGCCACTCATCCGCGCGTTTACCATTGTGGCGACGTAATGTACGACAATAGCCTCTATTTTTCGGAAGTGGCAGCCCAAGGTTCCGATGCATTAAGACGCTTAGGGTTGAAACCAAATGCGTATGTTTTATGCACCATTCACCGAGCAGAAAATACCGATTACCCAGAGCATTTGAAGGGAATATTTGAAGCCTTGCTGGTCATTGCCGACGAGAAAAAACTACGGATTGTTCTGCCCTTGCATCCGCGTACCCGAAACGTGTTGGTAGATGCAATCGGTGAAGAATTGTATGCTAAGGTTGCCAATGTTTCCAATCTGCAAATGATAGATCCGGTTGGTTTTATCGATATGATTGCCTTAGAAAGCAATGCGTCAATGGTCATTACCGATAGCGGTGGTGTCCAGAAAGAAGCCTATTTTTTTGAGAAACCTTGCATTATCCTCAGGGACCAAACCGAATGGGTTGAATTGGTCGAGAATGGAAATGCCTTGCTAGCAGGTCATCAATCGGAGCGGATTTTAGCGTGTTTCGATCGGATGAGCGCTACCCCCACTCACTCATTCCCGAAGCTATTTGGTGACGGCAAAGCAGCCCATTTCATTTGTGAAACCATACTTTCGGATCTGGCGAATGATTAAGGTTTATTCACCTATAAGTTCTTCCAGGCTGCGCTATGCACTCGATTTTATTTCGCTTTGTACCCAGGTTGAATTTGACGTCATTTCGGAAATTCCAACCGCTTTACCTGCGAATGACAAATTACTCAACTATTCTAATGACGATATTAAGGCAGATTTAAGCATTCTCCCATCGCTTGTTTTGTCTGAGCAAGGAATCCGAGACTTGCATGTGAAACTGGCCCATTACAAGGGAGAACCTTGTTTTAACATAGAGGGCACCATCGACCCAATAGCTACCATTTTTCTGATGTTGAGTCGTTACGAGGAATATTTGCCCTTCACGCCGGATCAGCATGATCGGTTTTCTGCCAGAAATAGTTTCATGCATCGCTTTGGAATCATGCACAAATTGGTGTGTGATCGATTGTCTTTTGCCATCGTTTCTGAACTTGAGCAAAAGGATATGTTGGCGATGGCTGATAAATCTGTTCCTATCATTCCCACTTTTGATATCGACAATGCCTTCGCCTATTTACAAAAGGGTAAAGTTCGCAGTGTAATGTCCTGGATGAGGGATGTTGCCAATAAACAGAAAGCACGAATCAATGAACGTCGAGGAGTCCTTCGCGGTACCATCAAAGACCCATACGACACGTATCACATCATAGAAGAGACAGCCCATCAAGGTTACCCTGTTCGGCTGTTTTGGTTATTAGGAAACTATGCGGCCTATGACAAGAATATTTCATGGAAAAACAAGACCTTACAGAAATTAATTCAACGTTGTCATCGATTTGCATCGTCTGGAATTCACCCTAGTTATGCATCTGGAAACAATGTGAAAGTGGTGTTGAAGGAGTCAAACAGGTTGATGAAAATCATGGGAGAAAAGGTAAACGCTTCACGTCAACATTTCTTAAGGTTGAGGTTCCCTGATACCTACCGTTCGTTAATCCGAGCGGGAATTCAAGAAGATTATACCATGGGTTATGCCGATGATGTAGGATTTCGTGCCGGTACAAGTCGCGTGTTTCCTTGGTTTGATTTGATAAAAAACGAGCGGACGGATTTGATGATTTATCCTTTTGCTTACATGGACGGAACCTTGAATGAATACCTTCATTTGACTCCGGAGGAAGCTATGCACCTGATTCGCTCCCTTTATGAGGAAATCAGTTTATTTGGAGGAAACTTCACATTTATCTGGCACAATGAAACCTTGAATAACCGAGGAAAATGGGAAGGATGGAGGGAAGTTTTCAACTATTCACTTAACTTAGCTAAAAAAGAGGATGGATAGAAAAACAATCATAATTGCCACGGTTCTAATTGCTTCGGGTATTGTGCTCGGTGCCTTCGGTGCGCATGCCTTGAAAAAAGTTTTGACTGCTGAGGAATTGTCATCCTTTGAGGTAGGTATACGTTACCAAATGTACCACGGATTGGCCTTGCTCGTCTTTGGTATGAACTATGAAAAAGTATCATTTAGGTACCATCGAATCGTGAACGTAATGCTCACTGGTGTGGTGTTGTTTTCGTTTTCCATTTACCTTCTTTCTGTAGATCGATTAATCGGAGTGGAGTGGAAATGGCTTGGTCCTATTACCCCGATAGGGGGGGCGCTTTTGATTGTTTCGTGGGTATTGTTTGCAGTTCAACTAGTTAAAAAACAACCGGTAAATCAGTAATTTAATCTAACGTTTCGGCATTGAAAGTAACCTTCCTTGGCACTGGTACCTCTCAGGGCGTTCCCGTAATCGGTTGCAGTTGCGATGTTTGTGTATCGAACGATATGCGCGACAAGCGATTGCGGTGTTCTGTTTTGGTAGAGATTCAAGGAAAAAACTATGTTATCGATACAGGTCCTGATTTCCGTCAACAGATGTTGCGGGAGCAAGTAATGTCATTGGATGGGGTACTTTTTACACATGAACACAAAGACCATCTTGCCGGGTTGGACGATGTCAGGCCATTTAATTTCAGGCAAAATAGAGATATGCCCATCTTTTGCAACCAACAGGTTGAACAAGCCATTCGCAGGGAATTTCACTATGCTTTTTCAGATAACCCTTACCCCGGGGTTCCTAAGCTAAAGCTTGTTTCGATCGATAAGAACGCTTTCACGCTGCCATGCGGTACAACTGTATTGCCGATTGAAGTGTTGCATTATAAAATTCCCGTTTTCGGTTTTCGAATGGGTGATTTTACATACATCACAGATGCCAAAACCATTTCAACTGAGGAAAAAAAGAAAATCAAAGGTTCGAAGGTGCTAGTTGTGAATGCGCTTCAAATGGAAAAGCACGTTTCGCATTTTAACTTGGAGGAGGCACTGCATTTCATCGACGAGGTGAGACCGAAGCATGCGTATTTGACGCATTTGTCACACCACATGGGTGAACACCAAAGCCTCATGAAAAGATTACCGGAACATGTTTCCGTGGCTTACGATGGGCTTCAAATTGAGGTTTAGCGTACGTTGACTTCAAACAGTTTCCATTTATTTTACTTAATTTTCATGTATCTTTGACCAAAATAATATGCCATGTCATTACAACTATTAAGCGGTAAACGCGGAATCATCTTCGGTGCATTAAACAGCCAATCAATCGCTTGGCATGTCGCCGAAAAAGCACATCAGCACGGGGCAACATTCGTGTTAACAAACGCTCCAATTGCCATGAGAATGGGGGAGATAAACAACCTTGCGGAGGCTACAGGCTCGACCGTAATTCCCGCCGATGCAACCAATGTTGAGGATTTAGAGAAATTGATCACGCAAGCCATGGAGGTGTTGGGAGGCCGAATCGATTTTATTTTGCACTCCATTGGTATGTCGGTAAATGTGCGAAAAGGAAATCATTACACCAATGAAAATTATGACTTCACCATGAAGGGATTGGATGTTTCAGCTTTGTCTTTTCATAAAGTGATGCAAACGGCAATGAAATTAGATGCCATGAGCGAATGGGGATCGATTGTCGCTTTGACCTACATCGCTGCTCAGCGCGTGTTCCCTGACTACAACGATATGGCTGACAACAAAGCTTACCTAGAATCCATTGCCCGAAGTTTTGGATACCATTATGGCGTTGCGAAAAAAGTACGTGTGAATACGATTTCTCAGTCACCTACGATGACCACTGCCGGCAGTGGAGTGAAAGGGTTCAATGAATTTATTTCCTTTTCTGAAAAAATGTCGCCGCTTGGAAATGCAGATGCAGCCGCATGTGCCGATTATTGTATATCACTATTCTCAGATTTGACCCGCTATGTAACCATGCAAAACCTGTTTCACGACGGAGGTTTTAGTAACACGGGTGTTACCACTGCTGTGATCGAGCAATTCAGTGCAGAGTAACCAATCGTTGAAAAAGCATTTTAAAAAGATGCAAGGTATATTTCAGTCATTTCTTTTGGTTTTCACCGTTACCTTTTTTTTGTTGCTGAATAATGCGATCATGTTTGCCCAGCAAACGGATTGGATAAAGGGAGCTAACGGTGGAACCTTTGGATTAGGCGTACGGTCAACAGTCAGTTTGTTTAACCATGGCGATGCGGGAAACATCGGAACAGGAGTGGGTGGTCAATTTCGACTACAATTCGCCGAAAAGGTTAATTCAGATTGGTTTTTTGATTATTTAACCAGTAACGTGGATGAAATTGCCCATCGTTCGGATTACCACATAGGATGGAGCGTTTTGTACTATCCTACTACTAAACCTGTTAAAATACGTCCCTATGTATTGGCAGGGCATTGTTTTGATTACACCAGAATTACCGACAATTTCGACCAGAATCATTTCCTTGAACGTTGGAGTTCTGCGGTTCAAGGCGGAATTGGTAGTCATTTCAATCTTTCCGACCGTTTTGATATCTCCATGACCGCACAGTACATGATCCATTTGGGCAACGACATTCATGCTGAGCAGGAAAATGGCACAACGGTTTTCCGCGAAGAAAAAGGTGCTAGCCTCGAGGGACACATATTGGTGAATGTAAGTTTAACCTACAAATTGGCTGATCTGTGGTAAGAACGTTCCTTTTAACGAGTGTGTTTTTCCTGAGTCTTTTTTTTGGGAACGCCCAAGACCCTCAATGGGGTGGGAAAGGTACACTTCGGGCCTCTGCAACGATCTCGCCTACACTTATGTTAAACCGAGATGCTGAACATGTTTACCTCAGCGGCTTTTTGGAAGGTATGGTTTCCGATAACTTGAGTTTGCGCGGAGATATGTATTGGTACATGGCCAAGTTGGGCCAAGGGGAGGAATTTTACAACAGAAATGCTTTTGTCCTTTTTGGTGGTGCGTATCATGCTAGAAGAAAAAATTGGGACCACTCCATTGGTTTCATGCCTGGAATTGGGCTTTCAACCATTACGTCTTCAGGCACGACTAAGAACTTTGTCAACCCCTTAATCGGCCTGCAAGGCGGTACCACCTTTTACGTTTGGAATTATTTTCACTTTTTCGGCAACCTGCTTTATGTCAATTCAACCCTTCGTGGTGGTTCATACTCCCTTCAACGAGCTGACGAATTGTTTTTGTCCGTAGGTCTAGGCTTTCAAGTTCCTTTGTTGGATTGAAAAAAGGTGCTGAGCCCAATTATTTAGAGAAAAATCGGTATTTCAGCAGGCAGTACATTACCCGAAAGCCATCTTTGGAGCTGATTTTTTTACCTTCTGTGCGCGTTCGAGCCTCAAAATGTATGGGGACCTCCGCCAGTTTCAAGTGCTTGATCAATGATAATTTAACGGTTACCTCAGGTTCGAAACCGAAGCGTTTTTCCTTTAAGTGAAGACTTTTCATAATCGCTGCTGGAACCAGCTTGTAGCAGGTCATCATATCAGTGAGTTTGAAACGAGTAACAAGGTTCGAAAGGGTAGTCAGTAATCCATTTCCAATGATATGCCAAACGAAGGATGTGTTTTGATGTTGTCCGTTTATGAACCGTGAACCGTAGATGATGTCTGCACCATGGTTGTATAATCCATTTAGAAGGTTATTGATGTCTTCTGGATCGAGTTCAAGGTCGGCATCTTGAATTACGATGTAATCTCCGGTAGCCAGTTCTATGCCTTTGTGAATGGCTGCCCCTTTCCCTTGGTTAACAGGTTGATTGAATGAGGTGAAGATTCCTGACGAATCTGAATCAATAAATTGTGCAACAAGTGATGCTGAAAGGTCTTTTGAAGCATCGTTCACCACAATAACCTCTTTCTGAATTCCATGCACCAAATGAAGGTTGCGGATGCGATCCAAAACGTGTAAAATCGTTTTTTCCTCATTGTAGACCGGAATAAGTATGGAAAGCTTTTGAATGTGCATGAATCAGTAAAGGTCAAAGGTATCGGATTTTTTTGATTGATGGGTTCAAATTCGATCGGCTGTTGTGATGCATTTGTTTGGGTGCCGAAGATTGCCAGGAGAATTACCTACTTTTGAAGTGTGGGTCTTGTAGGAAACATAAGGTCAAACCGACGTTGGCTATCGCTAGGTGTATTGTTGCTAGTGCTGATTTTTTCTGTGCGAGAATGCGATGATCGCTACAACCGACCAATCAATGGGGACGCCAAAGCCTATTATGCCTATTTGCCCGCCTTATTTATGTACCATGATGCGTCCTTTTCCTTTGTGCAATCTATTGAAAAAAAGTATTATCCGGAGGACGGTTCTCATTTCAAAGATTTTTTAAATACCCAACCGAATGGAAGGAAGGTAAATAAAACCTTTCCTGGCCTGATGTTACTTTATACACCCTTTTTTTTCTTAGCATGGTTGGTAGCTTGGGTGTGTGGATTTCCTATCGATGGGTATTCCTTACCCTTTCAATGGAGCATTGTGTTTTCCCACTTGTTTTACCTGCTGATCGGATTAAAATGCCTTTCTAGCGTAACAAGTTCGTTGGCTGTGACTGACCGATTGAGAAGGGGAGGACTCCTTGTCCTCCTTTTTGGCACTAACCTGTGGTATTATGTGGTGTATGACTTTTCTGTCAGTCATATCCACAGTTTTTTCCTTGTCTGCTTCTCACTTTTGTGCCTGATTAATATAAAGGAAAAAAAGCACTGGGCCTGGATTGGAGCCATGATGCTAGCTATTTCTCTTCTCCTTATCATTCGACCAACGAATGCGCTAATGCTATTGTTTCTGCCCTTTTTGCTTTGGCTATTTGGTTTAAATACGAAGGATGTTTTTCCCCTTTGGAAAACGGGTTCATTTCACACGAAGTTATTGATTCTATTGGCATGCTTTGCTGTTTTTGCAATACCTCCTATTCTATGGAAATGGCAAACCGGTTATTGGCTGGTATACTCTTACAATGACGAAGGCTTTCATTTTTTCTCACCCCACTTCTGGGAATTCATATTTTCCTATCAAAAAGGTTGGTTGCTCTGGTCGCCGTTGGTTGGAATCGGAATTCTATTAGCCTGTTTTGCAATCTATAGGCAATCTGTTGTTAAGTTGCTTTTATTTATTCTTCCTCTTGTATTTACAGTATATGTGTTCTCATCTTGGTGGTGTTGGACCTTTGGCATGGGTTTCGGACAACGCCCTATGATTGAATTTCTGCCTTTCATTTTCCTTCCGGTCCTGTTGGAATTGAAGCATCGTCAGTGGTCGTTGTATGTTGTTATACCATTCGTGTTTTTGAGTCTCTTTCAAGGTTACCAGGTGGCAAATAGCATTTTAGTAGGTGGGTCTACTACACCCTCCGAGTATTGGAAGCATTTTTTGCAATGGAAACGCGATGCACCGAGTGTTCACATTCCCAAGTCTTGGCAATTGGTTACTTCCAAAGAGCAAAGGATTGGGGTTCAATTGAACGAAAAGAACGAATTCTCGCCAGCTATTTCCCTCCGCGTTTCAAAGAAATGTCAATCGTTGGTGGTTGAGGTTGTGATTTCGGGCGAACATCGGGATCCTAATATCCGTTTGGTTATTTCCGGAGACAAAGGTTTTTACCGAGCCATTTATTTGGGCGATTATTTGTACGACGAGAACAGATTAATGGCTTTTTTAGTCCCACTTAATGGAGCCCAAGATAAAATGGTTACCGCTTATATTTGGAACGGTAAAACAACCTCCAAGGCTACAGTGAAAAAGTTGGGATTGAAGGCGTATTCCAAATGAAGAGGGAAGAATTGACTTCAAATGACCTGCTAACATTGGCACAAATACTGATTTACCTATTGTTCGTCATGAACAACGCGTTAGCGAAAAAGAGTTTTCCATTTTGCCAGAATCCTCGAAAAAGCGGGTTGTCTACCATGTAAACGACCATTCCACTACCCATGTTTTGTGTTCCGAAAATCAGCGATTCATCTAGTTGGTTTTTTACCTTATGACCGATAAATCCACCTAATACTTTTGGTTTTTTATCCAGGTAACAAACGTTGTTCCCTTCCTCCAGCCATTGGTAACTTTCGGCGCTGAGTTTAAGTGTCGCATAGTTGTTTTTGTATCCAAATGCAAGGGGATGTGTAGCGTCTAGCTTACATTCCAGTATGGCGCCGGTGATGGTGGAAGAAATGGCCTCACGTTCTTGTTTTTCGTACGCAATTCGAGGATGCTCGTGTTTTTCTTCCTTTTTCCCATTTTCCTCATCTACCTCTTTATCCGAAGATGGTTTTGCGGTCAGCTCAAACCCATTGCTGTCGTTGAAGGAAGACAACGCTGCTCCTATCACAATCAATTTTCCACCTTTTCGCACCCAGTCTGAAATACCTGCAATGGTACCATCGTTTTTCCAATGCGAAAAATCACCCTCAGGTAGGATGAATGTAGTGTAGCGGTCCAACTCTTCTGTGCTGAAAACAGAGGCATCCACGATATCTATTGGGCAATCCAAACCAACATCCATGAAATGCCATACCTCTCCAACATTTAACGAAGAGGTAGTTTCTCCACAGAGGAGCAAAATGCGCGGTTTCGGAATGATTTTGACATACGAGGAACCGAAATCAGCACCTTGTTCAACCATGCCGGTCATTGTTCCTGTTATTTCAATTCCAAGTTCATTTGCTAGCTGTGCCAAGGTAGTATCGTAGCCTTTCGGGTTGTCAGATCGTAAAACAATTAAGGTTCCCCGATCGAATTCTTTTCCGTTAAGTTTGAAAGGCAATTCGGCTTCACGCACAAGTAGGTTCTTTTGTTGAAGTTGAACAAGAAGACGTGCGCTTTTTACAGAATTCCAAGGAATGAGGTAACCATACGCATTGGGAGAAAGTGCGTTCACCACTTCGGTGGTATTTCTTTTCTGACCTTCGATGAGTTGTTCTGTTGCTAATGCATTCAACCCATAGGCATAGGGCAAAGACCAGGCGGTTATATCATATGTCAGTGAATCGCTTAGGAATGTTTGCGGTTCAAACAAGACATTGACCAACGCTCCTTTTTTCTGCATGGTACTTACAATCAAATGCCGGTCGTTGAGTTTCCAACTTTCTTCTTTTTGCCGCACATAATCGTAGCCCTTGATTTGGCCATCTTTTCCGAATGAGTAGCTTATCTCATGCGCATCGAGAAGCTGAGTTAATTCGCCCATTTTTTCAGGATTTCCCTCCAAAACAAACGATTTATACTTGAATGTTTTGTTGGTGACGTATTCTCTAAATTCGCCGATGAGTTTATCTGCTTGAAGATGGCTGTATTCAACGGATGAAAGCCCGGTGGTATGGTGATGTATAAGCCTGTCGCGGAGCGTGACTTGTTTGCCGTTTTCGCCCGTTACGGTCAATCCCGCACGGCCACTACCGCCTTGTTCATATGTCATGCCAACAGCTCCACAATAAGTAGGGTAGGTATCCCCATAACTTGGATAGAGCAGGTCAAATATTTCTTTGGTGAAATACAACCAGCCTTTTTCATCGAAATAGCGTGCATGGTTTTTACCTAGTCCGTTTTGAAACCCTCGCTGCCAATTGGAAATAACTTCGTGGTAAGGTTCGGCGGCCGGCGCAAAATAATACGGATCGTTGATCCCTTGTTCGTGAAAATCGATATGGACATGGGGCAGCCATTCATTGTAAAGCTTTAGGCGTTGTTGTGTTTCGATTTGCGTATTCCATGCCCAATCGCGGTTCAGGTCGAAGAGGTAATGGTTGGGACGTCCGCTGGGCCATGGCTCATCGTGTTCTCGCGTATTTCGCGCTTCGTTAGGATGTTGCCCAACCATTTGGTAATACCAATTCACGTAACGATCACGGCCATCAGGATTGATACAAGGGTCTAGGATAACCACCGTATTTTTCAACCACTCTTGTTTGTTGGTTAACAACTCGTAAGCGGTAAGCAACGCTGCTTCTGTGCCGGCACTTTCGTTTCCATGTACATTATAGCTCATCCAAACAATAGCTATTTTCTCGTCTTTCAATAAATCTTGATGCACCTTCTTTAATTGTTCGATTTTGGCGATGTTTTCTGGCGTGCTGATGATGGCGGCAATTAAAGGTCGTTTTTCTGCGGTTTCGCCATAGGTTTTAAGTTGCATTCGGTTGGAAGCATTTGTTGCCAAGTGCTCAAAATAATCCACCACCCGGTGATGCCGAGTAAAGGAACTCCCCAATGGATAACCTAAAAATTCATCAGGTGAAAGAGGTGTTTGGCTCTGAAAAGGAACAGCACAAAGCACGAAAAATATAAAAAGAAATAAGCGCACGAGAAAAGTTTAAATTCAAAACTACGCATAGTTTTTCAGAACTAAAACTAGAGGATTCCTTTCGTACGTAAAAACTCGTCCAATGACTCTACATCAGAGTAAATGACTTCCCTTGCTTTACTTCCTTGAAAGGCACCAATGATACCCATTGCTTCAAGTTGGTCGACAATACGACCTGCACGGTTGTACCCGAGTTTAAGCTTGCGCTGAAGCAAACTGGCGGAACCTTGCTGATTGATTACAACGATTCTCGCAGCATCAGCAAACATTGGATCGATTTCGTCCATGTCCACCCCGTTGCCTCCATCGGAACCTTCGCCCACAAATTCAGGGAGAAGTAAGGCCTCCGGGTATGCTCGTTGTGAACCAATATAAGCACAAATAGCTTCTACTTCAGGGGTATCCACAAAACCACATTGCAAGCGCTGTAAATCAGAGCCCGTGGAAATGAGCATGTCACCACGGCCAATGAGCTGGTCTGCACCTGAGGCATCTAAAATGGTTCTTGAATCGATTTTAGAAAGAACACGGAAAGCGATTCGAGCGGGGAAGTTCGCTTTAATCATTCCTGTTATGACGTTTACTGAAGGTCGCTGCGTGGCAACGATTAAGTGGATTCCAATGGCTCTTGCCAACTGTGCAATTCGAGCAATAGGATGTTCCACCTCTTTTCCGGCTGTCATGATGAGGTCCGCAAACTCATCAATCAAAACAACGATGTAAGGAAGAAAACGATGCCCTTGCTCTGGATTTAACTTGCGATCGATGAATTTGGTATTGTATTCTTTGATGGTTCGAACGCCCGCATCCTTAAGAAGAGCATAGCGATCGTCCATCTCGATGCATAGGGAATTCAGTGTGTTCACCACTTTCGATGTATCGGTGATAATTGCTTCCTCCTCGCCAGGAAGTTTAGCGAGAAAATGACGTTCAATTTTATTGTATAGCGTTAGTTCAACTTGTTTAGGGTCAATCAATACAAACTTTACTTGCGCCGGATGTTTTTTATATAGGATGGAAATTAAAATCGCGTTCAAACCAACGGATTTCCCCTGACCTGTTGCGCCTGCGACGAGTAAGTGGGGCATTTTGGTAAGGTCGAAGGTAAACGTTTCGTTCGTGATGGTTTTCCCCATAACAATCGGCAATTCCGCATCCGAATGCTGGAACTTTTCAGAGGCGATGAGGGAACGCATGCTGACCATGTCAGGCTTGGAATTTGGTACTTCAATACCAATCGTTCCTTTCCCTGGAATAGGGGCGATGATTCGAATTCCTAAGGCGCTTAAGCTAAGTGCGATATCGTCTTCCAGGTTTTTGATTTTGGAAATGCGAACACCGGGTGCAGGTACGATTTCATAAAGCGTTACCGTCGGACCTACTGTCGCTTTTATACGAGCGATATCAATTTTATAGTGCGATAAGGTTTCGACAATACGGTTTTTGTTTAATTCCAATTCTTCCTTGTTGATGGACAATCCGGAGGTACCATAGTCTTTCAACAAATCAATCGAAGGCAATACATAACTAGAAAGATCAAGTGTCGGGTCGTAAGCACCAAATGCTTCTCTCGCGGATTGCAGATTTTCCGTGTCAATAACCGGTTCCTCTTCTGCAATCGAAACATCAAAGGAGCTATCACCCTTTTCCACCACCGGAATAATATCGTCGCCGTTGAATTCAATTTCGAAATCTTGTTCTTCTATTAAGGAGGATGGATCCTCTGATTCCTCTAATTCAGGATTGAACTCAATTTCCAGTTCCTCGCTAAAATCCACTGGATTTGACAATTCATCTTCTTGGATTTCATGGTCCTCGATTGTATTAATCATGTGGATGTCGGTGGTTCGGCTTTCCGTTGCATAGTCATTCCATTGTTCTTCCTCCTCGGAATCTGGACTGGTCCGCAGTTTTTCAAACCAAGCCTTCAAATTGATGTTGTAGAGCATGGTCATCACCACATAGCCCGAAACAAGAATAAGGGTCAAGGATCCAAATTTACCTAGCGTCAACGCAAGCCATTCGTTCAAATAATAACCAAAAGAACCTCCAAGGTAATTAATTGATGAAGCGAAAAATCCTAGAAAAACAGAGCTCCAAACCAATAAAATGACCACACGCTTTAATGTTTGAAGCAAGGGAAGCAATGAAATTTGAAAAACCAGTTTTACACCGAATATAAAACTTAAGAAGGCAAAAGCGAAGGACGAAACACCGAACCAGCGGAAAATCAATAAGTGGGAGGTCCATGCGCCGAATTTACCCAACCAATTGGAAACTTCTTCGGCATTTTGTTCAAATAAAAAATCGAAAAGGCCTTTCGACATTACACGGTCTTGGTCTACTTTCCAAGTGAACAAGTAAGATAAACAGGCCAGAAACAAATAAAAGGAAAATAAAATCAGCATTATGCCAAAAGTTCTCCTGACTTTTTCCATATTGACTTTTGGCATCCAAGAGCGCACATTTACCTTAGGGCTTTTCGCCTTAGACTTCGCTTTAGTTGGTTTCCTTTTGGTTTGTCCAACAGGCGCTTCCTGTTCCAGTTGCTCTTCGCGGGGAATAAATTCGTTGTCGGCCATTGAACTTTTCTTATTCGACAGAACGAAAGTACAAACTAACATGCCTGACTACATCTTCGGTTAGTTTAAGTTTAAACAATGAATTGTTGATTCAATGGGTTCATAAAAGCACCAAACGAAACACGAACGGATAACCTGTAGAACTTTTGCATGAAAAGATAAGTTAAGGCTTGTTTAGAATGAGAAAGGTAATGAGCTAGTTTCCTTCAGTCATGATGCGTATGAACTCATCAAAAGTCACGCGACGGAAATCGTTTGGAATGCCAAAAATGTCTCTTTCCAATGGCATCGCTTCCATTGAGGTGAGTTCATATTTCAGCAAACCTTCTTCGCCTTCAACGTAATATAACACCGGGAGTCCAGGTAGGTAATCGAAGCCATTAACGTGATCACTTGATAAATTTTTAAAGTAATACCAGGACTGTGTGATACCTGTTTTGCGCTCGGTTACAATTAGTTTTTTTGCTTTTTTGTCGCAAACTTTTAAACAGCCATTTTTTTTCTTCCAAGTATATTTTGTGCTATCAGCGGCCACCACGTCGTCAGAACTTTGCAAGGCGAATTTGCCTTGAGGTGTGTCGAGCAGTAAGTATGATTTTTTTAGAATCCTGTGTTTTATCATTACCTGCTGCCCCAAATCGGGAGTTCTGTTCTCCACACGAAGCATGCTGTCATTGACATATACCGTCATGGTTCGTTCTGGAAACATTTTTCTCGTATTGGTGTCTACCGTCTGATAGGTGTAGGTCAGCCTACCTGTAAAATGCTCGCCCTTTTGACTTAAAAGGATTGAAATGGGCGTTACAAGAACCCACAGAAAGAGTACAAACCTCGTTTTCATAAAACGAAAGTAAAGATATTATACCACTTTATGGTAGGTTTCGGTAAAAAGAGCGGTTCGGCTGAAACGCATGCCACTATTTCAACTGAATGAATTACTTTTACGGCGGAGTATTGAACCATGGAAAAACAGGTGAAAATCGTTATCAACAAATCTGAAATTGCCGCTGGAACAAGAGGGGCTTCATTAGGCCCTGAAGCCATTTTAACGGTGGGTCGGCAAAACAAAGACACGGTGATCGGAGAAATTCCAAAAATCGAAGTGGAAAATGAAAACCATGTGCTTGACCGTGTAAGCGCGATGCCTTTTGGACATAACATCGACGCCTTTTCCCGTATGTTTAATCGAATGCAAGGGGTAATTGAGCATGAATTGAAATCAGGTTTCAATCCTTTTGTTCTTGCTGGAGATCATGGTTCGGCAGCTGCGACGATCTTGGGTATTCGAAAAGCTTTTCCAGAAAATCGCTTAGGGGTGATCTGGATAGATGCCCATGCGGACTTGCACTCGCCCTTCACAACTCCCTCAGGAAATATCCATGGGATGCCTTTATCTCTGGTGCTCGGTGACAATAACGCCTCATGTTCCGTAAATCAACTAGACGATGAAACACTTGCACGTTGGGAATTGTTAAGGTCTCCCTTTATCAGCGGATTCAAGGTGCTTCCAACGGATTTGGTATACATTGCGCTAAGAGACTACGAGGAACCTGAGGACCGTTTGATTCAAGAAAAAGGACTGAAAGTAATAACAGTAGATGAAGTGCGTTCCAAACAGGCATCGGCCATTGCCGATGAGGTGCTTCAATACCTATCCAATTGCGACATGCTCTATGTGTCGTTTGACGTAGATTCCATGGATCCTCTTGAATCGTCTTATGGAACAGGGACTCCCGTAATGGATGGCCTTACAGTGGATGAAGCCAAGGACTTATTGCTTGGTTTCGCAAAGAGCGGAAAAGTGATTTGTACTGAAATAGTAGAAGTAAATCCGTGTCTGGATAATCGGACCAACCGAATGGCAGAAATTGCTTTTGACCTTATGAAGTCCTTCATTTCCTCGTGGAAAACAACCCTATAAAATGCTAGAAAAAATTACCAATATCCTTCTGAATAACGCACCAGAATACTTGGGTCTGGCCATTGATCGAAACGAAATTCAGATACAAACAACACGGAAAGACGTAAAGGGAGACTTGACCATTGTCGTTTTTCCCTTTGTGAAAAAATGGAAATGCAGTCCCAATGAAGCCGGTGAAAAGATAGGTGGACTTTTGAAGAATTTTCTTCCTGATGTTGCATCCTATGAAGTGGTGGGAGGATTTTTAAACTTGACATTGACCAATGCCTATTGGATCAAGGTCTTGGATGCCATGACTGAGAAGAATGAGAACCCTTCCACAAGCGATAGGCCACTTGTGATGGTGGAATTTGCCTCTCCCAATACCAACAAGCCACTGCACCTTGGACACTTAAGGAATATTTTTCTCGGGGATGCTGTATCGCGCATTTTGGAGGCAGATGGAAATCAAGTGGTCAAAACACAGGTCATTAACGACAGGGGCATACATATTTGCAAGAGCATGCTGGCATGGGAAAAGTTTTCACCCTTGAATGCTGAGGGTGAACGTGAAACGCCTCAGAATACAGGAATTAAGGGCGACAAGCTGGCGGGTAAATACTACGTTGTATTCGATGTGGAATGGAACAGGCAGGCAAATGCATTGCTCGAAGAATGGGGCAAAGGATCTGATGCTGGCCTGAGTGAAGCCTATCAGCAATTTTTAGACCTCCAGGAAGCAGCACAAGGAAAGGATGAAAAAGCGGCCCATGCACTTGCGGTAAAACAGAAAGAGATTGCCAAGAACCATACAGAAATTCTGAGGGAAGCGAAAGAAATGTTGATCAAGTGGGAAGCACGTGACCCTCAGGTTTACCTGTTATGGAGTACAATGAACGGGTGGGTGTACGAAGGTTTTGATGCAACATATCGCCGAATGGGGGTTAGCTTCGACAAAAATTATTACGAATCAGACACCTATGTTTTGGGCAAGGACGTCGTTATGGACGGACTTAAAAAGGAGATCTTTTACAAAAAAGACGATGGCTCTGTTTGGATTGATTTGACAAATGAAGGCCTGGACGAAAAACTGGTTCTTCGCTCAGATGGTACATCGGTGTATATGACACAAGACATTGGAACCGCTTTAGATCGTTTTAAAGATTACCCGAATTTATCTGGCATCGTTTACACGGTAGGAAACGAACAGGATTATCATTTTAAAGTGCTGTTCTTGATCCTTCAAAAGCTCGGATATGCTTGGGCTAAACAATGTTTTCATTTGTCTTATGGGATGGTTGATCTTCCTTCGGGAAAAATGAAATCCCGCGAAGGAACGGTGGTAGATGCGGACGATATTATGGCAGAAGTGGTTGAAAAGGCTACTGAAATGACTCAAGAAAGGGGACATTTGGAGGGCTTATCAACCGAACAGCGGAAGGACCTGTTCGAAATGATAGGACTTGGGGGATTAAAGTATTTTCTATTAAAGGTAGATCCCAAAAAACGGATGTTGTTCAACCCGGAAGAATCGATTGATCTAAATGGGCATACAGGTCCTTTTATTCAGTATGTACATGCAAGGATCCAATCCTTGCTTCGTAAATCCGGAATGGACCTAACAGATTGCACGTTGGATGTGTCAACCTCACTAGTTGAACAGGAAATTCAACTGATACAATTGTTGTCTTCCTACAGACAAGTGATACATGAGGCTGCATTGAACTATTCTCCGGCAGTCGTGGCTAATTTTGCTTATGAATTAGGGAAAAGTTACAATCATCTGTACCAAACCATCTCCATTCTTAACGAAGAAAACCTTCCAAAAAAAATAATGCGTTTGGTGTTAAGTGCAAGGGTCGCCGAAACCATTCGACATAGCATGCTTATCTTGGGAATTCAGGTGCCCGAAAGGATGTAATCATTGGATTTGTTCCTTGAATACCACAAGTGGTAGCCCACAGGTATTTTGAATGTTTCCTAACACAAAGCCACCGTAAGCGTAACTGATAGTCGCTACCTGCTCGAGATGCGATCCTTTACCTATGATGGATTTTCGGTCGATGCCAAGTTCGAAAGTTAGAGGTAAAAGTTCCCCTACTGCATTTTTAGCAACCATTCCTGTTATTGTTTTAGAACCATCCGTTGTCCGCAACTCCGAATCAGTTTGAATAAGTATCGTCAACTCATGGCTGGTTCGCGTGATGCTAGCTATTTTTGGGTAGTTTACACAAGAATTGTTTATATGGTAAACCATAAAAGCGGCTTGTTGTGCCAAGCGTTTACCAACATCCAGTTTATTGGAAGGGTGGATGTTCTTTTCTTCTTCGTTTAATACCAAATCAGCGGTGGAGACAAACCTGCAATAGGGTACTGATTCAACTACTTTTCGCTGGGCCATGCGCAGGTCTGCAGCTTGATCTCCATTTTCATAAGCAAAGGGTGCAATTTCAACTAGTAGGAAGGGCAGCGAATCATTTTTCCATATACTTCGCCACAACGAAATCATATCGGATAATTTAGCCTGGTAAGTTTCTGGTTTGTTTACATTGGCTTCCCCCTGATACCAACACACTCCATTAATGCAAAAATCTTTCAACGGATGAATCATTCCATTGTACATCACCTCCGGTTTTTTCCATGTTTCGCTGTCTGCGAAGTCAGTGTTGAATAATTCCTCCGAATGTTTCTTAACAAGTTCCTCACTCATCCAGCCTTCAACGCATGAGCCTCCCCACGCGGAAAGGATGATTCCAACTGGAACATTCAACTCTTTACATAAATGTTCACCAAAAAAATAACCCACTGCACTAAACCGCTCTACTTGATCGCGCGTACAAGTTGTCCAAGTCCCATCAACCTCTGTCCCCGGTGAATCTTGTGAATTTCGCTTCACCTTAAACAGCCGAAGTAGTATATTTTTATTGAGGTCATCAAGGACAGAATCGGCATCTGCAACAAATTCATTGTCAAACCCTTTGAAGGTCATCTCCATATTAGATTGACCCGAACAAAGCCAAACCTCACCGAACAAAATGTTCGTTAGAGCACTTTTTTCGCCGTCATTGAATTGAATACAGTGGGGCTGTAAATCGGCTTTTGGCGTTTGAATATACATTTGCCATTTGCCATCTTTGCCCGTTTTAACCTCCATAGCGACTGTCCAACTAGGTAGGACACGAACGACACGGTTGGGTTTTGCGATTCCCCAAAATTTAACGGTGCTGTTTTGCTGGAGAACCATGTTGTTCGAGAAAAGATCCGGAAGCACCACCTTTGCCTGTGTCTTTGGTATAAAGAGCAAGACCAGCAAGATGCCATAAAAAATAGAAATACCTTTCATCGATTTTATTTCATAAACGCATACATCAGTATATTAGCACCCATTTGCAGGGCCTGCGTCCTTTTCTCTGGTGGGTCGTTATGAACTTGAGGATCTTCCCATCCATCGCTTAAATCCGTTTGATAGGTATATAGACAAACGAGGTGACCATTAATTATTATTCCAAAAGCTTGTGGTCTTTTACCATCATGCTCATGAATTTTGGGCAGGCCGTTAAAATCATATTTCTGGTGAAAAATCGGGTGATCAAAGGGCAGTTCAACCAGCGCATTGCTTGGAAATACTTTTTTCAACTCCACTCGGATAAACTCATCCATACCGTAATTGTCATCGATGTGCAAGAAACCGCCCGCCATACAATAGGTGCGCAAGTTCTCTGCCTCTGCACCCGAGAAAACCACATTTCCATGACCGGTCATATGCACCATTGGGTATTGAAAGATGTCTTGGCTGCCTACCTCCACATACGGAACCTCTTTGGAAATGGACGTACTTAATTGTTGGTTGCAAAACTTCACCAAGTTAGGCAAAGCCGTAGGATTGGCATAATAATCGCCACCACCATTGTACTTCAATACAGCCAGTTGAAGCGTTCCCTGAGCATATCCCATTGAAAAAATAGCCTGAATCAAGCCTATGAGCAACAAGTTTAAAATGTTGTATCGCTTCTTTTTAGTCATGTCGTTGAATTTCTGTTAATGTTTGAACGCAAGCCACGAGACCTGCTGTTTCGGTGCGCAACCTGCTTTGACCTAAAGTTATGGATTCAAAGCCATTTTTCAAAGCATACGCAATTTCATCGCTGGTAAAATCGCCCTCCGGACCAATACATATTGGTGCGTTTGAAAGGTAGTTCTTGCCCGGTATGATTTCTCTTGGGATCTCATCTCGGCAATGCGCAATCCATCCTGCATTCGTTTCTTCGATAAGTTCTTCAAAACGTTTCAAGGGCTGAAGTTCGGGTAGAAAAACGCGCCCCGATTGTTTTGTTGCAGCCAGTACAATCCGTTCTAGACGTTCTGTTTGCATGTTGCGTCTCTCGCTGTTCTTACTTAAAATAAAACTGAACGTTGATACGCCTATTTCCGTACATTTTTCAAGCAACCATTCCAATCGCTCCATCTGTTTGGTGGGAGCGATTGCAAGGTGCAGTAACAGGGAAGGGTTTGAATGTTGAACCACTTCTTGTGGTTCAAAGTAGGTCTCTTTTCTTGATTTTACGGATAAGGTACCGAACCCTTCCATTCCTTGGCCATTTACGGCGCGAACCCGGTCACCAGATTTCATGCGCAGGACTTGAACACTATGCTTCCCTTCCTTTTCGGGTAATAGTGCTTCTTTTTCTGTATCAGTCCAATCGGGTAGGTAAATCGTGTGCATCATTCGTGTAAAAGCCGGTACACCATTTCAAACATCATATCGCTTTTGTTCACCATGGATGAACTTCCAATTCCCTTGCTGTGTAAATCATATTCATACAAAATACCAATATTGGTAGCGAGTTTTTTGGCGTCGTAATTTTTAGATTGCTTAATCAATTCGCCCGCAGCGTATGGATGTATTTTTAACATTCCCGCAATGTGCTCTTGGCTTTTGACTTTTGAGAACTGAATCCGCATCATTTGGCTGTACAAGCGAAAGGCTGAGGCGATCATCCCAATGACATCTGCACTTTTAGGATTTTGCCTAAAATAATCCACGATTTTCATTGCTTTCACAGCATCTTTAACTGCGAGTGCGTTGCTCAGCTCATAGACGTTGTAATCTTTAGAAATGCCTATGTTGTGCTCAATATGTAGGTCGGTAATACTCGCTTTTTTACCCAGAATGATTTCTAGTTTATTGATTTCATTGACAATCTTACTCAAGTCATTTCCCAGAAATTCGGCTAATAACATGGAAGCTTTGGAACTGATTTGCATGTCGCGTCCCTTTACATAACTGCTTATCCATTCGGCAAGGTGGTAATCTCGGACCTTTTCAGATTTAAAAACGACACCGGTTTTTTGTGCATCTTTAAGTAACTTCTTTCTCGAATCAATGTTTTTGTATTTGTGGCAAATCACAAATATGGTTCGATCGGAAGCATTCAAAAAATAAGGGGCCAATTCATCCAGTAATTTCATGTCTTGCGCCTCTCGGAGCACCACGAGTTTTCGTTGCGCCAACATCGGGTAGTTTTTCAATTCACTCAACAAAGACAATGGGTCAGCCTCTTTTCCGTACAATATGACCTGGTCAAAGGCCTTATCCTGCTCAGGCAAGGCATGTTCAATGAGTGCATCGGAAATGGCATCAATAAAATAAGGTTCCTCGCCGTGAAGAACATACGTTTTTTCGATTTGACCTGCAACGATGTTCGAAATGAGCTGTTTATGTGTCAAACCTGCCATTGGTTAAGCCAAGGTATGTTGTTCCCAAATTTGAACGAGTTCAACCAAGGTATCGACCGCTTTTTGCATATCTTGTATGCTCACATACTCTTGCCTGGAATGGATTGCCATTTCTCCCGTAAAAATGTTTGGACATGGAAATGCCATAAACGAGAGGCGTGATCCATCGGTGCCACCGCGTATAATGGACCTCCTTGGTTCAATTCCTGCTTTTATCATTGCCTGAACAGCATAATCCGTCACAAACGGTACTTCCCGTAGGACTTCCTTCATGTTGCGGTATTGTTCAGAAACCTTGAATGTGTAAGTTGATCCCGGGAAGATTTCCACCGATTTTTTAAGCGCATCTTCCAAAAAATGCTCGTACTCGCTGAGTTTGCTTGTTTCGTGGTCTCGAATGATAAAGGTTATTTTGGCGGATTCAAGGTTTCCCTCCATTCCTACAGGGTGGACAAATCCTTCTCTATGTTCCGTCGATTCAGGTGTAAGTTTGTCGTTGGGCAATGACGCTAGAAAATGGGCAGCAACCTTTATGGCGTTCACCATTTTCCCTTTCGCATAGCCAGGATGAGCGCTGATGCCTTGTAGCGTAATTTCTACCGCATCTGCTGAAAAAGTTTCGTCTTCCACCTCTCCTAATTTCCCACCGTCTAAGGTGTATCCGAAATGGGCTTTTACCTTGTCAAGGTTCAATTTATCGACACCACGACCGATTTCTTCATCTGGAGTGAATAGTATTTCAATTGGGCCATGAGGAATGTCAGGGTTGTTCGTTAGAAGCTCCGCCAAATTCATTATAATGGCAATTCCTGCTTTGTCATCAGCGCCCAAAAGCGTCAGTCCGCTCGCTGTAATCAGGTCATCACCGATTTTTTCTATCAAATAGGGATGCTTGTCGGTAGTAATTACCTGAGTCGAGTCATCCGGAAGTACGATGGGATCACCTGTATACTTTCGGTGCACTATAGGTTTTACGTTGGTGCCACTGCAGTCGGGCGCTGTGTCGATGTGGGAGCAAAAACAGATCGTCGGCACGTCTTGATTGCCGGAATTGGAGGGTATTCGTGCATAGACATAACCGTTTTCATCCAATTCAACTTCGTTGATTCCCAAGGTCTTCAATTCGTTTTCAAGCAATCTGGCCAAATCGAGTTGTTTGTGGGACGACGGACACGACGTGGATTCTGGGTCAGCGGTAGTGTCAATTTTCGCGTAGCGAATAAAACGGTCTTCAACGGAATAGGTGCGAATCGGCATGGATATTAAACTATTTTTCAATACAAATGTAAAAGTAAATGTACCTTTTTTTGACCTTTATTTGTATTCAACCATGAAACATTTTTAAACAAAGCGATGAAAACCAAAAAGGGTAATTATTCACCGTTCATGCATTTTTCCAATTCCACCGTTTCGGCATAAGTGTACTCTTGCGTACGCATGCATTGGTTGGTCCAATAGGTTCCTTCACGGCCAATGTTTTCACATGGTTGCCTTAGAAAAAAGCCATATAAATAACTACTGCTCGAAGCATAAACGATGTACTGACGGCCAACAGCGAATCCTCGGTATCCGCAAGAAGCACCTGTTCGAGTGGTGTAAATGGTTACAGTGTCTTGTAGCGAATTGCCTTTAAAACACCGATTGAGCTTCAATTCAACTTTGATGAGCAAATCCATTTCCAACATTTCCTTTGTCCTGCTTTCGGGATCCATGTTGATTTTTATCGAATCCAACACACTGGGCTTAATTGATTCGGATGTGGTGACATAGGTCAGTCGCACTACTTCGCCGCTAAAAACAACATCCGATCCATGGTATGCCGCACTAACACTTGTGTGCCCCTCACAACTGCACGCAAGGGCAAGTGTTCTAATGAAAACGGTTAGAACAACAGTTAGGCACATTTTCATAGAAAAGTACATAAGGATCTGATTGCTGCCCTTGTAGGATCAGCCAAGAATCAGAAATTTAAAGGAAAAGCTATTTTTAGCCGACGATTTCGTCTTCAAAGAAATGAAATTCACTTTCGATTTCAGCATTTTCGTCTGAATCTGAACCATGAACGGCATTTCTCGCCTTAGACTCTGCGTAGTATTTACGAATGGTCCCTTCTGCGGCTTCACTCGGGTCGGTAGCGCCAATGAGTTTCCGGAAATCTTCTACTGCATTGTCCTTTTCTAAAATGGCAGCAACAATAGGCCCTGAGGTCATGTATTCTACCAATTCGCCGTAGAAAGGTCGTTCGGAATGAACCGCGTAGAATTCTTCTGCCTCCTCTTTTGAAAGCTGGGTCATTTTCATGGCCTTGATGGTAAATCCGGCTTGAATGATCATGTCAATGATTTTGCCGGTGTGTCCGTTTTCCAATGCATCTGGTTTAAGCATGGTAAGGGTTCTGTTGTGTGCCATAACGATGTTTTTAAATGAGCCGCAAAAATAAGGTTTTTTCAACAATAAATACGTTGAATGTGACCGGTTTTTATATCAATTAATAACGGTTTACTTCATGATTTTAGGTTGGTTTTGCGTATTTTTGAGGGGATAAAAAAACAATTTTGCAAGTACTTATTAGCTATTTCGATTCCTTAAATCCGGTGTTGGCAGCGCTCTATGCCACTGTGTTTACTTGGCTTATGACGGCGGCAGGAGCGGGTTTGGTATTCTTTTTCCGCACCATGCACCGAGGTTGGTTAGATGCCATGCTTGGCTTCACCGGCGGGGTCATGGTAGCCGCAAGTTTTTGGTCACTCCTCAATCCTGCGATCGAAATGGCGGAAAAACAATACCCATCTATGCCATGGATGCCAGCCGCTGTTGGGTTTTTATCAGGAGCGTTATTTTTGTTTTTTCTGGATAAAAGCCTGCCTCACTTGCACATTAATTTCCAAGAACACGAGAAAGAGGGGGTAAAAACGCAACTGCACAAAACGGTGTTGATGGTTTTAGCAATAACCTTGCACAACATTCCTGAGGGCCTCGCCGTGGGTGTGTTGTTTGGCGCGGCTTCATTGGGCATCGACGGAGCAACCACCGCTGGAGCGATTGCCTTAGCCATAGGTATTGGCATACAGAATTTCCCTGAGGGCTTTGCTGTGGCTGTTCCCCTTCGAAGGGCAGGAGCATCGCGCTGGAAAAGTTTTTGGTACGGTCAATTGTCCGCGGTGGTTGAACCAATTGCCGGTGTTATCGGCGCCGTTTCCGTTATTTACATGCAATCGCTGCTACCATTTGCGCTTTCCTTTGCTGCCGGTGCCATGATTTTTGTCGTGGTAGAGGAGGTGATTCCCGAAACACAGCGGGACAAATACACCGATATTGCCGTACTAGGTTTTATTGGAGGTTTCTTGGTCATGATGATCCTCGATGTGGCTCTTGGATAAGAAGCCCTGCCAATATGTTGTTGCAGTTTCGGGTAATTTTTCTACTTTCGTACTTAAATTTCACCACATGAGAGCATTACCGTTTATCCTTTTAGCTACAACCTTCTTTTCTGTTAATTCATGGTCGCAAACACAGGGTGTTGCCTATACTGCTGTTGGGAAAGGGGTGGCCACTACTTTTGTTACGGATTACCATGCCTTGGGAATTAACAACTCCGCCCTAGGTTGGGGTACAGGATATCAAAACAAAAAGTTCACCATCGGTCTCACAGAATTCGGCGCAGGAATCTACTCAGATGCACTAAATGTGACACGTCTGAAAAACTTTTCGAAGTCGATTCGAGACGCCATTTCAGGAAATACACCCACCCAATACGACCTTGCCGCCCAAAAACAAGCGGCCATGGATTATTCTACGGCAGGCGTCAACATGTTTGCCAATTGGAACTGGTTTGGTTTTTCTTTTTACAACGAAAAGTTTGGAGGAATAGCGGTGAATGTTAGCGAAAATTACAGATGGTATTCAAAATTAAGTTACCGAACAGCTGATTTCATCTTTAATGGTCGACTCGCGGAGTATTTCGATTCGTTAACGATTGTAGTGGCAGGAGATACCTCCGTTATTGCAAACAGTATGAACCTGTCACAAGATACGTTGGGTGCAGTAATTCAAGGGTCGATTGCTGTTCCACTTATGCTTTCTGATATCACCAAGGGCTCCGAAATCAGAGCTACTTGGAATAGAAATTACAATTTTGGGTATGGTCGCAAGATCATCGGCCGTGACAGCATGTTTGTACTTTACGGTGGCATCGGAGGACGGTTTATCCAATCAGTGGCCATGTTCAACATGGAATCCACCGACAACGGGCTCTTCATGTATTCTTCAGTGACGCCAAATTTCAATATCGATTATGGGGCGGCAGCACTTACAAATGCCTCGGCCTATTTTGAAAAAGGAAAGGTCCTACCGAAAGTAGTTGGTTCAGGCTATGGGATGGATTTTTCGGCCAGCATGATTTTCTTCAACCGACTTAAAGTCGCCGCGGCGGTAAATAACATAGGTCAAGTGACTTACAACCGAAATGTATACCGCGTTTTGGATACCTTAGTGACAGATGTCACCATTGACGGGTTAAACGATTACAACGTTACACAGGCCATTAACCAGTTGTTGAATCAAGGAGGTATAATGACGTTGGAAGGTCAGGAAAAATACACGGTGCAGAATGCAGCCGACCTGCGCATTGGAGCAAGTTTCTCTTTTGGTAAAATTGCTTCCGTTGGTTTTGATATGGTGGCACCTTTCAACCGGGACGCACCGGGTAGTATTGCAAATCCTGTATTTTCGTTCGGTGGTGAAATTCGTCCGTTGCCTTGGTTGCATTTGAATGCAGGCTATTTCGGAGGAGGAATCTACAGGAACAACATTCCACTTGGAATTAACTTTTCCTTCAAGGAGGGCACCTACGAATTTGGATTGGCTTCCTACGATATTTTGTCCTTTTTCATGGACAAATCCAACAGTTTGTCTGCAGCATTCGGAATGGCTAGGATTCGTTTCTAATAAACCCTTTGAGGACGAATTTAAGTTCATTTAGTACGATGGCTGTCGCTCCCCAAATTTGGAGTGACCCAAAATGGAAGCATGGTGCTTGAAAAGTGAGGCTGTTCCCTTTTTGTTCTATTTGAATAAAACCCTTTATGTCTTTGTTTAAAAGGTCGTGCAAACGTAGAAAGTGAATCGCTTCCACCTCTCTTTCATCGGGGATCAGTTCTGGGAACGCGCCAATGACATAGACATATGGGTGTAACTCAAAACCGCTCACAGGAATGTAAACAGGTGTAAGTTTTCCAGCATGGTGGATTGCGTCAAGCGACAACCCGATTTCTTCAAAACACTCCCTGCATGCCGTTTCATTTAAATGCAAGTCGGAAGGGTCTTTTTTGCCACCAGGAAAAGCGATTTGTCCACTGTGTGCCCCGTCATACGTTGGACGTTGAATAACGGTGAAATGGAGTAAATCCTGATGTAAACCGATGACTACCGCCACCGCCGCCTCTTTAAATCCAGTAGCCGGAGTTCGTTTATTTTTCAAGCGCTGTGGAGGCGACATTTCATCATGAGCCAAGTCACCGGGAAGATCATCCCTTAACGCGTCGGAAAGAAATTTCCGGAGGGCTTCTGCTGTCATACTTCGATGCTTTTCAACAAGACTAAAAAATCATCGTAAAAATAAGGCATGACGTTCGCGCCACCTGTTAGTTTCACTAAAAGGAGCTTATTTCCCGCAGAATAAGCTGCCAAAAGACTTCGCGTTTCCCCACTTTTAGTCACTTGGGAGTAACTAAAGCTCCATCCAGAGCCCTTTTTTCCTATTCGGACGGGTTTGACAATGGAAGTGTTCATGGGCAGGTTGTTGCTACTTCGATTGGCATATCCCGACAATACAGACAATTCTTGGTTCTCCGTATTTGTTTGTTCACCAAAATATGTCTTTACCTCTTTTTGTGTGAAGCACTCAATAACCAGGTAACATTGCAACTCTTCTAAGCAATACACACCAGCTCCTTGACTTAGTGTCATTCCCTTTTCATTCCTTTTTTCAAAAACATCGGATAACTGAAATGAAATTCCATTAAGATACGTTTCTTTCAAATCCGGAAAATTCATTCGGTTATTTTCGATACGCTCTTTTACACTCTCCTTCGGTTTGCAACCAAGTAGGATGGTAAGGAAAAACAAACAGTACATCCAGGTAATGAGCAGTGGATGTTGATTTTTTAAATGGCGAAGCACGTACATATACCCCATAACAAATGGCAATAGATCCAAATATACAAAAAGCAACGAGCAAGCGCGCCTTGAATGCCAATCTGTTTTAATCCGTCAGCAATCAACATAAATCAAATACCTATATTTGCCTATCAACTCATTAAATTTTTCATAGCATGCAACTGTGGAACACACTAAATAAGGAGGAGTTGGAGAATAAATGGCGCTCGCTGGGGTACCGTTTCGTGACCATCTCTTTTTACACCTACGCACAAATAGAAAATCCTAGGTTATTTAGGGATCACCTTTTTCAAATGTGGTCGCAAATGGATGTGGTAGGTAGAACCTATGTGGCCAAAGAGGGAATAAATGCCCAGATTTCGGTTCCTTTAGACCATTTAGACCTTTTTCGTGAGGGACTGGATCAAATTGATTTTCTCAAGGGCGTGCGATTGAACATCGCTGTTGACGATGGAGAAACAGAATTTCCCTTTCTCAAACTCAAAATCAAGGTCCGAGATAAAATTTTGGCTGATGGGTTGAACGATGAAACCTTTGATGTGACGAACAAGGGGATTCACTTGAATGCCGGAGAGTTTAATCACTTGACCGATGACCCTGATACCATTCTAATCGATTTCCGAAACCACTACGAATGGGAGGTCGGGCATTTTAAAGGAGCGATTTTACCTGATGTTGATACGTTTCGGGAGTCGTTGCCATTTATTGAGAACGAATACCTGAAAGGCAACGAGGATAAAAACATCGTAATGTATTGCACGGGGGGCATTCGATGCGAAAAGGCTTCTGCCTGGTTCAAGCACCGCGGATTTAAAAACGTCCATCAGCTGGAAGGGGGCATCATTAAGTACGCCAACGACTGCAAAGCGCAGGGACTGGAGCCGAAATTTATTGGAAAGAACTTTGTCTTTGACGAACGAAGGGGGGAAAGGATTACGCAGGAGGTTATTGCCGTTTGTCATCAATGCGGTGAACCCGCGGATACACATACCAACTGCCTGAACGATGCGTGTCATTTGCTCTTCATACAATGTACAAATTGCCAGGAGAAGTGGGAAAACTGTTGTTCGGCAGAGTGTCAATCAACTATACATTTGCCGGAAGAGGAACAAAAAGCGTTGCGAAAAGGACAGAATAAGAGCAACCTGATTTTTAAAAAGGGCAGGTCACCTAAACTGCCTTTTCAGGCCCATAAAGAAAAACCATTATCTTTACAACAACAGAAACCTGAATTGTGATAGCGGCAATAAACTGGAGCATGGGCTCCGAATTGATAGACGGATGGAGAACCCCAAATTTATATGGGCTTCTGTTCGTGTCGGGCATGTTCCTCGGTTATTTCGTCATTAAACCCATGTTTAAAAAAGAGGGCATTTCGAATGAATCCCTTGACAAACTGGTTTGGTTCATGTTTTTTGGAACCGTAGTAGGGGCACGTTTGGGCCATGTGTTTTTTTACGGTCCCTACTGGGATAAGGTAGATAGCCAGGGCGTAGTGCTGGAGCGAGGATACTTTTCGCATCCCGGAGACATCATCAAGATTTGGGAAGGTGGACTGGCAAGCCATGGTGCCGCCGTATTGATTTTAATCGTCCTTTTTATTTATTCCCGTAAAGTCATTCAAAAGCCTTTCCTCTGGATTTTGGACCGCATTGCCGCCCCAATAGCGTTGGCAGGAGGTTTTATTCGCCTCGGAAACTTAGTGAATCATGAAATGGTGGGGGAGGAAACCACGATGCCATGGGGTTTTCGCTTTTTACACCATGATTGCCCCCATCCGTATGACTGCTCGTGGGATATGATTCCTGTGCGCCATCCTGCTCAACTATACGAAGCAATCTGCTATTTCATCACGTTTGGGGTACTCATGTTCTTGTTCTGGAAACGGGATCAATGGAATAAACCCGGAATTGTCTTCGGTGTGTTCCTCATCATGGTCTTCGGTGCACGCTTTCTGGTTGAATTCGTAAAATTGGGTCAAACAGCACGCGACGAATACTTGCTTATCAACACAGGACAATTACTCAGTATACCACTCGTCATCGCAGGGATTGTGCTCATCTGGAGAGCAATGAAAAGCAAGTCGTCCACTGAATTGAGCTAAGGCTACTTTTTGTAATTCGCTTCGTACAAGTCAATCCATTCCTGAACCGTCATTTTTTCCGCCAATGACTTCAATAAATCATAGGGAATGCCGTCCATCTTTTTAAACCGAATGCAACTCTTTCCCATGTCCAATTTACCCTTGCAATGGGTAGGGTATTCTTGTTTAAACCATTCCAGCAATTCAGGTTTTGCATACATTCCCATGTGGTAAACCGCAATAAAATTCTTCTGGTTGGCGATACTGATGAATGGCAGTGAGAGTTTAGGGTCGCAGTGATAACCAGCGGGGTAGAGCGAATGCGGAACAACAAAGGAAGGCATCTTGTACGATATTTCCGGTTCGAATCCTTCGGGTAAATGGGATGAAATGGCCTCGATGAGGGCTATCAATGCTTCTTTTCTGTCGGCATCAACTTGTTCCAGGTAGGCGTGAAATGCTTCGGGTGCTTTCATATCTGTTCGTTTTATTTCAATTCGGCAATCGCTTTTTTAGTCCCAATATTACTCGTGATGTAGTCGGTTTGAAGCTTGGGATTGCGGGCAGGGGAGTAGGCACGTCCATAAAAAATGATTTGTAGGTGAAGTTTGTTCCATGCCTCCCTTGGAAAAACCTTCTTGGCATCTTTTTCCGTTTGTTGCACGTTTTTGCCGTTCGTAATGCCCCAACGCGTTAAAAGCCTGTGGATGTGTGTGTCGACAGGAAATGCAGGAACACCAAACGATTGAGCCATCACCACCGAAGCTGTTTTATGTCCTACGCCAGGTAATTCCTCTAGCTTGTCCATGTCGGCTGGTACTTCACCATCGTATTTTTCAATCAGGATCTGCGACAAGCGATGGATCGCAGACGATTTTGCCGGTGAAAGCCCGCATGGACGAATGATGTCTCGGATTTCGTCTACGGTCAAACGCACCATTTCGAAGGGGGTGTCTGCTTTGGCGAACAGCAAGGGCGTGATTTGGTTTACCCGCTCATCGGTGCATTGCGCCGAAAGCAAGACCGCAATCAAAAGCGTGTAAGGATCCTTGTGGTCAAGTGGAACCGGTGTTTCCGGAAACAAGCGCTCCAGCTCCTCCATGATGTATGCGGCTTTGAGTTTTTTGGTCATGGGCAAATGTATTCAAAAATCTTTCTCCATGTATTGCAAAGATTGATTTGTCCATCTGCCTGAATAATGTCATTTTTGTACCGATGGCTACTCCCGAAACTGTTTCATTTCCATTATACCGTACGTTGCCCAACGGACGTTCGCTGTATAAAATCCTGTCCTTAGAATCCATGGAAGAAATTCAGCGAGTAGGAAGTAAGCTACAACTCTATCGCATTCAGGCCGTTCAATACCCTGAAAAACTGCTTATTGCTGATATGATTCAGTGCGCGCCTCCCTACGAACCTTGCGATGGCAGTACATTTGAAGAGCTTAGGGTTACCTTGTAACCTGGAGACTGGAATGCAAATGACTAAGTGCTTGCCTCAATAGAGAAACCCAAACAACCACAATGGAATTTTATGGGCAAATCCGATTTCAATGCCGTCTGAAACGGTATATTTTTCTCCATCGTAAGCGCGCAGTTGTTTTTGTGTCTTCGCTTTTCCGTCTACCTCAAATAGCCGGTGGTCGTCAACCATAAAATCGCCGATTTTCGGATAGGTCACGCGGTGTTGCTTGGCCAATTGGCTATAAAAGAACGTTTCCCTGACCGTGCCGATGTCTGCATCTTTATACGATAAGGCGTAGAGTAAATTGGTGTTTTGCACGTATATTTTATCCGGTTTTTGTAGGATCTTGTTGCCGGTACTCTCCGTGGATAGTTGCTTGATCAAACCGGCGTTTTCGAGCATCGTCAAGTATTTCAACGTTGTTCTTGTATCGGAAATGGAAAGATTCGCCGACAACTCCTTCAGGTTAGGGGTATAAGGAACGGTAGTACTGATTGCGCCCAGCAGTTTCTTAAGTTTTTCGGTATTCTCGGATGGAATGGACACCGTAGCAGGGATGTCGCTTTCGATGATTAGGTTGATGACGTGCTGCAGACGTGACGTATACGCGGGAATCGACTCCTTGAAAAAAGGATAGTAACCGAAGTGTAGGTAATCCTTGAAATGAGCCAGCGGTCTGACAGTGGCGTTGATTTCACTCGCTATGTCGACGTGGTGGTTCAAGATATCGTCTAGTGGAATGGCTGCTATATCTATGGCGTGGTGAAATTTCAAGAATTCACGGTAGGAGAGGCCTTGTAGTTCGTACGACGCCTTTCTCCGACTCAAATCACCGTTTCCTGTGTATAGGTGCAGAAGGGACGAACCGGAATAAACAAGCATTAACTCGGGAAAGGAATCGTAAATGGCTTTCACCTCGTTCGACCAGTCTAGACCGTCTTTGACGCGGGGATATTTGTGTATTTCGTCTAAGAAAAGTACCTCGCCACCGCTCTTGTAGAAGGTGTCTGCCAAATCGAATAGCGAGTGCGTGTAAAAATAGGGCAGGTCAAGCGATGTGTACAACACAGACTTTTCTTTGCGGAGTTGTTTGGCGCGTTGAAGCATCAACGTGGTTTTACCCGTTCCGCGCGCACCCCTGATTTCAATCAAGCGGTTCGACCATTCGACTTCCGTAAGCAAGCCGCGAGTAAACGAAAAGTCCACACGCTTCAACAGCCGATCCGATATTTCGATGAGGTTTTCCATACTGCCCCGATAAGTAATAATCCTTCAACAAAGGTACAAAATAAGGAATGGAAAACAAATAAAAACACAAAATAATAGTAATGAATTACATTAAAAATAAGTAAAAAAATGGAATGCAATACATTAAAAGGCGTTTTACCAAACCAGATGGGTAACATTTATCAAACGACAAGCTCGTTTCAGTAAAGGTTACACCCGGTCATTTCCTTTTCCTTTAGTTCGGAATTAAAGCCTCTAACAGAATTTACTCATCATGTGTAACCAACCTTTTATCATTCAATTATTTGTAATAACTTTGTAATTACATAAAATGAAGGCGATGGAAGTTTCAATCATTAAAATAGGGAATTCAAAGGGGTTGCGATTAACCAAATCAATTCTGGAAAGGTATAACATAACGGACAAAATTGAATTGATTTTGGAAAAAGGACAAATCATTTTGCGCCCAATTTCCGAACCTCGCAAAGGCTGGGACAAAGCATTCCAAAAGATGCATGAAAATGGCGATGACCAACTTCTAATGAACGATGTTTTTGAAGATGAAAACTTCGACGAATGGAAATGAAGCAGTATCAACTAGTTCTGGTCAATCTTGACCCAACCGTTGGTAGTGAGATTCAAAAAACGCGACCCTGCGTGATTGTCTCACCAAATGAAATGAACGACCACCTGCGAACAATTGTCGTTGCTCCCATGACTTCTACAAGCAGAAAATATCCAACAAGGGTAAGAGTTAGGCATAACGATCAAGAAGGTTGGGTCGTCATTGATCAAATAAGAACAATCGATAAAATTCGTGTGGTGAAAAAGGTTGGTTCGCTTACGGAGAAAGAATTACGCGAATGCAAACGGGTCATCCACGAAACATTCGTTGACTAAAGCGCTACGGCCACAGTGGTTGCTACTATTGATTTTCACAGCGAAAGAAACGGCACGTTCGGTCTCGCACTCACACTCACACTCACATTTCACACTCACACCCAAACTCACTCTCACTCTCGCACCCACACTCACACTCACTCTCACGCACCCACACTCTCACTCTCACTCTCGCACTCGTACTCACACTCACACTCACGCATCCACACTCTCGCACTCACACCCACACCCACACTCACACCCACACTCACACTCACACTCACACTCACACTCACACCCACACCCACACCCACACTCACACTCACACCCACACTCACACTGATTTCTTTTACTCTTTAACAACCCTTATCGGCGAGGATGCGAGACCGATCTGCAACAAATACATCCCAGTGTTCAAATGACATAGTGAAACCTCTGTTTTGCTGCCGTTGAGTGTTCCGCCGAGTACCGTTCTCCCACTGGCATCCAGCAGGGAAAATACTTCATTTTCCTTGGTATACCCTTCCACAACCAACACATCGTAGGTGGGATTGGGATACACCCGAATAGACTTAGTGCCCTCCACGTTTTCCAAACCTGTGAAACTCAAGGTCAGGTTCAGCGTGATGGTGCTGTCGCAGCCAGCTGCATTCGTTAGCACCTGCGTATAGGTTCCCGATTGCGTGTAGGTCTGCCCGTTCAAGGTGTAGGAATCCAGTGCACTTTCGTTTAGCGTAGAGAAACTCGTGTTGTTAACGGCCACCACTACTGTGTCCAAACCAGTACATCCATTCGCGTCGGTTCCGTTAACGCTGTACGACTGCGTATTCTGCGGCGAGAAGGCCACACCGTTCTGAACGTTTTGGTCCCATTGATAGGTGAGCGCCCCAGAGCCGCTCAATACCACCGAATCTCCCTTGCAAAGGGTTTGGTCGGGCCCGGCGCTAACAGTTGGAAGCGGATTAACGTTGACCACCACCTGATCGGTATTGCTGCACGCTGTAGCGTTGTTGATTCCTGTAAGCGTATACGTCGTTGTGCTCGTTGGGGTAAACGCCACCCCGTTTTGCACGTTATTGCTCCATGTGTAGGTGTTCGCTCCACTTCCGCTCAAGGTCACAGTTGTTCCCTGACAAACGCTTTGGTCAGGTCCTGCATTAACAATGGGAAGTTCATTTACAATAATATTGACCTGATCAGATCCCGAACAGTTGTTCGCGTTGGTACCTGTAACCGTAAAGGTAGTTACCCCAACTTGCGGGATAAACGGAACGCCGTTTTGGATGTTGCCCTGAAACCCTCCGGTCCAGGAATAGGAAGTAGCTCCTGTACCATTCAACGTTACCGCCGTGCCCTGACACAAGGTTTGGTCGGGCCCGGCGCTAACCGTAGGCAACGCATTGACGGTGACAACGACCTGATCGGTATTGCTGCACGCAGTAGCGTTGTTGATTCCCGTAAGCGTATACGTCGTTGTGCTAGTTGGGGTAAACGCCACCCCGTTTTGTACGTTATTGCTCCATGTGTAGGTGTTCGCTCCGCTTCCGCTCAAAGTAACGGTTGTTCCCTGACAAACACTTTGGTCCGGACCGGCATTGACAACGGGAAGTGCGTTCACAACGATATTCACCTGATCAGACCCCGAACAGTTGTTCGCGTTGGTACCTGTAACCGTAAAGGTAGTTACCCCAACTTGCGGTATAAACGGAACGCCGTTTTGGATGTTGCCCTGAAACCCTCCGGTCCAGGAATAGGAGGTAGCTCCTGTACCATTCAACGTGACCGCCGTGCCTTGACACAAGGTTTGGTCGGGCCCGGCGCTAACCGTAGGCAACGCATTGACGGTGACAACGACCTGATCGGTATTGCTGCACGCTGTAGCGTTGTTGATTCCCGTAAGCGTATACGTCGTTGTGCTCGTTGGGGTAAACGCCACCCCGTTTTGCACGTTATTGCTCCATGTGTAGGTGTTCGCTCCGCTTCCGCTCAAGGTCACGGTTGTTCCCTGACAAACGCTTTGGTCCGGACCAGCATTGACAAAGGGAAGTGCATTTACAATAATATTGACCTGATCAGACCCCGAACAGTTATTCGCGTTAGTGCCTGTAACCGTAAAGGTAGTTACCCCAACCTGTGGAACAAACGGAACGCCGTTTTGGATGTTTCCTTGAAGCCCTCCGGTCCAGGAATAGGAAGTAGCTCCTGTACCACTCAACGTGACCGCCGTTCCATGACATAAGGTTTGATCGGGCCCTGCGCTAACAGTAGGCAGCGGATTGACGGTGACAACCACCTGATCGCTTCCCTGACAACCATTGGCGTTCGTTCCGGTAACTGTGTAGGTGGTGGTTCCTGCCGGCGCGAAAGCCGCTCCGTTTTGCACATTGTTGTTCCACGTATAGTTCGTGCCCCCAGCACCACTAAGTGTTACGGATGTGCCTTGGCATACCGTGAGGTCATTTCCGGCAGAAATACCACTGGCCGAATTTACTTGGGCGTTATACAAATCTTGGATTTCGCAAGCGGTGAGGGCGCGGTTCCACATTCCAACATCATCGATTTTACCCATGAAATGTGACCACGCATCATCAACTCCATCCGGCCCACAAGCAGCCCCGATATATGTTCGTGTTGCTTCAACACCTATAGCTGAAGGGATATTAGGCATATTTATATACTGACTAAAGATGCCATTTAGGTGAATAGCAATTCTTTCATTAGTAACTTTAGTTCCATCATAAACAAATACAATTTGTGTCCATGAATTTGGATAAATAATGGAAGGATTTGAAGATGTACCTTGCCCCCCAATCAAAGATAAACTTAAACTTCCATTCGAATTATGAGCAATCTGTACACCTATTGGGCCGCCGAATTGCCCATTATGTTTCCAGTGCCCAATTGCATTTCCATAATTTCCAGCTGCGTTATTTGGAAAATTAAGAGGTGAATTTATCCAATATGAAATTGTTGCATATTGACTACCACTTAATTGTTGAACCAAGCCAGTCCAAATAAAATCATTCACCCCATCAAAACTATACGCCTGATTCGCATTGCCAAAGCGGTCTGTGGTCAATGTTGCTCCATTCACCGTCCCATCGTTGGTGTTCACACTTTCATCGATGGCATTTCCGTTAAACGGCCACCAGCCCACTAAACCATTCGTAGGTACATAATTAGGAACTTGCGCCAGGAGTTGAAATCCAAACAAAATGGCAAAAAGGGAAGAGGTAATCTTATTCATGGCTTACATGTGTATGGTTACCTCAAAAGTAAATAAATTATGTAAAAACATAACTTTTTACGATGATTTTGTGAATGGTCGTTGCTATGGAAGTTTCCTTCGCGCGGTTTTTCGTTCGTGGCTTAACTTCGCAGAATATAACGTTAACTTCATCCACGGTTTCAAATTATTGGTTAGTTTCGTGACGAACATTAACCCAAGGTGCCAATGAGGCCATTCGTTACTGCTTTTCTGTTCATTGCCGGATTTATCAACACTGGTTCAGCTCAAGGTTGGTTGCCCATGGGAGGGCGGTCCAACGCGCTTGCCAATGCCACCGTATCCCTAGTAGATCCTTGGGCGTACCACCACAACCCGGGCGCGGTCGCTGAAATTTCCTCTACCACCTTCGGTATTTCCTACGAAAATCGGTTCTTGCTGCAAGAGTTGCAGTCCCAAGGTATCGTGTTCGCCCAACCAATCAAAAAAGGCGTACTCTCCGCAGGGGTCCAATCCTACGGGTTCTCCCTATACCGCACCATGCGCGCCGGAGTAGGCTACAGCATGCGACTGGGCGATAAAATAAGCGCCGGGGTGCAGTTGAATTACATGGGAATCCGACTCCAGGAAATGTACGGCACCCATAACACCGTAACCGCAGAAGCAGGAATTCTGGCACATATTACCGACAACTGGTCGGTTGGTGCCGCCGTATTCAACATTGGCCGCGCAAAACTCGCAGATTTTGCCGATGACCGCTACACCACGCTCCTGCGCATCGGCACCGGATACACCGTTTCTAAGAAAGTGAAACTCCTCGCCGAAGCCGAAAAACACATCGATTATGCCATTCGGGTGAAAACGGGCATAGATTACCAAGTGCTCTCCGCTTTTTCGCTGCGCGGAGGATTTGCTGCGCAACCCATGGAATTTTCCTTCGGTGCCGGGTACCGCTTCAAAACGCTTCAATTGGACATGGGCACCGCCTACCACCAACAGCTGGGATGGTCGCCGCATTTTTCCTTGACCTACCAGAAAAATTAGTACCACCGCATGAAAAGCCGATTTTTACTACTTTGTCTTTTCATTCTTGGGAGTTTCTTGGGAAAAGCCCAGGAACGCAGTGAGGTGATACAGCAACGCATCGAATTCATTTCCGAACAGTTAGGTTCGGAAGACCTCGACCTAACCAACCTCATCGAACAGCTGAATTACTTCTACGACCATCCCTTGAACCTCAATAGTGCCTCGATCGAAGACCTCGAAGAACTCAGTTTGTTGTCCACGGTGCAAATCAATGACCTGCTCCTGCACATTAAATTGTTCGGGAAACTGCTCTCCGTCTATGAATTACAGAGCCTGAAATACTGGGACATGCAAACCATCCAGCTGGTGTTGCCATTCATTCGCGTCGACGATAAGCTAGATAACCTGCATTTGTCGTGGAGCGAAGCCCTAAAACAAGGGAATTACGAGCTCTTCATGCGCTACCAACGCACGCCAGAGGAAAGGACAGGGTACCAAACCGTTTCGGATTCGCTGTTGGGAGCTAGTAACAATTATTACTACGGCAATGCCGACCGATACTATACGCGGTTGAGGTATAGCTACCGCACCAACATAAGCATCGGGATGACAGCGGAAAAAGATCCCGGTGAAGAGTTTTTTAAAGGAACCCAAAAGCAAGGGTTCGATTTTTATTCCGCCCATGCCTTTTTCAAAGGCGGGAAATACATTAAAGCAGTAGCGCTGGGGGATTACCAAATACAAATTGGGCAAGGGTTAAACCTCTGGTCAGGGTATGCCTTCGGAAAAACGGCCGACATCGTCACAGTGAAAAGAACCGCCCAGGCCTTGAGGCCCTACACGTCGGTGGATGAAAGCCGTTTCATGAGAGGAGCTGCCATTGACCTCGGTTGGAAAAACTGGGCGTTGACATCGTTCGCTTCCATCAAAAAAGTAGACGCCACCGTTTTAAGCGATTCGTTGTACGAAGATTTGGAGTTCATCTCAAGCATCAACCTATCCGGCTTGCACCGAACGAATTCAGAACTCGAAAAGCGTGATGCCCTGACGGAATACATTTACGGGAGCAACCTCCGGTACCGAATGCGGTCCTTGCAATTCGGGGTGGCAGGAGTGTATCAGGGTTATGACAAAGTGTTTAATAAAACCATCCAGCCCTACAGCCAATTCGATTTTCGTGGAAAATCTATGTATTCCCTGAGCGGCGATTACAGCTGGGTATTCCGAAACATGAATGTGTTCGGTGAGGCCTCGTATTCCTCTTACTCCGGGGCATGGGCGCAGGTGCACGGCATGTTGCTGGCCATCGATCCACGTGTTTCAATGTCGATTGTTTACCGTAAATACGACAGGGAATATCAGACGTTTTACAACACTGGGTTTTCCGAAGGAAGCAACACCCAAAACGAAGAGGGGATTTTTACCGGCATCAAGGTGAAATTCAACCCGATTTGGTCCTTCAACGCGTATGCCGATTTATTTCGTTTTCCCTGGATGAAATTTCAGGTGGATGCGCCTTCTAGCGGACACGAACTGCTCTCGCAATTAACCTACAAGCCGAATAAAATATTCGAAATGTATATCCGGTTCAGGGAACAGGTAAAACAAAAAAACAGCCGAGATGCGAGCCAGCCCGTGACGGGAATTGAAGACGTACGTCAACGAAATTTCCGATTGAACTTGTCCTACACGGTCAACGAGTTCTTCACCTTCAAATCGCGCATTGAGTATGTCTGGATCAACCGGCCCAGCAACAAGCCAGAAAAAGGCATGATCATCACTCAGGATTTTTTATACAGACCGAAAAGTTTGCCAATTGACCTTGCACTGCGTTACGCACTCTTCGATACGGACAGCTATGACACGCGTTTGTATTCCTATGAAAACAATGCACTTTATGCGTTCGCTGTTCCGGCCTACTACTACCGCGGGAACCGGGCATATGTCTTACTCCGATACTCGTTTTTACGCCATTGCGACCTTTGGGTAAGGTATGGGGTGTTCATCTATGCCAATAGAAATTCCATTGGTTCAGGTGCAGAGGAAATAACCGGATCTAAAAAGACGGACATCACCATTCAATTGCGAATCAAACTTTAAAATTCAATATCCAGACTAAAGGTGCTTTTCAAGGTGTGTAGCACTGGATTTTTTCGAGTCAATGCCGCAAACTTGTCTTTCCCGCTCAAGAATTTTACCTCTTGTTCAGGTTTGTCTGTTAAAACAGCTTGAATGTCGATTTCAAAATTTCGGATTTGCTCCCTGAAGTAGGTAACCATTTCCTCCAGATTTGCCTGAATGATATCAATTTGAATTTGGTTATCCACTTCAATCGTAAATTGATTGCCCTCCTGAATGGGATTCCTGCGAATCAATGCATTGTAGAAGGTATCCTGTCCACGTTCTTTGATTTGAAAGGCAAACATTTTCCAATGTTCCATAAAGGATTCGAACGTATATGGATTCTTGGGCATATTTTCCTGGTCCATCATGCGACGAACCTGTTCAGCATCCTGAACTGCTTTTAACGCTTTGATGGATGGAGTTGTGGTATTCAATGCCTGGTGAGAAACCTGCTTTAAAGGCGCTGAAGGCTGCTCCTGCGCTGGAGGAACAGTTGCCTTGGGCGCAGCTTGTTGGGTTGCAACCGGTGTCGATTTGACCGGCTGCCCTTGAAACGCAACAAACGAAATGTTTCTAGTTAGCCATTTTTTTTTTCAGGCTCCTCTAAAAGGGAACACAATTGCATGATGGCCAATTCCACCAGCAGACGCTGATTTTTGGAAGCTTTGTAGTCAACGTCAGCCTTGCTCAAAATGCGCAAGCCGTGCAGAATGTTTTGGTTGTCCAATACGTTTGCTTGTTGCTTGTACTTCTCCGCTATGTTCTCACCTACCTCAAGCAAGGCAACGGTTTTTGGGTCCTTGCAAATCAATAGATTTCGAAAATGTTCGGACAAACCAATGATAAAATTATGGCCATCGTAACCGCTTTCGTACACCTTGTTCAAAAGGATCAAGGCAGAAGGAATGTCTTTTTCTTCAATGAATCCGACAAACTGAAAATAATAATCGTAGTCTAATACATTCAGGTTTTCAACGACCTGTTGATAGGTGATGTTGTTCCCACTGAAGGTTACAAGCTGGTCGAAGATGGACAATGCATCCCTAAGTGCGCCGTCGGCTTTCTGAGCGATTAAATGTAAGCCATCAGGCTCCGCCGAAATCGCCTCCTTTTGCGCGATGTTTGCGAGGTGATCCGCAATGTCTTTTACCTTAATTCTTCCAAAGTCGAAAATCTGACATCGCGACAGAATGGTAGGAATAATTTTGTGCTTTTCAGTAGTAGCCAGAATGAAAATGGCATGTTTCGGTGGCTCCTCTAGGGTTTTCAAAAAGGCGTTGAAGGCATTTGAGCTCAACATGTGCACCTCATCGATGATGTACACCTTGTAATCTCCGAGCTGAGGGGCTATCCTTACTTGATCAATTAACTTGCGAATATCTTCCACCGAATTATTGGAGGCGGCATCCAATTCGTAAACGTTGAGCGAACTCCCTGTATTAAAAGAGACACAAGAATCGCAGACATCGCAGGCTTCGATTTCTTCAGAGCGGTTGAAACAGTTGATGGTTTTTGCCAAAATCCTGGCAGTCGTTGTTTTTCCAACCCCTCGTGAACCACAAAACAAAAAGGCTTGTGCTAGGTGATCTGTACGAATCGCATTTTTGAGCGTATCTGTAATGGAGCGTTGACCAACAACCGTGTCAAAGGTTTGAGGACGGTACTTTCTAGCTGATACAACAAAATCGCTCATACAACAAATATACGAACAGAAGCCAAAGAATTAACTTCCAGCATTCATTTAATTTCGGTTAAACGGAGAAAAAAGCGCGATTAGTTTTCAATAACTTCTATGCGCTCGATGGAATCGTTGGCACGAATGGCATCAATCACCTCAAGACCGTCCGTTACCCTTCCAAAACACGTATGTACGCCATCCAAATGGGAGGTGTTGTTGCGGGAATGGCAAATGAAAAATTGAGACCCACCCGTATTTTTACCTGCATGTGCCATGGACAAAACCCCACGATCGTGGTATTGCTTCTCGCCATTCACTTCACAATCAATGCGATAGCCTGGACCACCCGTTCCAGGAGCCCCGGTTGATCCCTCACGGGAATTCGGGCAACCTCCCTGAATGACGAAATCCGGAATCACACGGTGAAAGGTAAGGCCGTCGTAAAATCCTTTTTTGGCCAGTTCAATAAAATTTTCGACTGTTTTTGGTGCTTCATTTTTGTAAAACTCCAAACGCATAGCGCCTTTGTTGGTATGTATAATCGCTTCCATGTTTTTTTGTGCAAAGATAATTGGTTTACATAAGTGTCACATAAAAACGCATGATTTTGTGAAGATTCTTGAGTATGATGCTTTTTGTAAAAATTATTGGGAAATAGGACTTGATATTTAAATTCCAAGGTTGTATGAATTTGATGTAGGATTACCGACTCGATTTGAGAAGTGAGGGTGAAGAAAATTTCGAGGCGTTAATCAAAACCTAAAAGCGCTTGTCGTTTGGAAACGCAATGTTTCCACTCTTTTTGAGTTTTGATCGATGAGAAATTTTCGCCGAACGGCTAAATCGAGTCTTGATTTTTTGGTTCTTTTGCATCAAGGTAAAAGAACAAAAAAGAAATTTCCGATTTTTATCGGACACTGGTGAATTGGTTTACATAAGTGTAAATTAACGCATGATTTTGTGAAGATTCTTGAGTATGATGCTTTTTGTAAAAATTATTGGGAAATAGGACTTGATATTTAAATTCCAACTTTGTATGAATTTGATGTAGGATTACCGAATCGATTTGAGAAGTGAGGAACAAGAAAATTTCGATGCGCACATCAAAAGCAAAAAGCGCTTGACGTTTGGAAAAGCAATGTTTCCACTCTTTTTGAGTTTTGATCGATGAAAAATTTTCGCCGAACGGCTAAATCGTGTCTTGATTTTTTAGCTTCGCAGCTTCTTCGAGGTGTTTCTTCTGTATCAAGACACCGCATAGCAGCCACGCATTGAAAAATTAAAATCATTTTTCTATGTACTAAACGATTGGTTTATTCCGATTGCTTAAAAAATAATCGACCTCACTTTTACGCATGAGCGATGTAGGGGATACTTTGTACTTTTGTGTATGCAAAAATATACCTTTCACAGGGAGCAAACAGGCCTTTTTAACCAGCAAAGCAACTGGTTGGCTTACGACCAAGAGCAATTATCCGACTTTATTTCAAAACCGTTCAATCGGAACAACTTGTATGAACAGGCGCGAAAAAAAAGCGATTCGTTTTTGCCCGAAAACCGTGAGGTGCTCGTAACCTCCTTACAAGACCAATACAGTACATTTCCTCCCAACCAATTTGTTAATAAACAAATTCAACGGTTAAAGGATAAGAATACGGTTACGATTGTTACAGGTCATCAGCCAGTGGTGTTCGGAGGTCCGGCCTATACCATGTACAAAATCCTGCATGTCATCCGACTTTGTGAAGAACTGAATGCCGAACAACAAGAAATTCATTTTGTACCGGTTTTCTGGTTGGCAGGGGAGGACCATGATTTCGAGGAAATGCGCAGCATGAAGCTCTTTCACAGTGAAATCGGATTGGATGAGAAGCTCGGAGGTGCGTTTGGCAGGTACCCGTTTGCCCCAATCGAGGAGTTAAAGGAACAAGTTGCTTCGTTTTTTCAACATTCCGAGTCCAACGAAATAGACGACTTGTTGAACAATTATAAGGGAGCTACCATTGTGGAAGCCACGCAGTCCTTGTTTCATTACCTCTTTGGTGACAACGGACTGATTGTGTTAGATCCAGATCGAAAGGAATTGAAACACCTTTTTAGCCCGATTATGGCGGAGGAGTTACGAAATCAGCGTGCTTTCAATGCAATGGACGCTGACAAGGATCGGTTTTTAGCCTCCGGGCTCAAGGCTCAGGCTCATCCGCGAGCAATCAACTTGTTTTACCTCGGTGATTACTCAAGGCAACGCATTGAACAAGTTGAAGCTGACTTTTTCATTGAAGGAAAAGGGGGCATCCAACAACCAGACTTACTGGAGGAGTTGAAGACACATCCCGAACGTTTTTCACCGAACGTCATCCTGCGGCCTTTGTATCAAGAAGTGCTATTGCCCAATGTTTGCTATGTTGGCGGGGTTGGGGAACTGGCTTACTGGTTGCAACTTTCACCTGTTTTTAAAGCATATGACATTGTTTTTCCCTTGATTCAACCCAGGTGTTCGATAGCGATTATTGAAAAAAGATGGGAGAAAAAATTATCCCGATCAGGCCTCGCAATGGAGGATTTCTTTCGTCCGTTGGAACGAATTAAAAGCGAACGAACGGAAAAAGCGGCCGCCGATAATTTTGACTTTCATCCCTTAAATGCTGCCAATACCCAATTGAGGGAAGCTACCGAGGCCCTTTTCAATGGACTCGATCAAAATGCGGTAAGAAACATTTCCAAGGAGTTACATCATTGCGAGGAAGCCATTCAACGGATGATACAGAGTGTGCTTCGCTCCGTAAAAGGAAAACAAGAACAGGAACTTAAAGACCTCGATCAACTGTTTCAGGGCGTTTTTCCCGGTGGAAGCATGCAGGAACGTGCCGTGAGTTTCCTCCAGTTTTGTTCCGATGGAAAAATGAAACAACGCCTTAACCAAATACGTGACCTTATCGATCCATTCGATCCAGATTTTATCTTTGTCAAAGAATAAAATATTTATGGCACGCTGACGTTTGCATTTCTTACTTTTGTTCATGCGTTTTTTAGTAGCAGTTTTTTTGTTTTTTCCCTTAATTGTTGGTGCTCAGTCAGTTGTCATCAGTGGAAAGTGCACAGATAAACGCAACAAAGGAATCGAACATGCGCATGTGTTCATGGCGGAGGACACCACAATCAGCACGTATACCAATTCCCTCGGATTTTTCACCTTGTCTTGTGGTTCGTTACAAACACTTACCATTCAAGCCGAATTCGGAGATTACAAGGAAATACGGACGATAGAGGTCCAAGGACGAACCTCCATTGTACTGGACGACATCCGCTTTTCATTTATCGAGGAAAAAGACGTTAAGGTGACAGGGGCTCGAAATCCCTTCGAATTGCCCAAGCATCCGATCATTGATCTCCAATTATCGCCTCTCTCAGGGGTTGAGCGTACCTTGGTATACACCACGGCGGCAACATCAAACAACGAATTGACGACCAATTACAACGTTCGTGGTGGCAGTTATGACGAGAACCTTGTGTATGTGAATGGCTTTAATATTTTTCGTCCTTTCCTTACCCGAAGCGGTCAACAGGAAGGGATGAGTTTTATCAATTCAGCACTCGTTGGAGCCATTCGTTTTTCGGCAGGCGGTTTTGATGCACAATATGGAGATAAACTGAGTTCTGTGCTGGACATCACTTACAAACGTCCCGATTCATTCAAGGCCTCCGTTATGGCGTCGTTGCTGGGGGTAGAAGTGCACAGTGAGGGAAATCCAAGTGGTCGGTTTAATTACCTTGTTGGAGCCCGTTACCGATCAAACGGGTACTTGCTGAATTCACTTCCCACCAAAGGAGCCTACAATCCGGTATTCTGGGATGCTCAGTTCTTAACAAATTACGCATTGACTGAAAATTTAACATGGAGTGTGCTAGGGCATTTCTCCTCCAATAATTTCCGTTTTACGCCACAAACCCAGGAAACTGATTTTGGGACCGCAAATGAAGCCTACTCGTTCCGAATCTATTTCGACGGGCAGGAACAAACACGTTTTCAGACCATGATGGGTGGAACATCCCTCAATTGGACCCCAAATAAAAAGACGAAGTTGGATTTATATGCCACCGTATTCAATTCCGTAGAACGCGAGTATTTCGACATCCAAGGTCAGTACTACATTAACTTACTGGAAACCGATCCGTCCAAAGAGGAATACGGAGATTCCATAGCGGTGCTAGGGATTGGTACCTTCTTAAATCATGCCCGAAACAAATTGAACGCCACTATTTTAAATGTCTACCACAATGGTGAATCGACGCTATACCAAGGGTATAAAGATGACGAAAGAAACAAGTTCAGGAACCATAAACTCCTGTGGGGATTTAACGTCCAGCATGACGATTTTGTCGATGTACTGAGCGAATGGAAAATGATTGATTCCGCCGGTTACAGCGTGCCTCAGGGAACGGATGAAGAAGTGGAATTGTTTGAAACAATCAAAGGAAACTTAGCTTTAAAGGGGCAGAGGTACTCCGGTTTCATGCAACTCAACGCCCTATGGTCTAATACCAAACGAAATTTGTCAGTTACCAAGACCATTAAAAGAAAAGAAAACGGTGTCAAAATAACTGAATCCTACCAAGATACCATCATGCAATCGAACGCTAAATGGGCATTAAGTGTCGGTAACCGAATAGGCTACACTTCGGTGAATAGGGAGCTTTACATTACGCCTCGTGTGGCGTTAACCTATTTCCCTCGCATGTATTTGGTGGATAATGGAAAAATCAAACGCCGAGATGTATCGTTTCGTTTTGCCTCAGGCTTGTATTACCAACCTCCTTTTTACCGAGAATTCAGGACATTTAACGGGGCATTGAACCTAGACGTGAAATCGCAAAAGTCCTTTCATGCCGTAATTGGAAGTGATGTGTATTTCAACATGTGGAACAGGGATGTACCGTTTAAATTAACGGCCGAGGCATACTACAAGTATTTGTGGGATGTGAATCCGTATGAAATTGAGAATGTGCGTACAAGGTATTACGCCGAAAATAATGCCATCGCTTATGCGTATGGCGTTGATATGAACATACATGGACAATTCGTTGAAGGCATCGAATCCTTTTTCAAGGTTGGACTCCTGTCTACAAAAGAGGATATTTTAAACGATTCCTATACGGAGTATTACAACCAAGCGGGTGAACGCATCATCTTCGGCTATAGCGAAGATCAGACGGTAGTCGATAGCGCTCAAATCTTTCCAGGTTACGTACCTAGACCAACCGATCAATGGATTAATTTTGGCGCGCTTATTCAAGACCGAATGCCCAATTTTGAAAGTTTCAGCGTACAAATGGGCTTGTTGTATGGAGCACGCCTGCCATACGGTCCACCTGATTTTAGCAGATATAAGGATACCTTGCGCATGAAAGCCTATTTTCGGGTGGATATCGGCATGTCCTATGATTTCCTTTACAAGAAAAAAGAGGAATCAACTTTCTGGAACCGCAATTTTACAGACGCTATTCTTTCCTTCGAAGTTTTCAACTTGCTGGGCGTAAACAATGTGCTTTCCAAACAGTGGATCCAAGACATTGAAGGAAAATATTACTCCATTCCAAATTACTTGACGCAACGCAGGTTTAACCTGAAATTGATTCTAAGGTTTTGATGCATCTTTCATTCCTAGCTGTCAAGTGAACTGAAAGGGAATGTTGACTACCTCCGAAATATCCTGGCCTAGTTCGCGCATGTATTCGTTGTCGTTGGCGCATGCCCAATTTACCTGCACCTTCTTATCGGTGAGTGCATCGCTGCTATTCAGCACATGACACAATCCCATCACATTCACTGAATTGATGTGTTCAATCTCGAATACCAAATGTAATATTCGTTTTTCAAAACGTTCAAGGCTTTCTAAAAAGTGCCTCAGTTCTTTCCAAATGTCATCAGCAAATGCCGTGTAAAAACTTCCTGATATTTTTAATATGTCTACTTGCTCCATGTCGTTCTGATAAATCGATACGTTATTACTTGTAAAAAGGGAAGCGCTCATTTGTCTGTATATTTCTTATCCTATCGCAAAGTTGCAAAGAACAGAAATTCAGGTAGTCAACTTAGGTTTAATTGTCTATGAATATACCAAGAAGGGCTTATCAAAAGTTACGTACTTCTGCGTATAGCAGATTAACATCATTTCCTAGCTACTTGCAGAAAAAGCTTCCCTGCTTTTTTTGTAATTTTACCTAAAATTTTGTTCCGCACATGCATACACAAGAACCATACAAACCAGCCAATAAAGTACGTATTGTCACGGCCGCATCCTTGTTCGATGGACACGATGCTGCCATTAACATCATGCGAAGAATCATTCAGACAACGGGATGCGAAGTCATTCACCTCGGCCACGACCGTTCCGTGGAGGAGGTAGTAAATTGTGCGATTCAAGAAGACGCCCAAGCCATTGCCATGACTTCTTATCAAGGAGGCCATATGGAGTATTTCAAATACATGTTCGATTTATTGAAGGAAAAAGGAGCGCCACATATCAAAATTTTTGGTGGAGGTGGAGGAACCATTCTTCCCTCCGAAATTGAAGAGCTGGAGGCCTATGGAATTGAGCGTATCTATCATCCTGATCATGGACGAGCAATGGGCTTGCAAGGAATGATCAACGACCTCGTTGAACGATGTGACTTTCCCCTGGGTGAGCATGCGAACCCGTCCATAGACCAAATCAAACAAAAAAGTTCACCGGTCATAGCACGTGCCATATCTGCAGTAGAGAATTTCCCCTCAGAGGCGTCCGAATGGATGAAAACAATCAATACCGAAGCCAATGAAACGCACGTTCCTGTATTGGGAATTACCGGAACAGGTGGCGCAGGAAAATCGTCACTTGTGGATGAATTAGTGAGGCGATTCTTAATAGATTTCACTGATAAACAAATCGCCATTGTTTCCGTAGATCCTTCAAAACGGAAAACCGGAGGCGCATTATTGGGCGACCGCATCCGAATGAACGCCATTAAGAATGACCGTGTTTACATGCGTTCCCTTGCCACACGACAAAGCAACCTGGCCCTTTCCAAGCACGTAGCAGAAACCATCCAAATTCTAAAGGCTGCGTCCTTCGACTTAATTATACTCGAAACTTCGGGAATTGGTCAATCCGATACAGAGATACTCGACCACTCAGATGTTTCGTTGTATGTCATGACGCCAGAATATGGAGCTGCAACCCAATTGGAAAAAATCGATATGTTGGATTTTGCCGATGTAATTGCGCTCAATAAATTCGACAAGAGAGGAGCACTGGATGCGTTGAGAGATGTGCGAAAACAATACCAACGCAACCACAACAGGTGGGACGATTCTGTCGATGAAATGCCCGTTTATGGAACCATTGCTTCTCAGTTCAATGACCCAGGAATGAATACGCTCTACAAGGTGCTGATGTCGACATTGGTAGCAAAAACAGGTGCGTCTTTAAATTCTTCTTTTACGATTTCAAGGGAAATGTCCGAAAAGATATTCGTGATTCCTCCCGATCGAACACGTTATTTGTCTGAGATTTCTGAGAATAACAGGGGATATGACAAATGGGTGGAAAATCAGGTTGTCATTGCCAATAAACTGCATGGTCTGGTACAAACGATTCAAACCATTGAGTCTGGGAATCTGGAAGATAAGGATCGACTCGTTAAAGCCCTGCATGAAAGTTTAGAATGGGAAAAACTGAATTTTGACCCTAAAAATTGGGAGTTATTGCAACAATGGGAAGCAAAATGCCAACGGTATAAAAACGAGCATTATGAATTCAAAGTAAGAGATAAAGTGTTGAAAGTAGCGACTTCAACAACATCACTTTCACACTTGAAAATTCCTAAAGTTGCTACGCCTAAGTTCACCGCTTGGGGTGATATTTTGCGTTGGTCCTTGCAGGAAAATGTACCAGGGGAATTTCCGTTTACATCTGGTTTATTTCCCTTTAAAAGGGAAGGGGAAGACCCCACTCGAATGTTTGCCGGTGAGGGAGGACCTGAACGAACCAACAAACGTTTCCATTACGTATCTCTTGGAATGCCGGCCAAACGCTTGTCCACCGCATTTGACTCCGTAACACTTTATGGAAATGACCCCGATCATCGCCCCGATATTTATGGGAAAATCGGAAATGCGGGTGTTTCCATTTGCTGCCTAGATGATGCCAAAAAGCTTTACTCCGGTTTTGATCTGTCGCATCCAATGACCTCGGTTTCAATGACAATCAACGGACCTGCTCCAATGTTGCTGGCTTATTTTATGAATGCAGCAATAGATCAGAATTGCGAGAAATACATTCGTGAACACGGACTTGAAGCAGAAATCAATCAAAAAATAGATGCCATTTACGCAGCAAAAAGTTCGAACCGACCCAAATACCAAGGCGAACTCCCGGAAGGCAACAATGGATTAGGACTCTTGCTTTTGGGGGTTACAGGTGACCAAGTCTTACCGATCGAAACATATAATCAGATAAAAGCAGACACCTTAAAACAAGTACGTGGAACGGTTCAAGCCGACATTTTGAAGGAAGATCAGGCACAGAATACCTGCATTTTTTCCACCGAATTTGCGCTACGATTGATGGGCGATGTCCAGCAATATTTCATCGATCAAGGCGTACGTAATTTTTATTCAGTGTCTATTTCCGGATACCACATTGCTGAGGCAGGTGCCAATCCGATTACTCAGCTGGCATTCACCTTGGCGAATGGTTTCACTTACGTGGAATACTACATGAGCAGGGGAATGAATATAAATGATTTTGGACCGAATCTTTCCTTTTTCTTCTCCAATGGAATCGACCCAGAATATGCGGTGATTGGTCGCGTGGCCCGAAGAATCTGGGCGAAAGCCATGCACAAAAAATACGGCGCAAATCCAAGAGCTCAGATGCTCAAGTACCATATCCAAACCTCTGGGAGATCGCTTCATGCGCAAGAAATCGATTTCAATGACATTCGTACCACCCTGCAGGCACTTTATGCGATATACGATAATTGCAATTCATTGCATACCAATGCTTATGACGAAGCAATTACAACACCAACCGAAGAGTCCGTGCGTCGAGCAATGGCTATTCAATTAATCATCAACCGCGAATTGGGATTGGCAAAAAATGAAAATCCGCTGCAGGGTTCGTTCATTATTGAGGAACTAACTAATTTGGTAGAGGAAGCTGTTCTTATTGAGTTTGATCGAATTACGGAAAGAGGAGGGGTCTTGGGAGCGATGGAAACGATGTACCAACGTTCCAAAATTCAAGAAGAGTCACTTTATTACGAAACGTTGAAACATACAGGGGAATTCCCGATTATTGGCGTCAATACCTTTTTAAGTTCCAAAGGGTCACCAACCATCCTACCGAAAGAGGTGATCAGGGCAACGGAACAAGAAAAACAGTACCAGATTGAAATGCTTAATAGCCTGCACAAGGTGCATGAAGAAAAGGCAACAAACGCGATAAAAAAAGTTCAAGAGGCAGCGATAAACAATCAAAATATGTTTGAGCAACTTATGGAAACATGCAAATATGCTTCGCTGGGGCAAATAACCAACGCCTTGTTCGAAGTGGGAGGTCAATACCGCCGAAACATGTAACGATTTGTTTGATTAGAAATGAAGATACAGCATCGAGAATTTTCCTTCAAAACCCGCCTGATTACTTACTGGACATATGTTCGAACGTCAGTTTTCCTATGTGCAATGAGCTTTTTTTCTTTCGGTCAAAAATGCCCCATTTTACCAACACCTAACGTATACAAAACGGCGGAAGGTAGCTTTTCTTTTTCCAATTTCATCTCGGTCAATGGTGATAATTTACCTGAAAACTGCAAAACCTACCTTGTGGATTTCTGTACCAAAAATTTAGGAGTAAGCGTTGTTTTTGGCAATGGAAATACCCAAATGCGTTTCCAAAAATCAATCAATACACCAGAATCGGCTTACGCCATTACAATTAATGAGGAGGTACTCATACGTTACAGCGATGAAAAGGCCTGCTTTTACGCACTCACAAGCCTTTTTCAGCTTGTTAAGTGGGAGGAGGAGGGAGTGTTCACCTTGCAAAAAGGTTTCATCCAAGACGAGCCAAGGTTCCAATGGCGAGGACTCCATCTCGATGTAGCTCGTCATTTTTACACGGTTGAAGAAGTAAAACGTTACATTGATTTAATGTCGATGTACAAATTTAATGTCTTCCACTGGCACCTAACAGACGACCAAGGATGGCGCATTGAAATCAAAAAACACCCAAAACTGACTGAAATTGGAGCGTATCGGGATAGTACAGTGAACGACCATTACACCACTACACCAAGAACATACACCACGGAACGGTACGGTGGATTTTACACACAAGAAGAGATTAAAGAGGTAGTGGCATATGCGGCAAAAAAATACATCACTGTCGTGCCTGAAATCGAAATGCCCGGACATGCACGTGCTGCAATTGCAGCTTACCCTGAGCTTTCTTGTAGCGGCGATACGCTAGGTGTCCCAGGATTATGGGGTGTTTTTGACGACATTTTTTGTGCACATGAAAATACCATCTTGTTTTTACAGGATGTACTGACTGAAGTAATGCAGTTATTTCCTTCTGAATACATCCACATCGGTGGCGACGAAGCACCCAAAACGCGCTGGTCAAAGTGCAAAAAATGCCAAGCAGTCATTCGTGAAAATGGGCTTAAAGACGAGCACGAATTGCAAAGTTATTTCATTCGAGAAATGGATGAATTTCTAACCAAAAATGGAAGAAAATTGATTGGTTGGGATGAAATTCTAGAGGGAGGTTTATCCCCAAATGCTACCGTCATGTCTTGGCGTGGAATGGAAGGTGGAATAGAGGCTGCTTCACAAGGACACTATGTGGTGATGTCCCCTGGTTCACATTGCTACTTCGACCATTACCAAAGCAATGGAAGCGATGAACCACTTGCTATCGGTGGTCATACACCGCTGAATAAAGTGTACGATTTCAACCCAATTCCGGAAAAACTAACGCCTGATCAACAAAGTTATATTTTAGGTGCTCAAGCAAATGTATGGACCGAATATATCCAAGACTTTGATAAAATTGAATACATGGTTTATCCGAGGGCAATAGCCTTGTCACAGGTGCTTTGGTGCAAGAATAAACCGCCATTTGACGATTTTTTGATGTCATTGACCACAACGCATTTCCCGATGTTGGCAAAAAAAGGCGTTCACTTTTCACGGTCATATTTCAACCCGGAATTCCGTTTCTTCCGCATGAAAAAAGGAATTGGGTTTCGTTTGAAATCCAATGTTGACAATGCCTCCTACTCCATGTTTTCTCGTTCCGATGAGAAATTTCAAACCATGAACGGAGGAACAGTGGTGTCACAGGTCGATACCTTTTACTTTGAACGCCCCCCCGGACAAAAAATAGTGAAGTACAAACACAGGTTTCAAAACGAAGAAAACCAAACAACAACCATCCTTGAGCATGTGATTCATCCATCGCTGGGTTGCGAAATCAACTTACTAACACCCCCATCGGCTCAATATCCCGGGAATGGAGCCACAACACTTACGGATGGCGTTATAGGAAAACGTCCTTGGAAGAGCGGCGAATGGCTTGGCTTTAATCAGTCGAACATTGAATTTGTGATTGATTTGGGTGCAATGTCAGAGATGAACGAGGTTGAAATCGGCGTTCTGGAGGACCACAGCGCATGGATCCACACTCCGGAACGAATAAGCTTGTTTGTGTCTAAAGATGGACTCGATTTTGATGAAGTAGAAAACCAGTCCAGTTATAGTCCTGTAGCTGGATTTGAGCAAGGTGACGTTCTTCCAATTCGTTTGCGTGTAAATTCCAAAGGCAGGTTTTTAAAGGTGGTTGTTCATCCAAAGAGCGCTATCGAAATGGGTTTGCCCGGAGAGGGAAATATTCCTTGGACTTTTTTGGATGAAATAATTGTTTTCTGTGAGCCATGAAATTTGAATTATGCGCTGCTTCGTTAGAAGCAGTTTCTTTAGCTGTAAGCCTAGGTTTTGACCGCATTGAACTTTGTCAAAACTTGGAACAAGGAGGAGTTACGCCATCATACGGCATGATCGAATATGCCATTGCGTGCGGAATAGAAACGCATGTACTGATACGTCCGCGCCCCGGAGGATTTATATATACAACGGAAGAAGTTGAGGTAATGATCCGAGAAATCATCAACTGCCGTTCGTTGGGAGTAAAGGGAATTGTGGTGGGGGCAATGAGTGAAAATGGAGGCATAGATACCGATACAATGAAGAAAATCATGAAAAAGGCGTACCCTATGTCGGTTACCTTTCATCGTGCTTTTGATGACTGCATTCACTGGGAAAAATCATTGAACGGACTAATTGACCTTGGTGTACATCGCATTCTCTCTTCAGGATTGGCAAGAAACGTAGAGCAAGGGCTCCCCATTCTTAAAAAAATGATTGCAGCAGCCGGCCAATCAATAGAAATTATGCCCGGAGGAGGAATCAATGCAGCCAATGTTAAAAAAATAATTGAAGAACTCCAGCCTGAATCCATCCATTTTTCAGCAACAAAGAAAATTCAGCAAGACGAGAAATCGCTGTTTTCAGAAACGATGCTATGTGTCGATGAAAGAAAAGCAAAACGCATTTTGGAGGCAGCATCCAATGCTTTCCATTAAGTCTAGAAACGATCTAGTACATAGTGAATTAAACCATTCATTTCCTTTTCGTAGCCTTTGGAGAAGGCCATATTCGGGCGATTTGCAACTCCCAAGCATATCGTTGCACAAGCATGACCAAGGGCCCGACCTAAACTGAATAGGGCTGAACTCTCCATTTCGAAATTGGTAACCTTCTTTCCTGTTGAGTTGAATGAACTGAGTAGCCCATTTAGATCTTTAACCCTATTTGGAATGCGCAGTTGACGACCCTGAGGGCCATAAAATCCACTACTTGTAACTGTGATCCCTTGATGAACATTTGGACCAAGGAGTTTTTGATCTAAATGCTCATCTGACGCACATAGATAGGGATGAATTCCTGACGGGAGACCAAGATGTTTACAAATGTGTTCATTCAACTTTTCCTCATCATCTGTAAATGGAATTTCATAAAAGTGAGCGATATTGTCAAGGCCGAATGCATGGGTAGATAGCACGTAAGCATGCAAGGGGATGTCTGGTTGTAAGAGTCCACACGTTCCAATTCGAATGATTTCCAAAGAAGTGTGGCTACTTAATTGCTTGCGCTCTTCAAAGTCGATATTGACCAAGGCATCCAATTCATTCATGGTAATATCAATATTGTCCGTACCGATACCTGAAGATAATGCGGATATACGTTTGCCTTTGTAGGTACCCGTATGACAAACAAATTCGCGGTGCTGTGAACGATGTTCTACATGTTCAAAAAAGGAACTGACCATTCCAACGCGATCCTGATCTCCTACGAGTATTATTTTGTGCGCAATGTCTTTAGGAGTCAAACCAAGGTGGTATACAGCTCCTTCGCCATTTAAGACCAATTCTGAAGGTGGGAAATACCGCACGAATATTAATTTGTAATACTTCCGAAAACTTTTTTCAAAATGTCAGTAACCCGAGCAACAGGATCCTTGCGAATTTTGTTTTCCTCCGTTTCTACAATTTGAAACAGGCCGAGGATGGCCCGTTCAGTCACGAAAGCTCCCAAATCCGGGTTTATTTTCTGTCCTCCAGTGAGCGTTACAGCAGAATTGTATTTATTGATAATAGGATTCCAGTACTCTGTTAATTTTACCTTAGCAATAGCGGAATCTACTTTTGGACGGAAAGCAGTTACCAATTGTGAGGTTGTGTTGTCACGCAAGTATTTTGTTGCGGCGCCATCACCACCTTTCAAAATCGCAAATCCATCCGAAATACTCATGTTTAAAATGGCGTTTCGAAAAATAGGCAAGGCTGTTTTACTGGCTTCCTCAGCAGCTCTGTTTAGCGTGGTTTCAAATTTTTCTACTTGACCCGTGAGTCCCCATTCCAGCGCTTTATCCTTTACCTTTTGCGCATCCGGAGGAAAAGGTAGTCGTATAGCCGAATTACCTAAAAAACCATCGGTAACCGAAGTGAGATTTACTGAATTGGTAGCACCAACAACCAATGCCTCTTTCAATCCAGAGATAACCTCGTCGTTTGTCAATGCTGGTGGCGCATTGTTCGGTTGTGTGGTGGTAGTTACAATGGAAGCTGCCGATTCTAGTACTTCACAAGATTCCAATAGTACCAATCCCGTAAGTCCAGCGAGTGTTAATGCAATGCGAAGATTCATAGTTTTAATTTATTTTGTTAAACAACCGTTTTTGTTCGTATTATTTCAGTTAATAATTATCGGATAAGGTTTATAGCACCATTGAATTCGTACTTTTTATCGGTAAACGGATCCTTTGCCGTCGCTCGCCATACATAGGTGCCTTCCGGTACAATCATGTTACGATAAGTCCCATCCCAATGAACCGATGGATCCCGGTTTTCCCATATAACTTCCCCCCATTTGTTGAAAATAAACAGTTCGAAATCATAAATATCAATTCCCTGCGCGAAAACACCCCAAGTTTGATTGTGTTCATCTCCGTCTGGTGTAAATGTGTTGGGAGCATACAAAATAATGTCTTGAACGATGTTCATAAGGTATGTAACGGTATCCGAACAACCATATTCAGTCGTTACAACCAAGGTGACAGGATACTGACCAATTACCCCCTCTGGGAATGTTATGCTTGGATTTTCCAAATTCGAATTGGTAGGTGAAGCGTTCGGGATAAACCACTCCCATGAAATGGCATCAGGTGTGGATCGGTCCTGCATTAGAATTGTTGTTTCGAAAAAAGTAGCTGGATTCGATGAAAAAGTGAAGTCGGCAACAGGCAGTGGTTTCACGTTTATGAGGTTGGTAAAGGAATCCACATAAACACAACCAAAGATGCTTGTGATTGTCATTGTAACCGAATACTGTCCTGGATCAGGAAATAAGTTTGAAGTTGAGTCTGCGCCTTCTTCCAAGAAACTATCTCCGTCTGAAAAATCAAAATACGTGGTGGCAATTTCTCCGCCATTTGTCGAAGAATTGGTAAACTCAAAGTAACCGGGAATACAATCTTCTAATTTGTCTGGTGTAATGCCAGGTTGAATCGGAACGGGAAATGTTATCATCAAACAGGAATCTGTTTCAGGCGAACCACAAGCTTCCGACATGGTTACACAATATTGTGTATTGGTAGTAATCGGGTCAACATTAATAGATGTTCCGGTACCAATCACCGATCCATTTTCGCGCCACGTAAACGTGTAAGGTGAGGAGCCGCCCGTGCCGGTTACGGACAAAAGGATGTCGTCTTCGGGACAAATCTGAGTGTCGGGAGTTAAGGTTGTTATGGAAAGAGGAGCTGGCTCACCAATCGTACCGCTAATGGTAATCACGCAACCGTTATTGTCTGTTATGGTTACTGTGTGTGTGCCGGCCTCGAGGTCACTAGCAACATTCGACGTTGAGCTTGAGTTGTCCCATGAAAAAGAGTAGGGTCCAGTTCCTTGGCTTACACCAAGGATAATTATCCCATCGTTACCAGAATTACACGTTGCATCGCTTTGGTTAGTAATAGTTGCCTGCATTCCTGGGATTTCTGACACCGTTACAGTGACTGTTCCGGTGCATCCAACGGTTGATGTAACAGTACAGTTATAAACACCTGCAGACAGGTTAGTGGCCGTTTGGGTCGTTTGTCCAGCAGGATCGTCCCAAAGATAGGTTAGAGTACCCAAAGATGGACTCATTGTTGCCGTCGCTGTACCATCGTTGCCACCGGGACAAGATACCAACGTTGTTGTTCCTGAAAAAGATGCCGGCGTATCATTAACTAGGATTGATGCCGTAGCGGTACATCCATTATTGTCCGTCATGAAGACAGAATAATTACCCGCTAAAACATTATTCACCGTTGCTGTATTAGCAGCTAATGATGGCCAAGAGAACGTAAATGGTGCTGTTCCTACCCCAGGTATAGCCGTGACCGTACCGATGCTCGAAGTACAAATATCTGGTGTGGAAGTAGCAGTTACGGTTGGTGTTATCCTTGTCAGCCAAGTCGTATCGGAAGTGACTGAACCAATGCTTACCCCACAAGCAGAACCTGAAAGGTAATAACCTGTGGTTCCCGGTGGTACTGTCGCCACATTTAATACTCCATTGTTGTAAGGAAAGGACTGCCCCAACGTATTTGCCCATTGGAAGGTTCCACTAGGGCTTACAATCATCATGTAAGGTATCGTGGTAATAGTGTACGCATTTGGACCATTTGGTGTGTAGCGCTTGCCATCTTGCAAAGCGGACCATTGTGTATTATTTCTACCCGTTGTGGTGTGCGCAACAGTACCTCCGTTTTTCTGAACCCCCTGAATCGCTAAACCATTATTCCAAGTAGCGGCAATTGGTTTGTTTCCAATATGATACTCGACTACATTCGTTCCTTCAAAAAGCAACAAGCCCATGTAGTTGCATTGTCCAGTACTGAACATTGCTACATTTTCGTAAAGCACAACGAAAATTCTGTTTGGCGCAGTTCCAATAGTTTGATATTTAATGGTGCCTCCCATGGCTGGGTTCATATCTTGATAACAAATCATGGCTGCATTGTGAGCGGAGGTTAGACCTGTAGTAGGTAGCGGAGGTATACCTACCAATGACCACGGACAATATCCATTCGCATTTGCCATGTTAAAAGACACCAATCCATTTGAGCCTATCACACATTGGGTGTAGTTTGTACCATAAAAATTGAAGGTGAACCCCATGTTAATAGCTCCCGACCATACGTCATCGCTAAGGCTTAACGTAACCGGATTTGTCAAACTGATTCCCGCTGAACCAATACCGGCACCACCGCCACAGTTATTGATGGTGACTTGCTGACCAACACAAACCGTGTCATCCTGACCCAAACAAAGTGTTACCGGTGGAGGTGGGGGAGGAGCTTGTGAATAAACCAAGCCCACTGAGAACAAATAGAGAACAAAAACCGAAGAACGAAAGAGGAGATGTTGCATACTAGAAAATATATTCTGTTCAAAGACGTGCTAATTTAAGTAAAGTTGTTTAATTCTGGAAAGTATTTATCTCCGCGACCAAAAATTAAGGCTCCAAGATAAAGGACAATAACTTGAAATACAACCTGCTAGATATCGAAATTTAATTGGATTTGACATTCTTGTTTTTTTCCAAATACATGCTTGAAAAATTAACTACATTTGTCGCGCCATTCTTAAATTTTAATTAAATGTCATCAAAATTCAAAGTAGAAATTGACGCCTTTATGGAAGGCGTTAAAGCCAAACACGGCCATGAAACCGAGTTCATTCAGGCAGTTCAGGAGGTAGCAGATACCGTAATCCCCTTTATTGAAGAAAATCCTAAATACAAGCAAGAAAAGATTCTTGAAAGGATTATTGAGCCTGAGCGAATTATTATTTTTCGTGTCCCTTGGTTGGATGATCATGGAAATGTTCAAGTCAATCGCGGATACAGGGTTGAATTCAACTCAGCTATAGGACCATATAAAGGCGGCTTGAGGTTTCACCCTTCCGTAAACTTGTCTATCCTGAAGTTTTTAGGCTTTGAGCAAATATTTAAAAACTCCCTTACCACATTGCCGATGGGAGGTGGAAAAGGAGGTTCTGATTTTGATCCCAAAGGGAAGTCAGACAACGAAGTAATGAAGTTTTGTCAATCCTTCATGACAGAGCTATGCCGTCACATCGGTGCTGATACCGATGTACCTGCCGGTGACATCGGAGTAGGAGGTCGTGAAATCGGTTACATGTTCGGACAGTATAAAAGAATCAGAAACGAATTTACAGGTGTTTTAACCGGTAAAGCAAGAAATTGGGGCGGTTCCTTGATTCGACCAGAAGCAACTGGTTACGGTACCGTTTACTTCGCAAAAGAAATGCTGGCAACAAAAGGAGATTCTTTCCAGGGTAAAACGGTAGCGGTCTCTGGTTCGGGAAATGTTGCTCAGTTTGCTTGTGAAAAAGCAACTCAATTGGGAGCAAAAGTCGTAACCCTTTCTGATTCATCTGGCTACATTTATGATCAAGATGGAATTGATGCGGAGAAATTAGCATTTGTAATGGACTTGAAAAATGTTCAGAGGGGAAGAATCGCTGCCTATTGTGATAAGTACCCATCGGCTCATTTTGTCGCAGGGAAACGCCCATGGGAAGTGAAGGTAGACATTGCTCTTCCATGTGCAACACAAAACGAACTTGATGGTGATGAAGCAAAATTATTAGTTGCAAATGGGGTCATCTGTGTCGCAGAAGGAGCCAACATGCCATCAACACCTGAAGCAATCGAAGCATTTCATCATGCAAAGATTTTGTTTTCGCCTGGTAAGGCTTCAAATGCCGGTGGCGTTGCAACGTCTGGACTAGAGATGTCACAAAACTCATTGCGTCTTTCATGGTCTGCAGAAGAAGTAGATCAAAAACTTCATGGAATCATGGTTTCCATTCATGAAGCTTGCGTTAAATATGGCAAGAATGAAGATGGATTTGTTGATTATGTGAAAGGCGCCAACATTGCTGGTTTTGTAAAGGTGGCCGATTCAATGATTGATCAAGGACTCGTATAATACAACTCAGTACATTTACTAAAGCGGCTGTTTCTCCATGAAACAGCCGCTTTTTTGTGGGGATTAATTCGATGGTTGCCAACTTGAGACCCCACAGAATGCTTACTTTTGTAAAAATAACTCGAAATGGAGAACAAATTGGATAAAAGGAATATCGAATTCAATCGTGAGAGGTTTGAAAATGCTGAACTATTGCACATTTACAAGGAAATTTTATTGCCAAGGTTAATCGAAGAAAAAATGCTCATTTTACTTCGTCAAGGAAAAATTTCAAAATGGTTTTCCGGATGGGGACAAGAAGGAATTTCTGTTGGTTGTGCCTTAGCAATGAACGAAAAAGAATTCATTTTGCCAATGCATCGAAATCTAGGGGTTTTTACGGCTAGAAAAGTGCCATTAGACAGGCTTTTCGCTCAATTTCAAGGGAAAGAGCTTGGCTTTACAAAAGGAAGAGACCGTTCCTTTCACTTCGGTTCGCAGGAGCATCACCTGGTAGGAATGATCTCTCACCTAGGACCACAAATGGGTATCGCCGATGGTATCGCACTTGCTGCAAAACTTAAAAAGAGAAAAGAAGCCACACTCGTATTTACCGGAGATGGAGGCGCATCCGAAGGAGATTTTCATGAAGCGGTCAACGTAGCTGCCGTTTGGGACTTACCAGTTGTTTTCGCTATAGAAAACAACTGCTGGGGACTGTCAACCCCATCCATCGAGCAATTCAGGTGCAAACAATTTATTGACAAAGGAATCGGTTACGGAATGGAGGCGATTCAAGTAGATGGAAACAACATACTGGATGTCATTCGAACGTTACGATCCATTACGGAAAAGATGAGGGAAAATCCCAAACCCGTAATTCTTGAACTAATGACCTTTCGAATGCGAGGGCATGAAGAAGCATCGGGCACCAAATACTACCCAGAAGGTTTACAGGCAAAATGGGAAACAAAAGATCCCGTGCTGAATTTTGAATTGTTTCTTCTAGAGGAGGGAATTCTCAAGGAGGTGGAAATGATGGCTTTTCGAAATGACCTTAAAGGCGAGATTGCTAGGTCATTTGAAAAGGCCAATAATGCGCCCAAAATTAGCCCAAATCTTGAAGTTGAATTCAATGACCTTTATGCGGCGCATTCTGCTGGATCTGTAATGCCAGGAACGAAAACGCAAGAAATGCGCTTTATTGATGCGGTGAGCGATGCCCTTAAACAATCCATGGAAAAATACCCGGACTTGGTCATAATGGGTCAAGATATTGCTGAATACGGCGGCGCATTTAAAGTGACCGAAGGATTTGTAGAACAATTTGGAAAGGACCGTGTTCGAAACACCCCTATTTGTGAATCGGCGATCGTTGGAGCCGGACTAGGATTATCCATTGCTGGAATGAAAGCTATTGTTGAAATGCAATTTGCAGATTTTGCAACCTGTGGGTTCAATCAAATTGTAAACAACCTAGCCAAAATTCATTGGAGATGGGGACAAAATGCTGATGTTGTCATCCGAATGCCTACGGGTGCAGGAACCGCAGCCGGACCGTTTCACTCACAAAGCAATGAAGCATGGTTCTTTCATACGCCCGGATTGAAAATCGTTTATCCATCTAATCCATACGATGCTAAGGGCTTACTTAACGCGGCCATTGAAGACCCAAATCCAGTGATGGTTTTTGAACACAAATACCTCTACAGAAGTTTGAAATCGGAAGTGCCAGTCGATTATTATACCTGCAACATCGGAGAGGCAGCGTCAAAGAGCGAAGGAAACGACTTGACTATTATTACCTATGGTTTGGGAGTGCACTGGGCAATGGAGGCTCGTAAGGATTTTCCACATTACTCCTTCGAGATTGTCGACTTGCGAACCCTACTTCCATTAGATACTGAGTTGATTTTTAGTTCGGTAAAGAAAACAGGCAGAGTGATTGTGTTACATGAGGATTGTTTGACCGGAGGAATCGGTGGAGAACTGGTCGCTTTAATTACCGAACATTGTTTTGAATCACTGGATGCACCCGTGTTGAGGGTTGCTTCACTTGATACCCCAGTACCGTTTGCTGCAGATCTTGAAAACCAATTTTTAGCCAAAAACAGGTTGTCAGAGGCAATCGAAAAGATTATGTTGTATTAAAGGAATTAATCCTTGATGACCTTGTATCCTGGGTACTTCTTAATGTCGAATACGAATTTGGAATCTTCCACCGCTGGATTTGCAGTGAATTTGTTCAAAACATAAGTCATTGTTGTGCCATCTTTCGTTTTTAAAATGGCTTTCTTTAATTCGACATTAGACTTAACAATATACAACGTGATGTATTTGTATTTAACACTAGCCGGATTTTTTGGATACAAGTCAATGATGTGAACCGTTTGGTTATTCAATTTACTCTCCTTTTTGTATTTGTTTTTAAACCCAGTTTCCCAAATCGTCATCAATTTCTTCGGATTGATCATTTCATCGTCCGAACTGTTGGCGTCGGATTCGTAAACAGCTTTTTCGTCTTTGATAATCGTCCAGGTTTTTAAACCATTGGAAATAACGGTATTTTCTCCATACGTTGCGTAGTATTTTTGACCCTTGACCCAGCCCTTTCCGCTTTGACTCGTGTTTGTGCCATTAGTGGTGTTTTTTACATACGCACTGAATTCAAGGTAGAACGAGGTATGTCCCTTGATTTTAGCAGATAATTTATTCAGGATACCTTGTGATTTCGAGTCCTGACCGTATGAAATCGTGGTGAGTAGTGCGAATAGGAATGTAAGTAATCTCATTTCAAAAAAGTTAAATCGGCTGCAAATATCAGAAATTATGCCAAATAATCAGAACTAGGGGAAAATTTAAATGGCATTGAGTCCAAGAGATTGCCATAACGTTAACGAATCTACTGCATGCCCTCCCGTATATTCAATTATTTCAAATCCCTGATTCTTGTAAAAGGAAAGTGCATTTTCTTTTTCTTCATCCTGAAAAAAAGGGTCTTCCTTGCCAATAAAGAACCGACAGTTTCCCTTAGTGGTCCAAATAAAGGATGGATCTATATCTGGCGGAAACACACAACCCCATAAGACCAGTTCAGAAAAATCAGTGCTATGATTGAAAAAATACCTTGCTGCCGTTGCTCCACCTTGAGAAAAACCTACCAAAATCCGTCGCTTGAATCTTTTCAATTGAACTAGCTCAACAAGCCGATCCATAAAATCTTCGTTGTCCTTTATGTCCCATTCCCGACCTTCTTTGGTCATCCAAGAGGCACCAACCCTGCCGCTGCTTCCGTTCAGATAAAATCGATGCATTCCTTCAGGAAATACCAATGCCACGTTGCTTGGAATCGGTAAAAAATGCCGACCGAAGAAACGGGCTAATTGACCATAACCATGTAGAGCAACTACCATCAATTCCGCTGTTTCCAAATTTCCCAAAACATAAAATCTTCCATGTTTATGAACATTGAGGCTTCCTTCTTGCATAGGTAAATCTACCATTTCAAACGAATTACGTATTTTTGAATGTGAACAAAATTATTCCTTTTCTCCTTGCAATAGTATTGCTTTGGCAAGGTTTAGGTTCATTCGTTTATTTTCAATACGAACGAAGGGATATCAGAAAGGAAATTAAAACCAGGCTTAAAGCGGGAGTTCCAAAAGAAGATTTGGTGGAGTTTCGTTTCTCATCCTTGGAATTTAAGCAATTGGAATGGCGTAAATCAAATGAGTTTGTCTGGGAAAATCACTTTTATGACATCATAGAAAAACAAACTAATAGCCATGATTCTGTTGTTTTGAAGTGTATTTCGGATAAACAAGAAGATAAACTTTTCGCATCCTTAGGAATGATGGTTTCATCGAACCTTCACAAAAAACATCCGGATTCTTCTCCCGTTCATTGGAAAACGTTGACAGGTGTTTTATATATTCATCCCGAACAAACGACCTATCAAATTCGCTTCATAAAGAAGATTGAGGAGCACCTGGTCACTTACCTTGATGCCCATTCTTCAAAACATTCATTGCCCCTCGAAAAACCGCCGAGTTGTTAACCTCCTATTTCCACTAAATTGTAAGCATGTTTCGCTGACCAATTTTTTGTTGCAACTTTTGTAACAAAATCCCATTGATGTTTCTGTCAATCGGATACCCGTTTTTGCCGTGATTATTCTCGCGGCCATTTCGAACTTAATTTAAATGAAAATGAAAACATATATATGTGTAATCCTCTCGTTATTTTTATGGATTACCTCCAAAGCGCAGGTAAATATTCGTATCGTGGAGGAATTCACGATGCAAGGAATTTCTGATGTTAAAGTTTCAGGGAAACAAGTGCTGCTTTCCAATCAGAAAGGTGAGATTTTCTTGCAGAATTCTGAGGAAAAACTTACGTTTAATCACCCCGATTTTCTTGAAAAAACCCTTACATGGAGCGAGTTACAAGCAATGGAATTTGTGGTTATTCTGAAATCAAATGTTAATACCCTAGAGGAAACAGTTGTTTCCGCAAGTCGATTTCAGGAAAAGAAAAAAGATGTCGTACAAAAAATTCAAGTTATTCGTGCTTCCGAAATTCAGCTCATGAATCAAACGTCTACCGCAGATGTATTGGCCAATTCTGGAAATGTCATGGTTCAAAAAAGCCAATTGGGCGGAGGAAGTCCTATTATTCGTGGCTTCGAAACGAATAAAGTGCTCATTGTGGTGGATGGTATTCGAATGAACAACGCCATTTACCGTGGTGGACATGTGCAAAATGTAATTACGCTTGACAATTCTATCATGGACAGGGTAGAACTCGTTTTTGGTCCAGGATCCGTTGTTTATGGTTCCGATGCACTTGGCGGGGTGATGTCCTTTAAAACGAAAGATCCATTGCTTTCCAAGGAGGACAAGCCTTTGGTTAAAGCAAATGCCTACACGCGTTATATGTCAGCTGCAAATGGATACGCAGCCCATGCGAATGTTTCAGTAGGTGGGAAGCGTTTTGGTTCCCTGACGTCTTTCACCTTTTCACATTTTGGAGACCTAAGACAAGGGGCAAACCGGGAAATTTTTGTTGGGAACTTTGGTGCAAGGACTTGGTTCCAACAGCGTTTCGATGACAAAGATTCCATGGTATTGAATCCAGACACCAACCTGCAAGTAGGGTCGGGATACTCCCAATATGATTTCCTTCAAAAATGCGTGTTTCAGCAAAATGAAAAGGTCTTGCACCGTCTGAATATGCAATATTCAACCTCTTCCAATATTCCACGTTACGATCGGTTAACCTTAATGACGAACGGATTACCGAGGTTTGCGGAATGGTACTATGGTCCTCAAAAACGGTTATTAACTTCTTACCAATTGGAGTTAACCAATCAGAACCCTTGGTATGACTTCGCTCGTCTAACCGTCGGGTATCAGCAAATAGAAGAAAGCCGTTTTGATCGCAAATTCAACGACAACGACTTTAATCAACGAATAGAAGACTTAGCTATTTATACGATAAATGTTGACCTCATGAAAAAAAGAGGATCTCATGAAATGAGGTATGGGCTTGAGGGCTGGTACAATGGCGTGGTTTCTAGCGCAAATTCGGTTGATATTGTTACCGGCGAATCAGCTTCCATTAGCACCCGATATGCATCAGGGGGAGCATCTATGTTCTCAGCGGCGTTGTACGTTACTCATGCTTGGGAACTCAGCGAAAAACTAGTGGTCAATGATGGCCTGCGATTTTCTTTTGTTGGTTTAAATGCCACCTTTTCAGATACCACTTTTTTCAATTTCCCTTTCAAAGAGGCAAATCAACGAAATCAAGCGCTAAATGGCAATATTGGGTTGGTTTATCAACCAGAGCAAAATACCCGTCTAACCGCTCTATTCTCTAACGGATTCAGAGCTCCAAATGTGGATGATTTAAGTAAAATATTCGAGTCTACGCCAGGAAACTTAATCGTACCTAACGAACAAATAAAACCTGAGTTCACATACAATGGTGAGATAGGTTTAAGTCATACCTTTGATCAAAAATGGACCTTTTCTGGTACAGGATACTATACCCTCTTTAAAAATGCCCTGATGGTAAAAGATTTTAACTACAATGGTCAAGATTCCATTTTGTTCGAAGGAGTTATGAGCAACGTGGTCGCCATACAAAACGAGCGAAAGGCCTATTTATATGGCCTCGAGTTGGGACTAAATGGTAAATTGACCAAGGAAATGGGTGTATATGCAACCTACAATTATACCTATGCGCGCATTAAAACGGATTCGGTTGCTATACCTTTAGACCACATCCCTCCTGCATTTGGTAAGTTTGGTTTTACGGTAACGGATAAGAAATTCAAAGGCGATTTCTTTGTTCAGTACAGTGCCTGGAAACGAATCGAAGAATATAACCCTTCCGGTGAAGACAATCAAGCCTATGCACTTCCTGATGGGATGCCTTCCTGGTATACCGTAAATGCGCGTCTTTCATACCAGTTTAATAGGTATATTGGTTTGCAGCTGGCTTGTGAGAATATCCTAGATCGAAACTACAGGGTTTTTGCTTCCAATATATCGGCGCCTGGTCGAAATGTTATTGTAACGCTTCGTGGTTCTTTCTGAGAGAAAAAATAAACTTTTACGGGGGCTTCCAAAAGAAAGTCCCCGTTTATGAAAGCAATTCAATCATTTTTTTGTGACATACTTATCCATTTTCGGATGGTAAAAAAAACGATGTAAAATTTCTTCTGACTCAATGATTTTTGGAATGTAGGTATACATGTTAGTTGCCTCTTGTTCTTGTTGAAAAGTCGCTTTTTTAACAAGGATATCACGTGAAGGTCCCATTGTTCCCTCTGCGTAAGAAAAGCAAAAAGCCTCCTTTTCAGAAGCGTTAATGCCTTCAAAATTTTTCCAAGAGAACACCCTCCGTGGTGTATGGTTTGTTACTGTAAAATAATCACGGTAGGATGCATTCAAGATTCGGTATTCGACAATGATATCCTTGAAGGCAGTGGAGGTAACATGTTCGAAAAGGATATTGAGCGGTGCCTTAGGACTAGAGGGAATAGGAATGTTTGGCGAAATTTGGTTTAATCCACCATCATAGTAGAAAAGGTAGTTGTAATTACCCATGTAGCCTAATTCTGCTCTCTTGGCCGTTTTTCCATCAATCGAAGCTTTGTTTATGGCGAATTCCAACCTGTTGACAGCAATGACCGCATCTATTTTGTCATCTCCATCCAAATGCGCTTTGTAAATTTTGTAAGCGTATTTTTCATTAGATGGAATTTGTAGATTCGCTTCAATATGCCTTTTGGCCATTGATTCCACCCCTACCGTGGGCTGACTCACTTCAACACTTTTATCTTCCATCTCTGCTTCCATGGTTGTCTCGGATTGATTGCAAGAGGTCATGAACAGACAAAGGGAAAATAGAACGATCCATCTTTTTCTCATGGTGTAAAATTAGTGCTTGTACAAACACGTAAATGCTTTCATCTTGTTAAATTTACATATGAATGTGAGGATTGACCAATCATGGAAGCGCGTATTGAACGAGGAATTTGAAAAAGAGTACTTCATTCAGTTAACAGACTTTATTAGGGAGGAATATAAAACAAAGGATGGTCGCGTTTTTCCTCCCGCCAGAAGTATTTTTAATGCCTTTGATCTATGCCCGTTCGATTCAATAAAAGTGATTATCCTTGGTCAAGATCCTTATCCCACACGTGGACATGCCAATGGATTGTGCTTTTCTGTTCAAAGAGAGGTGAGTCCATTGCCTCGTAGCTTGAATAATATTTATAAAGAACTTAAAGACGACGTTGGCATGGTTAAAACGAACGGTTGCTTAGAGGATTGGTCTAGCCAGGGGGTATTTTTGTTGAATACGATCCTGACTGTGGAAGAGGGAAAACCTGGAAGTCATGCAACTAAAGGATGGGAACAATTTACAGATGCTGTATTGAAGGTTATTGCAGCACATAAAAAGAACGTCGTTTTCCTCCTTTGGGGGAGTTGGGCACAAAAAAAACGGGTGTTTATCGATGAAAAGCATAACCTTGTTATTCAAAGTGTACATCCTTCGCCTTTGTCTGCCCATCGAGGTTTTTTTGGTTCCAAACCATTCAGTCAAATCAATCAATACCTTGTCCAACATGGTATGGAGGAAATAAAATGGTAAACTGCTCTTCAAATGAGTTACCATGCTTATCTTTGCTGGCATGAGTTTCAAAAACGATTTGTTGTTGCGAGCAGCCCGTGGTGAACAAATAGAGCGCTATCCGGTATGGTTGATGCGTCAAGCGGGGCGCATTTTGCCTGAATACCGTAAAGTTCGAGCGTCCCTAAGCGGGTTTAAAGAACTAGTAGAAACACCAGAGCGGGCAGCGGAGGTTACGATTCAACCAGTTGACCTTCTTGACGTAGATGCCGCCATCATTTTTTCCGATATATTGGTCGTTCCTGAAGCGATGGGCCTGACTTACGAAATGGTGGAACAAAAAGGACCCTGGTTTGAAAAAACGATTCGAGATAGTCAGTCTTTAAAGTTAATCGAGTCTGATTTTGATGTAAATGACCGCCTTGGCTACGTCTTGGATGCCCTTCAGATAACCAAGAAAGCATTGAATAACCGGGTTCCCTTAATTGGTTTTGCTGGAGCACCATGGACCATATTTTGTTACATGGTGGAGGGTAAAGGCTCAAAAACGTTCAGTGAATCAAGAAAATTATTGTACACTAAACCAGAAGTGGCACATGAATTGTTAGCGTCAATTACCGAAGTAACTATTCGTTACCTCCACGCGCAAATCGATGCGGGTGCTGACCTAGTTCAGGTTTTTGATTCTTGGGCAGGAATTTTGGGAAAAGAACAATATAGTGAATTCGGTCTTACCTATCTGAAACGTATTGCGGATGCGATTGATCATCGGGTACCGCTCACATTGTTTGCCAAAGGCGCGTTTCATTCGATTGGTGAGTTGGCCGCATTGTCATGCGATACAATTGGACTTGACTGGACCATGGACATGGTTAACGTGCGCAACTTAGTAGGTGAAACCAGAACAATCCAGGGGAATTTTGACCCATGCATGTTGTATTCCGATCATGCAGAAATCGAAAAATTAACAATAAATGGCTTGAAAAGCTTTAAAAGTAAACGACATATAGTAAATTTGGGACACGGAGTTTACCCGGACGTAGATCCTGAAAAAGTAAAAACGTTCATTAAAACAGTTAAAAATTATGAGTTCAGCGTTTAAAAAAATCCCACTTACCTTGTTATCAGTTGCGGTCATAGGAGTTACTGACCTGTCTTTCGCACAGTTAAGTGGTGAAAACCTATTAGATAACGGTTCTTTTGAGACAATTGATGGGAAGGTTCCAAAGAAATTGGATATGATAAAAAGCGCAAAGGGCTGGTATTCGTTAACGTCCTTTCAAGCAGATTTGTTTGTAGCAGAAAAAAGTGAGCTGAACTCGAACTTGTCGGGGTCAATTAACTCCTACGGCAAGGAACAACCGAAGGAAGGCAACAATTATGCAGGTATATCTGTTTATTCGCCTGCCCCAGATCCCAAAAAGGCAAAGCTGCCAAGAAATTACATCGCAACTAATTTGTCCTCTCCTATGAAAAAGGGAATGAGGTATTGTGTAAAGTACTACGTTTCTTTGGCCGATCTATCAAAGTACTCTACCAATAACATTGGGGCATATTTTACAAAAGACGATAAGGAACTATTGTCCTTTGCAGATGCTGCGATTGTTCAGCCCAAAAGAACAGGAAAGTTCATTATGGATTACCGAAACGAGTCACGAACGATAAACACGCATTTTGGATGGGAGCAGATTTGTGGTACATACGTGGCTGAAGGTGGAGAAAAATTCATGGTGCTCGGAAACTTTTTTTCAGACAAGGAAACCAAGTTTGAGGGTCACCCAAAATACCTTGGTAGCGATAAATCCGATCCAACCTATGCCTTACTGAAAGCAGCACCTCAACCCGTTGCAGCTTACTATTTCATTGACGATGTATCTGTAACCTTATTGGAAACAGGAGAGGAATGCGATTGCATCACTGCCTCTGCCGAAACTGAGTATTCCGCTGCGATTTACCATAAAAAAGTCATCATATCTGATACGATGTCGGCGGCTGAAAAAATAGAAGCACATGAGGTTCATTTTGCAATTACCCGAGCAGATCTCTCTGAGAACGGTAGAGAAGCACTCAATTTTATCGCTGATGTTTTACAGAAAAATCCAAAACTAACCTTGCTTATTTCTGGGCATAGCGATCCTGCTGAGCAAGCGATTGCAACCGAAAAACCTGACTTTGAAGGGATGGATGACCGAAGAACTGTTGTGGTTTACAATTACCTTGTCGAAAAGGGTATCGATAAGTCAAGGTTGAGTACCGAACGATTGGGAGTTAGTGAAGAAAGTAAAGATGCAGATGAGTCCGACGATCCCGAATTGCATACAATAAAGGATTTAAGAGTGACCTTCACTGTACATGAATAAGATTGACGATGACAAATGAGGCCGCTTTAGCGGCCTTTTTTTATGCTTGAAAAATGCCGAACGATTTTAACGCTTGGTACACTTTACTGGCTGGCAATCCCATTACGTTGTAGAAACATCCTTGTATTGATTCAACAGCTGCATAGCCAATCCACTCTTGAATGCCATACGAACCTGCTTTGTCAAATGGATTATAAGCGTCTACATACCTAATGATTTCGCTTTCACTTAGCTCCAAAAAGCTTACAATTGTTTCGGATGAAAAGCTGCTCTTGTTTTTTGCTTGTCCCAAGCATACACCAGTTATCACCTGATGGGTATTCCCAGAGAGTGAACGGAGCATTTCAATCGCTTCTTGTCGATTTTTCGGTTTTTCGAGTAAACGGTTTTGATGAATTACCACTGTATCTGCGCATATCAGAATGTCATGTTCCAGTGTGTTCGCGTAAGCGTTAAATTTTTTCTCAGCAAGAAACAAAGCTACATCCCTGCACGGTAGGGTTTCTGGGTAGCTTTCGTCAATATTTAGTGGGCATGTTTCAAAATGGTCAAGAAATACATTTAAAATTTCTTTTCTTCGGGGTGATTGGGAACCAAGTATAACGTTCATGATGAAAAATAGGGTAGCGTAATGCAACACATGATGCCAACAATTAAGGTCGTTTTAAGCAAGTAATCAAGCCATATTAGTTTTTCACTGCCATTCTTGGAACAAGCCAACCCAATAAAAACCAAATTCATTCCACTTGCGACATAAATGGGTGAGAGTTGAACCCAAGAAAGCATATGTAACGTGTGAAAAGGTGTCCAATGAAGTAGTAGCATTACAGAAAACACGGGTAATGCCAAACACAAAAGAGAAACAACAATCAACGTAGGACGATTCCCTATAATCATACCAAGTGAGGTGACATGGATATGTTTATCACCTTTGATGTCTTCTAGGTCTTTAACTATTTCCCTGCATAAGTTTTGCACAAAGGATAATCCTGCAAGAACGTATAAAAGACTAAAATCGATGCTCGTAGTCCAGGATTCTGGCAAAAATTCAGAGTTATCGTAGGAGCTGGAATTAGAAACTTTAAAGAATACAACTACAAGTAGTGGGATCGTTCCCGTAAGGGAGGCGATGATCAAATTGCCGATGAGCACTTTTTTTTTAAGTAAAAGGCTATAAAACCATAGCAAGTTGATTGAAATCAAGTGGATAAAAACGAACCATAGACTGCTGTACTTAAAACTCAAGTATGCACCTATTAGAAAAGCCACCCCATTCAAGATCCAATGTATTAAAATGGCCCAGCGACGTTTCATGTGTTTCGTTATGATGAGTCTCTCCGGACGATTTACGCGGTCTGCTCGGACATCAAAGTAATCGTTGATAATATTACCTGCTGCAGCAATCATCAAGGTAGAAGTTACAAGGAGTGCAAAATCAAGGTGATTTACCCTGACAAACTGGAAAGAGTTGGACGCCATGATGTAATAGCATGAACCGTACATGGCTAATGCCATAACCAATAAATTCAGGGGTCTTATAATGCGAATAAAATGCATCAATTGATTATTTTGTATTCTGTTCGTCGGTTTTTCTGGTGTGCTTTTTCTTTTTCCTTTTCCGTTGCTAACTTTGCTATCTGGTCATCGCTAATCACCGTCTTTGATTCACCATACCCTTTGAAAGTCATTCGTTTTGGATCAATTCCCTTATTTGTAAGATAAGTGTATACAGCCTTCGCTCTGTTTTCAGACAATACTTGGTTTTCTTTTGCGTCTCCACGTGTGTCCGTATGTCCACCAATTTCTATTTTCATTTTGGCATTCGCATTGAGGTGATCGAATAGTTTATTCAATTCAATGTTTGACTCAGCACGTAGGGTGGACTTACCAAAGTCAAAAAACACATTGTTCAGTACGACTGGAGTGCTGCTATTGATTGGAACCAACGGAACATCCATGTGCACAGATTGCATTTCATCGGTCAGCGTCATGTTAAAATTCTGGGAGAAAAAATTATACCCAGGGTATGAGACATTGAGTGCATACTCCCGATTGACAGGCAAGGAAACAAGGAATTCACCGGTTGCTGCATCGGCTGTTGAGGTAATCACTTCTTTTCCTGTCGAGAGATCAATTAACTGAAATTTTCCTGCTAATGGTGCTTTTGTTTCGCGGTCAAATACGATACCGTCGAAATAAAGTGTTTTTGTTGGACGAAAGGGTTCAGGCATCTTAAAATAGTAGATGTCTAAGTCGCCATATCCTCCTTTGCGATCAGAGGCAAAAAAAGCTACTTCACCATCTGGTGATACCATGAGTGAATTTTCGTCGTACTTGGAATTTATCGGGTAGCCTAGGTTGATGGGGTCCATCCAGTTGCCGTTATCATCCATTCTGGAAATGTACAAGTCTGATCCACCCATTCCGATATGCCCTTTGGAAGCAAAATATAATGTTTTTCCATCTGGGTGAATCAACACAGACTCCTCCTCCATGGATGTATTGATATTGCGAGGCAATGCGATTGGGGTTCCCCATTCTCCGTTGTCAAGTAACTTCGAAATAAAAATGTCGCAATCGGGCATTTCTCCTTTTTTCGAAACACGGCGGATGAAATAAAGCGTCTTACCATCAGCGGAAAGGGAAGGTTGTGATTCCCATGAAAAGGTATTTACATTTCCAGGTAAATTTTGTGGCGTACTCCATTGATTACCTAATTTTTTAGTAACAAACATGTCACAACTTCCTTTGCCAGTACGGTTTGCACCGTAGTCATTACCACCCGAAAAATCAGAACATGCTACAAAGATAAGGGACCTTCCGTCGGCCGAAATGGTGGGGGCACCCTCGTTGTGGGAGGTGTTGACGTTTGAAGGCATTGAAACAGCCCGCTGCCAAGTATTATTGGCGTCAACTACCGAAACATAAAAATCTTCTTGTTCGCCAAACTTTGGAATGCTCGGGTCTTTAATGCGCCTCGTAAATAAAATAGTTTTGCCATCTACGGTAATGGTTGGATAATATTCGGCACATTCCGTGTTGATCCCAGGACCGATATTGATTGGATTAAATTCTTGAGGATTTTTCATGGCCCGCAAGGCAAACTCACAGCAGTTCTTCATAAGTACAGCTCGTTTTTGCATATCGGGATTTGCCCCTCTAAAGGTTAAAAATTCACCGAGATAATAAGCACTTTTTTCGTAATCACCAGCTTGCTGTAACAGGTTTCCAAGATAATAATAAGTACTACCTGTCCTGCTGTGGTTTGGGTTTATTTTAATAGCGGCTTCATAGTGGCCAATAGCGCTTTTAAAATCAGATGTAAGTTCCGAAAATTCAGCGGCAAGCAAATGCGCCTCCCAGAAATTGGGGTCTTTTTCAAGGGCCATGTTAAGGTATTGAAGACCTTTAGGGTAATTAGGACGATTTCCTTTTGGGTCAAGCGATAGGCTTGGTTCGCGTTGACCTTGTTCAAACAATTTAATGGCTTTTTTATTACTTGTGGAGTAGGACTGACAATTCGCCCAAAAGGGGGTGAGTGCAAGGAGTAAGTATATGAGTGTTTTTGTCATGAAATAGTGTTTAAGGTATGTCCATGAATTTGTGTGTTTGTAAAGATATATTCCACAAGGGATTTGCTTTTACGTAGTGGATGATTTCAGGTAAGAAAAGGTCAGATTTAGACCACTCAGGTTGTAAAAACAATTTGGCATTGGTTTTTTTTATGTTTTTGGCATGTGTTTCGGCCCATTCAAAGTCGCTCGAATGATTGATTACAACTTTTAATTCATCGGCCAATTCATATGCTTGCGGTAGCGGCTTTTTGAATTTTTTTGGCGAAAAACAATACCAGTCAACCGTCCCATGCAAAGGATAGGTTCCAGACGTTTCAATGGCAATTTCGATGTTCTGTAAAGTCAATTGACGAGTAAGTTCAGTTAAATTTTGCTGCAGGGGTTCGCCACCGGTAATTACAACGAAATTCGCCCTTGAAGATACAACTTTTTCCATGATTTCGGCAATCTCCATTCGCTGAGCATCAGCTGAATGCCAACTTTCTTTCACATCACACCATACACAACCTACATCGCAGCCTGCTAAGCGAATAAAATAGGCCGCCCTTCCGCTGTAAAATCCTTCTCCTTGAATGGTGTAAAACTGTTCCATAACAAAGAGTTCAGAGGAGGAAATAGAAGCACTCAACATGAAACAAAGTTAAGGAAAACTTAAACGCTCGGGTAAATTTAGTTCCTGTTAAAGAATGCAGAAGAAAACATTCAAACGAAGTTTCGTATCTTTGTTGCAATAAACGAAACACTATGAAAAAGAATTTACTATTGTTAAACGTGTTGTTAGTTGTTGGGATTTCGCATGCCCAAACTCAGCTAGGAAATAGTGACATGGAGTCTTGGGATAACGTTGGGACTACAAATGAGGAACCTACAAACTGGAACGGATTTAAATCAGGTACTGGTAGTTTGGTGGGATTTGCTTCACAGCAAGTTCAACGTTCAACGGCAATTCGCCCAGGAGCAACGGGTGCATATTGTGCCAGAATTTGGTCCAAATCAACGTTGGGAGTTGTTGCCAATGGAAACATGACCTTGGGACAAATCAACATGGGAAGTTCAACTCCCTCAAGTTCTAGCAATTATAATTTTACCAAAACGGCAGATGCCAATTTTTCAGAAGCAATTACGACAAGTCCAGACTCTTTGGTTTTTTGGGTTAAGTTTACGGCTGCATCGGGTAATTCAATGGCAAGGGTAAATGCCCTTTTGCATGATAATTACGATTTACGCGATCCACAAGATGCCAATTCAATACCACATATTGTGGCCAACGCGACGCTAAACTACTTGCCCACTGGAGGGGGATGGGTAAGAAAATCGGTTCCTTTTGTGTATTCTGGTCAATCAACTGATCCTCAATTTATTCTAGTGACGTTTACCACGAACATGACTCCGGGTGGTGGTGCGGCTAATGATGAAGTGTTGATTGATGACATTCAACTTGTTTATAACCCTGTTAATCAGCCTGTTGTTGCTACTGATGATGCTGTGACTACATCCCAGGATGTAGCGGTTGACATTCTTGTCAGTTCAAATGACCAGGATCCTGAAAATAGTTTAAATTGTAGTTCCATAAATGTTACCTCTCCTGCTGCAAACGGAACGGTAACTGTCAATTCTGCCACTTGTTCTGTAACATATACCCCAAATACTGGGTTTTTCGGAACCGATTCATTCACGTACGCTATCTGTGATAACGGTACCCCTGAATTGTGCGATGAGGCTGTTGTGACCGTTACAGTAACTCAAGCTGTTTCAGGTAATAACCCAATTATCGCGAATAATGACAATGCTACCACCTCCATGAACACACCAGTGGTCATCGATGTTGTATCTAACGATGTGGATGTGGAAAATCAAATTGATATGAGTAGTATTACTGTTACCTCTGCACCTGCCAATGGAACGACGAGTATCAATACGACTACAGGGGAAATTACCTACACACCGAACAATGGATTTTCGGGGAACGACTCGTTCAATTACAACATTTGCGATGCAGGGACGCCTTCGTTCACTTGCGATGGTGCAAGTGTAGACATTACCGTAACCTCTAACATCGGAATTGAGCAAACTGAATTGAATTTGATTCAAGTAGGTTTTGGAGACAACAACTTATTCCTGCATGGATTCCAGGATTTGTCTTCCTCAGTAACCGTTTATGCTTCCAACGGAACAATCATTTTCGCCGGACAAATCGCCACAAACATTCCGCTGTCATTGGTCAATGGGGTATATTTTGTAACCATTGAAAACAACGGACAGCGCGTTACAAAACGAGTTGTCAAGTTCTGATAGTAAGTTAAATTAGTCCCTTCGGGGACTTTTTTTTAAAGTATGAATAAATTTTCCCTCTTCTATTTAGTCGTTTTTTCATCGCTGTCCCCTCTTTTTTTATCGGCACAGCAAACCGGAGTGGTTAAAGGAAAGATAACCGATAAAAATGGCGAAAGCGTTATTGGGGCTAAGGTAATATTTAAGTCCGATGTCACTATCGGTGCTGTAAGTGACGAATTGGGAAACTATCAATTGGAATTGCCCCAAGGAAAATGCCTCTTGGTTTGCAAAGCAACTGGCATGCTTAATGACAGCACCTCCATCATGGTTGTTGCGAATCAAACCATGGAGTTGCATTTTAAGCTGGAAACATTGGTTAAGGAATTGAAAGACGTTGAGGTAAAAGTTGGGAAGTTTAACAAGCCAATTGAGGATCAAACGGTTTCGATGGAAATCATAAAGCCGAGTCTTATTGAAAATAGAAATACCCGAAGCATAGAAACGGCTCTTGATCAAACACCTGGGTTGAATATTTTAGATGGTGAACCACAAATTCGCGGTGGGAGTGGATTTACGTTTGGAGTTGGGTCTAAAGTTGCCGTTATAGTAGACGATATGCCCATGCTTTCAGGTGATGCAGGACGCCCTGAATGGGGATTTATTCCAGTGGAGAACATTCATCAAGTGGAAGTAATAAAGGGAGCAGCCAGTGTGTTGTCAGGAAGTTCAGCACTTTCTGGATCAGTACATATTAGAACAGCCTTTCCAAAAAGTACGCCTTTGACAAAAATCAATGTGTATTCCGGTGCATATAGCAAACCATCTATAGATGGAACCGGATGGTGGAACAATTACCCGGGTATCCATGGAATGAATTTCCTGCATTCACGAATGATTAAGCAATTAGACCTGGTTGTTGGTGGGAACTTAAATTATGATCACGGCTATATTGGTCCGCCAATAGTAGATTCTACCGTTTCGTCGGTATTTCCGGATACGGTGACGAATTTTTCTGAAAAAGACATGGTGTCGATGAGGGGTAGGTTAAATTTCAATATCCGCTACAGGTCTAAAAAAATAAAAGGACTGAGTTATGGCATCAATGGCAATTTCATGAAAGCACGAATGACCATGCCCTTGGCATGGTTGAATGATTCGACTGGATTGTATCGTGCTTATCCAGGTGCGGTTTTTCTTCAAGATCAGTTGATTTTTAATGTTGATCCTTTTTTGAATTTTTTCACTTCTACCGATGGTAAACATAGTCTTCGTGGAAGGGTGTTGGTGGTGGATAATGAAATGACAGCCAATCAATCCAACCGTGCTCAGACTTATTACGGTGATTATTTGTTCCAAAAGACGTTTCCTGAATTAAAAAAACTGGATTTTATAGGAGGTGTAACGGGTACTTTCACAAATTCCTATGCCAATATATACGTGGGGTCGGGTTCACCGAATAATCAAATGCTAAACGTCTCTGCTTACACACAACTTGAGAATAAAATCAACAATACGGTGAATGTTTCAGCGGGTGGACGTTTGGAATATTTTCGTTTGAATGACACGATTACTGCTCTTAAACCGATCTTTCGAGCTGGAGCAAGCATGAAAATATACCGTGAAACTTATTTACGCGCATCCTATGGCCAAGGTTTTCGTTTTCCTACCATAACGGAGCGTTTCATTAAAACAGGGGTAGGTAATTTTGGCGTTTTTCCAAATCCGAATTTGAAACCTGAAAGCAGTTGGAACGCGGAGGTGGGTATCAAACAGGGGTTAAAACTTGGTAAAATATATGGGTTTTTGGATGTCGCTGGATTTTGGCAGGAGTATCAAAATACCATTGAATACATGTTTGGTGTATGGAATCCAATTACCTCAATTGAAACCATGGGTTCAAGTGCTGGCTTCAAGTTCTTAAATACTGGTGAGTCCAGGGTTCTGGGACTTGATGCGTCCTTTGCTGGAACGGCTAAATTGGGAAAATCGGTTGAGTTGACATTTATGGCTGGCTATAATTACATCGTGCCCAAAACCTTGACTCCTGATTTTGTGTATGCTTCAGATTCCATCTATTCTGGACCAGACGGAGCCCCAAGGGAATTCAGTTACAATTCGACTTCGTTGGATCCATCCAAGGGGATTTTAAAATACCGATTCCTGCACAATGTAAAAGCCGATGTTGAATGCGTGATTAAGGGGAAATGGAGTATAGGAGCAAGTCTAAAGTATTTCAGTAAAATCGTTAATATGGATGCGATTATAAAGGATTTTGAAGAAACGACCACCGAATATGATTTTCTTCAAGACCTCCGTTACATGGATTACTTTGACGCACATAGATTCGGAAATTTCATCTTGGATGCTCGTATTGCTTACAATTTGAATGAACAGCATAAAATTGCCATAATTGGCAGCAATATACTGAACCGAAGTTATTCCTTAAGGCCTTTGAAAATTGAACCGCCGAGAACGATAATGGTGCAATACAGCTTCCGTTTAGAAGCTAAAAAGAAAGTTGCTATTGACTACCTTTCTCCACCTTCATTCTAAAAAAAAACGTACATTTGTCCCGAATTATGGTTCCACTTGTGGATGAAAAAGGAATTTGGTGAAAATCCAAAACTGTATCTGCAGCTGTAAGCACTGTTCAATCTTCCGAACATGTCACTGTTAACCTTGGTTAATGGGAAGGCCGGACGAGTTGGTGCGAGTCAGAATACTTGCCGTAATTCAGAGTGAAGACTTCAGATTAAAGTCGGACCCGGTGATGGCATCGCTGCAGAGATTGCTATTCAGTCCTCCTTTTCTCATTGTCTAAAGTTTAATGTGTAAAACGAAAAATGATGAAAAGAAAACTGTTTCTATTGGCTGCGTTTACAGCGCAATTTACTTTCGGCCAAAATTACGTGCATCAAGTGTATGTGCTTAATGAAGGCTACTACGATTACCAAACGTCCCAGCAATTACAACCGGTAACCCTTGGGTCGTATAATCCCCAATTGCAAGTGTATAGCGTGGTAGATACCCTCGAAAATGCGCGCTTTGGTTCAGATTTACTCGTTACTGAAACGGCATTGTATGTTGCTGCGGATCAGCAAATTTTAAAATACGATAAATTCACTAATCAGTTAGTGACGGTTGTCTCATGTCCGGGAGTAAGAAATTTGGGGATTTATGAAAACAAACTCCTTGCTTCACGTGGAGAATACTTAACAAGTTATGATTCCTACCTGCACGTGTACAATGCGGATGATTTGACTTTTCTACAAGCATTTGATACCATAATAGGACCGAAATGGGCCACCCAGAACATTGTAGTAGACGGTTCAAATGCGTATGTTGCCATTAACAATGGATATGAGTGGGGAAATGAGAAGGGAATCATTGGAAAGGTAGATCTCACCACCTTGAATTATATCGATGAAATTGATCTTGGTCCTGAAGGAAAAAATCCGGATAACCTTGTTTTGCAAAATGGGTACCTTGTTACTGTAAATAACAAAGATTGGTCTGGCTCATCCGTATCTAAAGTATCCGTTTCAACGCAACTTGTTGAGACATCGACCATCGCAAATGCGATTACTGGGTGCGGAACTTCGTGCCTACGTGGCGATAAGTTGGTCTATCAGCTTTCGGGTGATAATGTGTTGAATGAATGGGACATTAGCCTAATGCAGAACGATGGACCTGTTGCTAACTTAACTATGAATTATTACGATTTAAGTCAAGATCCAGTATCCGGAGAATTGTATGCGAGTCAAACAGATTTTTTCAGTTTCGGGAAGGTGTATATTTATTCTTCCAGCAATCAGGAAATCCATGTTTTCGATACAGGGGTGTCGCCGGGTACGATTTCTTTTGATGTTCGCAATGCCGTAGGTCTAGTTGAGTCTGCCATTCGCTTTCAACTTTTTCCAAATCCAACTACTGAAAGCGTGACTATTTCATCTGAATTCGAGGGGCAATTTGCTCTTCATACTGCAGATGGTTCTTTAGTGATTTCAGAAACGGTTTCCGGCGAAAAAACAATTGATTTATCCTCGGTTTCGAAAGGAATTTATTATGCTACGTTCGAAGGATCCTTTGGGAAAGTTAGTAAAATTCTGGCAAAACAATGATTTTTTATTGATTCAATCTTTTAGAAGGCTGTCTCGCGAGACGGCCTTTTTTTGTTATCAATTTGAGGATAAGATGTATATTAAAAATCAGCAATGAAATGTACATCAGCTATTAAAATGTGCGAACTTTGTTCAATAGTATAAAGAAATGCGTCTGATTCTGGCTCTTTATTTTGTCCTTGGTTTTCTTTTTACAGGAATATGTCAAGAATTCCGAACAGTAAAGAATCCTGTCGAGTTCAGACCAGCCATCGGTCAAAAATATGGCTTTGACGCGGCACGTTTTCAAAATGAGCAATACATCCAACAGGGTGTTTGGTTGAAGGGCGAAAAAACCTCAGCTATAAAATCAGTAGCCCAAGGGGAAACCGATTTGGTATATGTGCATTTATCAAAAGAAATAAGTTCAACGCTTGACAAAGTTCAAATTCGTTCGTTGGATGATGGTAAAGAGGTGCCGTATGTGCGCATGAACGATTCAACATTGACCTTATTTCTTTCTGCAAAGCAACGGGATTATGAGGTAGTTGTTCGTTGGAACAGGAGGGAAGCAGCCACTTTGCGGGTAAAGGTCTTCGCATTAAAAAAACTTCGCCTAAAGCTCGTTCCTTTGGTTCCATTTTACGTGAATCCACGGGATATTGAGGAGCAATTGAACAAGATTTTTGCACAGGTGAATGTCAAGTGGGAGGTAGCGTTGGAAAAACGTTTCCGCTTATCGGATTCACCTTTACCCAAACGATTTGCCAATCCGGATCCGACCCATGCGCGTTACACTGCTGAAATGCAGGGAATACGTGACGAATATTTCGATCACCATCCCGGTGCAGATCGACACACGTATTATGTTTTTGTTGTCCCCGGTTTTGTGAATGGCACAATTAAAGGTTATCAACCATTGAGTAAGGCTGTCGGTTTTATATCCATGCAAGGGCGTGAAAAGTTGTCGTTGGAGTTGGCAAGGCAATTAGGTAGAGGCCAAGGAATGTTAAATGACTTTTGGCAAGCGAGTGGCACAAAAAAAGGGGAAACATCTAACCTCATGGATGTATCCGATGGCACAGAGCTGACGGCATGGCAATGGAATATGCTGCGGCATGGGAGTAATAGTTATGCGTTTTTTGACGATTACGAAGACGTCGTCTCGAATAGTGGAAGAGTTGCAGCTGTTTTCTGGGAGGAAAACAACCAAGGATTCATATTGGTAAAGGGTAAAAGTCCATTAAGGGCTTTGAAACGACCTTTTAAGAGAAACTACATGTCGTATGAGTTGTATATCACTTCCGACCTTTATAAATTTCTATTTTCTGTTTTAGGGGTTCAAATTGCACCTATTCATATCCTGTTATTCCTTGTTTTGGTGGTCATCTACTTTTTCGTTCATCGTGCCTTCTTTCGCTGGAAGTCCGCACATCAATTGCCTTTTCGGTTTCTAGATCTTTTCTGGGGGGGGATCGCCATTGCTGTATTTTTTGGATTTAACCTATTTGTTTTTATTACAATTAACCAGACCTATGAGCAGTTCCTCATCAAGAATGGGAAAGTGCCAAGTTATAAGGGAAAAAACAAAGAGCAGGTGATTGAGCTCGCTAGAAAGAACAGAAGAATGAAAAATGTACCCGAATACGGTGCAGTTACCGAGGTTTTTTTAAAACGAGGAAAACATTGGCACCTCAAAAAAATGAAGTCGGTGCTGTATTTCGAGTATTTTAAGGACAAAGGGAAAAATGGGGCCTTGAAATTTTTGTTTTCCTCAAATAGGCTAATCTTACCTGACCAAGCTATTAGTAAACGAGTTCATGGTCATTTCATTGTCCTGCGTGAGAGGGATAAAACAACAAATAAGACTTCGTTCCGTCTTTTTAATCACGTTGGTATTGAGTTGACAACAAAAGTAAAACTGGTAGATCCTCCTAAACGTATCTTATTGTTTATAAATGGCTATAGAGCAACAACTAGGGGGCATGATTTCGAAGCATTTTTCGGGGATGTTTTCAAATTTGGTCTAGAGCATCCCAACTCGGAGAATTTGATATATTCCTTCGACCGTTTTGATTATTGGAGGCCGTGGGAACAAATCGACCTCTTGTTTCAGCAGCGGATAAATCCTTCTGACACCTATTATGCCGATGGACATTTTTCTGTTACTACCTCTAACCACAGGACGCTTTTCAATTTCACGACAACCGCAGGGATGTATCCGAGGCGATGTTTAAATGCTAAAAAACACAGGTGTTTCCATACGACCGTTTCCACCACGAAATTCATAGGGAATAAGAAAAAAAGCACCTATGACTTACATCCCATGGAGCCAAATAAAGCCGGTTTCAGGGAGCGAATGAACAATGGCAAACTGGCAGGATTAAATTTGTTTCAGCAAGTTAACGAGTTGCCGAACGGATCCAAAAACGACACCTTATATGTGGTCGCTCATAGCATGGGGTATGCATACGCATTGGGCATTATCGAACATTTACGAGGGAAAATAAATTTCGGAGGTTTTTACATCATCGCACCTGAAAATGCATCCTCCGGATCAATCCGGACAAAGGAATGGCAGGAGGTTTGGCAGTATGGTAGTAACCTTGAACATCGACATGCAGTAGCCCCGTGCTTACAAGACGGAATTGCACCGCAGGTTAAATGCGGGGGACTCAAACCAACTAATCGCATCTTTTTCCCAACGCATTTATACCGAAAACAAGGTTTTTTCGACTCCCATTTTGTTGGGTATTATACCTGGATTTTTGATATTCCCAAGAATAGTAAAGGCTATGTCCGCCAGAGATGAGTTTACACAAGTCGTTGGATGATTCGTTGAATAAAATTGAACATCCTTTATTTTCTTAAGAGCTTTCGTTTTTTCAGTCAAAAAAATGAAAGACAACTACATATTACCTTTTGATTTGCTTCGTTCGGAACATGTTGGTTTAGTCGGTGGAAAAAATGCGGCCATTGGCGAACTCATGTTCCATTTAAGTCCAAAAGGTATACAAATACCAGAAGGTTTTGCGTTGACAATTGCTGCTTTCGATGCGTTTATTGAGTCAAACGGACTACGGAGAAAATTAAAGCGACTGATGCAACAGCTGGATCAACAGACCTATAGCAATTTGGAATTGGTGTCTCAACATTGTAAACATGCAGTCCTTTCCGCTGTATTACCTGAGGAGTTGATAAGTGAAATAGGAAATGCCATCGAAACGCATCGGTTTTTAGCAGATTCAAGTCCAGTGGCAGTTCGAAGTAGTGCCACTTCTGAAGATTCCCCGGATGCCAGTTTTGCCGGTCAACACGATTCTTTTTTATTCATCGAAACAAAAGAAGCCTTATTTCAATCCGTCAAAGCATGCTACGCTTCGCTCTATAACGCTCGGGCGATAAAGTACCGCATCGATAAAGGTTTTGACCATGAGTCCGTTCGAATATCGGTTGGGGTTCAACGCATGGTAGACACCGATCAAGGTGGCGCAGGAGTGTGCTTTTCGCTTGACCCAGATTCTGGATTTCGAAAGGTGGTGCACATCAATGCATGTTGGGGTTTAGGGGAAAATCTCGTACAAGGTGGGGTCAATCCGGATGAATACCTGGTGTACAAGGAGCCTATTTCAGAAAATGGATTTCCTGTGATTCGCCGAACCTTGGGCGAGAAAGCAAAAATGACAGTCAAAGGAATGAATCAAACGGTCTTGGTGGATACACCAATTGAAAAGAGGAAGCAATTTGTTTTGAATGAACATGATATTCAAACATTAACGCGTCAGGTTGTTTGGATCGAACAACATTTTGGTGTTCCAATGGACATTGAATGGGCCAAGAATGGAACCGATGGTGGATTGTTTATTTTGCAGGCACGCCCCGAAACCGTGTTGAATAAGCGAAATCCAACCGAAATTAAGCATTATGAATTGATTGAGCATGGAAATGAATTGGCAAGTGGTGCAGCGGTAGGGCAACAAATTCGATCCGGAAAAGTAAGGACTATAAACGATGTGAGTGAGCTCTCAACCTTCCAGGAAGGAGAAATTTTAGTATCGGAATTGACACACCCCGACTGGGAACCGATCATGAAAAAGGCCGCTGCCATTCTAACTGAGCTTGGAGGTAGAACGAGCCATGCGGCAATTGTAGCGAGGGAACTGAACCTACTAGCTGTAGTTGGGGTTTCAGGAGTGCGACAATTGCTGAAAACGGGAGATGTCATAACCATAGATGCTTCCGATGGACAGCAGGCTCATATATACGAAGGGCTGGGGAAATGGAAAACACACATAGAAGACATTACCCAACTTCCAACAACCAAAACAAAGACCGTGTTGTCTATTTCCAACCCTGATAAAGCATTTGAATCATCTTTTTTCCCAAATGACGGTGTGGGCTTACTACGAACTGAGTTCATTATTTCCAATAAAATTGGTATACATCCAATGGCAGCATGCTATCCCGAAAAAGTGATTGATTCTACGACGCACCAACAAATCCTCGCAAAGGCTGTAAACGTTGCCTCGCCTAAGGCGTATTTTATCTCACAGTTAAAAACCGGTTTTGCCAGTGTGGCAGCAGCTTTTTATCCCAAACCGGTCATCGTTCGCTTTTCAGATTTCAAGTCGAATGAATATAGTTTGCTCTTGGGTGGGAAGGAAATGGAGCCGCATGAGGAGAATCCCATGCTGGGTTTACGGGGCATATCGCGTTATTTTCACCCGAGTTTCAAGGAGGCATTCGAATTGGAATGTGAGGCAATTCGATTCGTGCGAAACGAATTGGGTTTTACAAACGTTGCTGTTATGTTGCCGTTTTGCCGTACGACTTCTGATGTGGTTCGGGTATTAGATTTATTGGAAGCCAACGGATTGGAGAAGGGGAAGAACGGATTACAAGTTTGGATGATGGTTGAAGTACCCACGAACGCTATTATTGCGGCTGATTTTGCCAAACTGGTCGATGGATTTTCGATTGGTTCTAATGACCTAGTTCAAATGACATTGGGTATTGACCGTGATGCGGGCTCGTGGGGACAACGGTATGATGCTTCGGATAAGGCAGTGAGGAAATTAATATCCTTTGCCATTATTGCCGCTCATAAAGCCGGAATTCCGATTGGTTTTTGTGGTCAGGCACCATCCGATGATCCTTTTTTTGTGCAATTTTTAGTTGAAAACAACATCGATTCGATTTCATTCACATCGGATGCTATCCTTCAAGGAATCAAGAATATACATAAGGCCGAAACCATCCAAAAAAAAGCATTATATGAGCAGCTTATTGTCGAATAAAGTATCCCTAATTACAGGTGCCGCCTCAGGTATTGGAAAAGCCATAGCCCAGAAGTTTCTGGAGCACTCGGCACCTTTGATTTTGGTGGATCGAAATCAGGAGAAGTTAGAGGAAATTGCAGGGGAATTTAAAGATCAACCTCATGCCCATGTGCTAACGTACGGAGTTGACGTATCGGACAAAGATGCGGTGCATGAGGTTGTTCGAGAGTCTATCAAGCATTTCGGTGTGGTTGATGTACTGGTCAATAATGCAGGAATTCTGGATGATTTTTCCGGCGTTTCAGAAATGGGACTTGAACAATACCAACATGTTATGAATGTGAATTTAAACGGCGCGGTTTACTTAAGTCATTTTGTATTGCCTGAAATGTTGCGTGAGGGAAAAGGATCAATAATAAATATCGCATCTGTTGGAGGTTTGAACGGTGCGCGAGCCGGTGCTGCCTACACCATGTCCAAACATGCCATGATTGGATTAACGAAGCATACGGCCTTCAGTTATGCAAAACAGGGTGTTCGTTGCAATGCGGTGTGTCCGGGTGGAATTAATACCGGAATATCTGAAGGTATTTCTGTCAATGAGATTGGCTATCAGAAAAGCGCAATGGGATTCTCACTGATGCCCCGTTTGGGCGAGTCAGAAGAAATTGCTGAATTGGCACTTTTTATCGCTTCAGACCACTCTTCCTTGCTCAATGGAGCAGTTGTGGTCGCAGATGCTGGTTGGAGCAGTTATTGACCCGTTTTAGAGCAACGCATCTATGATTTTATCCATGGTGTACCCTTCGGCTTCTGCCCTGTAATTGCGCACAATTCGGTGTCTTAAAATAGGTTTTGCGACGGCTTTTACATCGTCGATGTCTGGAGAATATTTACCGTTCAATGCAGCATGGCATTTAGCACCTACGATAAGGTATTGTGAGGCCCTCGGACCTGCACCCCAAGAAATGAAATCTTTGGTAATCTGCGGTGCGAATTCGGATCCAACCCGTGTTTTCCCAACCAACTTTACTGCATATTCCAAGACATTGTCAGCTACTGGAATACGACGAATCAATGATTGATATTCAATAATTTGTTCGGCTGTGAGAATGTGATTCAAGGCTATTTTTACGTCAGAAGTAGTCGCTTTAACAATGGCCAATTCCTCCGTATACTTCGGATAATCTACCCAAATATTGAACATGAATCGGTCGAGTTGCGCTTCCGGTAGGGGATAGGTCCCCTCTTGTTCAATGGGGTTTTGCGTGGCAAGAACAAAAAATGGAGCGGGGAGTTTATAAGTAGTTCCAGCCGCGGTTACTGCTTTTTCTTGCATTGCTTCGAGAAGAGCTGATTGCGTTTTGGGCGGAGTTCGGTTGATTTCATCTGCAAGAACGATATTCGAAAAAAGAGGACCTTTGATAAACTTAAAATTCCTGTTTTCATCGAGTATTTCTGAGCCTACGATGTCTGAAGGCATTAAATCTGGAGTGAACTGAACGCGATTGAAGTCTATACCAAGGGTTTGTGAAATGGTATTTACTAAAAGGGTTTTTGCCAAGCCTGGGACCCCAACAAGAAGACAGTGTCCTTGAGAAAAAATAGCAATCAATACTTGATCCACCACATCGTCCTGTCCAACAATTACCTTGTGGATTTCATTTTTCAACTCGTGGTAATGAAGAACTAATTGGTCTATGGCGGCTTTGTCAGACATCGTATCGTAATTTGAACAATTTTGAATTTAAAGATACAAGCTATTTTATTACCCAAATGGATTTGAATGCACATTTTTGATAGCTCTCATCAATTCGGATGTAAGCATTATGTACTTTATCTTTCGTCCATTCGTCCACTACTTGCTGTTTTTTATTGTTTTCTGCTGCCCGCATAATCAATGAGTAGTCGTTATTGAGGTTTGCCTTATGCGGTTCTGTTCGAGCCATTAAGCGCACAATTCGAATGCCTCGTTTTGGATCCATCATATTGGTGTAAAGATTAGGTTGGGTGATGTCGCCAACCTCCAAGGCATCTGTTAGCAAATAGATTTCCTGATCGATTTGGTTCAAATCTTCCATGCTCCAAAGCTGTTCGCCGGTCATTGGATTGGTTATTATCCCCTTGTTTTGACGGGTTGCTTCGTCGTTGGAAAATCGCTTTACGGCCTCTTCCCATGTGATTTGATGCGTTCTAAGTAAATTGTAACAACTGTCCATGCGCATAGCAGACTTTTCCAATGCGGCGGAGGAAAACTCTGGGATGATCAGGATGTGATTGCAAACGTAGTCGTCACCTTTCCGGCTCACCAATTTCAAGATGTGGTAACCAAACCTTGTTTCGAAAACTTCTGAAATTTCACCTGGTTCTAATGAGAAAGCAGTTGCTTCGAACGCCGAGACCATCATGCCTCGTGAGGCTGCAATTTTGCCGCCTTGTGGAGCACTTCCTGGATCCATCGAATGAATGCGTGCCATGGTTTCAAAATTCTTTCCACCTTTTACAATATCTAATCGAATTTCATTGAGTTTGTTAAAAGCCGCTTGCTTATCGTCTTTGGAAACCACCGGATAGTCAACGATTTGCTGGAAGCTCAACTGTGAGTTAATTAATGGAATCGAATCAATAGGGATAGTGGCATAAAATTCTTGCACTTCTTTTGGCGTAACAGAAACTTCACCGGTGATTTTCCGCTCCATCTCTTCTGCGAGCATACGCTCTTTGATGATGATTCGAAATTCATCTTTTATTTGATTCACTGTTTTTCCGTAGAATTCCTCCATTTTCTGGCGGCTTCCAAATTGGTTTTCAAACACCCGAATTCGATTTTCCATTTCGGAATCTACTTGTTCATCCGAAACCACTAAACTGTCGAGTTTCGCTTGGTTAATTAGTAGCTGCTGAAACATGAGGTCTTCCAAAACGCTGCAGTCAAAGTCTGGGGTTATTTTTATGCCATTTGCTGCGGCCTGCGCTTTTTGAGCCTCAATATCGGATTTGAGTATAACGTTATCGCCAATTTGAGCAGCGATTTTATCCACAACCATATTGTTCTGTCCATGCGCTGTCAAGGCAAGGAAAAGAAGAAAAAACAGGAGGGTTCTGTGCATCGGAAAAAAATTCAAAAGGGCAAATTACGATAATACACCCGTATGTGTTAAGATGTTATTCTTTTTTAACAAGTAAACAATACTTGTATTATTTACCAAGAGAATATAACACCTCTTTGTTAATGCTTACTTTGTGTTTTTTCTCTAGTTCACTCAACCATTGTTTTTCAAGGAAATTCTGGTAATCGGAAGTGGCCGCACCTTTCGCTTCTGAAAACTCTTTTTCACGAGGTTCAAGCACTTCTGTTACCTTTACGACAATCATTTTTCCTTCGTAAGGATACATTTTATTCACCCCTTTCCGAAGGTTTTGACCTTTAAGAACGGGTGTGTTTTCAAGGTCAAATTTGTTTGTCCTTACCGAAAGATTCAATTCACTTGTTTTATTAACCAACTCCAACACATGTTTTGAATTGATGGTGTCGTTTTGTAACATGGTATAAGCCGTATTGGCAATTTGGTCATTCAAACATTCGTAAATAACCGCATCTACTCGTTTCCCCCACATATAATTCTTTCGGTTTTGTTCGAAGAATGTTTTTAGTCCATTTGTATCCTTTATGGCTTTGTTCCACACTTTTTCTGTCATAATTTCATAAAGCAAAATTCCGTCGTGGTATTCGGTTACCAATGCACGGTAATCAGGGTATTTTTTAGTTAATAATGATTCCTCATAGCCCAAAACGGACTCTTTTACCCAAGCTTTATATTGTTGTTTAACCACATTTTCAGGAGTATCTTTCCTTGAGGCTTTCTGGTTATTTTTCAAAAACAAAGCAAACTGTTGTTGACCATATTTTGCTCCAGCCAACGAAAACAATGGCTTATCGGTGGTGAGGTTACTGGCAGTCCACTTTCCCTGAAAATAAGTTGAATCAAGGTTTTTAGTAAACCATTGAATCGATTTTTTACTCACGTCTTTAAAACCATGCTCTTTTTTCAGTTTTTCTACATAACTATCCTGTGTGCGTTTAGATCTTTCGTCACGGTTTACCTTTGACTGTATTTCTTTCCTCATGTCATTGAAAGGTTTGACGTCGTTCCATTCAATGCGCTTGATTATGTGGTATCCGTAATCGGTTTTGATAGGAGCTGAAAAATCGCCGTTGTTTTTTAGACCGAAGGCTGCGTCTTCAAAGGATGGCAACATTCGAGTACTCGTTCCAGATCCGAAAGCAGGCAGTTCACCACCTTTTTGGCTTGAACTGGGATCATCGGAGTGCATTTTGGCTAAATCTTCAAATTTTTCGCCCTTCTGCAACTTTGCATACAGCTCATTTATCTTCTTCTCTGCATTAGCGATGTCCTCCTGCGTTGCTGTTTTGGGTGTAGCGACCATAATATGTGCCGCTTTGATTGTTCCTCGAGCAGGACGTTTGTCTTTTACAAATATTATGTGGTAACCAAAACGCGTTCGAATTGGATTTGAAACAGAACCTACCGCTGTATTATAGGCAGCATCTTCGAAAGAATAAACCATCTGAAACGCGGTGAAATACCCCAGGTCTCCACCATTCGAGGCCGCAGAAGGATCATCTGATCCACTTTTTCCTTTTGCAACTGTTGCAAAATCCTCTCCAGCTTCGATGCGGCTTTTCAGTTTTAAAATACGCTCATAGGCTGCCAACGTGTCTGCAGGTGTCGCAGTGGATTCTAAGCGCACAAGAATGTGCGAAGCGCGAACTTCTGTTTTGATTCGCTCATAAGCCTCTTTGACTAATTCCTCATTCTTGGCTGCATCCACCAAATAAGGCTGAGCCAATTGTTTCTTGTAACCGTCCAGTTCTTTTTTCAGTTTAGGAATCGTGTCGTAACCTAATGCCTCTGCTTCTGCTACTTTCAATTTAAATTTCCGAAACAACTCCATGTATTCATCCAATGCCTCTTTATCATAGCGTGGGTTCGGATTGTTTTTTAAATAAACCTGAAGGAATTCGCTTTTAGTCACTTTTTTCCCATCGATTTCCATTAAAACAGGGTCTTGTTGAGCGTTCAGTTGAATCGCTGCTAGAAAAGTGGAAATAAAAACTACGACTTTTTTCATTGCTTCAATTTTGAGTTTTAATTTTATTTTATGCTGTAGTTTGGAGCTTCCCGGGAGATGGTCACATCGTGTGGATGTGATTCGCGCATGCCCGCAGAAGTTATACGAACGAATTTTGCACCTTTTAACTTGGAAATGGACGCGGCTCCACAATATCCCATTCCGGCACGTAATCCACCTACAATTTGGTACATAACTTCGATAAGATTGCCTTTGTACGGTACCCTTCCGGAAATTCCTTCTGGCACTAATTTTTTGACATCCTCTTCGCTGTCTTGAAAGTAACGGTCTTTTGAACCTTTTTGCATCGCTTCTAAAGACCCCATCCCTCGGTACGATTTGAATTTTCTTCCTTCGTAGATAATGGTTTCTCCAGGTGATTCTTCAACGCCGGCAAACATAGAACCAATCATTACAGTATCTGCACCTGCAGCGATTGCTTTAACGATGTCTCCAGTGTAACGAATTCCACCATCTGCAATGACTGGAATTCCTGTACCTTTTAATGCTTTTGCCACCTCGTTAACCGCAGAAAGTTGTGGAACACCAACGCCGGCAATAATGCGTGTTGTGCAGATAGATCCCGGACCGATGCCCACTTTAACTGCATCTGCACCTGCGTCTGCCAAAAACTTCGCAGCATCTGCCGTGGCAATATTCCCAACAATGACATCCAGTGAAGGGTATTCTTTTTTAATCAGTGTTAATTTTTCAATGACACCTTTGGTGTGTCCATGAGCCGTATCAATAACAATAGCGTCAACCCCAGATTCAAAAAGTGCTTTGACCCTAATTTGAGTGTCTTCTGTCACGCCAACGGCAGCTGCTACTCGCAATCGTCCGAAGGAGTCTTTACATGAATTGGGATGCGTTTTAACTTTGATTATATCGCGGTAGGTAATCAAACCAATTAAACGGTTTTGATCGTCAACTACAGGTAATTTTTCAATTTTATTGGCTTGAAGAATGTCCTCTGCTTGTGCCAAGTTTGTTCCATCTTTGGTAGTTACCAAATTTTTGGTGGTCATAACTTCCTTAATGGGTCGACTCGGATTTTTTTCAAATCTTAAATCTCGATTGGTCACTATTCCCTGCAATAAGCGTTGTTCGTTCACGACAGGAATTCCTCCAATTCCATGTTCCTTCATTAAGGTTCGTGCATCGGAGACGGTGGCATCGGAGGAAAGGGTAAGTGGTTCTAGGATCATGCCACTTTCGGAGCGCTTCACTTTTTTGACTTCCAAGGCCTGCTCTTCAATCGACATGTTTTTGTGAATCACGCCAATTCCGCCTTGTTGAGCAATGGCAATGGCCAGACGTGCTTCTGTCACTGTATCCATTGCTGCCGAGACAATGGGAGAATTCAAATCTATGTTACGGCTTAAGCGCGTTTTAAGGGTTACATCTTTGGGTAATACCTCAGAATAGGCGGGAACGAGCAACACATCGTCATAGGTTAACCCCTCTGCTATTTGTTCAATGTTTTTTAGATCCATGGCGCCTACTATTTAGCGAATCGAATTCGCACAAATTTAATCTTTTTGAGCGAACGTGAAAGGGCGGTGCTTTTGTTAATTTTTTAAAAATCCTTTGTTTCGTCGATGGAAAACCTTAGCATTGTTTATGTACTTGTTAGTCAATGTGCGCTTAAAATTGATTTTACTGTGGGTGATACTCGCTTGTGGTTGCCTTCAAATTTCAGCTCAATCTTCAGATAGCCTTCGTTTAATTCAGTTTTCCGGAGTGGCTGTTATTGAAACAGATTTGACAGCATTGCCCTATGCAACTGTCTATGACAGGACACTAAAACGAGGGGTTATTGCCGATTATTATGGTTTCTTTTCCATGGTTGTTACACCTGGAGACACATTGCTTTTTTCAGGATTTGGTTACAAAACATCTTCCTATATTGTACCGGATACGCTTAAAGAAAATAGGTATTCCATTATACACATGATGCAGCGTGATACCATCAACCTGCCTTCTGTAACAGTCTATCCTTGGCCATCTCGTGAGGATTTTGCAAGGGCTTTTGTTGAAATGGAACCCTATGAGGATGCGATTCGCAGAGCGCAGCGTGAACTTTCTGGTGAAAGCCTAGCCTTTGTCGCTGCACGGTTGGATAACGACGCATCATTGGCTTACGGCTACGTAACAAACCAGCGGTACACCAAACTTTACACCAACGGTCAATTACCCGTAAACAATTTGCTCAATCCTTATTCTTGGGCAAAGTTGATTCAAGACTGGAAGGCAGGAAAATTATCTAGGCAATAGGTTGCAGTCAATAGGAAGGAAAACACAAGAAATATTTTTCAACTGGGCTTGAAAGCGCCGAGATGTTGAGGTTGTCCGAAGCCTTGGCAAGGTCAATGATTTCTCCGTTCTTCATCAATAAGTTGATGTTTTGTTTGTACTGACTGTAGGCGTTGTTTCTCAACACATCGGTAAAAACAAAATGTTGAAGGTTTTCTTCATCGATTTTTAACGAAGACCTAACCAGTTCGCGTTCTAAGTCAATTCGCTGTTGGCTGAATGGCTCTCTCGACACTTCAATTTTAAACAGTTGACGGTTCACCAAGCGTTTTGATAAGTCCGATAAGATTGGGTCGGGATGAGTCTGCCAAACTTTAATAGCCGACATAATGTCGTAATCATCAAGCTGTGCAAAGGCATGAAGGCATTCCGTGTTATGTTGGAAATCTTCTCCTTGAATCGTGCCATTCATGAAATAGTTCAAAATAGGATTCATAAAAACTTCTTCTCCCTGGGAAAGGAGTGTTCGCGCACGACGAAGAACTTGAATTAACATATTTTCGGCAGAAACTACCGTTTTGTGAAGGTAAACCTGCCAGTACATGATGCGGCGAGCGACTAAAAACTTTTCAACCGAGTAAATGCCTTTTTCTTCCAACACCAATTCATCGTTGTACACATTTAACATGTCGATTAGTCTATCTGATCCTACGACCCCTTCACTTACACCAGTGTAAAAGCTATCACGGTTCAAGTAATCAAGGCGATCCATGTCCAGCTGACTGGAAACCAATTGATGCAGAAAGTGTTTGCGGTAATTGTTTTTAAAAATCAACTTCGCCAGCAGCAGGTCATCGCCAAATTCTTCGGTTAATTTATCCAGAAAATGAACGGTGATTTCTTCGTGCGAGATTCCCTTGACAATATCGTGTTCAAGTGCATGGCTGAAAGGACCGTGACCGAGGTCGTGAAGCAAAATAGCAATCAGTACAGCGCGCTCCTCGTCGTCGGTAATTTCATGCCCCTTTCTTCGAATGGTGGCAACAGCCTGTGTCATTAAATGCATAGCACCAATGGCGTGATGGAAACGGGTATGAAGTGCTCCCGGGTAAACAAGGTGGCTAAGGCCCAATTGCATAATGCGTCTGAGCCGCTGGACATAGGGATGTTGAATTAAATCAAAAATAATGGGGTCGGGAATGGAAATAAATCCGTAGACCGGGTCGTTAATGATTTTCTTTTTATTGATTTTATTGCTGTTCGCAGGCAAATCTGTAACTTTAAACATTCTCAAAATTAAAAAAATCAACTACATGCAGGGTAAAATATTATGGGCCGACGATGAAATAGATTTGTTGAAACCACATATTCTTTTCTTACAGGAAAAGGGATACGAAGTGGATGCAGTCAATAACGGATCGGAGGCCGTGGAAAAAAGCAACGCCCTGTCTTATGATATTGTTTTTCTGGATGAAAATATGCCTGGTATTTCCGGATTGGAGGCCTTATCTCGAATAAAAGAAGCAAAACCCTATGTGCCAGTGGTTATGATAACCAAAAGCGAAGAGGAGCACATCATGGAAGAAGCAATTGGCAGTAAAATAGCTGATTACCTAATAAAACCAGTTAATCCGAACCAAATCCTATTGTGCTTAAAGAAAAACTTGGACCAGTCCAAATTGGTATCTCAAAAAACCAATTCGGTTTATCAACAAGAATTCAGGCAATTGGCGATGCAACTAAATAGTCGGATGGATGCCGAGGAATGGGCCGATTTGTACCGAAAATTGGTTTATTGGGAACTAGAATTGGAAGGATTGGAAGAAAGCGGAATGAAAGAAATTCTTTCAATGCAGAAGAAGGAAGCCAATCAATTGTTTGCAAGGTTCATTGAAAACAACTACGAGGACTGGTTGGCTGGACAAGAAGATCCACCACAAATGATTCATACCCTCATAAAAAATAAAATTGCCCCTCTTATTGGTACGAAACAATTGTTTTTATTGGTGATTGACAACCTACGTTTCGACCAATGGAAAGTTCTTGAACCGCACTTCAACAAATCCTTTCACGTGGAGCAGGAAGAAATGGTGTATTCCATTTTGCCAACAGCAACCCATTATGCAAGAAATGCTTTTTTCGCGGGATTATTGCCCAGTGAAATTGCCAAACGTTTTCCTACTCTTTGGAAGAGCGAAGAGGACGAAGGGGGGAAAAATATGCACGAGGCTGATTTTCTCGAGGCCAATTTGAAACGCTTGGGCAAACAAGTGAAATGGTCCTATAACAAAATTACCAATTACGATGCGGGTAAAAAGTTGCTTGATCAGTTCAGTCAATTGAAAAACAATGAGTTGAATGTAATCGTGTACAACTTCGTGGACATGCTATCCCATGCCAGAACAGAAATGGAGGTCATTAGGGAACTTGCCGACGATGAAGCCGCTTATCGCTCGTTAACGATTTCTTGGTTTGAGCATTCGCCATTGCATGATATGGTCAAAAAAATCAGTGAGATGGGAGCGCAATTAATTGTTACCACCGATCATGGTACCGTTCGAGTTACTGACCCTGTCAAAGTGGTGGGCGAACGAAATGTCAATTCCAATTTAAGATACAAGGTCGGAAGAGGATTGAGTTATAACCCAAAAGATGTTTTTCGCATCGCAGATCCAGCGAGTGCTTTTCTTCCCGCCGGGAAATTGTCTTCTGAGTACATTTTTACGCGATCAAGTGATTTTTTCGTTTATCCAAATAATTACAATTACTATGTAAATTATTACGGAAATACCTTTCAGCATGGGGGCGTTTCGCTCGAGGAATTATTGATACCGTTTATTGTAATGTCGCCTAAAAAATAGCATTGGGGTTATGACTTCATGGCAAGTAAATGGAATCGAAAGCATACCGGAAGTTGCTTCAGCTTTTCTGCAACAATTTGGTGAATACCGCTATTTTGCATTCCCATCCGATATGGGTGCGGGGAAAACAACCTTTATAACAGAAGTGTTAAAAAAACTTGGGATTGACTCTCCCCAAGGTTCCCCAACATACCCGCTAATTTTAAGCTACAAGGACAAAGCCTCCCATGCTGTTTTTCATATGGATATGTACCGTATTGGCAGCGAAGATGAAGCGTTAGATTTGGGAATAGAAGATTATTTTGAACGAGGAAGGTATTGTTTTATTGAATGGCCGGAAAAAATACAAACGCTGTTACCTTCGAATTGTATTTGGGTGTATATTCGTGTAAACAAAGATTTGTCAAGAACCATTTCTGTGAAAGTATGATTACAGACCCTATTGTGCTAAAAAAACTCATTGAACAAGGAAGCCTGCTTCCAAAAGAGGAAATGCTCGAAATTGCTCGAAAAAAAGGCAGTTTGTATATCGGAATACCAAAAGAGACTTCTTTTCAGGAACGTCGTGTAGCCCTTGTGCCAGAGGCAGTTTCCTTATTAGTTTCAAACGGACATCGCGTAAAAATTGAGACAAAAAGCGGGGAGGGAGCAAATTTCTCGGACAACGAATACAGCGAAGCGGGAGCTGAAATTTGCTATTCCACGAAGGAGATTTTTGAATGCGACATCATTTTTAAAGTTGCGCCACCTTCCGAGGATGAGGTGGACATGATGCGCGGAAACCAAACCTTGATTTCTGCTCTTCAATTATCCATTCAACCTAAAGTCATTTTAAAAAAATTGATGGATAAGAAAGTTACGGCCATCGCTTGGGACTACATCCGAGATGAAGGAGGTGTGTATCCGGTGGTTCGAACACTTGGAGAAATTGCTGGAACCACAGCCATTTTGGTAGCAGGAGAATTGTTGTCATCCTTTTCTTCAGGAAAGGGAATGATGCTGGGTGGTATTGCAGGTGTTACACCTACCGAAGTGGTCGTAATTGGTGCTGGGACGGTAGGGGAGTTTTCCACGCGGGCAGCCATCGGGTTAGGAGCATCGGTAAAAGTTTTCGACAATTCGTTGTCACGTTTGAGAAGGTTACAGAACGATGTGGGTCAGCGGGTTTTTACCTCTATCCTGAATCCGAAAGTTCTTTCCAAAGCGTTGAGAAGAGCAGATGTGGTTATCGGTGCCATTCGCGCGCCATTGGGAAGAACGCCTTGTGTGGTTACCGACAGCATGGTACAAGCGATGAAACAAGGTTCTGTGGTTGTTGATGTCAGCATAGACCAAGGTGGATGTTTCGAAACTTCCTCAGTTACCAATCACAACGAACCAACTTACGTTGTGCATGGCGTTACACATTATTGTGTTCCGAACATTGCATCGCGGGTTTCTCGCACGGCTTCGTTTGCCTTATCCAATATTTTTTCACCGATTCTTCTGGATATGGGGGATCAAGGAGGGTGTAGCGATTTAATCAAAAACAACCAAGGATTTCGCAACGGGGTCTACATTTACAAAGGCATGCTTACCAGCGAGGTACTTGGAAAGGTGTTTGATTTGAAGTATAAAAACATCGATCTGCTCATATTAGGCATGTAGCAAATGGGTCTAGAGGAAGAACGCTTATTTATACCGCTAGCCTTTCCTCCGGCTAGCCTTCGGTTAAAACGCATTCAAGGAACCATTCATGTTTGGTGTGATTTTCGAAGGAAATTTCTGGTGTTGACTCCCGAGGAATGGGTCCGACAGCATATAGTACATCATTTAGTTCATGAATTAGGTTATCCAGCGGGTTATCTTTCGCTTGAAAAAGGAACAACTTATCAGCAGATGCTAAAAAGAACGGATGTGTTGGTTTTTGACTCCTATCGAAAGCCGCTAATGCTCATTGAATGCAAGGCAGCTTCTGTCGCATTAAGTAGCGAGGTTCTGCATCAAGCAGCGCAATATAACAACACTATCGCTGCGCCTTTTGTTATAATAACCAATGGTATAACTACACAAGTTATTCAGATTTCGAAAGAAAGAAATACCATGAAGGCGTTGAACAACATTCCTGATTGGAAGAGCATTTCATTGAATTAGGTGGACCTTCATTCGTTCGATAAAGGGTTAAGATGACGATGATAGTGAAGGATTCGCCTAATTTTCGAGTTTGAAGGCAGAGGTGCGGTGAAAAGTCAAGTCCGGATAATCCTGTTCGGCCATTTGTAATAGAAATGCTGTTTCAGCAAGAAAAACAAGATTGTCGTCTTTATCCTTGGCGATGTAGTTGGCTTTTGAACGTTTAAATGTGTCTACGGCTTCTTGATTATCAGAGGTTACCCAACAAGCGAGGTGGTAGCTTTTTGGTGAAAATCGGCATTTTGCACCGTATTCATGATGCAGCCTGTATTGAATCACCTCAAACTGAAGCATGCCCACGGTTCCAACTATTTTGCGGTTACCAGGTTGCATAAGAAACAGCTGGGCAACGCCCTCTTCTGTTAATTGCCTAATGCCTTTGTCCAGCTGTTTGGATTTTAATGGATCAAGGTTCTCTAACTCCATGAATATTTCCGGGGAAAAAGATGGAATTCCTTTAAAATAAAGGTTTTCGCCCTCTGTCAAAGTGTCGCCAATCTTGAAATTTCCCGTGTCATAAAGGCCTACCACATCACCTGGAAAAGCTTCATCAATGACACTTTTATCCTGTGCCATGAAGGAGGTGGGGTTCGAAAACTTTAAGCCTTTGTTAAGTCTTACATGATGGTAAAAGGTATTACGTTCAAATTTTCCTGAAACAATACGCAAAAAGGCAATTCGGTCGCGGTGTTTCGGGTCGAGATTGGCGTGGATTTTAAAGATAAAACCTGAAAACTTTTCTTCATAAGGCTCAATCATTCGGGTGTTTGATTCTCGACCGATTGGTGATGGAGATATATCGATAAACGTATCCAATAATTCTTGAACACCGAAATTGTTCACTGCTGAACCAAAAAATACGGGTGCGATTTCACCATTGAGGTACGTTTCTTTAGCGAATGGGTCATATACGCCTTCGATAAGGTCCAATTCTTCCCTTAATTCATCTGCTGCAGCCTTTCCAACTTCTTGTTCAAGCATCGGGTCGTTTAAATCGTGAATGGACACGATGTGTTCTTCGCGTTTGGTTTTGTTAGCCTGAAACAAGTTCAATTCTTGCTTGTAAATGTTGTAAACACCTTTGAACCGATCCCCCATTCCAATAGGCCAGGATAATGGACACACTTTTATTCCAAGTTTCTGTTCCAATTCATCCATCAAGGTGAATGCATCCTTTCCGTCGCGGTCCATTTTATTAACAAAAATAATTACCGGCGTTTTCCGCATGCGACATACCTCCATGAGTTTTTCCGTTTGGCTTTCTACACCGTTGGCACAGTCAATGACCAAAATAACACTGTCAACAGCCGTAAGTGTACGGTACGTATCTTCCGCGAAATCCTTGTGACCTGGAGTGTCCAGAATATTTATTTGTTTTTCCCTGTATTCAAAAGCCATTACGGAGGTAGCGACAGAAATCCCTCGTTGCTTTTCAATTTCCATGAAATCTGAGGTAGCGGTTTTTTTAATTTTGTTGTTTTTGACCGCACCGGCCGTTTGTATGGCGCCACCGAATAAAAGTAATTTTTCGGTCAAGGTTGTTTTTCCTGCATCCGGGTGAGCAATGATACCGAAAGTCCGGCGTTTCTCTAAAGCTTCTGTAAATCTCATTTCACCACGTTAAAAGGTAAAAAAAAGGAATCCTTTGAGAGGATTCCTTTGTTATTTGGGTGGAAGATCGGGTTCGAACCGACGACCCCTAGAACCACAATCTAGTGCTCTAACCAACTGAGCTACAACCACCGTTTTGCGAGTGCAAATATAGCTTATTTATGAGGTAAAATCAAATACATAGCCATTATTTTTTAATTTAGTGGGTAAATTGCTGTTTCCATGACGGGTATGAAAGAGGTATTGATCAAGGAGTTTGAATTCAGGGTGTTTAAAGAATCTTACGACCGCATTTATAAGTGCTTGTCTATGATTGAGGAAAAAGATTTGTGGAGGTCGCCTTCTTCAAGCATACCACCGATCGGTAACCTTATATTGCATTTGTGCGGCAATGCAAGGCAGTGGATGTTATCAGGAATTGGAAATAAGCCAGACAACCGTGACCGTGATCAGGAATTTGTCATTCAGGATAAGATCAAAAAAGCGGAATTAGTCTTTCTATTACAAAGCATTCGTGTGAATCTGAAACAAGTACTCGACGAAATGGAAGAACCAAAGTTAAGTGAGGTGTTATCCATTCAAGGATTTCAGGTAACTGGATTTTCGGCAATCGTACATGTTTTGGAACATTTTTCTTACCACACAGGACAAATAACTACCTTGACCAAATGGCTCACAAAAAAAGATACGAGTTATTACGGTGATGTGGACCTAAATCAGCTGAATAACCTTAATTAAACCAGGCTGTTGAAAGCTTGTTGTTGAAAAGTACTTTTTAGCGCCGGTTTCGATCAAACTTGATGGGTTACCTTTGCCAAAAGGTCAAATATGTTAAAAATAGGTGTTTTTGGTGCTGGACATTTGGGTAAAATTCATTTGAAAAACCTGCAGGAATTGGGAGGAATATTTGAGCTCCATGGTTTCTACGATCCCAACCCAGAAACTGCCATGGAAGTTTCGAAGGAGTTTGGTGTCCGTTCATTCTCAGACCTTCATCAACTCATGATGGAAGTGGATGTTGTTGATATTGTAACACCAACTGTTGCACACTATAAACTCGCCTCTCAAGCCATCAAACTATCCAAGCATGTTTTTATTGAAAAGCCTGTTACGCAAACTATCGAGGAAGCTAAAAGCCTGATGCAGTTAAGCAGAGAGGCTGATGTGAAAGTACAAGTGGGTCATGTTGAACGCTTCAATCCTGCATTCCAAAAGGCCGTCATGCATTTGGTGAATCCAATGTTCATCGAAACGCATAGGCTGGCACAGTTTAATCCGCGAGGAACAGATGTATCGGTTGTGCTAGACCTCATGATTCACGACATTGACATCGTGCTTAGCACGGTGAAATCTGGAATCAAACGTATTTCAGCATCAGGAGTGGCTATTGTTAGTGATACGCCGGATATCGCGAATGCCCGGATTGAGTTCGACAATGGATGTGTAGCAAACCTTACCGCTTCTAGGATGTCTATGAAAAATATGCGGAAATCTCGGTTCTTTTTAAATAACGCATATATCAGTGTTGATTTTCTTGAAAAAAACATGGAGTTGGTAAGACTCGAGGATGTAGGGGAACAGCAAGGGCCGTTTGATCTGGTTATTGATCCAGGCGGTAATAAACCTCCAAAAAAGGTCATTTACGACAAGCCCGAAGTGGAAAATTGTAATGCAATTAAGGAGGAATTAAGAATGTTTCACCAATCCATAATAAACGATGTGTCCCCCGTTGTCACTCTAGAAGATGGTTACAAGGCGCTTGAGGTGGCTTACCGCATCTTGGAGAAACTTAATTTGACTGCCACGCTTGCCGAAAACAATATTTAATGCTTAATTTCGTTGGAGAATTCGATGATTTCCATGAATAGGTATGTTTTTATTGGTTTTTTGGCCTCGTTAATGTTGAACTCGTGCATTAAAAACAACCCCGACCCAGCATGGATTGAAGTCAATGAATGGACACTCGCTAGCAATCCCAACTCTCAATACCCAACTGGAGAACTTACACATAATTTTACCGATGCATGGGTTTATGTCAACGATGAGGTAGTAGGTGTGTTTGAAGTACCTTTCAAAATTCCCATTTTAAAAAGCGGTTTGGTGAATATTAAAATATATCCAACCGTGCGAAACAATGGGATTTCCGCAACCAAGAAAATTTACCCTTTTGTTGATGTTTACGAACTCAATGCTGAGTTAATTCCAAACGAAGTACTGACCCTAAATCCAGTGACAAAATACAAAGAGGCTGTGCAATTTTGGCTTGAGGATTTCGAAGATGCAGCCATTAAAATTCAAGATGATCCTGTTTCACTTGCGAACATAACAAAAGGAAATACTCCGTCCATTTTACAATGGGGAAATTTTTACGGCAGGGTAGACCTGAATTCCTTAGATTCTACTTGGAGTGCTTACTCCGATAATATGGTTTTACCAAAAGGACAAGAGGTCTACTTGGAGATAGATTACTACAATACGAATAGCTTTATTACCGGCCTGATTTGGATTTCCTCTAGCTCTATTGTAAACAATCCCCACATCCTACTGAACGGACAAGAACCAACCCAAGTGAAATGGAAAAAGGTGTACATCGATTTGAAAGAATTGGTGTCTAATTCTCAAAGTGCCGAGTATTTTAAACAGTCATTTGAAACCAAATTGAACTCCGAAATGTCCAATTCTTTTATCGTTATGGACAATATAAAAGTGGTTCATTTCTAACTATGAATACACGCCGACAGTTGCTCTCATTGTTGATACTCGATTGGCTTTTGTGTGCGGCATCATGGTCTGTATTTTATTATGTTCGAAAAATAAACATCGAACAAGTGCCCTTCGAGGTAAGCGATTCCTTTTTCTTTGGAATTGGTTGTGTGCCAATTCTTTGGTTGCTGCTATATTACCTTCAAGGGACCTATCATGATATCAAACGCCTTTATCGGTTGAAGTTATTAAACCTAACATTTTTCGCCACTTTAATTGGTACGTTGATGTTGTTTTTTGGATTACTGCTTGACGATGAAATCACGGAGTACCACATGTATTATAAATCGGTGGCCTACTTATTTTTTATTCAATTAGCATTTACCTTGATTCCGCGTTTCGTTTTCGTCACCTTTCTAGTAAAGGGAATTCAGTCAGGGAAGCATGGATTTCGTACCTTGCTTGTCGGTGGGAGCGAAAAGGCAGTTGAAATATTCAACGAATTAACGAATGCTTCGAAACCGATTCATCAATTTAAAGGATTTGTAAACATTAACGGTGTTGACAAACAATTGGAGCAAAAGCTTAATTACCTAGGACCACTTTCTGATTTGGAGGTAATTATTCGCCAGTATGACGTAGAGGAAATAATCATTGCATTGGATAGCACTGAACACGATAAATTGCGCTCCATTCTTTCACGCATTTCGGGGGGAAACCGTTCCATTAAGATCTTACCTGATATGTACGATATTCTATCCGGATCGGTAAAAATGACCAACATTTTCGGAGCGTTGCTGATCGAAGTGAATGCGGAAACGATGCCTATTTGGCAGCAGTCAATTAAGCGCTTTCTGGATGTGTTGTTGTCGTTATTAGCGATTTTATTGTTGCTTCCAGTGTACTTGGTCCTATCTGTTGCAGTAAAATTCTCTTCCCCCGGACCTGTCTTTTTTCTCCAGGAACGAGTGGGCTTGAATGGGAAATTATTCAAAATTATAAAGTTTCGCACGATGTATCAGGATGCGGAAAAGTCTGGGCCTCAGTTATCTTCAGCACATGATACGCGCATTACACCTGTAGGAAGGTATATGCGCAAAATGCGATTGGATGAATTTCCACAGTTTTTAAATGTTTTAAAGGGAGACATGTCGTTGGTTGGCCCTCGTCCGGAGAGACAGTTCTACATTGATCAAATTGTGCCTATCGAACCACAATTTTTACATTTAACGAATGTTCGACCAGGAATCACCTCTTGGGGACAAGTGAAATATGGTTATGCGGAAAATGTAGAGCAAATGCTTCACCGAATGAAATTCGATTTGTTGTACATGAAAAACCGATCATTGGCGTTGGATTTCAAAATACTTCTGTACACGGTAATCATTATTTTTCGTGCAAAAGGGAAATAAAAGAGGTGCTAGCGTACTGAAAAATTGAACATCTCTTGACCATCTAGAAACCCGGTCAGCCTGTCTCCAATGGTCACTGAACCAACACCTGAAGGCGTCCCGGTAAAAATTAAATCCCCCGTTTTTAATGTAATAAACTGTGACACATAACTAATTATATCCGCAATAGAAAAGAGCATATTTGACGAATTTCCCACTTGTACTTCTTTATCGTTTAACTGAAGTGAAAAGGAAATATTTTCCATTTCGAGGTCTTCTTTGGAAATCCATTTCGAACTGATAACTGCGCTATGATCAAATGATTTTGCCTTTTCCCAAGGCAAGCCTTTTGCTTTGCATTCCTCCTGGATATCCCTGGCGGTGAAGTCGATTCCTAAGGAAATTTTGGAGAAGTACCTATGGGCGAATTCTTTATCAATACACTTCCCCATTTTATCTATTTTTACCACCACTTCGCATTCATAATGCACGTCATTGGTGAATGACGGGTAGTAAAAATCTTTGTTATCTGATAACAAGGCGACATCCGGTTTCATAAAATAAAGAGGGGAGGAGGGAATTTCGTGTTTTAATTCCTTAGCATGTTCGGAGTAATTTCTTCCGATGCAAATGATTTTCATTCCTTTTTGAATTTTTGTTGAAGTGCATTTAGTTTGGTATCGAAGCCTTCATGTTGGTTTTGGTGTTTTGCTTTTTGTTGCTCTTCTTTTATGAGTGCTACTTCTTTTCGAAGGCACTGCTTGGTATATAAAGGAAAGTCGGCATCAAGCATCCAACCGTAATATCCAGGTTCGCTTTTAAGTATCTCTTTGACTGTTTTCCCTTTGTGTTTGCCAAAGTTGTAAATGGCATCACCATCCTCGTTTCGTGCCAAGCGACCGGCAAAGTCAATGTTGTTGTATTGATTTCCTTTCGAGAAATCGGCTAAAAAATCAATGTCATCGTTTAGTTCAGGGTAACGCTTTATCTGTGCTTGAAGTACTTCCCAAGTTGCTTTGGTATCGTACAGAGCACTGTGTGCATTATCAAGGCTTTTGGTACAATAGAATTGGTAGGCAGCTGAAAGTGTTCGTTGTTCCATTTTATGAAAAATGTTTTGAACATCCACAAATTTTCTGGCACTGACGTCAAAATCAGAACCTACCCGCATTAGTTCTTCAGCTAGAACAGGAATATCAAACTTGTTGGAATTGTAACCGCCAAGATCCGATTCTCCGATAAAATCGGTGATTTCCTTTGCACATTCTTCAAAGGTCGGCTCTCTAGCTACGTCCTCATTTGATATGCCATGAATGGCCGTAATTTCAGGTGGAATCGGAATGCCCGGATTTACGCGTCGGTGAAGCGTTTCTTCGCTGCCGTCAGGATAGATTTTTACGATGGCTATTTCAACAATGCGATCCCTCGTAATATTTATTCCTGTCGTTTCAAGGTCAAAAATGGCAAGTGGTTTTTTAAGTATTAAGTTCATGTTTTTTTGGGGTGCGCTTTTTGTTGACCTGAAATAAGGTTTACTTACAGCGAAGTTTCGATTTAAACAGGGGTGTAAAATATTTAGTTTTTCTCAATGTACACCCGTTCGTCGTTCTGAAAACCAACAACAAAGCAATCTTTAAAACCGATTTTTAGCAGTTCAGCTTTCAGTCTTTTGGCGCCTTCAATGTCATTAGGGAAATTTCCGGTAACATATTTAAACGAGTTGTCTTTTTTGTATTTGTCAACCTTTAAACCTTTGAAGAAATCATTTTTTACCGAAACCTCACGACTGAAAGCAGCAATTTGAACACAGTATCTTACAGTGCCATTTTCATTGGCATTTGTGACAGGTTCATTTTGATCTTGCAAAACCTCTTCATTTCCTCGCACAAATGTTGGTTCTTTACCCACAGTGTAGTTCATACCAATGGGCGCATTTGGATCGGCAATAATAAACTCAGTTCTTCTATTTTGTTGCAGTTGTTCGCTTGAGCAAGGATTTGCAGGATTTTCACAGTCACAAGGTACCATAGGCTGGCTTTCTCCGAATCCAAAGGAGGTAACACGCTTTGGATTAGAGATTCTACGTTGTAGGTACTGTGCTGCCGAATGCGCTCTTCGATTCGATAATGTGACATTCGATTTTTCGCTTGCAATGCAATCCGTATGTGAACGAAGTTCTAGGTGTAACTTAGGGTTATCGTTTAATAGTTTAACAACCTTATCAAGTTCCTTTATCGATTCTGGCCGAAGCGTTGCTTTCGCGTAATCATAATAAATAGGTTTCAATCCCATATCCCGAGCAATGTCTCGGCCCATTTCCTTAAACATTAGTTTGAATTCGGAGTTCACTTTTTCGTTCTCCGTTAACGTAATAGATACTTTCTCTGTAGCGCGGAGGTAACCATTCGATTCTATTTCTAATTGAAGTGCGAGTACGTCTCCCATGTAGCAAGTGTCTGGTAAAACGAAACTTACTTGACCAAACTTGTTACATGTGAGCGTCAGCCATTCATTTTTAGTTGAAGTCCCTTTGATTCTAACTTGTGCATTTTCAAGTGGTGTTCCTGATTTTTTATCCGATACAAGAGCCGTATACTCATATTTTTTAGGAATTACCACACGGTTATTTCTAACATCTAAAATGATTTCTTTTTCGATGATTTCAAAACGATTGTCACAGGTGGTGGAAATCACTTCGTTGTGAATCACATTTGAGGTATTATCCATTTTCAAACGTAGATTGCCATCGGTACAATGCACCAAAGGTGTTATGTATTTCTCATCTCTCGGACGATTGTCGGTAATAACTTTTGTTTTTTGTCCGGTTTGATCAACTTCCAAACAAATTGTTGAAGGAACTGTTTGATTTTTAAATCCAATGATTTTAACCTGAATAATGGAACCCTTAGTGAGGTATTTATCACTCAATTCCGCTCGATAAATATCTAAGTTACCAAAACCTCCATTCCTTCTGGAAGAGAAATAAGCCGTTTTTCCATTAGCTGTGGTTGAAAAACCAATATCGTCAGCAACAGAGTTCATCGGGAATCCGAGGTTCTTGGCTTCGCCCCAAGTACCATCTGGTTGAAGCTCAGACATGAAAATATCATGCCCTCCAAAACTTTTTGCTCCATTCGATGAGAAATAGAGGTGTCTGCCATCTGCCGAGAGAAAAGGAGACTCCTCATCGAAAGCACTATTGATGTTAGATCCTAAATTTCGAGCTTCAGACCATTCTCCGTTTAAATTTTTTCGTATTTCGTAAAGATCAAGGTCTCCGATACTACCAGGTCTATTTGAAGAGAAGATGAAGTATTCACCTGTTAAATCGCTCGTAATTTGTTTATCCCAATATTCCGTATTGAAGCCTTTTATGTCTAGGGATTTGACTTTAACAGAGGTGTCGGATGCCGAAGCCAAATCAGAAATGTCGGAATCTTCCGTATTTCCTTTTGACAAAAGGAAATGGTCTTCGTTTAGGCTAATAAAGGAAATGGATTCGTTGTAAGAGTCTTGGTTAAATGGTAAAAGAATTGGTTCTTGAAAAAAATCACCCACCTGTTCAGAGCGATACACATCCTCGGGTAAACGGTTGTGGTATATATCCCTTAAGAAACCTGTTTCACCATTTAACCATGGACGGTTGGAAGAAAACCAAAGAACTTTACCATCGATCGATACAACAGGTCCAAACTCATTGTTCTCTGTGTTCAGCTGTTTTCCTAATTCGTCAATTTTAATTTTTTCTGCATTCGTTTTTGAGGATCTGTAGGTTGCAATTTGTTGTAATCCAAGATCAGCATATTTTTTCAATACTGATTTTTTACCAGTATTTTCTAGGAATTTATTGTAATATATTTCAGCCTTATCAATTTGATCATCGAGGTGATAGCACTTTGCGATATGGTAAAACACATCTAATGATGCGCTTAGCTCATTAGGTGAAAACATATCGTAATTCTTGTCTGTATCATTTTCAGCTTTTAACAAATGAGTCAAAGCCTTCTTCCAATCACGATGTGATTCAAGTAAAATAAACCCTTTTCGATAATTGTAGTTCGCGCTTTCTGGATTGATTTCCAGTAATTTATCTGTTACAATTTCAGACAAATAAAAATAGTTTTCTTGAAGAAGACTTGAAGCCTCCATTACCAAACGGTTCTCGTCAGCGGTTTCCATCATTTGACGAATCATACCTTCATTCACTTGACTAAATAGTGAACTAACGGGGATGAAAACAATATAAAAAAGCAAAAAGTTTTTCATTTAAGTTGTATTAAATTTCACGTTCCGGATTGAATTGCTCCAAGTAGTCAGCTACTCTCCGCACAAATTGACCACCAAGTGCACCATCAACCACCCTATGATCATACGAATGTGAAAGGAACATTTTGTGGCGGATTCCAATAAAATCCCCTTCAGGCGTTTCAATGACCGCAGGTACTTTACGAATAGCTCCTACTGCCATAATGGCCACTTGTGGTTGATTGATAATGGGTGTTCCCATGACATTGCCAAAAGAACCGACATTGGTGATGGTATAGGTCCCTCCCTGAATGTCCTCAGGTTTGAGCTTATTGTTTCGTGCGTTCAGAGCTAATTCGTTAACTGACTTGGTTAATCCAACTAGGTTCATGCGGTCTGCATTTTTAATTACCGGAACTATAAGGTTACCAGATGGAAGGGCCGTTGCCATTCCAACGTTAATGTCTTTTCGCTTGATGATTTTTGTGCCATCAACCGATATATTAATCATTGGAAAATCTTTTATGGCTTTTACGATAGCTTCAATAAAAATAGGAGTGAAGGTAATGTTTTCTCCCTCTCTGCTAGCAAATTCTTTTTTTACCTTATTTCGCCAGTTTACGATGGTCGTTACATCGGCTTCCACGTAAGAAGTGACGTGTGGAGAAACCTGTTTCGACATCACCATATGGTCCGCAATGAGTTTGCGCATCCTGTCCATTTCCATGATCTCATCGCCTGCATTTAAGGCAATAGTTGGTCTTTTGACAACAACGGTTTTTTCAGCCTCGTTACTTGAAACAGGTTTCGCTTCATTTTGATCTGATATTGGAGTAGCTTGTTGAGCCTTCGCCGATTGTTTGTCACTTTCAATGTAAGCGAGTAGGTCTTTCTTCGTTAACCTTCCTCCTGCACCCGACCCTTCAATTTCATCTAATTCCGCAACGGATATTCCTTCTTTGGCTGCAATGCTTTTGACCAAAGGCGAAAGAAATCGATTTTCTGAGGAAACTGCTGTAATTGATTTCGATGCGTCGCTCGCTTTGTTTTCCACTTGCGGCACGCTCTCTGAAGATGTCTTTTTAACCTCTGTCGAAACATTGTTCGATTGCGTAGCCTGGCCTAACGGAGAAGGAATGGTAGAATCATCGCCAGAGGCAATAAGTGCAATAACATCTCCCACCTGCGCCACTTGGTCTTTTTCGAAATAACGTTCAATCAAAATTCCTGCGGCCTCAGAAGGCAATTCATTGTCTACTTTATCTGTGGCAACCTCTACCAAGGGTTCATCCAGTTGCACTTGATCGCCAATATTTTTGAGCCAGTTTGTAATGGTCGCTTCTGTAACACTTTCACCCATTTTGGGAAGTCTAATCTCGATCTGAGCCATTATTCGTTTGATTTTATATTACCTGCAAAAGTAAATGAAAAAACCATTTGAGCAAAGATTTATGGAATTCTATCAAGTTTTCTCCAGCCTTTGGCAAAGATTTGAATATCACGGTAGATTGAATAATCTCTGGCGTAAATTAAATTGAGTTTTTCAAGGGATTTAACATCGTTGGTCGGGAGCAATTCCGCCGGGGTAAGGATACCCCTTTTAATGGGAGGAAGACCATTTGGTTTGCCTTCAGGTGTCATATACCCCACAAATGAATGCCTGCCAATTAAAATGTGCATACAATTCATTGCAAATTGCTTCTTTTGTTTGAAGAAAAAACAAAGCAACGGGTAAAATAAAATGCATGCGATTGAAAACGATAAATCGATTAATCGCTTGTTGCGTTGATTGACCGGTTTTTGGATAGCATTGATATCCACCACATACAAATCACCTGCAGTTTCAATGGAATTACTTCCAATTAAAAAAGGACTTTCAGGTTGCGCAATCTTGAAATTAATGGTACTTGATCCAATGGCACACATCCAATAGATGATGGTTTGAGCACTTGTGTCTTTGGCACAAAAGATAACTTCATCAATGGAATGAATGTGAACAATTTGGTCTAGTTGATGAACGCTTCCCAAAGAGGAAGAGTCCTCTTCTTGTTGTTCGGAAACCCATTCAACCTGGCTTATTGCCTCATTCGTTAGTTCCAGAATCTGTTTTACCCTTTCAAATTCATCTTTGCTGCCTACAATGGCAAATTTTTTCAGCTTTTTAGATTTCAGGTCGAATCTGTTGCCAATAGAAAAATGAAGAAACAGGCGTGAGAAGATAAAGTAGCTCACCGTCCAGATGGCACCAAGTAAAATGTACAGCCTAGAGAATTGAAGGATTTTTGGAAGTAGGGCATAAACTACCAAAATGACAACGGTTCCAATCAATATTCCTTTAATGAAATTCCATAGCTTAAGGGGTCGGTCGTATCCTCCGCAAAACAAGGTAGCCGCCATCCATATCAGGGTATAAACAGGCAACGACAAATAAAACGAACTGGGTGGAAAATGAATGTCATTGGCCTGCCATCGGTCGGTTAAAAAATAAAGTCCGGTAAAAATCAACATGGCATCTACAGCGGGCAGGAACATTTGCCTTATGAATCGTGCACCAATAGAAATGGAGGCTCGAAAATAAATCGCCCCGTTTATCAGGAAAGAATACAGTTTCGCGTGATGTTCGGAAAAATGTTTTTGAGCGAAAATGACCATGGCTCGGTAAAAGACAAAAACATAATTCACTGAACTTTTCTTGGTACTTTCTCCTTTGTAGTGAATAATCCTCGTCTCAGGGAAATAATAATTTTGGTATCCCGCCAACGTAATTCGATAGGACAAGTCAATGTCCTCCCCATACATAAAGAATGTTTCGTCTAGGAGCCCAGTTTTTTCTAAGGTCTCGCTTCGAAGGAGCATGAAAGCTCCACTGAGTACATCCACCTTTGCCGTTTCAAATTCCCCAATATGTCCGGCATGGTATTGCGCGAACCTTTTGGATTTTGGAAAAAGGCTTGAAATTCCAAAAATCTTGTAAAATGCCACCGAGGGACGAGGAAGACCTCGTTTTGACTCAGGTAAAAAACGGCCTTTCCCATCAATCATTCGCACACCAAGTCCACCCGCATCAGTATGCTGATCCATAAATTCAACCACTTTTACAAGGGTGTCTTCCTCTATAACTGTATCGGGGTTTAACAACAACACATAGCGCGCATTCGATTGCTGTATTGCTTGGTTATTCGCTCTGGAAAAGCCTACGTTTTCCTTGTTGCTAATGAGCTCAACAGACGGGAATTTATCCCTTACCATGGCCACAGAGTTGTCGATAGAATTATTATCCACCACAAAAACTTGAACTGACAAATGTTGAACAGCCTTATCCACAGCGTTCAAACATTGTTCAAGAAAGTAGGCAACATTGTAATTTACAACTACAACGGAAAGGTCATATGTAGGGTCTGCCACCATTAATGTTTCGCCGCAATACAGGAAATTTCAATGGGAACATTCATCGGTAATTTGACCACTTGCACCGTTTCTCTCGCGGGTGGGGTTGATTCAAAGTAACTGCCATAAACCAAGTTGACCGCTGCAAAATCATTAAAATCAGTCAAGAAAATGCTGCATTTAACAACATCTGACATCTGAAATCCTGCTTCTTTGATAAGGGCTGCGATATTTTTCATGACTTGATGTGTAGCCGTTTCAATGCTTTCGACTACCAGGTTGCCGGAGACAGGGTTTAAGGGTATTTGTCCACTTACGTACAGCATATTTCCGGATAGAATGGCTTGGCTGTATGGTCCGATAGGTGCAGGAGCACCACTAATGCTAATTGCTTTTTTCATTTAAATCATATGAAAAGTTAGACAGCAGAGTAATGAAGGAATATTACTTTTGCACAAGTTTACTAATTAATCAGCAATAGATTGAAGCTACTTGTCGTTGATTTTTACGATTCGTTTACATTTAACATTGTTCACATGTTGCGTGGCTTGGGAGCTGATGTGGACGTACGCTCTGACAATGACTTGATGTTGGACGAGGTTGAAAGGTATGATAAACTGGTATTATCGCCAGGGCCAGGGCTTCCGAGTGAAACGAAAACAATGATGCCCATACTTCATCATTTTGCCAACGACAAAACCATTTTGGGTATTTGCCTCGGCATGCAAGGTATCGTACTTCATTACGGTGGAGAATTATGCAATATGCCAAGCGTAGATCATGGCGTTAGTAGAATAGTCCATACGAGGGGAGAAACACCTCTGTTTAACGGTTTAGAAAAGGATTTTTCCGTGGGGCTATACCATAGTTGGTATGCAGATGTATCTGAAGCGAAAGAGCTTAACGTCACATCTCTTTCCGATAAGAACATAGTAATGTCCGTACAACATTCTTCCCTTCCTGTATTCGGTTTACAATTTCATCCTGAATCGATTATGACAAGCAACGGAAAATCCATTCTACAAAATTTTCTTTCCTTTTAGGCCATATCGAATCATATCTTTTATGTATTTTTAAGAAACTTAAAACGAATGCTATGAAATACCTTGTTGTGTGTTTATTATCTTTTTTCTTTTTCGGCGTTTCAGCACAAAAAACATGTGTGGGTAAGTGGATTACCATCGACGACGAAACAGGAAAGAAAAAGTCAATCGTTCAACTATATAAATACGAGTCAAAGTTATACGGAAAAATTACCTATCTATACCCACGCGCCGGCCGTGAAGAGAATCCAAAATGTACCAAATGTTCAGGAGATAGAAAGAACAAACCTTTGGTAGGCTTGCAAATCGTTCGAGCTTGTACTTGGAATGGAAGCGAATGGGAGGGAGGTACAATCGTCGATCCTGAAAATGGAAAGGTATACGACGTGAAATTCTGGTTGGATTCGGACAACTCCAACCTATTGAATGTTCGGGGGTATATCGGTATTTTCTTTCGAACGCAGCAGTGGATTCGAACCACCTAAATTTTGAACAAATACAGTAATTGATTGTTTGAAAGGTGTAATATATAGAACATGCACACTTTCAATAAACTACTTTACCTTTTTTCTGTTATTTTTATTTCGTTCAACTTTACCGCGCAATCGTCTAAAGTGACAGGTTCAGTTAAAAACGGTTCAACAAACGAAGCCATTTTTCTAGCAAAAGTAAGCGTCGTTGGACAAAATGTAGGAGCAACTACGGACGAATCAGGAGCTTTTGTCATTACCGATTTGCCTGCTGGTGTGTACGATTTTAAGGCCTCTGCGCCAGGATTTCAAGACTTTATCTTCAACGAAATTACAGTTACCATAGCGCGTACGGTCGAATTGGAGTTCATCCTTGACCCTGTTGTAATCGAACAAAAGGAAGTTGTGGTAAAGGCAAGGCCGTTTATTCGCCGTTCTGAATCACCTGTCTCCCTGCGTACGTTGAATGCGACTGAAATCGAACGGTTGCCGGGTGCAGGAAGGGATGTGAGTAAAGTGTTGCAAGCGCTGCCTGGTGTCGCACTTCGGGCCACTTTTCGAAACGATATTATTATTCGCGGAGGAGCACCTGGTGAAAATAAATTTTATTTGGATGGGATAGAGGTACCAAATATCAACCACTTTTCAACCCAAGGCAGCAGTGGCGGGCCAGTTGGATTATTAAATGTGAATTTTATTCGTGAGGTAGATTTTTATTCAGGGGCTTTTCCTGCCAATCGTGCAAATGGGTTAAGCTCGGTAATTGCATTCAAGCAAAAGGATGGAAATCCTGATGGATTGATAACGAATTTCGCATTAGGTTCCAGTGATATGGCATTGACATTCGATGGTCCCGTTGGAAAAAAAGTCGATTTTATATTTTCCGTTCGTAGGTCCTATTTACAGTTTTTGTTCGCTGCGTTGAAATTGCCTTTTTTACCAACCTACAACGATGCACAGTTTAAGGTGAATTATAAAATAAATGACAAAAATAAACTCACCTTCATAGGTCTTGGAGCCTTGGATGATTTTCAAGTCAATACTAAAGTTAACGAAGGCGTTACCGATCCTGAAATTATAGAGCGAAACGATTACATTTTGGGAAATATTGCTGCCCAAGATCAGTGGAATTATACCTTTGGAACGGTATGGACGCACTATTCCAAAAAGTCGATTCAGACCTTGGTGGCTAGCCGAAACATGCTAAAAAACATGGCTACTCGTTATACTGATTTTATTGTGGCTGATTCGAACAAGTTGTTTGATTATTCTTCCTTTGAGGCAGAAAATAAACTTCGTTTCGAGCACACGTTCAACCGCAATGGTTGGAAATTTACGGGTGGTATTGGGTACGAATACGCGCGTTATTTCAATTCAACGTACAACAAAATGGTTGTTCAAGGTTTTCCGGTTACTATTGATTTCTCATCCGATCTGTTTTTAAGTAAAGGTTCCCTTTTCTCACAAATCTCTAAAGGTTTTTTTAATGAACGTCTAAATACTTCTCTTGGGGTTCGGACCGATGTTTGTAATTTTTCGAAGGAAATGATGAATCCAATCAACCAACTCTCTCCGATGCTTTCATTGTCTTATAAATTAAATGAAAAATGGGCCATCAACGCCAATACGGGACGCTACCATCAGTTGCCGGCGTACACCATTCTTGGGTACCGAGATGCTGCCGGAAACTTGCGCAACAAGGAAAACAAGGTAAAGTACATTAGGGTGGACCAGGTAGTTGCTGGTGCGGAGTATTTAACTGACTTCAATGCACGTTTTTCCCTTGAAGGATTTTATAAAAAGTACAGCCAATATCCCTTCTCCATCATTGATTCATTGAGTTTGGCGAATGTTGGTTCCGACTTTGGTGTCGTTGGAAACGAGGAGGTAACCTCCATTTCAAACGGAAGGGCCTATGGGGTGGAGTTTCTCTACCAGCAAAAATTAATTAAAGGTTTTTATGGAATTGTGGCATATACACTGGTTAATTCGGAGTTTGAAGACAAAAACGGAACGTATGTGCCTTCTTCTTGGGACAGTAAACACATCGTTTCTTTAACCGGTGGAAAGCGCTTTAAAAAAGGATGGGAACTCGGTCTTCGTTGGTTATACTCTGGTGGTGCTCCATACACACCTTATGACTTAGCTACTTCTTCGCTAAAGACATCATGGGACATTTATGGCAGAGGCTTGCTCGATTACAACCAACTCAATACCCAAAGAGAAGAAAGTTTTCATCAGTTGAATGTCCGGGTGGATAAAAAAATATTCTTGAAGAAGTTTTCGATGAACTTTTATTTGGATATACAGAACTTGTATGGCCATAAGACGAAGGTAGCGCCACTTTTATTGCTTGTAACGGACGAAAATGGAGTGCCACTTACTGTTCCAAATGATCCTACGAGGTATCAAACGAAACTGGTAGAAAACGCTTCGGGAATAGTACAACCTAGTATAGGAATCATTATTGAATTCGCGGCCAAGAAGAAAGCGGGGGAGGAAGAAATTAAGTCAAATCTGGACTAGCCATCTTCCTTCATGAAGCGATAAGCGTCAGATTTACATGTCTTACTTGTTGGTAAGGTCAACACTTCTTATATAAATGTAAAATCTACCCTTCGGTTCCGCTGTTTTCCTTGTGGGGTATGGTTATTGTCTACGGGTAAACTTTCCCCTTTGAAGTCGATCTCAATCCGATTTGCTTTTAGCCCCTTGCTAACAAAGAAATCAATCAAGGCTTGCGCCCTACGTTTAGATAAATCTATATTGTAGGCATCTGATCCATCAGCGTCTGTATGTCCGGTGACACGAATACGCAAGTCTGAATGGCCGTCTACCACTCGAACGAGCCTTACAAGGAAATCTTGGTATTCGGGACGGATTTGGTCCTTATCGTAATCGAAATAAACCGGTTCGAACGCAAAATTTTTACGTTCAATCTCGCGTATTTCCGGTGCGTTGTAGTTCTTTTTTAAATCCAGGTTAAATCGGTCTAGCCAGCTGTGGTTAATAAAAACACCTGTCTTTTCCTCCCAAGGTACGCTCGATTTAAATAAAATGATTTTGCCGGTTTCTCCCCTGCAATCGCTTGATGTAAAGGTTCCCTGCAAGTATCCTGTACTGTCATTGAAGGTAAGCTCATATTTTCTCGTACACCAACGGTGGGAGGTTGGACCACTTCTTTTTTCGATAGCTGCTTCATTGATTTTGAATACCTTCTCTTTGAAAGTCCCGGAAATTTTTCGGTTGCAGGTTGTTTCGGTACCGTACACTTCATGGTGCCCCTTTCCAGAAACAGTTTCGTTACTGACTTGTAGCTGTAAAAAGACAATACTTCCCGAGGAGGAGGTGTTGTCAGGGTAATAAATTTTTCCTTGCCAAACACCATTAAAGTTGTAGGCTGATTGTGCTTTTGATGTGCAAAACCATGAAAAAGCAATCAACGAAAGTACGAGAAAACGCATGTAAGCTTATTCGTTTTTAAGAATAAAAGGTTACTTTTTTTAGCATGTTTTAAACAGTTGTTCAAGACATTTGTTACATTAACACTATGAAACACTTCTTATTTTATTTTGCACTTACCATTATGACTACTTCGTGCGTTGCTCAGGAGAAAGAATCCATTCATCAATTTACCGTATCTGCCTTAAATGGTGACACCTTTGATTTATCCTCGCTCAAAGGAAAAAAAGTCATGGTGGTAAATACCGCTTCGAAATGCGGTTTGACGCCTCAATATGAAAAATTGCAGGGATTGTACGAATTGTACAAAGACAGCAATTTTGTTATTATCGGTTTTCCAGCGAACAACTTTATGGCACAGGAACCTGGAAATAACGATGAAATTGCCACTTTTTGCAAGAAAAATTATGGGGTTACTTTCCCAATGATGTCTAAGATTTCAGTGAAAGGAAAAGACATGCACGAGGTCTATAAATTTTTAACACAAAAGGACCGTAATGGTTTGGAAGACAATGAAGTCCAATGGAATTTTCAGAAGTATTTAATCGATGAAGAAGGGCATTTAGTTAAGGTTCTTTCCCCAAGAACATTACCAGACGATCCCGAGGTTGTCAATTGGATCTTATCTGCGGAGTAAAAGTAAGCGCATGTGCACTACTTGCTCAGTGTTTCGTTGAAACATTGTTAATAAATTGATGGTGCTCTTCGCTTGGCAATTAAGTAAATTCTTCCCTTTTATTTCTATCTTTACGGGCTGTTAAGCTTTAAAATTAAAGAAACGAAATTATGAGCGAAGACCTGAAAAAAGACAATTATTCAGCAGACAATATACAGGTTTTAGAAGGGTTGGAGGCCGTTAGAAAGCGTCCGGCGATGTACATAGGTGATGTAGGAGTGAAAGGCTTACATCATTTGGTATACGAGGTGGTAGATAACTCCATTGACGAAGCGCTCGCTGGCCATTGTGATACCATTAATGTTTGGATAAACGAGGATAATTCAGTAACTGTACGAGATAATGGACGGGGAATACCTACGGCAATGCACACCAAAGAGAAAAAGTCGGCCCTTGAAGTGGTCATGACTGTGTTGCATGCCGGTGGTAAATTCGATAAGGACACTTACAAAGTTTCAGGAGGTTTGCACGGTGTGGGAGTTTCATGTGTTAATGCCCTTTCCACACATTTGAAAGCAACCGTCAGAAGGGAAGGAAAGGTATTTGAACAAGAATACTCCATAGGTAAACCGTTGTATGATGTGAAGGTCGTAGGTGAGTCTAATGATACTGGAACAGAGGTGACATTTAAACCAGATGCTAGTATTTTCGAGATAACCGAATACAACTACGATACACTTGCAGCTAGAATGCGTGAATTGGCCTTTTTGAATAAAGGTATTCGTATCAACTTAACAGATAACCGTCATGTTGATGAAAATGGTAAGCCTCATTCAGTTGAGTTTTATTCTGAAGGTGGATTGCGTGAGTTTGCGCAGTATTTAGACCGAAACAGAGAATCCTTAATCAGCGAAGTCATATATTTTGAGGGAGAAAGGGAAGGAATTCCAGTAGAGGTTTCACTCACTTACAACACTTCCTACACCGAGAACATT
>JBILRE010000003.1:0-220642 GCA_044372835.1 Crocinitomicaceae bacterium | reverse complement strand
AGGTGGTACACATTTGTCAGGTTTCCGCAGAGGATTAACCAATACCCTCAAGCGCTATGCTACTGAGTCGGGTATGTTGGCTAAAGAAAAGATCGAAATTGATGGAGACGATTTTCGTGAAGGCCTCACAGCTGTTGTTTCAGTAAAAGTCCAAGAACCGCAATTTGAAGGTCAGACAAAAACAAAACTTGGAAATCGTGAAGTAACAGCTCCAGTAAGCCAAGCCGTTTCTGAAATGTTATCATCCTACTTGGAAGAACATCCGGCGGAAGCAAAGGTCATCGTTGATAAAGTGATACTTGCAGCTCGAGCGCGACATGCAGCGCGTAAGGCTCGTGAAATGGTTCAACGAAAAAACGTACTCACAGGATCCGGTCTTCCTGGTAAATTGGCAGATTGCTCCGAGAAAGACCCAGCTGCTTGCGAAATTTACTTTGTCGAGGGAGACTCAGCGGGTGGTACGGCTAAGCAAGGTCGAGACCGACATTTTCAAGCCATTATGCCATTGCGAGGAAAAATCCTCAACGTGGAGAAGGCCATGCAGCATAAGATCTTTGAAAACGAAGAAATCAAAAACATTTATACCGCATTGGGCGTTCGCATTGGAACGGAAGATGACTCCAAAGCCCTGAATTTGGAAAAACTTCGCTACCACAAAATCATCATCATGTGTGATGCCGACGTGGATGGGTCGCACATTGAGACCTTGATTCTGACCTTCTTATTCCGTTACATGAAGGAATTGATTGAAAACGGCTACGTGTATATTGCAACACCTCCGCTTTACCAAGTGAAAAAAGGAAACAAAGCTTCATATGCTTGGAACGATGATATGCGTGACCGACTCATCATGGAATTGAAAGGAGGGGCCAGTGAATCGTCAGTGAATGTGCAACGTTACAAAGGTCTTGGAGAGATGAACGCGGAGCAACTTTGGGAAACTACTATGAATCCAGAGAGCCGAACATTGCGTCAGGTGACGATTGACAACGCCGCTGAATGCGATCAAATTTTCTCCATGCTGATGGGTGACGATGTTCCACCGAGAAGGGAATTTATTGAGAAGAATGCGAAATACGCGAAGATTGATGCTTAATCGGCCTTCTTTCTTTTGTAATTCCCTAACATTCTCGTAATATTTTCTTAATCTTTGCATGACAACTGACGTTTTAGTCACTAAGTTAAAAACCCAATATCATGCGCATTGCTACTTTATGTTGTTTTACGGTCATTACCATGGCCTCTTTCAGTCAGTCGTTTTACGATAAATCGACGATTCAAACCATTGAAATTTTCTTTTCATCCCCAAGTTGGGACGCTGAGTTGGATGCTTTGGCTACCACTACAGAAGATTACTTACTTGCTGATTCGGTTCGGATAAATGGAGTGGTCTTTGACAGTGTGGGGGTGAAATACAAAGGAAACAGTTCCTATAATCCAACTAACAATAAGAATCCTTTACATATTGAGTTAAATTATATCCATGGCGATGCCGATTACCAAGGATATACGGATATCAAGTTGCAAAATGGCTACCAAGATCCTTCCATGATCAGAGAGGTGTTGTCTTATGCGGTGCTTGAGCAATACATGGATTGTCCTAAAGCCAATTTTGCTAATGTTTACGTTAACGGGACACTAAGAGGTCTCTATTCGAATGCAGAAAGTATCAATAAAAAATTCTTATCGGATAAGTATTTTTCTCAAGATGGTTCTTTCTTTAAATGCAATCCTATGGGGGGAGCGGGCCCCGGTGGAGGAGGTATAAGTCCAGATCTAAAATGGATAAGTGCAGATACCACCTCCTATTACAGTGGTTATGAATTAAAATCTACCTATGGATGGACTGAACTTGTGAATATGATCAATGTTTTGAATAATAATTTCGCACAAATTGAAACAGTTTTGGATATTGATCGAGTGATGTGGATGTTGGCCTATAATAACGTTCTTGTTAACCTTGATTCCTATTCAGGAGCGTTTCGGCAAAACTATTACCTATACAATGATTTGAATGATCGCTGGGTTCCAACCGTTTGGGACCTAAACATGAGTTTTGCCGGTTTTCCAGGTGGAACAGGAAGTGGGCCATATACGCCAACTTCGTTGGATCCATTTTCCAATAGCACTTCGCTAAATCACCCATTGATTGTGAAGTTCCTAGCGAATCCCATGTATAAGCGTATGTATATGGCACACCTTCGAACGATAGTGAAAGAAATGTTTGAATCGGGAAGTTATTTGACAACGGCAAATGCACTTCGTTTAACAATTAATGGTGCGGTACAAGCGGATCCTTATAAGTTCTTTACTTACACACAATTTCAGAACAGTTTGACAACTGCTGTAGCAGGAGGTGGTCCGGGTGGAAGTTCGATACCTGGTATTCAAGCACTCATGGAAGGACGAGTAACCTTTTTTAACAGCAACAGTGCGTACACCTTGTCTGCTCCAACCATTGTGTCTGTTAATAGCAGCTCATCGGCGCCAAATTATGGGGCCACCGTTACATTTACTGCTACATGTTCAAACGAAACGGACGTTTATATGGGTTACCGTTTTGAACATGCATTGAAATTTAACCGTGTTCAAATGTACGACGATGGGATGCACCAAGATGGTGCCGCTGGAGATCATGTCTTCGGGGTTCAACTTACATTGAATTGTTATGAATTGGAGTATTACGTTTATGCTGAAAATAACCTTGCTGGTATTTTTAGCCCACAACGAGCAGAGCATGAATTTTATACCTTGTTGACAGCCCTACCAATCGCACCTAATGGAAGTGTGGTCTTAAATGAACTTATGTCTAGTAATGACATTACCGCATTCGATGCAAACGATGAAAGCAATGACTGGATTGAACTTTATAATACAACCGGAAATGTCTTTGGCTTAACTGGCTTATTCCTTTCAGACGATGTTAACAATCTTAGTAAATGGGCATTTCCACAAGGAAGTGGCATTCAGCCCAATGAATACCTCATCGTTTGGGCCGATCAAGATAGTCTGCAATATGGTCTTCATGCTAATTTTAAATTGGGATCTAGTGGAGAATCCTTAGTATTAAGCGATGGCGTGAACATTTACGACCAGGTGGCCTTTCCCGCATTAAATGTAGACGAGTCGTTTGCTCGTTGCCCTGATGCCGGTACATTCACTTATACAACCCCAACATTTGCTGCCGCTAACAATTGTTATGTAGGATTGACAACGGAAACGATAGAAGTCGCCATTTATCCGGTTCCAACCTTGGATTGGATAACGTTGCGATGGCCAAATGCTGCTTATCGAAAAATCAAGGTGTCAGATATGCATGGCAGAATGTTGGGTACATGGGAATTCAACGATAGTGCGGGTAAAATTGATTTGTCAGCGTTTACATCTGGTTATTACCTTGTTCTTATAGATGAAGATGGTGTAATGCAGCAGCGAACTATCATTAAGTTTGATTGAGTAAATCAGGCACATTAAAAAAGGGGCTGATTTTCAGCCCCTTTTACATTCTATGTGGAATTTTTATTGTTTAACAATCCGGTAAGTTCCAGAATGCGACGAGCTGATTATATGAAGCAGGTACATTCCTTTTTCCATCTGTTCTAATGACAGCATGACTATATTTGTTGCATTTCCCTTTTCAACCAACCTACCTCGCGAATCAAGAAGTGTATAGCTGAACGTAGAAGGGTATTCGATGTTTACTTCGTTGTTTGTTGGGTTTGGATAAATTTTCGCTGTTAACGAGGATTCCGTTAAACTTCCACAATTATCCACATATACATAGGTGTACAACGTCGCTTGGCATGTTCCATCCGAAATAACACACGTGTATTGATTCGTGGCTGAAGGTGTCACAGAAATACTTGAACCAGTTCCAATGGGTGTTGAACAGCTTGCATTTGTGCAAACATGCCAAAGCAATAAAAAAAAGAAAGGGTCAAAAGGATTGATCGTATCATAAGCAGTTGATTTAATGCGATCTAAGATAAAGATTTAAATCAACAACGGAAACGTCAAAACGTATTTTTTAGGTTTTTCGTTTTTTCTTTTTTGCGGCAGGGAATAAGATATTATTCAGAATGAGTCGGTAACCGGGTGAATTGGGGTGAAGGTTCAAATCCGTTGGAGGATCTCCGACTTTGTGTTCATAATCTTCCGGATCGTGACCTCCGTAATAGGTCCATGTACCTTGACCAAGTTCTCCATGGATATAGCGAGCTGTGTTCAACGCTTTATTTTCTCCCATCACCAGGACACCGGGTTTAATGAGTTCACGGCGGAAATCGGTGGATTGTCCCATAAATCCGTTGATTACATTGGTGTGGCATTGGGTTAGCATGGTTGGGACAATGTCCCATTTCGCGGAGAAATCAAAAAGGGTAAATTTATCGTTCGCTTCCATTACTCGATTGATTCTACGGAGTTCCGTACCATCGATGTTGGAATATTCGTAAACCAATGGATCCCTTTCCAACTTGAAGTTTTCAAAGGCAAGGGTATTTGCGAAATCTAATTTACTCTGGCATTGTGGGTCTGATCCGTCCCCATCGTACATGCTCTCACAGATGTCGGTGTTGTGGGCTGCAAGCGCAATGTCGAAACTATCGGTGCCGCTGCACATTGTGAATAAGAATCCCCCACCAATCACAAAATTTTTCAGGTTATTGGCTACGGCCAATTTTAATTCGGAAACTTTGCTGTAACCTAGCATTTTCGCTTGTCTTTCTGCCTCCGCAACTTGTTTTTGATACCAATCATAGCCGCGATAAGCCGCATAGAATTTCCCATATTGTCCGGTAAAATCTTCGTGGTGAAGATGCAGCCAATCGTATTTTGGTAGCATTCCCATAACAATGGCAGAGTCGTATATTTTTTCGTAAGGAATTTCGGCGTATTCCAATACCAGCGTAACGGCATCGTCCCAAGGTTGTTTACCCCCTGGTGTGTATACAGCAATTTTGGGTGCTTTCTCTAATTGAATGATTTCCATATTCGCCTCCGGATTAGCAATCTGGTTTCGAATTTGATTGACTTGTCCGTCGGTGATAACTTCAAATTTGACATTACGAATGGTGAGTTCTTCTTCCAATGTTCTCAAGTGTGGGAGTAAGAATGAACCACCTCGATAGTTCAGAAGCCATTCAATGGTTACATTGTTTTCCAAAGCCCAGTAAGCGATTCCGTATGCTTTTAAGTGGTCGGATTGCGTTTCATCCATTGGAATAATCAACTGGGTTGCTTTTACTGAATTCCAAGACAAAAGAAGACAGATTATCCAAAGGTATTTTTTCATATCCATCAGTTACTAAAACGGGGTTTCGTCATCGCTTGAAGATTTGGTGAAATCGAAACCTGAATCGGCGGCTTCATTCATCTTACTTGGAATCGTATAACTAGCTGGCTGGGACTGATCAAATCCATTGTTCACCTGAATAGTCCCATTCATAGGGTAGGGATCGTGGTGGGAATCCACGTTTTCAAAACGCGCATATTCCGATATGAAACGCAAACGAACTTTATCCAACGCACCATTCCTGTGTTTAGCAATAATTATTTCACCAATTCCCTGATAGGAATTTCCGTCGTCATCGTGCAGGAACCCATAATATTCCGGGCGGTAGATGAACGAAACAATATCCGCATCCTGTTCAATTGCTCCTGATTCCCTTAAATCGGATAGGATTGGTTTTTTATCTCCACCACGTTGTTCAACCGAACGACTCAACTGCGAAAGGGCAATCACTGGTACGTTCAGTTCTTTTGCAATTTCTTTAATAGATCTTGAAATGGTTGAGATCTCTTGTTCGCGATTTCCTGAGCCTTTAGATCCACCTGCGGACATAAGCTGAAGGTAATCGATGATGATTATTTCTATGTTGTGCTGCATTTTAAGCCTTCTACATTTAGCACGAAGGTCAAAAACAGAGATTCCTGGTGTATCGTCGATGTAAATGGGCGCTGTGGCTAGTTTGGTAATACGTGAATGCAATTGTTGAAACTCGTGTTCGCGCAAGTCTCCTTTTCTTAGTTTTTCGGCACTTAATCTTGATTCAGAGGAGATTAAGCGTTTTACGAGCTGAACCGCGGACATTTCAAGCGAGAAGATGGCAACTCCCATATTGTGGTCAACTGCTGTATTTCGAGCCATTGAAAGTACGAAGGCTGTTTTTCCCATACCCGGGCGAGCGGCTAATACAATCATATCTGAGCGCTGCCAACCAGAGGTGAGGCGATCAAGGTCGTGAAAACCGGTAGGGATTCCTGAAATACCATCTGAATTTTTGGTTGCTTTTTCAATTTCCTCAATGGCTTTCCTAACAACTGTTTGCATGGGTTCAACCGATCTTCCTAAATGGTTTTCAGCTATTTGAAAAAGTTCACCTTCGGCATTATTTAGTACATCAAACACATCCTGCGTATCGTCATATGCATCTCGAATTACTTCGGAACTCATTCGGATTAGTTCTCTTTTGATGTGCTTTTCAGCAATGATTCGGGCGTGAAATTCGATGTGAGCAGTGGAAGCAACACGGTTGGTGAGTTGAGCAATGTAAACCACTCCACCCGCAGCTTCTAATTCACCATTTTCTTTCAACTTGTTGGTAACAGTGAGGATGTCAATGGGACTGGAACCGCCAAAAAGTTCGCGTATTGCTTTATAAATGTACTGATGCTTTGGATCGTAAAAAGTGGAGGGTTGTAGAATATCGATGGTGTCGTTAATCGCCATCTTTTCGAGCATCATGGCTCCCAAAACCGCTTGTTCGATGTCAATGGCCTGAGGAGGTACCCTGCCTAATTCACCAATTTGAAGGTTGTTCATTGACTTCGACCTCACTGGTGATTTTCTTTTAGGACCTTTTCCTTCCTCATTTATTACCTGCATCCAACAAATATAGTGATTGATTCAGCCAATTTGAAACGCCTGAATGCCTAACTTTATAAAAAGTTTTAAAAAAGGGTTTTCCACATTTGTTAATTGTCTTTTGTATTGAATTTCAAACGGAATATTGTAGAGACTTCTGATGGTTCTAAAACCATCGAGCTCCAAGGAATGAATGAACATTACCACTCCATTCATGGTGCCATACAAGAATCGTCGCATGTCTTTATTAAGAACGGACTTCAGTTTCATTTAGATAAAGGATTTCGGCAATTAAAAGTCTTGGAAATTGGTTTTGGTACGGGCTTGAACTTTTTAACCACAATGAACCACCTAAAGGATCAGCCCGTATCGCTTGAATACCTCGGTATAGAAGCCTATCCTCTTCCGTCCCATATTCTGAACGATTTATCTTATGACCAGTATTTTGCAGACGAATTCATTTCTTTTTGTCAAAAGGTCATGAACCGTCCAAAAGAAGTTCAGGAATCTTCACGACATCACTTTCAGGCACAGCAAGTAACTGAAAGGTTGGAACAAATAAATTTACCAAATGAACATTTCGATCTCATTTATTTTGATGCCTTTGGTCCAAGGGTGCAACCTGAAATGTGGACTTTGGACGTTTTTGTTAAAATGTTCGAAACCTTAACCATTGGAGGTTGTTTGGTCACTTATTGTGCGAAAGGAGAGGTAAAACGTACACTAAAATCGGCCGGATTTAAGGTGGAATCCCTTCCAGGCCCACCCGGAAAAAGGGAAATGACACGCGCTCTGAAATAGGAAGACAACGAGAATGAGTTTTACCAACGACATAAAAACGGATGAGAGGCTTTTTGACGAGGAATACGTTCGATTAGAAAAGAAAGCAATAATTTTTGTTCAGGAGTTTTTTAAGGAACATGGGCCGTTCGTTGGAAATCTTTCTTTCGCTCATCGCAAGCTTGAAACAAAACTTCCAAAAAAGGATTACCGATTCAGGAACATAGTGCATAAGTACTTTGTAAATGTAAGCCTTGATTTAAAAAAGATTCCAAGTTTTCGGTATTTTTTGACTGTTCCTCAGTTCATTTTTTACAAAAAATACGACCCAAGGTATAAGCGTCTTGTTGCAGCTTATCTCCCCAAGTTTAAACATGAATTAAATCGATTTAAAGAAGCGAATCCATGGTTTGATCTCAACGAGGAGGCGCTTTCCCAATTGATAAAAGTAGTTTATGCTTGTTTGCTAGCGCAATTCATTCGTCAACCGGTATTTCGTAGATCAATGCATTGGAAGGCGTTAGATGCTTCTTTTTATTACGGACTTCAGCTCGGTTTAATGTACTTAGTTTCCGACTCTTTCCTCGATAATGCCTGCGAATCGAAAGAAAATAAACGGCAGTTCAATGTGTTTGGGTTACAGTTGCTTTCTGGTCAATCAGTTGAAAATTCAACTCCACATCCATCCTTTCAAGCCATTTATTTTTTATTCCAACGGATGGAAAAGCGAATGCCTTTTTTAGAGAACGAAGACCGTTATAGGCATCTCTATTTCTTACAAAAAGTGCAATATGAAGAGGGGAGGTACAAAGCCTATCCAAACGACTTGCATTCGATTCAGTATAAAATTGCTTTGATTGGATTGAAAACTTTTTTGAGTTTTGTGGTGATGCTACCAACCGAAGCGCGTAACATAGAAATGCTATTCGAAAAGGCCTTTTTGTTCTCGCTTTATACGCAGTTGGATGATGATATGAGGGATGTATTGGAGGATCAACAAAATCAAATACAAACCTTATTTTCCTCACCGCTTGAAAGCGAATTATTTAACGAGCATCTGTTCATGTTGCGAATAATGGAAACAATGCTGGAAAAGAACCCCTCGATGCGATGGATTTATCAAGATTATTGGAACCATATTCACAGAAAACATGGACAAGACAGCATGGATAAGGAAAAAATCAGGATTTTTATAAAAAAGGTAGTGGAAAGAGACATAAATGAAATTGGTAGTTTTGTGAGCGAATCATGGCCACAGACATAAGTATACAAATTGCCATCCAACTGCTTCTAATTGGAATGGCTATTCGCTCTTACCGCAGAAAATCGGTGGATATGGGAGGTGCTGCGACCATGGTATTCATGGGAGCGATTCCTGTTTGGACGCAAAATTGGATGCTTTTTTTATCCATGGCCGCCATGTTTTTTACGAGTACGTTTCTCACCCATTTCAAAAGGAAAAAAAAAGACAGATTACTTAAAGAGGTCTTTGATCATAAACCAAGAAATGCCCTGCAGGGACTAGCTAACCTTGGCCTTGCTTCCCTTATGGGTATGCTCTACTTTTTATACCCATCAAAGTTGTTTTTAATAGCTGCATTGGCTTCCGTTGCGGCCGCAAATGCCGATACATGGTCTTCGGAATTGGGTGTTTTCAGCAAGCGACCACCACGGTTGATTTTATCGGGAAAAATGGTGCCACCCGGCATCTCAGGTGGGGTGTCAATTCTTGGTACCCTCGCCGGATGCTCAGGTGCACTTATCATAGCGCTCATTTACTTTTACTTCATAGGAGAGACCATTGAAACCTTAATTGTTTTTTTAGCTGGATGTGTTGGTTTTCTAATGGATTCGGTTACGGGTGAATTGTTTCAAGCGATGTACTTATCAGAAAACGGACAAAATACCGAACGACCTACGAGAAATTTGGTTAAAGGAATGCGATGGATTACAAATGATTTTATTAATTTTATTTGTACATGTTCCGCTGTAGTCTTTTCTTTGGCTTTATGTTATTTTTTTAAGTTCGGTTGTTAATGAAATTTCTTTTTAGTTCGATGTTTTGCCTTTTTTTGGGTGTTGGTTTTGCCCAAACAAAAGAAAAATCGAAAATCCTCTTTTGTGGATTTAGCATACCTTCTAAAGAACTATCTGCCTATGATTCTCTTTGTGCTTCTCAACAAGATGTGGAAGCCCAAGACACGTTGTGGAACTTGGAAAAACAGGTTTCAGACTCGCTGAAGACTCATATTCCTAAAGAACTTCCTTTTCAGGTGAAACTTGCATATTTGAATCAAGATATGGCAGGAGTAGATGTGTTTGTTGTTTCGGATGAGTCGCATTATGAAACCATTGCATGTGTTGTTTTAGACGCTGAATTTGTTGGAAAGGTACCAGATCAGTGGTATTTGCGCGTATTTGCTAACGATACCCCTGACAAAACCTTACTTTTTGCCGTTAAACGAAGGAGAAAATAAATTTAACTGTATCTTTGTGTAGTGAGGAAAAACAAAAAAAATATCGCCTACGCTGTATTGTTAGGGTTTCTTTTAGCACTGGTTCCTCGTTCGTTTTTTCACGATTGCCATCACCATTTCGTAGCGATTGGAAAGGAAAAAAACAAACAGTGCATTGATCAGAAAGAGTGCGATTTTTGTGCCTACGAAATGGGCGATATTGCTTGTTCACCTTCGTTCCAATTTGCCTCTTACAAGTCTATTCCGGTTATTTCTCGAGGTCTTCCGGTCCAAAGTGGTGTAAGTACATTTACATTAGCACTCTTTTTTAGAGGTCCTCCCGTTTGTTGAATTCATTTACTGCTGCTACTAGCTAAATTTTCAACAAATAATTAATTTAATGAAGACACTTTTTTTTCTTGTCTTCGTCCTTTCTCCCGTTGCGCATACTTATTCCCAAAGCTTGCACTTGCGTGTGGAGGACGAACAGACACATCAACCAATATCCAACGCTACCTTTTACTTTATTGATCTGGACTATGGATTGCTTTCTGACAGTTTAGGTCGAGCAATTTGTTCTGAAAATGTACCGATGACATTTAAGTTGAAAATCAGTGCTTTTGGTTACGGCACAACCCTAGTATCCGTATCAAAAATGGCGTCTGATGATCATGTTTTTTACTTAAAAGCCAATCACATCAATTTAGAGGAAGTAACGATTTCAGGATCGCGAAGTGTTTTACAGCGGAATAACGTTATTCACATTGAATCACTCAAGTTACAAGAAATGAAATCGTTGCCTGGGACACAGCTGTCAGATGTATTAACTCAAATGAAAGGAGTATACGCCACTTCAACAGGTCCTGGAATCAGTAAACCCGTAATCCGTGGGCTACAAGGAATGCGCGTCATTACACTACTAAATGGCTTGCGTATTGAAAATCAGCAATGGGGTGGTGACCATGGCTTGGGAATAAGTGAGTTGGGAATTGGTGCAATTGAAGCGATTAAAGGTCCAGCATCTTTGCTTTATGGGGCAGATGCCATTGGCGGTGTGCTTTATCTTTCGGATGAAAATTACCCGTTGCAAGGAAAATTCCAAACCGGTGCTTGGACGCAAATAGAGTCCAATTCATTGGGTCTAACTACTGGAATCCTTTACCGTCAGTCGTTTCAAAATAAGGGCATAGCGGTTTATGCCAAAAGCAGCGATCATGCAGATTATAAACTTCCAAATGGTAAGTTCGCCGAAAATTCACGTTTCAAAGAACAAGCATTGAAGGTTTCGTTTCGAATGAATAAAAACAATTGGTCAACCCATGTCCGTTATGCTTTCTCTTTTTCAAGTATTGGAATACCCGGACATACACACGACAGCATCATCGATTATTCCGTTTTTCAAGTTGCACAACAGTCTCGAAGTGAACGCATTCCGGACCAAGAATTTAGCAATCATTATTTCTCATGGGAGAATAGGTGGCATTATGATGCGATGCAATTTTATGTTATTTCCGGTTTCACCAGCAGTGGTTTGACGGAATATGAGGAGAAGGTAACCATACCCGGAATTGCCATGAGGTTAAACAATGTGCCCCATACATTGCGAATGGAGTACAAATGGTCGAAGCGTCTTAGTTCTAGCATGGGGATTCAGGGAATGACTGCTCACAACAACAACTTAGCCGTGGCTACAGAACAACTAATGCCGGATGCATGGTTTTTCGACGAAGGTGTTTTTTTGGTAACGGATTACAATAAGGGCAAATGGAATGCACAAGCCGGAGCACGCTTTGATTTTCGAAGGATAAAATCCACTGAGTCGTTTAAGGGAAAAGCACCTATTCAACGGGATTACCGCAGCGTCAACTTTTCATCGGGAGTGGTTAGATCATCGGATAAAATGACTTTGCGATTGAATGCTACGAGCGGTTTTCGTGCACCACACATTACCGAATTATTGTCGGATGGCTTTCATCATGGCGCGCTAAGGTACGAAATAGGAGAAATGAACCTAAGAAACGAGAAAGCAACCCAACTGGATATCAGTTTGGAAAGCCATGGTGAACACCTGCAACTTGTGATAAATCCATTCTATAATTTTATGCGGGATTTTATTTCAATCAATCCAGTAGATAGCCTTGTATACGGATTGCCCGTGTTTAAATATGCTCAATTTGAACGAGTGGATTTGTTTGGCGCTGACATAGGTTTCCACTACCATCCCCATTTTGCACACCGCATTCATTTAGACGGAAGTTTTTCATATATCAATACGGAAAGTTACACATCCGATCAACTTGCTTTGCAGCCACAAAACAGATTCAATACGGTTCTCAAAGTAAGCCTTTTTAAATGGAAAAAATGGGAGTTCGAAGAAGTGGTTGTTCAGTACCAATATTTTTTTAAGCAACAGCGCGTGGCTCTCTTTGAGACCAGCTCACCGTCGTTCCAATTGCTCAATTGCGCGTTGAATATGAGAATTATGGGGATGCATCAATGGAAATTTCAGTTGGGTGTTAAAAACATCCTCAATGTGCACTATATCGATCATTTATCAAGGCTAAAGAATATTCAAATGCCCCAGCCTGGGAGAAATATTTACATGAAAATCAGTTATCAATTCAATAAATCATAATCAAATGAAAAAGTCAACAGTTTTGTCAGCCATGTTGCTGTTTTTTTGGGGATTCACTGCGTGTGAAAAAAACAAATGTGCGGAATGCCACTATGAGCTTGGTGCCACGCAAGTCGATATTGGAGAATATTGTGGAGACGATCTAAAAAACATAGAAGCAAGCGGATATGCCTTGGATTCCATGGTGTACGAGGTACATTGTGGTGAGCACTAAACATGCAAAAAGGGGGCGAATGCCCCCTTTTCTTTAATCAATTCGTTATTAATAGTAAATCTTGCGCTGTACCCGAGTGACATGCTTCGCCAATCGAAGTACTTGCTTCGTATAACCAAATTCGTTGTCATACCAAACATAAAGCACCACATTCTTAGCATCTTTTGAGACAATGGTCGCATGTGAATCGAATACGGAGCAACAGGTATTTCCAATGATATCACTCGAAACAAGCTCGGGATCATACGAATAGTAAATTTGATTGACTAACTCTCCATTCAATGAGGCATCGCGCACAAGGGCATTGATGTTATCCAAATTCGTTTCTTTTTCCAATTCCAGCGAGAGTATTGCCAAGGAACCATTCGGGGTAGGAACGCGTACTGCATTGGCAGTTAGCTTGTCTTTCATCTCAGGAATCACCTTTGTAACTGCTGCCCCAGCTCCCGTGGAGGTAATGACCATGTTAATGGCTGCAGAACGACCTCTACGTGGTTTTTTGTGCATGTTGTCTAACAAGTTCTGGTCATTGGTGTATGCGTGCACCGTCTCAATATGTCCTTTTACGATTCCAAATTGGTCATTGACCACTTTTAACACAGGTGAAATGGCGTTGGTGGTGCAAGATGCAGCAGAAAAGATATGTTCGTTCTCAATATCAAGTGTTTCCTGGTTGATCCCATAAACAACGTTTGGTACTTCTTTTCCCGGTGCAGTTAATAACACCCGGCTTACTCCTTTCGAATTTAAGTGCCTCGAAAGTGCCTCACGGTTAGTGAACACGCCGGTATTATCTATTACGAGTGCATTATTGATTCCATAAGCGGTATAATCAACATCCTCAGGGTTTTTAGCATCAATCATCTTTACAATTTGTCCATTAATGATGATGGCTTTATTTTCTAGATCTTCGATTATGGATCCTTTAAATGCCCCATGGACAGAGTCGTGGCGCAATAATGCTGCTCTTTTAATGATGTCTGCATCCGATGCACCACGGGTAACAATAGCACGGAGACGTAATTGCTGACCTTTACCAGCTTGTTTAATTAATTCACGTGCGGCTAAACGTCCTATGCGACCAAATCCGTACAAAATAACGTCGCGCGGTTCGAATTTTTTTGCGTTTTCGAAACCAAAACCAGCCAGTTTGTTGTGCAAGAAAGAAGCTTTTGATTCGTACTGGTCTTTCTCAGCTAACCATTCGCTCGCTAATTTTCCGATATCCAATTTGGAGGGTGCGAGTTCCATTCGGTTGATGTGTTCGGCTAATTCCGAGGAGGTAAATACATCAATTGGCTTATTTACGACGTTACGTGCATATTCGTGAAGGCTTAAAATCTCTGACACAGTGGTATCTGTGAGGTGATTTCTGAACAATACAAGTTCAATTCCTTTGTCGTAAAGCAATTCGCCAACCATGTTAGCTAATTTTACTGCGGCACGTTCTCTTTCAACGTGCATCTTCAATTCGGTTTCGTAACCAAGAGCTACTTCCATGTTACAATTAAGATTTAAAAATGAATGGTTTAACGTATTGGTTTGGTTGTTAAAGGGGTAGGGGTAAAGAGCAAAAAAGGCTTTCCACCTGCGTGAAAAGCCTTTTTTTTATTAGCCTAAGTATGCTTTGAGTAATTTGTTTCTGGAGGTATGCCGTAATCGACGGATGGCTTTCTCCTTGATTTGACGCACACGCTCTCGTGTGAGGTTGAATTTCGCACCAATTTCTTCAAGCGTGAGGCCATGGTTCATGCCGATTCCGAAAAACAAGCGAATGATCTCACGTTCTTTGTCTGTTAAGGTACTTAGAGAACGTTCAATTTCTCTTTGAAGAGATTCTGCCATTAACGCATGATCTGCTTTTGGGGAATCGGAGTTTGCCATGACATCCATCAACGTACCTCCGTCTTCTGAGGTGGATAGAGGAGCATCCATGGAAACGTGTCTTCCGGAAACATTTAAACTTTCTTTGATTTTTTCTTCTGGGACTTCAAGCGCCTCAGCCAATTCCTCTGCGGAAGGTGGACGTTCATATTCTTGTTCCAGTCTTGAGAAGGCCTTGTTGATTTTGTTCAATGAACCAACTTGATTGAGAGGAAGTCGAACGATACGCGCTTGCTCAGCTAAGGCTTGAAGGATGGATTGTCGAATCCACCAAACAGCGTATGAAATAAATTTGAAACCACGTGTTTCGTCAAATTTTTGCGCAGCTTTAATCAAGCCTAGGTTTCCTTCATTGATCAAATCGGGTAGGGTCAAGCCTTGATTTTGATATTGCTTTGCCACGGAAACGACGAAACGAAGGTTTGCTCGGGTTAATTTCTCAAGTGCCTTTTGATCTCCTTGTTTAATTTTTCTGGCTAATTCAACCTCTTCTTCGGCTGTGATGAGTTCTTCCTTTCCAATGTCTTGTAAGTATTTATCTAACGATTGGCTTTCTCTGTTGGTGATTGATTTGGTAATTTTTAATTGTCTCATTCTACTTGTTTCTCTAAATTTTTCAGCCTATTAATACAATATTGACACAAAGTTACAACCATTTTAAACGGTTATCAAAAATATTTTTGTGTTTTTATCGCGGTTACCGTGTTAACAAATACCATGCCCATCACTCATCACAGACCGAAGCCGTAATAATCTTTTTTACCGCTTTCGGTTAGCACTTCGAGCAAGACTCCGCGATTTACACCATTTAACTTTGTCGTCAATTGATCAACGGTTTCGATAGGTTCATTGTTTATTTTCGTTATAATCATTCCGGTCTGTAAACCAATTGACTTCAATTTACCCGTCGTGAGACTGGCTATTTTAACACCATAAGTGATGTTCAGTTCTTTTTTCTCTTTGCTCGTCAATTCAATGAAGGACCCGCCCAAAGCTGAATTCTTAGTAATTTCTTCTTTTGAAATCAGTTTTGTTTCGCCTTCCATGTTCCGGAGTACCAACTCCTTGATTTCCTCCTCACCATCCTTATTTCTAACAGTTATGGTCACCTTGTCTCCAGGTCGACGCTTGCCAATTTCTTCTTGGAGTTCAGCAACCGAGTTGACCTCTTTCGCTCCAATCTTTAAAATAACATCGCCATCTTTCATGTTAGCATCGTCGGCACTTCCACCATCGTTTACTTTGGCAACAAACACACCTTTTGTGTTGGGTAGGCTATTCTTTTCTTTTACTTCCTGTGTGACATCGCTGATTTGTACACCCAGAAATCCTCGTTGTACAATTCCATAATCAATTAAGTCTCGCATGACCTTCTGAACCAGGTTAACTGGAACTGCGAACGAATATCCTGCATAGCTCCCAGTTTGGCTTGCGATGGCGGTATTGATTCCAACCAATTCACCCCTAGTATTGACCAACGCTCCACCACTATTTCCAGGATTGACAGCCGCATCAGTTTGAATAAATGATTCAATGGGAACTACATCCTGTTGAGTCCGATTCGCTAGCAAGTTTATGTTGCGTGCTTTTGCAGAAACAATTCCGGCAGTAACAGTGGAGGTGAGGTTAAATGGATTTCCAACTGCTAAGACCCATTCTCCAATGTGTAATTCATCGCTGTTACCTAGAGGAATGGGAAATAATCCAGGAGCCTCGATTTTTATTACAGCAATGTCGGTCGAGGGATCGGTACCAATCAGCTTTGCATCGTAGGTGGAATTATCGTTCAGGGTTACTTCAATTTCTGATGCATTTTCAATAACGTGGTTATTCGTTACGATGTAACCTTCAGAGGAGATTATAACACCAGATCCTGATCCTGAACCGTATTGTTTAAATTCCCTTCCTCCAGCTCCAGGTCCATAAAAGAACTCTTGAAACAAGTCGCGTTGAAAAGAGGTTTGTACTACTTTCGTTTTCACGTGCACCACCGAGTTGATCGTGCTTTCGGAGGCTTCAACAAAACTAGGTCCGAGGTTGTATTTTTGTTGAAAATCAACCGTATTGGTCGGAAAGCTTTTCCCATCGATTACCCGGTCTGATAATTTTAATCCATCCTCTTGGCAGAAAACAGGTTGGGTGAAGATCCAGCTCAAAAGACATGCACCCGCGAATTTGATGTTGTTCTTTACACTCATAACGTTATTAAAAATCGGTTTAACAACGCGAATTTAAATCAAAGTGTTGCAAGTTGACGTTAAAGATTGTTAAGCAACATCAATCAAAAAACGTACATTTGTTAAGTGAAAATTCCATTTTTTAAATACCAAGGTACAGGCAACGACTTTATCATGCTGAACAATTTAGATGGTGCTATACCGGCGCTGTCAACGGACGATATCTCCGAATTGTGTGACCGTCATTTTGGAATCGGAGCAGATGGGTTGATTGTATTGAATGCATCGGTGGATGTTGATTTTGAGATGTCCTACTACAATTCAGACGGTTCTCAAAGTTTTTGCGGCAATGGTGCGCGATGTACAGTTGGATTCGCAAAGGCATGTGGTATTGACAAAGAGGCCTTTTTTTTTCAAGCAATTGATGGCTTACATCATGCTAAATTGGTCGATTACGGACGTGTATCGATCGAAATGAAGGATCTTTCGCACATTGAACGCATAGAGGGGGATCTCGTATTGGATACAGGTTCCCCTCATTTTGTTCGATTTGTTAGCGATGTAAAAGCCATTGATGTGAAACAGGTTGGTTCGTTCATAAGGTTCAGTGATAAGTTCACCAAATTAGGAATTAATGTCAATTTTGTAGAGGTTATTGGTGATAACGCATTAAAGATACGTACCTATGAGCGGGGCGTAGAAAATGAAACACTATCCTGCGGTACGGGAGCGACGGCATGTGCTATCGCATTCGCTTTTAGGAATGGATTGGAGGGGGATCAACGCATTCAAGTGGTTGTGGAAGGTGGCGAAGTAGAAGTTTCTTTTAATCATTCTCAAAACCTTTTCCAGCGCATTCAACTTTCAGGTCCGTATGTTAACGTGTTTCAGGGCATTTACAAACTTCCAACTAAAAAAAGGTGATAACATCGGATTTAATATGGTCTGAGCATATCCATTTGCGTTCTCCTGAGCCCAGTGATGCACACCTCATTATGCTATGGGAAAACAATCCGGAGAATTGGCAGGTGACCGATACGGAAATACCCTTTTCATTAAACGGAATATTGGAGCTTATCGATAACCAACGGAACTTCAGAAGTACTGGTCAATTGAGGTTACTCATTTGTTTGAATGATTCTGATACATGTATTGGAACTATTGACTTGTACGATGCTGACTTTAAAAACATGAATGTGGCAATAGGGATTTTAATTGGGGATAAATTATACCGTGGTTTAGGCTATGCGAAAGAGGCTTTGAATTTAATGATCAATTACACAAAAGAAGTTTTTAATTTTGATAATATTTATTGCTCTATTCAAGCCACAAACAAGGAGAGTATTCACCTGTTTGAAGGAAGTGGTTTTGAACAGCGTGGAATAAGAAAAAACTGGTTTAAAACCAGAAATGGAAAGGTAGATGAATTAATGTATCAATTATGTCTAGAAAAGTAGGAATTTGGATTGGTGTCGGTGTGGTGGCATTAGTAGGAATCATTTTTATGTATCCGATGATTACCACGTACATGAAAAGCAGAACGCTAACGGTCAATACCAAACAAGTGGAATTCTATATTAAGAAAAAAACGAGTTTAGAAGACTTGACCAAGGAACTCAAAGCACTGGGAATAATAGATCAGGAAGAGGATTTTTTAGCAGTTGGGCAGTATAAAGGCTTGGATGAATCCAACATCGCCCTAGGAAAGTACCTTATTGATCCTGGTAGTCAGTACAGAACCCTATTAAACGGTTTTACCTTAAACGATGCTGGTAATGGAAATGGTGAAGTCGAAGTAGAGGTAACATTTACAAATTGTCGGGATATCAATGATTTATCTGGAAAAGTTAGTAAGTGTATTATGGTAGATAGTGCCAAGTTGGTGGAAAAACTAAAAAGCAATTCAACACTAGAAAAATACGCATTTACCTTGCAGCAATTGCCTGCAATGTTCATCCCAAACACCTACCAGTTGTTTTATGACACAGACGAAGAGCAATTCATTGCCCGTATGGCGGAGGAATTCAAGTTGTTTTGGAATGATTCCCGCATGCAACAACTGAAAGAAATAGGGTTGAAGAGTCCTTCACAGGCAGTTACGCTTGCGAGTATTGTTTATGCGGAACAAAATAAGAACCCAAGCGAATGGCCTATTATCGCTGGGCTATACCTCAATCGAATTGCACAGGGGATCAAATTGCAGTCAGATCCAACTTTTCGATTTTGTTGGGGAAAACAGTTAGACGGTGTCGAAAGACTTTTGAATGTTCACCGAGACATTGACTGTCCCTACAATACCTATAAAATCAATGGATTGCCGCCGGGTCCAATTTGTATTCCTCCTCCTGAAGTAACTGTAGCCGTTTTAAACAGAAAGAAACACAACTATATTTTCATGATGGCCCAACCCAATTATTCGGGGATGCATGATTTTACGGTGGAATATGCTGACCACGAACGCTTAGCTGGAATTTACCAGCGTTGGCTTTCTCAAGAACAAGCTGGTCGATGAAAAAACAGAGTAGGAGAAACTTTTTGTCTATCGGCGTTAAGGGTGCTGCGGCGGGCATGTTGCTGCCAAACACTGTTTTTGCCGGGAATAATTATGAATTAACTTCCTCCACAAGTCCTTTGGTAATATCCACATGGAACCATGGCTTAGCGGCCAATGATGCCGCATGGGAGGTGTTGTCAAAGGGTGGGAAATCTTTGGATGCTGTAGAAAAAGGTGTCCGGGTTACCGAGTCTGACCTTACCAACAGAAGTGTAGGTATTGGTGGTATGCCTGACCGCGAAGGACATGTGACACTTGATGCATGCATAATGGATGAACAATCCCGCTGTGGAGCAGTGGGTTGCTTGGAAGGAATTGATCATCCGATATCTGTTGCTCGTGCTATTATGGAGCATACACCGCATGTGATGTTGGTGGGCGAAGGTGCCAAGGAATTTGCTCTTTCGCGTGGGTTTGGTAAGATTAAAACGCCCATTCCTGAGGTCAAGGAAGCCTATAAAAAATGGTACAAAGAGCATAAATCTGACATAAAACGACCGAATATCAACCACGAAAACCACGATACCATTGGCATGTTGGCCATTGATTCGTTTGGAAACCTAAGCGGTAGCTGCACAACAAGCGGTTGGGCGTTTAAAATGCACGGTCGATTAGGAGATTCTCCGATTATAGGAGCAGGTTTGTTCGTTGACAATGAAATCGGTGCCGCATGTGCCACCGGACTGGGAGAAGCAATCATTCGTATTGCAGGCAGTCATACTGTTGTGGAATTAATGCGGCAGGGCTACACACCGGATGAAGCATGCAAGGAAGCGGTTGATCGCATCATTCGCAAGCATAATGATTTAACTGGTTTGCAATGCGGCTTTTTAGCCCTGCGGAAAGATGGTGTAGTAGGTTCGTATTCCGTTTACAACGGATTCAATTATGCGTTGAGGACTTCCGATTTCAATGGAATGAAAGATGCACCGTTTAATCGCTCTTGGTGAAATGCTATGAGGTTGTTTGTTTTATCGATTGCCACCTTGAATCTTTTTTGTACCATGGCGCAAGATACCTTATCGTGGCAACTTTTTCATCCTGTTAAAAAGGAATGGTTGGATGCGGGAACACATGGTTCGGTGCAGGAGGTTTTAATCAAGACAGGTGAACTCCCCGATCCTTTTGTTGGGAAAAACGAAGCGTTGTTTTCATGGGTGGAGGAGTATCAATGGGAAATGAAGAGCGAATTCATAGTAACAGATAAAAGCCTCGGAGATGGGCAATTTTACCTTGAATTTCCGGTTATCGATACCTATGCAGATGTTTACTTGAATGATTCCCTTATTCTTCAGGCCACCAATTTTTTTAAGCCCTATACGCTCAAGGTTTCTTCTAAACTTTTGTCTGGTAAGAATAAGGTACGCATGGTTTTTACACCGCCAGTAATGTTCCATGAAAAACGCTACAAGGAAGGAGCCTACAAGTTGCCTGCACCAAATGACGTTCACCCTATTGCGATCGCGCCTTATTGTAGAAAGCCGCAATACCAATTCGGCTGGGATTGGGCCTTACGGATGAACACCATGGGACTGCAGCAACCGGCTCGCCTCATTTGTTCATTCATACCACCTTTAGTCACGGCTTCTGTTCAAACAGTTACTGCTGACGAGCAACTCGCTCAATTGAAACTAACAGTTGTATTTTCTGAACCGATAGCTGATGAAACCGTATGGAAAAGCAAGCTATTTGGTGAATTTAAGATAGAAAAAGGTGCCAGTATGAAAACAGTTGCTGTATCGTTGGAACAACCGACAAGATGGTGGCCAACAGGATATGGTGATCCGCACTTGTATAGAGACGAATGGACTTTTATTGGGCCGAAAAAGGAAATTTATACAAAAAAAATAACGTTTGGTATTCGCACTTCAGAATTGATTCAGGAGTCTGATCAATGGGGAACAAGTTATGTTATCTCCGTGAACGGTAAACGTATTTTTTGCAAAGGAGGTGATTATATCCCACAAGATATTTTCCCTTCCCGGGTGAAAGATTCAGATGTTCGCCACATGGTCAAAGAAATGGCTTCTGCTAATTTCAACATGGTGCGTGTTTGGGGCGGAGGGTACTACCCAAATGAGGTTTTCTACGAAACGGCAGATGAATTGGGTATTATGGTTTGGCAGGATTTCATGTTCGCTTGTGCCATGTATCCGGGTGACAGCTCCTATTTAAAGGAAGTTTCGAGTGAATTCGACTTCCAGGTTCCCCGAATTTCGTCTCATCCTTCGGTGGTTTTGTTTAATGGTAACAATGAGGTAGATGTCGCATGGAAAAATTGGGGATTTCAAATCCGTTATTCATTGTATGGAAAAGATGCCAAGGACATTGAGGATAATTACGTGAAGTTATTTAAAGAGTTGCTTCCCAAGAAAGTAACTGAATGGTCTACTGTGCCTTATATCCACACTTCTCCGCTGAGTAATTGGGGGAAGGACGAGTTTTACAACCATGGATCTCAGCATTATTGGGGAGTTTGGCATGGAAAAGACCCCATGGAAAATTTTGCCAAGAAAATCGGACGTTTCAATGCAGAATACGGCTTTCAAAGTTTTCCGGAAATGTCTACGATCCATACCTTTGCGGAGCAAACAGACTTTGATTTGAATTCTGATGTCATGAAGCACCATCAGAAAAGTTATGTGGGCAATGGCATGATTCAAAAACATGCAAAGAACATGTATGGTGAACCAAAGAATTTTCTCGAATTTGTCTATTTTTCGCAACTGACGCAAGCGGAGGCAGTGGGCATAGCGATCGCTGGACATCGCTTGGATGCTCCAAGGTGCATGGGAACATTGTATTGGCAAATAAACGATTGTTGGCCCGCTCCAACTTGGTCCAGTATTGATTATTTTGGTCAGTGGAAAGCATTGCATTTCCGAGCACGACAGGAATATGAAGATGCCACGGTCTTATGTCGCAAAAACCCTCAGAATCAACCCGAGTATGTATTTATTTGCCAACGGGCTAAACCATTGAATACCGAATTGACGTATGAAATTTTTGATCTGTCAGGAAAGAAAAAACATGAAGGAAATGTATCCTTGAACCTTCAAGACGGAGAAAAAAAAACAATCGCTTTACCCTGCAAATGGGAAGGAGTTTCGAAGGATTATGCAGTGAAATTTAGTTGGAAAGAAGGTGATGGTAACCACCATGAACGGCAATTCATTTATGCGCCGTCATTCAAAACAGCGACGAAGGAGTTTGTGTCCTTCGAGGTTCAGGAAGTAGATGAACAAAACAAAAAAGCGGTTTTGCTTATCCACAACGATAGGTTGTTACGGAATTGCTGGATTTTTGCTGAGCACTCAAAAATAAAGTTGAAGGATAACTTCATTGACATACTCCCTGGTACGCATAGGTTCGAATTCACCTATTCTCAAGGGTTTGAGGTAGATGATTTAAAAGTGATTTGGTGGTAAATGGAAATTGATAAAGAAATAAATGCCGCTTTTACATCGGTTCAGCATCGGGCAATTGTCAATTTAGGTTATACAATGCATTTTCTGAAGAACCATCAGTCTGATTTTCTTCAATCACATGGTCTAACCTTGGCTCAATTTAATATTTTACGCATATTAAGGGGAGCAGGTGGCTTCATCAATATAAACACTGTTAAGCAACGTATGGTAGAAAAATCGCCTAATACGACGCGTTTAATGGACAAATTAATCGAAAAAGAATTAATCATACGAATGCGATCGGAATCGGATCGACGAGCCATGGAGGTAAGGATTAGCGCTAAAGGTTTGGGGCTATTGAAACAAACGGATCAAGATACAAGGATGTTGGAACTGACTGATTTGCCTTTGAGTGACTCTGAAGCAAATATGTTGAACGAATTGCTGGATAAAATTCGAACACGAAAACGAAATCTATAAGATTTCATTCGATTCCGATTTTTTTAGGCAATTTTGCACGATGACAAGAACTTGGATTGCTTGTTTGGCCTGTTTAGTAACTCAGTTTCTGCTTGCCCAGGTACCAAATTCTCCGAGAAAAACGGGTGCCCAAGGAGACGGGCTTATTTCCGGCAGAGTAGTGAATGGCACCAATGACGAGTTCATTGAATACGCATCTGTCAAAATCTATTCCTCTGATTCTGTTCTTATTACAGGTGCTTACACCGATGCACAAGGTCGTTTTACCATTGAAAATGTGGCTTATGGGAGTTTTTATGGGGTAATTGTTGCCGGTGGCTATCGAAGTAAATCCATCGGTGGAATACAATTGTCAGCTGCGATTAAAGTCGCTAATTTAGGAACAATAAAACTTGATACCCTTGGGTTTTCTGAATTGAAAGAAGTGAAAGTGACCGGGCAGTTAGATGTATTGAAAGCCGGAATTGATAAAAAAATATACAATGTAGGGGAGGATTTATCCCTGAAGGGGGGAACAGCTAATGACATATTGAATAATATTCCCTCCGTGGAGGTTGACCAAGAAGGTCGGGTTACCTTGCGTGGCGATGGCGTTGTTACTGTCCTTATCGATGGGCGTCCGAGTTCCATATCCGGAGGGAACGGAAAAACCTTGCTAGACGCCTTGCCCGCAGGTTCAATCGAGCGCATCGAGGTTGTAACCAATCCTTCTGCCAAATACGACCCCGATGGTACTTCTGGTATCATCAATATTGTTCTTAAAAAGAACAAATTGCGTGGAATGAATGGCCTGTTTTCAGTAAACGGCGGTTCAGGCGATTTTAGGGGTGGAAATGTGTTGGATGGAACAATATCGTTAAGCTTTCGGAATGCACGTCTCAATACGTTTGGAAGTTATTCTGGCAGGTATTTAGATGGATACAGAAACAATTACTCCACCCTAACACAAGAGTTCTCCAATGGAGCGATTCAACGCATCCGACAAGACCGGTTGGGAACGGATTTGAATGCCGGAAATACATTTCGGTTTGGGATTGATTTCTATCTTAAACCGAGGCATGCACTCAGTATCTCATCCACCGGCAGCAATGGGGTTCGCAATCGGACAGGAAGTCAATGGAATACCTTTACAGATGTGTTAACGGATTCCGTTGTTTTTTGGAACAGGTACGCTGATGACCCATCACAGCAACGTAACTTGGATGTCAATTTAAATTACAGATTTGATTTTAAAGAGGATAAAGGAAATTTGGTTTTCGATGTGAATCAATCCTTTGGTCGCGAACGAATTCAAGGATATTATACCCAACAGTCATATACATTAGACACTGTTTCCATTGGAAACAATCCCTTGAGGCAGCAATTGTTCAACGAGGAATTCAATAACATCACATCGGCCCAATTAGACATCACACGCTTATTTGCAAAAATAAATGGTCGGATGGAGGCAGGTGTGAAGGGCATTGTTCGTCAACAGGGAGTAGATACCTATTCGGAAGCATTGGATACCTTAACGGGTATATTTGAGGAAGATACATTGGCTAATTTTTTATACAAGTATGACGAACAAGTCTATAGCATGTATGGCCTTTTTGGGCAGCAACTAGGAAAGTGGAAGTATCAGGGAGGAATTCGGGTCGAGCAGGCTTATCAGATTCCCGATCTGGTTTCAGATTCAAACCGTATTGTGAACGATTATTTCAACTTTTTTCCTTCGGCACATATTCGTTACGGCTTAACAGAGAGGTCGGAACTTGGACTAAGTTATAGCCGCAGAATCAACCGTGCCTCTTCAGCGGATTTGAATCCATTTACCAGCTATGCAGATCCCTATAATTTACGTCGTGGAAATCCTTATTTACAGCCCGAATACATCCATTCGATTGATTTAGGATATTCCAATGAGTTCAAAAAAGTGAATTTCACTACCAGTATTTTTTACCGTCAAACGTCAGGGGTTATTTCCCGTGTAAAAGAATTTTACTCCGATAATACGAGTGCCGTCACTTTTGCGAACATTGATAAGAGCCATAGCGTTGGTTTTGAAGCGGTAGTAATCGCTCGGCTTTTTCCATGGTGGAAGAATAATTTTTCTGTGAATGGAAATTATACTCAGTACGAAGACGATAATCCAACTACGAATTGGAATGTGGGCGGCTTCAACTGGAACATGAAGTATTCTGGAACGTTTGAATGCTGGAAAAAGACCCTTACCATTCAAATTAATGGCACATATAACGGACCAAGGGTAACCGTGCAAGGAAGAGCACAACGACGCGGACCATTAGATATTTCGGCTGAAAAATCGTTTAAGGGAGGCAAGATTTCGGTGGGAACGAGGGTTTCAGATGTATTCAATCGCCAAGGATTTGTTATGATGATTGATCAAGACCGTGTGCAACAAGATGCGGAGTTCAAATGGCTTACACGCAGGGTTTACCTCACATTTTCGTACAAATTTGGTAAGGTGGAATTTTCCGGGAAAAAGTCCGCTGGTGGAGAGGGTGGGGGTTACGACATGTAACGTGCATTTCGTCCAGTTCTCAAACAAGAACCTTGTAAGTCTTTTTTACAAGTATATACAAACGCCGGAGGTAGATTTAAGGGGGTGAAATCGATGTTCATCTTACCGAATGTGCGCTTGATGAATTTTCTTGACTGCAACGAATATTGGAACTGAATGTACTGGCCAGTATTCGTAAGTGATCGATGGGAAGCCGATAAAATACTGGATCGAAGTTCTTTAGGAAAATTGGCAAGAGGCAAGGATGAGATCACTACATCTGCATTTGGGAGCTGGTATTTTTCAAGGTATTTTTCAATGTGCTCGGCAGAGTCATGAATAAGTACAAGACGCTCGTCTGAAAATCGTTTTTTGAGTTGCTCATAAAAGCTATCATTCAATTCAAACACCAGCAATTTACCATCCGGACGCATTTTCTTTAGTATGCGCTTGGTAAAAACGCCTGTACCTGGACCAAGTTCAACAATGACTTGAGCCTGACCAAAATCGATGCGTTTGAGCATTTTATGTGCAAGAAAGCGAGAGGATGGAGCGAGGGCACCAACCATTTTACGTTCTTTTATGAAATGCCGAATGAATGACTTTTTTTCCTGCATGAGCGATTAGCTTAACACGAATATACTGTTATTTATAACGCCTCGAACCTTTGCGGTAAAGGAATCGTTTTCAAAGGGGGAGTAGAAACTCAAAGATTTAGACGATTCTGTCGTGAAACTCCAAGGTTGCTCCAGATCAACAATCGTCAAGTCAGCGCTGTTTCCAATAGCAATAGGTAAGGTAGGAATTCCCAAAATTTTTCTAGGACCATAAGTCAGCGCATTCAAGACCGAGTTGCGTTCAAAATTCGAAGCCCGATGAAGGCTGCTAAATACCGTTTGAAGTTGAATGCTCCCAATACTTGCATGATCGAAAACGACTTCCTTGTCTTCTTGATCAGATGGTCGGTGATCAGAGGCTATGGCATCTATAGTTCCATCTTTTAACCCGTTCCACAAAGCGATTCGGTCATTTTCGGTGCGTAAGCATGGCAATACTTTGAATCGGTTGTCAAAATCAAGGACATTATTCTCTGTAAAAAGGAGGTTCATAAGGTTGACATCACAAGTGACATTCGCATTTTTTTCTTTGGCCTTTCGTATTAATTCAAGTCCGTCAGCCGAAGAAACCCCTGAGATATGAAGGCGACCATCTGTGTAACTTAGCAAAGATAAATCGCGCTGAATTCGCAATATTTCCGAAATGACAGGATTGGCTTTTAAGCCCGTTCTAAGCGAGGCTTGTCCCTCGTTTACCATTCCATCAGTAGACATTTCAGGATCTTGAGGAAAGGAAACAATGGTTCCGTTGAACGGTTTGGAGTACATCAATGCGCGGTACAATAAGGCTGCATTTAATGGTTGGAGGTCGTCTGAAAACAGACGAGATCCTGATTGGAACATATCATAAAGTTCCGCCAATTCATTCCCTTTTCTACCTTTACTTACCGCTCCAATCGGATGCAGATCTGTGGGATGTGTTCCGTTTTTATGGGTGAAATACTCAACTTGTCCCTTGTGATCAGTAACCACGGACGCAATGGGTAAAACTCCTAAATGGGTATAACCACCAGCTGCCGCCGCATCGCGTCCCGAGGCGATCGTTTCTTTATGTTCGTTTCCGGGGTCACATAAATCTGTTTTTAAATCTGCAAAACCTGGTGAGAGCAACAACTGGTTTCCTTCTATCACCACATCACTTGACTCGGAAATGTGATCGTTAATGGCCGAGATTTTTCCGTCCGCAATGAACACATCCTTCCGTTGTTCATGGAATGGCGATTCAGGGTCAAAGATGAGCGTATTTTTAATTAGGATGTTCATGTTATTTCCAAAATTTTAAAACGCACATTTCGCCAAGTAGAAATAAAAGCGTTAAAAACACAAATACTTTCCAATACTCATAAGGTTTTTCAATATCTATGGATGCCAAACTTTGTCCTTCGGCAATTTCTTTAAATAGCACATGTTTGAAGGACTGTTTCAACCCATTAATGATTTCATCTTTCGACAGGGCAGATGTTATAGATTCCAATCGGTTGTAGTTCAATGCGACTGTTCCTATTGCCTTTTCATCAACGATATCGTAATTACCTGCTACAAGCAATTCAGTTGCCTCGCTTCCCGATAGGGAAATATAGCGCATGGTACCTACTGTTTTGGTTTGAGGGATGAAATCAAGTTTTTTGTTTTTGATGTGAACCGGTTTTTCTCCATCTGATGCCTCAAACAATGGGAAAACTCCATCGCTGCCGATCGTTAACGCGATGGGTAATTTACGCTGACTCATTTCGCCGATGCGCAAAATGAGCGAAGGAAATAGCGCGTCTGCGGTAAAGTTACTAAAGGAGACATCTAGCGAACTAGTGAAAAGGAACGCATTGATACTGCCTCCAGAGCGGAGGAAAAGTGGCATGCCATTTTGGAGCCGTATGAGTTCATATGCGCCCTTCCCATTGTTTTTATTTGAACTGTATGCTTTGGTAATCGAAGGGAGGTTCAGGTTCTCCTTTTTTTGTTCAAACATACCAGCGAAAAAAGGATCGTCGTAAATCAGTTTATCGATGCGCGTACCCGATTGCGTAACGGTTCCAAGCCCTGGTAAATTTAACGCATTCAACAAAAGACTAAGCGAACCGGTTTCGCACGTCTTTCCCGGGAATATGGCAATTGAACCTCCGGTCTGTGCAAATTCGTTCAGCTGATCACTTAATCCGGAAGAAATAGTGTTTATCCCGTTCAAAAAGACTAAATCGGTATTCCTGAGCTGGTCTTGCGAAAATCCAGTTTGGTTTATCGTTTTAACGGAATAAAAGGGTTCCAGTCGATACACTTGAGCAACTTGTGGTGATGCATCGTCACTATTTACCAATAAAATATTGGTTTTATTTCGAACCTCGTAAGCGAAAAAATATTCATCGTCCCAAAACAATTGTTTGTCGTTGACTTCAATCTTACCTCGTTTAAGGCCTGCCTTTTTTTCGGTGTAATTAAGTGTTGTCGTTACTTTTTGATTCGAAGGAATGTCTAGAAAAACATCGCGAACAATGCCATTGACCTCCATGTGAAGCTCAACGTTTGTAAGGTTTTCCTTTCCAGAATTTACCACGCGTACGTTCAATTCATTGTTTTCACCAATCCGTTGAATAGGAGAACTAAACCATGCGGTATCAATATACACGTTCGATTTTTCCTGAGGAATGAACTGAACTGGATAGTAGTAACCATCCTCATCTGTTTTTAATTTGGTAAACGAACTGCTGTTTTTCTGAAAGTCGGACAACAGGATGTATTGCCTTGTTCCAACTCGCTGATTCATTTCGTTTTGTTTATCAATAAAACTGCGCTGCCAATTCAGCACATCGTCTATTTGCCGAACCAAGGGTGACGCTTCTATCTTGTCAAGGTATTCCAATGCTTCCACTTTCGTGATCAGCCGCTGCTCGACACCGCTCATGTCGTTCGTATTAAGAAGAATGCGTGTTTCCAAACTTGCGTTTGAAATGATTTTCCGTGCGGTTTCCCTTGCTTCAGAGAGCAATTCTCCTTCCGTACCTTTCGCTGTCATGGAAAAGGAATTATCCAAGTAAATGGCTATAACGGGCTTACCTCCGGTACTTTTTTCATTTTCAACAGGAAGGTAGGGGTTAGCGAAAGCAATGACGAGAGCGGCTAGTGCCAAACAGCGTAAAATCAGAACGACCAAATGCTTCAGTTTTTGTGTGGACTTGGTTTCCTGATCAACGTGCTGAAGAAATTTGAGGCTCGAGAAATAGAGTTTTTTGTAACGCCTAAAGTTGAATAAGTGAATGACAATCGGAACAGCCAGTGTCAATAATCCCCACAAGAATTCTGGATAGACGAATCTCATGCCTCAAATGTAATGATTATTGCCCGAATCATTGGATGGGGGTAGGGCATTAATTCATATTTGTTTCAAGGAATAAAAACGAACAATAAATGAATGTTTAGGCTTCCTGTTGCGATTAAATAATGCTGGTGCATCGAAGTGATTTTCCATTGCGCCGTTTTTATTCACTGCATAATACCCGTTGCGTTTATTACCTTTGGGGTGCAAATAAATCAGGTGTGCGAATCGATAAAGAAATAGAAGAATTCTTGAATGAAAAAGTGGACCAATATAACAACCCTTCCTTTATTGCATCTGATCCTATTCAAATTCCTCACCGATATTCACGCAAAGAGGACATTGAAATTTCTGGATTTCTTACAGCGACGATTGCATGGGGGAATCGAATGATGATTATTAAGAATGCGTCAAGAATGATGGATTTAATGGGGGAATCGCCATACGATTTTATCATGGAACACGATGAAACTGATTTGGACCGATTCGACAACTTCGTTCATAGGACGTTCAATAGGGAGGATTTGTGCTTCTTTCTTAAATCCTTGAAAAACATCTACCATAATCATGGTGGTATGGAGCGTATCTTTAATGAATTTGCGACGAAAGATTCCATTCAACCTGCTATTTCTGCCTTCAAAGAATGCTTTTTTTCAATCGAGCATCCATCAAGAACAACTAAGCACGTCAGTGATCCGTTGAACAATTCTTCTGCAAAGAGGATCAACATGTTTCTAAGGTGGCTTATTAGGAAGGATAATAGAGGGGTTGATTTTGGTTTGTGGAAAGGAATTCCTACCTCTATTTTATCGTGTCCTTTAGATGTTCATTCAGGGAATGTCGCACGTAAATTAGGTTTATTGACCAGGAAGCAAAACGATGCAAAAGCATTGGTTGAATTGGACAAAGCATTACGAAAAATGGACAAAACGGATCCCGTGAAATATGATTTCGCTTTGTTTGGACTTGGGGTTTTTGAAGGCTTCTAAATAGAAATTGATAAAACGATTGAATCACCTATCCGTCCAAGCCTCAGTGCAACTTCAAAATTGCGTTTAACCTGCCTTGAAACTGCTATTGCCGATGACTTTTTAGAAATGACCTCTACAAAGAACAGCAGCGAGTACTATGGGTTAAATGATGGTTAAAATCAGGTTGGTGAACTGTTTTACCCGCACTTGGTCGTTCAATTCACGCGATAATTGAAGCCCTTTGACATAGTGATCGATGGCTTGATTGACTTCACCGGATTTGCCAAATTCATTTCCTTTTTCCAGACAACTTAGCAATTCTTGATACACTTGTTCCTGATTCATAACGGACAGATTTACAGTTACAAAGTAACAGGTGTAATGTTAAATCAATGTTAGCTTGACGCAATAAAAATGTTATGTTTTTAAACGTAAAAAAGCTGTGCCCTAAGGCACAGCTCCATACAAAATAGGTGACTTTTTTATCGGACGATGTCCATTTCCTGAACGATGTGTCCAGCGTCTGAAAACTTATCGATTAACCAAAGTACATAACGAATATCCACGTTTATGGTACGTTGAAGGTTTTTATCAAAGATAACATCACCCGCCATCGCTTCGATGTTTCCGTCGAATGCCAAACCAATCAATTCCCCTTTGCCATTTAGCACTGGCGAACCAGAGTTTCCGCCTGTTATGTCGTTGTCGGTAAGGAAACAAACCGGCATGAATCCATTTTTATCCACGTAGGTTCCGTAATCTTTTGTTTTGTGCATTTCAAGCATACGAGCAGGAAGATCGAATTCAGCGTCTCCTGCTTTGTATTTTTTGATCAATCCGTCCATCGTGGTGTAGAAGTTCACCTTCGCATCGTTGCGCTTATCGGCAGGAAGCGAACGTACCTTTCCATAGGTCAAACGCATAGTGGAATTGGCGTCAGGGTAACGAATTGGAGCTAATTTTGACTCCCTCAATCCTTCAACCAATAACCGGTAAGCAGCAAGGTATTCGTTTTGTGCCTTGGTTAGCTCATCAGATTTGGCTGTCAAATGCGCCAATAATTCAGTTGATAAAGTCATTAATGGGTCACCGATGACAGTTGCCTCAGAAGGGTAGTCCAAGAATGCCATCATTTTATCCATAGAGGTAAACATACTTAGGGTGAACATTGCATCGACGCTTTTGTCAAATTGTCCGTTCATTTTTTCTACAATCGGAGCAATGGTGTACCCTGCTTTCCCCGAATAAAGTGTTAACTGAGCAGTAAGAATATCTTTTTCAGCAGGCAAATACATTTCAGTTGCAAATGATTTGATCATAGCCTCCATGTCGCCTCGTATTGCTGAACGTGTTTCCGCATCGGCAGCAGCATATCCTTGAAATTGTTTTCCAATGGAGCGAGAAATCAACGCAAAAGAAGAGGTTCGGACCAACTGTTGAAGGTAATTGTCGTGACGCGATTTTTCATTCGTCATGGAGTAAAAGTTGTTGATGGTTTTGACCACATTTCCATATTTTGCGCGGTTGGCATCCTTGTTCGCCCACTTGTCAAATTCGGCCTCTTGCGCAGCTTTTTGCTTCGCTGTTTGGAATTTTGTAAGTGCATCAATCATGCCTTGACGGTTTTTCCAATAATTAGCAACACTCGCATATTTTGAGGCATAAATTAGGTTAACCGCCTCGTCTTTGTCCATGTATTTTTTCATTTGATCCATTCCCGTTTTGGATCCTTCTACCCAAGCCGGATACGCAAACTTCACGTTTTGTTCTATTCCGCTAGCAGGCATCCACCTGTTGGTGCGTCCAGGGTAGCCAAGAATCATGGCAAAATCGTTTTCATTCACTCCGCCAACATTCACTTTTAAGTGTTTTTTAGGATGTAGCGGTACATTTGCCGTAGAATAGTCAGCTGGATTTCCATTGGCATCTGCGTATACGCGAAACATCGAAAAATCACCTGTATGACGCGGCCATTCCCAGTTGTCCGTATCGCCTCCATATTTACCTACACTTTCAGGTGGTGTTCCAACCAAACGAACGTCTTTGAAATCTTGGTAAACGAAATAATAGAATTCATTTCCTTGGAAAAATGAACGCACTGAAACCACGTATTTTCCACCTTCGTTGTTTTCCTTTTCGATGGCTGCAATTTCTTGAGCGATGGCTTTTTCACGCTCGGTCTCCGTCATCGTGTTGTTTACTTTAGACAAAATCCGTTTGGAACAATCGTCCATTCGAACAAAAAAGCGCACGAATAAACTGGCAGGTTTCAACTCTTTTGTCTTGTCAGATGCCCAATATCCGTTTTTAAGGTAATTCGCCTCAGGGGTGGAAAGTTCGGCTATAGCATCGTACCCACAATGGTGATTGGTTAGTATCAAACCATCTTTCGATATGATTTCGGCGGTACATCCCCCATTAAATTGAACAATCGCATCTTTCAATGAATGATTGTTGATCGAATAAATCTCCTCAGCGGTTAACTGAAGACCCATTTTTTGCATGTCGCGGTGGTTCAAGCGGTCTATGAACATCAAAAACCACATTCCCTCGTCGGCACGAGCAACGGATCCCAAGATGAAAAAGAAGGCAACTAATTGAATTTTAATCTGTTTCATTTTTACTGTTTTAAGTAGCGTACTAATTAATAACTCACCCTTACGAGTGTATTTACATGTTGATTTTAAAAATAGTGATTTTCCTGCATTCACCGCATGATGAGTTCGTCAAGAAATAACCACGTATCATTTCCCTTGCCCAAATGCCAATCCGGGCATTTCCCATAATTCAATGCACTGATTCTAATTTTTTTAATTGGTTGCTCAGTGTCAGTCTTACGGTAAAAATCGGCGTGCATAGGACCCACGTATGTGCTAAAACTAGGAATAACCTCAGGGCTTTTCACATTTGAAGCAAAGGGAACATTGGTGTAAATGCTTTTCAATGCTTGAAAATGCGTGCCATCAAATGAAATTTCCAATTGAATTTCCTTTGGGAAGAAGATCCAAGATTTCATGTCCTGGATGCAACTGATTCCTATTTCAGAAAGTTTCTTTGCCTCTTTGAAGGTTACTTCTGCAACCACATCTTTTGCCCAAAAGCCTTGAAAATCTCCTGTTCTGAATTCGTTTCCTCCTCGGATACCATCAATGAGCGCTTTGGGTCCAGAGGCAGCGTACTGCGGGGAATATTCCGTTTTCAATTCCAATTCCATGTTTTTATCCTGTTTTGTGAAGGTAGCATTGGTCCATGGACTATAATCAAAATTACCGGACATAGGCATGCTATGTGGAACAGGAATGAGTTCTTGCTTGCGACGTAATTGGATTTGGGATGTTTCGTGTACAAAAAAGGGCTTTTCAAACGTGAAAACGGTATTGGTATCGGTCATCCAGCGGTATTCTATCTGGGAAGTAGAAAGAAAAATACTTGGGTGCATCCCCATGTCCACTAAAAGTGAATCTTCGAAAACACGTTCCGTTGTCGTGATGAATGGGCTTGCAACAAAGCCTGAAATCAACATTCGTTCTTCGTTCAAAGCACTATTACTCGAAAAAACAGGAAACTGATCTGAAGGGTGAGGTCCCATCTCAATGGTCCATTCCCCGCCTTCCATCAATTTGGTATGGTGAAAGGAGGTAGCATTGTAGTCTTGTCCATTTAGACGGATGTGCTGAATGTATTTATTCTGAATATTATTATTTAACACATTAATTTTTAAATTCTTGCCGTTTTCTAATTGTATAATTGCGTTGGTTAATAAAGGTCTTCCGAAATCGTACCAGAGATGTGCGGGTGCCACTTGGTAAAATCCCAAGGCGCTTAAAACGTACCATGCTGACATCTGTCCACAATCTTCGTTGCCTGAAAGTCCATCCGGCTGGTTTTGATACATTGTTTTTTGTATCGAATCGACAAACAAAGCAGTTTTGTGCGAGGTATTCGTATAATTGTATAAATAGGCCATGTGGTGCGATGGTTCGTTGCCATGCGCATACTGACCAATTAATCCAGTAATGTCTACCTGTTCACGACCTGAAAGCTCCGAATTGGTTGCAAAAAGCCGATCGAGCCACGTTTCAAGACTGTCTTTTCCTCCCATTAGTTTTGACAGGGCGTCAATAGCATGTGGTGCATACATGGAATATTGCCAACTGTTAGCCTCCGTGTAATTGAAATTCACTTCTGCAGGGTCAAAGGGAGTGTGCCATTGTGCCCCGCGTCTTGCACGCATGAATTTCGTGGTAGGGTCATAATTGTTTACAAAGTTGTAACATGATTTATAGTATGGTAGGTATACATCCATTCTTCCCAAGGAAGTAGCCATTGCTGCAATGCAAAAGTCGTCGTATGCGTATTCCAATGTTTTGGAAACCGACTCTGGTTCATCTCCTGTACTCAAAAAACCATTTTCTCGGTATAGATGTTTCCCAAATTCCCTGAACTTGGCGGTTGCATCCATAGCTGCAAGGGCTTTATTTCCATCAAAGGAACGGATGTTTTTCAACCAACTATCGGCGATGACGGAAACGCTATGGTAACCGATCATGCATTCCGTTTCGTTGGCTGCCAGCTCCCAAACCGGCAGGTCGCCACCCTGTTCGTATTGCCTGAGAAAGGTAGTAATAAAAGCACCTGTTCGGCGATGTTGAACGATTGAATACAAGGGATGAGCAGCGCGGTAGGTATCCCACAAGGAAAAAACGGTATATTGTGGAATCGAATCCTTGATAACGTGAATTTGTTGATCTCGTCCTCTGTAACGGCCGTCTACATCACTGAAGATATTGGGTTGGATAAAGGTGTGGTATAAGCTGGTATAAAAGATATGTTCTATCTGTGGGTCGAAGGATTCAACATGGATGCGACCCAGTTCACGGTTCCAGGACGCCTTCACTTGATTTAGTACTTTTTCAAAATCCCAATCAGGAATTTCGTTAGAAAGGTTGTTTGCTGCGCCTTTTTCATCCACACCAGATATTCCTACTTTGACTAAAATCTCCTTTGTGGAGGATGGAAATTCCAGCATGACTTGGGTTCGGTCTTTATTCCATTGCAGCTTTTTATAAGGAATGGAACATTCTAACTGAAAATAAACGTGCTGTTCACTTGCCCAAGACTCCGAAATACGGTAGCCATTAATGCACTGTTTGGTTTCTTCAGAAAGCAAGAAGCCTCGCAATTTATCCCTGTGATTTAGATCAATGAGAAGGAATTTCTTTCCTTTCTTTCGAAAGGTATATTTATGGAAGCCACAATGTTCACTTACGGTTAACTGTGCTTTTATCCCTTGATTTAACAAATCGACCTCGTAATATCCGGGTGATGCTTTTTCGTTGTTGTGCGAAAAACGATCACCATAACCATTTATTGGATCGACATGGCCCGGAGTCCAACGCGCTTGACCTGCTTGAGGAACAAGCAATATGTCGCAATAATCGGGGACCCCCGTTCCACTTAAATGTGTGTGGCTGAATCCGTAGATAATGGAATCGGAATAGTGGTATCCTGAGCAGCCGTCCCATCCTTCGATTCTAGTATCAGGACTCAGTTGCACCATGCCAAAGGGTGCCGTCGCTCCAGGAAAGGTATGTCCGTGTCCACCTGTACCTACAAAAGGATTCACCAACGCGGAATAATCTTTTTGGTTGTTGATTTGTGACCATCCAGAAGTGCCGGCAAGGCAAACAAGTAGCAGGAAAGAAGAAGAACCGAATTTTCTCATGCGTTTAAATTAGAAAAAACAAGTGCGGCAGAACCGAGTACGGCTGCATTCTTTCCGTGCAAAGCGGAGGTCCGAATGTCTATTTTGTTCTTGTAAATCACCAGAATGTTTTTTTCAAGGTGGTATTTCACCCTTGTGGCAAAATTTCCATGGTGCTGAGCGATTCCACCAAAGAGTATATACGCTTTTGGGCTTGAAAAACAGGCATAATCGGCCAACGCCGAGCCCAAGATGGAAGCCGTGTATTCCACTATTTCTTGTGCGAATAAGTCTCCCTCATCGGCGGACTGAAAAACGGTTTTTGCCGTCACGTTAGGATAGGAATGAAGGCAAGAAAAAGACTTATTTTCAGATTCCAACTCCTTTACACTTCGTACAACTCCTGTTGCTGACACGTAGGTTTCTAAACAACCCATGCGTCCACAGCCGCAGCTACGTCCGTTCGGAACCACACGTATATGTCCATATTCACCTGCAAAGCCATCGTGTCCGTATACGAGTTCACCGTTAATGTACACACCGCTTCCAAGACCAGTACCCAATGTTATGAGCACAAAATCTTCCAGATCATGCGCATTTCCAAAGATTTTTTCACCGATGGCAGCTGCATTGGCGTCATTGGTTAGCCACGCGGGAAGAGAAAACCGTTTCTTGAACATATTAACAAGCGGTATGACTCCTTTCCAAAGAAGGTTGGGCGCGTATTCAATCTGACCAGTGAAATAATTACCATTCGGTGCACCAATACCAATACCAATTACTTGTTGGCGCCATTCAGAGGGTAGAAAGACTTCATATATTTTTTCGATCAACGAATCTGCAGAATCAAAGTTCTTAGTTGCGTAGGTAGCTTCCCAAACCACCGTTCCTTTTTCATCTACCAAACCGACAGCAGTAGTAGTGCCACCGATATCAATTCCGAGTGCCAGACTTATATCGTTTTCCATGTGTTTGCCACATTTTTCATAATAAGAGTGTAGTTGAAAGCCATTATTCCATTTAAGAGATAAAGTGCTCAAAACAATAGCCCGTAAAATTAGCTATTTTCGGCCACTATGAGGTTTAATTTTCAGACAAGAAAAAAGACAAAAAGAACGGTCTTACTTGGGAAACGGTTCGTTTTTTAGTTGATGTTATTCTTTAACCTTGATTTCAGCGAATTTTCCATTTGGTAACGTTACAACCAATTGTTTTCCATTTGTGGCCATACTGAAACTGTTCCAGTCGCATAGGGGCTTCCATGATTTTCCGCCGTTTAATGAATAATCGATTCCATTTGTGCCACAGCAGAATAGTATGTCCCCATAGGATTTGACACACGAACGATACCCACCAGGATTTCTTCTAGGTGTTTGCCACGTTTTTCCACCATCGAAGGTTAAAAAACACGTATTTTTCCTTTCGGTTGGTTTTGTGTAATCACCACCTATGACTATGCCGTATAGCTCATTGAGCATTAAGAGGGAATATGCTCCACTGGAAGGATTCGAAGGAAACGGCAGTGAGGTGATTTGCCAGTTTTTTCCTCCATCGATTGATTTAAAAAACCGGCTTTTGTTTCCGCCACTTACAAAAACGAAGGTTGAATCGTTGAGAACTTGCACGTTGGTTCCACTTGCCGCAAAACCGGCTTCTCCTTCGTAGCAACTGACATCACCCAAACACTTGTTCCAGCTTGTGCCTCCGTCGGCCGTGAAAAACAATGAAAACATGCCATTTATCGGATCCCCCATTAAAAATCCTGATTTGCCGAAAAAATCCATCCCGTCCATAAAAACACTGTCCCACACATGCGTTTGGGCGTTAACCGTTCGGTATCCACTTTCTTTATGTAAATTGATTACCAATCCTGTCCCGCTTTGCATCAAAATCAGGGTGTCTCCAACGAGTTCGATATCCCTCAGTTCTCCCGTTATATCGGCTATTCGCCTCACCTTCGCTTGTTTACTTTCAAGGTCATATTCCCAAACACTGCCGTTGGAGTTAGCGGTATACACAAAATGGTCAGAAACGTGTATACCCCTTGCATGGCAAGAATCTGTGGAGTAGGCATGAATGGTTATATCAAATAGTCCGGAATGGTTTGATGTGTTTTGACAAAATATAGGATTTTGAAAGCAAAGAAAGGCACTACAAAGTCCTAAAACGCTGGTTAAAATAGTCACGTTGTTTCCTTTTAAGTTGTTCTAGGTTTTCTGGGACAGTGCGTTTCCATCGGTTGTGGGACCATAACCAATATTCGGGGTGCTCCTTGATAACCTGTTCTAAGGCTTGTACATGTTTCTCCGTAACTTCCCCCCAATGACATTCACGTGCGCTTTTGGTCAATTCTTCTAGTTCAATGGCATAATGGCCACGTCTTACCTTGCGTGTTTTGAAAAAAACGACAGCACAATTGAATTGATTGGCAATGACTTCCGTTCCGAAAAGAACTGCCGTTTGTTGACCAAGAAAGGTTGTCCAATAACTCTTCGCTGAGTCTCCGGGGGATTGATCGGACAGGTTAAGCACAGCGAATGGACGATTGGCAAGTTGCAAGGCATGGTTATAGTTTTTCGCATGCACCACCTTCATACCAAACCTTTCACGACGTTGGTTGATTTTTTGGTTAAAAAACGAATTGCTCATAGGCATCCCAATCCCGAATGCCTGATGTTTAAAAAGGCGTGCTTGAAGGCTAATGAACCACTCCCAGTTGTTGTAATGCCCTGAAACAAGAACCACATTTTTCTGTTGTTCGAACAAATTATCCATGACTTCCGGATTCAGAATTCGCATTCTTTTTTGAAGGGATTTCTCAGAAATGGTCAAGTTTTTCAGTCCCTCGACGAGTAAGTCGCAGAAATGGCGCATGAATGCTTTGTAAAGCGTATTGATTTGTGTTTCGTTGAGTTCTGGAAAACAAGTGATTAGATGCTTGATGACGAGTTTTTTGCGGTAGGGGATAATTTTCGTGAAAATATAATAAGCACCATCGCTCAATAAGTAAAGTATTCCGAGTGGAAGGTAGGATAGGGGGATGAGGATTACGTAATAGAGCCACGCAGACATGTCAGGTGTATTTGTTGTTCCATAGTTGCTGTATCCTCTTTTCGATTTCTTGTTCTTTATGGTTTGGACCTGCCTTAAAAAAGGTTTTTCCTGAGAGTGATTCTGGCATGTATTCTTGTTCCACAAAGTTGTTAGGGAAATCATGTGCGTATTGATACCCCAACCCATAATCGAGCTCCTTCATTAATTTGGTAGGGGCATTTCGCAGGTGTAAAGGAACGGGAAGGTTTCCAGAATTTCGTACTTCCTCTTGTGCTTTTTTTATGGCAAGGTAGGATGCATTTCCTTTAGGAGATTGCGCAAGGTAAATGGCACATTGCGACAAGATAATTCGTCCTTCAGGCCAACCAATTGCGGAAACAGACTGAAAACAGGCATTGGCTATCAACAGTGCATTCGGGTTGGCAAGGCCGATGTCCTCAGAAGCGGAAATAATCAAACGCCGGGCAATGAACAAAGGATCTTCGCCACCTTCTACCATTCGAGCCAGCCAATAGACGGCTGCGTTAGGGTCACTTCCACGAATGGATTTAATGAGTGCAGAGACAATGTCGTAATGGAATTCACCATTTTTATCGTACATCAAGGGATTTTCCTTCAAAAGATGGTGTACCAAATCGTTTGTTACCTGAATCGATTTTTCCCCTTGTTGGGATTGAATGACCAATTCGAATGTGTTGAGCAATTTGCGGGCATCACCACCAGAATAGGCTACAATCGCCTCGGTTTCTTTCAAAACAATTTGCTTGGTTTTTAGTACCGTGTCTTGTGTGATGGCCCTGTGTAAAATACGATTCAATTCTTGCACATTATGCGCTTGCAACGTATAGACCTGGCAGCGGGAAAGCAATGCGGAAATTACTTCGAAAGAGGGATTCTCTGTGGTAGCACCTATGAGGGTAACCACCCCTTTCTCCACCGCACCGAGCAGCGAATCTTGTTGTGCTTTTGAGAATCGGTGAATTTCATCAATGAATAATACCGGTATTTGCGTTTGAAACATTCCTTTCTGTTCAGCACTTTGAATAACTTCTCTTACGTCTTTCACACCTGAACTTATTGCTGAAAGTGTAAATATCGGGCGATTCAGTGCTGAAGCCAATAAGTGGGCCAGGGTCGTTTTTCCTACACCAGGAGGACCCCACAAAATCATGGAGGGAAGTGTACCTGCATTCAATGCAATGCGCAGCGCACCGTTTTCAGATAGCAAGTGAGACTGGCCAATGTAATCGGGAAGTGAGGAGGGACGAATTCTTTCGGCTAAAGGAGTCAAGACAATTTATTTCGGTTCTTGAATTTAAGCAAATCAGTTTAATTGTGGGTTAATTGGAAAATCCGACATTGGTTTAAAGCGTCCGCCTTGTTTTTGGAGGAATGTTTTCCAATGCTCGTCTCCTAAGGTGTCCATGACTTCCGGATTGCTGATGTTTTTGGCAACTAACCAAGCATTTTCGGTCATTTCAGCATTCAATTGGTCTTTTCCCCAACCTGAATAACCAAGGAAAAATCGAATTTGATCGTGGTTTTTTGGGTCTTTCAACTGTTCTTTAATTAAGTCAAAATTTCCACCAAGATAGAGTCCTTTTCGAATGGGGATACTGCCGGGGATGTTCACCTCAAAAGTGTGGAAAAAAAATAAACTTTCTGTTTCCACAGGCCCACCAACAGAAATCCGTGCGTTTATATCCGGAAATTCAGAATCGATTTCATGAAGATTAATGTCCAGAAAATTATTTAACACAAATCCAAATGAACCATCCAACGTATGTTCGCAAAGCATGATAACTGAACGACGAAAAAAATCTTCGTTTAAGAAGGGATCAGAAATCAAAACAGCCCCTTGTTCGGGTTGATGCTCACTTTTGAAAGAGATATCCAGCATTCGAAAAATGAATTGGTATGAGACTAAACGAAGAAAAAGAATCAATCGTTTACCCTGACGCTATTTTTTTCGGTTACGCATTTGTTCTTGCTGCGCCTTTTGCATCTGCTCTAATTTTTCCTGAAATTTAGACTTCTTTTTTGTTTTGTCTGACCCTGTTGCTTTTTTCTCAGCCATTTTCAACTTCAACTTTTCTTCGTCAACAAAGAATTGTTTGATTACTACCATGATTAGAATGGAAATCAAGGTGGAAATGAAGTAATAATAGCTAAGTCCAGAAGAATAGTTATTGAAAAAGAAAATCATTAAAATGGGAAAGAGGTACATCATAAATTTCATGTTGGGCATACCCGGTTGCGTGGGCTGCTGTACGTTTCCGCTGTTCATAAACGTGTATGCGAGGGTTGTACCTGCCATCAGTAAGGTAAACAAACTAATATGGTCTCCATATGGCCAAATGTTGAACCCGAAATCAAGCACAGAGTCGTATGAAGAAAGGTCTTCAGCCCATAAAAATGATTGTTGACGTAATTCAAATGCAGCTGGAAAGAACCGGAATACGGCTAAAAGTATTGGCATTTGAATCAACATGGGAATACAACCGGAGAGCGGACTTGCACCTGATTCACGGTACAAGGTCATCATCTCCATTTGTTTTTTCATTGCATCTTCTTGCTTGCTGTATTTGGTATTAATCGCCTCAATTTCGGGTTTTAGAATGCGCATTTTAACGGAAGAAATGAACATTTTCCATTGAATTGGCATCAAAATCAACTTTAAAACAATGGTCAACATAAGTATGGCGATCCCAACACTCATGCCCAATGAAATTAGGAAGTTAAACAGGGGTTGCACCGCATACAAGTTAATCCATCGAAACAATCCCCAACCAAAATTTAAGATATCGTCGTAGTTGGCATGATAGGATTTCAACGTCTCATAGTCGTTCGGACCAAAATACCAATTCATTGATACAGACGCATCTGTTGAGTTTGGAAAAGACAATGAGGCATTGGCAGAGAAATCCTTTAAATGCGTCCATTGGCGCGGATGCCCATCCTTAAATTCCTTTGTTTTAAAAGTGGTTCCTTTTTTCTGAAAACCCCCATTGGGGCGAATGAAAGAAGAAAAATAACTTTGCTTAAACGAAATCCAATCGATGTTTTCTTCTGCTTCCGCAAAATCGTCCCCCATTTCACTTAGGTAGTCGATTCCTTCCGATTGGTTGTAAAAACAAATGGTTGACACACGACGTTGTTCACTAAAAAGACGCTCCGTTTTGCGGTATGCTACCTTCCATTTGAACGCTACATTTTTCAGGTTTACTTCCTTGTTTAATTTGACGAGACGAATGGAGTAATCCAAGTCATAGTGGTCCTTTTTCAACACATAACTTTGTTCAACGCCTTGTCCGTTACCAAGATCAAGTACCATGGTGATACGGTTGTCCTTCTGGTTTTTGACTTCAAATAAGTAGTTACCAGTATTTACATTTTGTCCCTTCCATTTAAATGCAAGTTCGTTGCTTGCGTCGCCTTGTTTGAAAAGATTCAAAGGAATTTTTTTCAATCCTTTATTGTTCTTTTTCTCCTTTTTCGTCTTTGGAGCAAAATCATTGTAATTCTCGAATTCCTTGAGGTATACTGCTGCAATTTGCCCTCCTTTTGAATCAATGTCGATCAGCAACTTTTCGTTCTCAATACGGTAAAGTTCTCCTTTGAGGTATTTTCTTGAATTTGCTGCGATTGGCACCACTACAGTATCCTTGTTTGTTTTGGTGTCCGTGTAAACATAACCTGCCCCAGATTTTATGGGTTTACCCTCCTTGTTTAATTTAGGCTCCAAATCCCCAATCGGCTTTGGTTGGGAACTTACAGGTGTTGATGGCTTCTTTTCAGCCTTTTTTTTCGCTTCGGCTTTCTTTTTATCAACTTGTTCTTGCTTAGCCTTTTCCTTTTTTTGCTTCGCTAATTCTTCCGGTGTTGGTTGATTAAAAATAGTAAAGATCGAAAAGACAATTCCGATCAAGATCAGACCAATTAAGGTATTTCTATCCATTTATTGATGATTTATGCCCGTTGGAGGCTTTTATAAAGGCGACAAACAGAGGATGTGGTGCCGCTACGGTACTTTTATATTCGGGATGGTATTGGACGCCGACAAACCACGGGTGGTTCGTAAGTTCCACGGCTTCAACCAATCCTGTTTCGGGATTGTGGCCAACAGCCATCATGCCGTTCGCTTCAAATTCCTTGAGGTATTCACTATTGAATTCAAATCGGTGGCGGTGACGCTCGAAAATCCGTTCTGAATTGTAGGCAGTAGCAATTTTAGTTTCAGGTTTTAATTGACAACTGTAGGCGCCAAGCCGCATGGTTCCACCCTTGTCAGAAACTTTTTTCTGTTCCTCCATCATGCTGATGACAGGATGCTGGCAGTGTTCTGCAATTTCAGTGGTGTGGGCATCAGAAAGTCCAATGACATGTCGTGCGAATTCAATGACAGCACATTGCATTCCGAGGCATATTCCGAGAAAAGGGATGTTGTTTTCGCGTGCGAAGCGAACAGCTTCTATCTTTCCTGAGATTCCCCTTGAACCGAAACCGGGCGCTACTAAAATACCGTTGACCCCTTCAAGTTCACTTGAAATATTGTCTTTCGTCAATCGCTCTGAGTGAATCCATTTAACATCCACTTGGGTATTGTTCGCAACACCAGCATGAATAAATGCCTCACTGATGGATTTATAGGAGTCTTTCAATTCCACATATTTCCCAACTAATCCTATTGTTACGGTATTTGCAGGGTTTTTTAAACGGTGCAAGAAATCTTTCCAGCTTTCTAAGTTGGGTGTGGAACGAACGGAAAGACCAAGTTTTTCAAGCACCACCTTATCTAGTTCCTCCATTTGCATCAACAATGGGACGTCGTAGATGGTTTCAGCATCACGCGATTCAATCACTGCGTTCATGCTTACGTTGCAAAATTTGGCAATTTTTTTACGAAGGGGAAGGTCAAGTTCGTGTTCGGTTCGACAGCATAGCACATCCGGTTGAACACCTAATTCCAACAGCTGTTTAACTGAATGTTGTGTTGGTTTTGTTTTTAACTCTCCGGCGGCAGCCAAGTAGGGTATCAATGTGAGATGAACAACAATGCAGTCATGTTCGAATTCCCACATCATTTGCCTTACCGCCTCCACATAAGGCAGCGACTCGATGTCACCAACAGTGCCCCCAATTTCAGTGATAACAATATCATAATCGCCCGTTTGGGCTAACAGTTGAATCCTAGATTTGATTTCATCCGTAATATGCGGAATGACCTGTACGGTTTTTCCCAGGTAGGTGCCTTGACGTTCTTTTTCAATGACCGACTGGTAGATTCTTCCTGTTGTAACGTTATTCGCTTGTGAGGTAGAAACATTCAAGAAACGTTCATAATGACCCAAATCCAAGTCGGTTTCGGCTCCGTCATCAGTGACAAAACATTCGCCATGTTCATAAGGATTCAAGGTACCCGGATCGATATTGATGTAGGGATCAAGTTTTTGTATGGTGGTAGAATACCCCCTTGCCTGAAGTAATTTCGCCAATGAAGCGGAAATAATTCCCTTTCCAAGGGATGAAGTCACACCACCTGTAACGAATACGTATTTTGTTGAGTTGGACATGCTTTTGAAACAACTAGGACAAAGTTAGTATAATCCCGAAAACCAACACGTGGTTCGAATAAATTATACTGTTCGAACGTTACAAGTCAATTAGACCAATACCCATTGGTTCCTAGTTGCCAGTATAACTGATTTTTTCGCACGGCGGATTTTAAAAAAACGGGACATCCATGTTCATCTAACCTCGGATAGTGAGGGGTGTTTCGCTCCATCTGTTTCGGTAAAAACAACAGATCATGCATCAACCTGTTTTGAAATGCGTGCCTCACGTGTTCACTGTCGATGCCGCCTTTTAAATGAACCGTTTGACCCAAGCCGGCGTTGAACATTCCACCAACGTATAGCAAGCCATGTGATGTTTTACCATAGGGCAAGTCCTCCAAAATGCGAAATCCTGAAGGACACTTGTCCAGTTTTACTTTTTCCCAATGCGATTTCGCGGTTTCACCCGTCCAAATAGTTAAACCGGTGTTAAAGATCCATTTTTCGTACCTATAATCGATGCGAAGGTGCCCTGTCCGAAATCGGTCTTTCATTTGTCCCGCAAACACATCGTTTTCAAGGAGCATAGAAAAATACTTAAAATGCAAACTCCACGCACCCGAGCGCTGGCTCGTTTGGGCATTATCCACGTACCAAATGTGTTGATAGCCAATGCTATGGTTGTAGTTGGAATTGTGAAAGGATGGATCCACAATAAATCCAGGTTTCAGGTTTTTCTTTCCATACATGAGGTGTAATCCGATTGCTTGCCTAAATTCCAAAAAATTTCTGCGGTTCCCATAACTTTTAACGTTCCAATGCAAGCTCGATCCTGTATTTAGTTGAACGAAGGCTTCTTTGTAAAATGCATTAAGTTGAATTCCTATGGCATCCACATGTGAACCGATGTGTAAAACGATCCCTGTTTGAAGTCCAAAACGGGTTCCCCAATTAAACTGAGAGAAGGAATGAAAAGAGAGTGCACAAAGAAGAAGGATAGAAAACCGGCGCATTTTTTTTGGGTTACAAATAATATTCCAAGGTTGTAAAGTTCATTCGATACTTTTGATGAAAGACTGCTCTCAATGGGGCAATTTTCCGTTGAGTTTCGTAATTTCGAAGCCTAATGAATATTGCCTCAGACCTTTCGTTGTTTTTGATCCTTCCATGGGCGCTTCTTTCGTTTTTGGCTGGTTGGTGGTTTTACCGGAATGTGGATTGGGTGAAAGAGCTATCGTTCTCGTTGAGAACCTCCCTTTTGATAATCCGTTCGTTGGTCATTTTTATCATTGGAATCCTGTTGTTTGGAATCATTTTCGAATCGGTCAATTACCGAACAGAGAAACCCATCATCATTGCTTTGGTGGACCATTCCAGTTCCATGTTGAATTATTCAGACAGCAGTCGAATTTCGAAAAACCTTGACCTATTCAGAGAGGCGTTGAATACCGATTTAGGAAACGATTATGAAATCGTTGAAATGCATGTAGGCGACCAGGCAGGTTATGGAAGGAGAAATGGTTTTACTGACCCATTGTCTGACCATCAGGCTGGTTTTGCACGTATTCAATCTGATTACTATAACCGCAATGTGGGCGGAGTGATTTTCATTTCAGATGGCAACTTCAATAAGGGGAGTAACCCCATCTATACAGCCGAGAAAATCAATTTAACGCCTGTTTTCACGTTAGGAGTAGGGGACACAACACCCAAACGTGATCATTACATCCGCAATATTTCGTCAAACGACTTGACTTTCTACAAGAATAAGTTCCCCGTTGAAGTCGATATAGAAGGCATTAAAATGGGCAAGCAAGGTGCAACTGTTACCTTATCACAAGATGGAAAAGTCATTGGTTCTCAACGCATCCAATACAAGGATGGTCGCAGGGATTTTGAGCATGTTTCATTTTTGGTCGAAGCAAACCGCATTGGATTCCAAACGTATACGGTGAACGTTTCAAAGGCAACCAACGAACACAACTATAAAAACAATTCAAGGGTATTTTACATTGAAGTAATCGACGCACGGAATAAGGTGGTATTGCTTGCGGGCGCTCCTCACCCCGACATTGCCGCAATGAAAGATGCCCTAGATCAGGACGAAAACCTTGAGGTGGTTTCCACTTTGATAAAAGATTGGAATAAAGACCTGAACAATGTCGATTTGGTTATTTGGCATGAACCGGGTAATTCCTTCGACGGGAATTTACACGACCGGTTGATGGCAGCGAAAATTCCCTTGTTCTATATAATAGGTCCAAATACTTCGGCCGGTGTAACCAACAAACTGAATGCTGGGTTTCAATCAGGAGGGGGAAGTCAAACCGAGGAGGTGCAAGGAACCATTTCCAAACAATTCAATCAATTTGAGCTTAGTGATGAAACGCGCAAATCAGTTAGTTACTTTCCTCCACTGAACTCTAGGTTTGGAAATATCAATGTTGGAGGTGGAGTAGAAACATTTATGTATCAGCGCGTTGGAAATATTCAGAAAAACGAACCACTGTTCTTTTTCGGGAAACGCGGTAGTTCGAAGTATGGTGTGTTGTACGGCGAGGGACTCTGGCGATGGAAGGTGAATGATTACGTTCGCAGCAATTCGTTCAATGCATTCACTGAAGTGATGCAGAAGACAATGCAGTATTTGGTTTTAAAGCAGAACAACTCGCCCTTACGTATTACTTTTCCGAAGCGTTTTACAAAAAATGAAGACGTGGTTGTGAATGCCAGCTTTTACAATGAATCTATGGAACCGATTTCTACTGCCGTGATTCAGTTGGAGGTGAAAACGGAAAGCGGAAAAAGCTTGAAGCAGCAATTTGCAGTGGCAGGAACGTCCTATTTGGCAACTCTCGGTAAAATGAAGCCAGGTAAATATGCGTGGAAAGCATATACCAAGTACAAAGGAAAAACGCATGTAAAAACGGGAGTTTTTGTGGTCGAAGACATCGAATTAGAGGCTTTGGATACGTATGCAAACCACGGCATGCTGAAGCAAATGTCAAAACAAACAAGTGGTGAATTTCAAGTATTCAGAAATTTTCAACGCATTATTGATTCCATCAAAAAACGCGATGATATAACGAGTTTGTCTATCAAGGAAGCTGCATTTAATGGATTAATTGACTACAAGCTTTTGTTCCTCCTACTGTTTTTATTTTTAGGATTGGAATGGTTTCTTCGAAAATGGTCAGGGGCCTACTAATCATTTTTTACTTCCCGTATACGAAAAACAATTTTGTATCGTTATTGGATTGTTATTAAAAGCGATTTTTGCCTATGCATCAACCCTTACCCAAATCAAAAAAATCTCCCAGAACCATTCCAGCCTTAGGACCTAAGAAGGAAACCATCGATTTTATTCTTCAATACAGCCGAAACGTTTCTGAAAATTCCAAAAGGAGGAAAGCACATTTGGAAGTGACATTTAACTAATGAAGTACTGGCCAACCGAAAGGTTGGCCTTTTTATTTATCTTGAAGGTTTATTGCCCTTTTTTCAGGGTTTCTACCTTTTGTTGGCGTTGCATGAGGTTCTCGCCGCTTTGTTTCTGTTTAAACAATTCATATCGAGTAGGTTCTTCTCTCTTAGGCCAGCTGTTATTGTCCACATCGGTATCTGCCGTTTCTAAGAAAGGATCCAGCCTGAATGAGACCACTTGTTTATCGAAAATCAACACCCTTGATACCTTGTCTTCGTATTGGCGCCAAATTTCTGCTGGAATTCGTATCACTTGGGTAGTGTTATCGTCGAAAACAACTTCTAAAATAATGGGCATCACCAATCCGCCTTTATTGCTAAAGGTTAATTCGTAAAATTGTTTGTTTGAGTTTAATACTTTTTTATCCTCTTCAGAAAGTTTCTCTGAAAATTCCTTGTATTCTTTTTCATCGAGTAAATCCACTTCAAATTTGTTTCTTTTTGCATAGAAATCATCAATGGTAGAGTCCCGCTCATTAACCGTTTGTGCAATTTCCATCTTATTGTTAGTTATACCAATGTGAACGTCTTTTGAACGTTCTACATATTCTTTCAATGGTTCTTCAATGTTTGGGTTCATGGTGTTTAATTGAAACCAGCGCACATCATCAAGTGAAATATCAACATGATCTGTCGAATAGAACCAACCTCTCCAAAACCAATCCAAGTCAACCGCAGATGCATCTTCCATTGTTCTGAAAAAGTCTGCAGGTGTTGGATGTTTGAACTTCCACCGCTCGCAATACATTTTAAACGCATAATCGAATAATTCCCTACCCATAACCGTTTCTCTGAGAATATTTAGTGCGGTTGCCGGTTTTCCGTAGGCATTGTTTCCGAACTGAAAAATGGATTCGGAATTGGTCATGATGGGTGAAATGAATTTTTTATCGCCGCGCATGTAGTCAGCAATCATGTGAGCTGGTCCTCGTCGGGAAGGGTACCCACGTTCCCATTCTTGTTCTGTGAGGTATTGAACAAAGGTATTTAACCCTTCATCCATCCAGGTCCACTGTCTTTCATCGCTGTTGATAATCATTGGGAAAAAGTTGTGTCCTACTTCGTGAATAATTACTCCCCACATACCGTATTTTGTTTCTTCCGAATACGTGCCATCTTCCTCTGGTCGTCCACCGTTGAAACAAATCATGGGGTATTCCATACCAATCCACTTTGCGTGAACAGAAATGGCTACAGGGTAGGGGTAATCGACCGTAAATTTGGAGTACGATTTTATGGTATGTGCCACGAGTTTAGTAGAATATCGCTCCCAAAGTGGATTTCCTTCCTTCGGATAGAAGGACATACAAAGCACTTTCTTACCGCCCACTGTGGCGTTTTGAGCGTCCCAAATGAACTTTCTCGAACTGGCAAATGCAAAATCACGCACATTGGTTGCTTTGAACACCCAAGTTTTCGTAGTGCTTGCTTTATTTTTTTCCCTTTCAATGGCTTCCTCTTGGGTGGCTATAAGTACAGGGCTATCGGCATTTCTTGCTTTCTCAAGGCGCTTTCTTTGTTCAGCATTGAGAACAGAGTTGGCGTTTTGTAGTTCACCGGTTGCAGCGACGATGTGATCAGATGGAACGGTAATGCTTACTTGATAATCGCCAAATGGCAATGCAAATTCACCTCTACCTAGGAATTGTTTGTTTTGCCACCCTTCTACGTCGTTGTACACGCACATCCGAGGGAAATACTGGGCAATGGTGTACAAGTAATTTTTGTCTTTTTCAAAGAACTCATAGCCTGATCGACCACCGACAGCCATACGGTCATTAATATTGTACCACCACCTCACTTTGAAGCTCATTTTTGCCCCTGGAGCCAAGGGTTGAGCCAAATTGATTCGAAGCATGGTTTTATTGATGGTAAAGGACATTTTTTCTCCCGATGTTCCGGTAATGGATTCTATTTTGAAACCGCCGTCGTATTGGTGAAATTTTTTCTTAATATCATTGATGGATTTAAAATCTTCCATTTTTTCCATGTCAATAACCTTGCTGTCTGAATTTTCACTAAACATGTTTTGATCCAATTGAAGCCATAAAAACTCCAGTTTGTCTGGTGAATTGTTCGTATAGGTGATCGTTTCGTCCCCCATGAGTTTTTGCGTGGCATCGTCAATAGTAATAGACATCACGTAATCGGCTTTTTGTTGGTAGTACCTATGTCCCGGCCCACCGGATGAATTACGGTATTCGTTCGGGGTTGGGAGTTCGCTTTCCAATTGTGCAAATTTGGATTGACCAAAAACGATTGAAGGAAAAATAAGTAGTAGCGCTAAAAAATGCTTCATGGTTCAGAGATGATTAATGCTTGTTTTCTAGTATCAGGTAAAAATACATAAGAGGATTTAGATTCCCGGTAGATAAAGATAAGTTTGTTTTGTTGCTGCGGATAAAAGTCCATGAGTAAATCAAAGTAAATGTGCTGTGGGATTGCGCCGTTTAAACTAAGACTCATGTAGAGATTGGTTGTGCCGTTTGTCATTGACTCCATACCATCAATTTGAAAATCGGTTTTTTGGCTATCTGAAAGGTCAACGTGAAAATGGTGTGAAATAAAGTTGGAAAATTCCATTGCGATGGAGCTATCAGATAGCAACTTTTCAAAAGGTAGACTCGACTTGCCAAGCGATAGCCATTGTTTTTCAAGGTCGTGGGTGGTAAAGGTTAGGGTGCATTCGAGGCGGTCACCCATTTCGTTATATTCCAATTCCGCATGCGCAAAAAAGAAATCATGGCTGAATGTATACGTCGAAATGAGTATACAAAGTATTGATAAACAATGTTTTAGTCTAAATTTTCTAGGTGCCTGCATGGTCTATGAAAACATTTTCTAAATTTACTTAAAAAAACAGATGACCGAATTCACTTTTGCCAGAAAAAGCTTGGATAGACCCATTTACATCTTATTTTTCTCATTAGGCATATTCCTCTTTTTCGCTTTTCATTTAAGCGCTTTTAGTCCAGTAGAAAACCATTTTGGCGGACCGCTTACATCGGTAGATAGTAGCAAGAGGGTAGAAGGGAGGGTATTCATTCTATCAATCGGAATTGACGATTATTCCATCATACATCAAGATTTTAAATTTAAAAATTGCAGCCGTGATGCTATCCAGCTTGTTGAAACCATTGCCACGCAAAATGGGTTCACGCTTCCACCCTTGTCTGGAGGAAAAGAAAATGGCTACTATTCGACAACCGACACCAGTTTTTTACATGCCCAAGTTTTATTAAACGATAAAGCAACGCGTAAAAATGTTCTTGATGCACTGACAAAAGTCATTGAATTAGGTCAGCCCAATGATGTGTTCGTATTTAATTTTGCCGGTGTTTCCCTTGTTTCTCCCTTGGAAAAAGACAATTATTTGTTCATTACGGATGAAGTAGTTAATAACCCAGGTTTGTTTCGTAAAAATGGGCAGCCAGAAGTTTCATTTCATCACAAGGCGTGCAGGAGCATCCAATGTTCTGGGTGTAAGGATTCAACCACTGTATTAAAAGATCTATCAACGTGTTCCATTGGTTTGACTGTATTAAAAGATTTACTTGAGCTCATTCCATGCAAAAGGCAACTTTTTGTTTCTGAAGCGGGAAGTTCAACCGATTTCACCAAATCTTTTGTTAAGAAACTGATTGAATCTAAGCCGGATGTTGCCACATTAGTGGATAAGAACAGGGTCTTTATTCTTCCATCCTTATTTGGTCTTGATCATTTTTCGGGTGTTCAACATGGACCAATTAACGCGTTCATTTCAATGACAAAGAACATCCTTGATGTATTCGATTCCCCAGAAAAGATATACCAGGAATTGATTGTTGCAGAATCCTCCTTCCTTTTGAAGGGAAGTAAGTTTCCAAGTGCGGGAAATGGGTTTTACACCACCATGTATTCTGAAAAAGCCAACTTGCAAAATGTGTTGGAACTTTTTCCAAATTTGGTCAGTACTTCAAGGGGTGTAATCAACGAGCCAAGCTTGGAAGAATTGCCCAAAAAGGTGTCGGGAAAACACGCCTTGCTAATTGCAACAGATACGTATAAAGCCCATAAACAATTGCTTAATCCTGTTCGTGATGCTACACAAATTGAACGTATTCTGCGGGAGGATTACGGCTATCAAACTAAAATTTTAAAAGACAGCTCCTCAGAAAGTATTCTGAGAAATATTCTTCATTACACAAAAACGCTCGACAGTAACTCACAATTGTTCGTTTTCTTCGCTGGACATGGCTATTACGACGAGCGGTATTTCGACGAGGGCTATATTGTATGCAAGGAATCAAAAAGTCCAAAAGAAGATCCCTATTTAAATTCCTATTTACCATTCAGTAAATTGGAGAAAATGATGAATAAAGTTCCTGCGAGGCAAGTGTTTGTTGTAATGGATGTTTGTTTTGGTGGAACGTTCAACGAACAAATGAGTTATTGCCAAACCCGAACGGGTCCATCTAATGGCGGTGGTGGGTTATACGAGAATACGCAAGTGGACGAATACGTTTCACGGAAACTTCGTAAAACAACGCGAAGGTTTATGACCTCAGGTGGAAAAAACGAAGTTCCGGATGGATACGGAGGAAAATCGTCTCCTTTCGCCATAAAGTTGATTGAAGCATTAAAGACGTATGGAGGACAAGACGGCGTTTTGACTACGAATGAAATTTATTCAGTGGTTGAACGAATTCCATCAGACCCAAGGATGGGAAGTTTTGGAGACGATGAGTGTGGAAGTGATTTCTTTTTTATTCCAATGAAGGTACAACCCTAATTACAGGAAAGCGGGCGGTTTTCGGAATTCAATTTTGGCGTCCTTGAAAATAGAGGAAGTATTTCGGATACTCAACAAAAAACTCTTGTTTCCTCCGATGGGAGTCCAGAAAAAACTAAGGTTCCAACAATGCATGTTTCGGGATAGGGTTATACGCGAATTGGTTATAGTTATACGTTCGAGGTCTAGGTTTACATTTGCACTGATGTTCCATCTTTTGGTGAAGGAGGCATCGCCACCAATGACCAATGTTTGAACCTGATCCAATTTGGTAGGATCTGTAGCCGTGATGTTTGTGTTGTAGCGAATTCCGTACACATGGGAGAAATTCAATTTCCATGGAATGGTAAAATCAATAATCTGTTCTGGATGTAAGGCAAAATAATTGAAATCAGCGTTCCAGTTTTCCTGAACGGCAGCCTTATTTTTCTGCATTTTCTTCCGTCCTTCCTCCGAAGTTAGTGTAATCGTGCTCGTGAAGTTGCTGTTCATAAATCGTCCTAGTGTTTTCATTGAACTGAGTGCATAACTGGAAAGCGTTTTACCCGTCGAGGGATCCCAAGCGTAGGGAGAAAAATTAGAGGACGCCACAAAATTGAACCATTTAACAGGGTTGATGCGCATGCTGACTTGAACATCCGATAGGTTCATCGAATCCTTGGCTAGGTCGTAATTCCCTGTAATGGATAACTGGTCGACAATAAAATTCTTCTTGTATCCCGTAACCGTGTCTTTATCCGATTTGCGTTTTAGTTCGAATGTGTTGTTAATACCATAGGTAATCTGTCCTGAAGTAGAAGCTGCACTTCCTGTGTAGAGGCTTCGCTCGAAGGGGGAATAGGTTACTTCTTGTTGGTTTGAGCCTACGTTGGCTGTTACCAGTGAATTGAGTTGTGGGCTGTAGCGAAACCCAATATTTGGCGTAATAATATGCCGCAACAAGGGTTTTCTCTTTCCAATAAAAGCATAGTACGCATAAATCATGGTGGAGAGCTGCATATTCATTGTTAATTCATGAAGCATTCCACCCTTTCGCAAGGTATCTGTGATTGTTCCGTTTGAAACAGGGTCATAGACCTTATTTACCTGCTGAAAATTGAGTTTGTTGGCATACGTAATGGATGGATTGATTTTGATGGCATTTTTAAAAAAACCTCCGCTCGTTTGAACGACTGCTTGCTGGTAAAACCCGTTAAAAAATTGACTACTGATCTCTTTGTAGTAGCCCTGTGATAAAAGTGTATCTCGGAACGTGGAGCGGTTTTGTCCTTCTAGGCCATACGACATACCGATACGTGAGATGAGTTGTGCTATGCTTCCTCGGCCCTTTACCACTTTTTTAAACGGAAAGAAACGGGTAACGTTCAAGTTGAATACAGGTGCATTCAATGAAATATTTTCGGTAATGGAATTTTGTCGGACCGACAACTTCAAGCCCATGGAAATGGGTTTTCCAGGAAAAAAACGATTCAAGTTGATGTCTGAATTGAACGAGTTGTTAAAGTACTGCGGATTCAGTGGATCAAGGTTGTTTTTTGACTGGTTATCCGAGATAAAATTGACGTTCGAATTGAAAGCCCAGTAGGGATTCGAGCGTTGTTCTTTTTGGTGCACCCAGTTGATACTCACCTTGTTTTGTGCATCATTGGAAGGAAAACCAAGTCGAAACTGTTGAAATCCCACATCAAGGCTTCCCATGAAAGCGTAGCGCTTGGCGTAATCGAGCAGGTTACGAAGCCCCCAGCTTCCCCGGGAGTAAATATTGGCATATACAGATGTTTGCAAATAATCGTTGATCGGAATAAAATACCCCAGGTTCTGTAAACCAAGGCCGTATGCAGAAAAAGGGATGATTTCCGGGAAAAGCAAACCGTGTTTGCGCTGTTTTTGTTGTGGGATAAAACTGAAAGGAAGCCCGAGTGGTGTTGGCACACCTTTAACCCATAAATTCATTGGCCCTGTAACAATGCGTTCCTCAGGAATGAAAACGGCACGGCTTAATTGAAAATGGTAATGCGGTTCCGGTAAATCACACGTTGTAAATCGCCCATTTCGGAAATGAATGTCTTCATTTGGTTGGCGTTTGGCGACCCCCATAAATAGATACGTTTCGTCCTGTTTTAGCATCATTTCCTCGATGTAACCCTTTTTCGTTTCGGTATTGTAACGAATGAGCGAAGCGGTTACCTCTTGTGTTTCGTCCTTGAAGTGAGGCAACTCCACTTTGTTGCTGTCTTTATCGTAGGCATAACTTGCCGTGACTTCGTTTTTTCCCAGATCGATGAGGATATATCCCGCAGCCATATTCATGGATGCACTTGATACTTTGGCATCGCCGTAAAGGTGAATTTGCTTTTTCTTCACATCGGTGAACAAGGAATCACGGGCGCTGTAATTGATGATTTCCTCGAGGCTGTTATCGTCAACGGTCATCGTATCCTTGGTAATTTGACCAAAGGCTATTTGACTCAGGCACATTATTAACAATGCGTAGAAGATAACCCGACAGGAAACACAAGTTAACCGGCTCAATTATAGGTTAATTTAGTATTCGATTAATAATAAAGGCAAAACTATTAAAATTTGACCGCATCGGCATGCAAAAATGTATCTCTTACAAACGTTGTTTTTTTCAGATTTGTTGCCTTGTTGTATTCTTCAATCAGGTTGCACATGCTCAAACGGCAGATAGGCCACTCTTAAAGACGGTCGTTATCGATGCCGGCCATGGGGGAAAAGACCCTGGATGTCACGGTGCTTCAGCGAATGAGAAGACGGTTTGTCTGTCCATTGCACTAAAGCTTGGAAAACTCATAAAAGCCGCATATCCAGGTATAAAAGTGGTATATACCCGAGATAAAGACGTGTTTGTTGAATTAAATGAGCGTGCCAATATTGCCAATCGAGCTAAAGCAGACCTATTTATATGCATTCATGCTAATTCTGCCAGTCCCGCGGCTTACGGTGCCGAAACGTATGTGCTCGGTTTGCATCGAACCGAATCTCAGCAACTCGTAGCGGAAAGAGAAAACGCCACCATTTACCTAGAAGAAGACGGTGGTCAGAAATATAAGGATTTTGATATGTCTCCAGATGCCCTAATCGCTAGGCAGATTCAATTGGCTGTTTTTTTGGACCAAAGCATCAGTTTTGCTGACAAGTTACAGAAAGAATTCAAACGACTCGGACGCTATGACCGCGGGGTTAAACAAGCAGGTTTTTTGGTTTTGTACAAAACAACAATGCCTAGCGTCTTGATCGAAACAGGTTTTTTGACCAATCCGAATGAGGAAAAATTTCTTGGTGATACCGTCGGACAAAAAAAAATGGCAAACGCCATGTTTGATGCGTTTCAAAAGTACAAGAACGAGTTAGAGGGTATAAGTCAAACGGTTGAGTCGGGCTCAACGGAAACGGAGACGGTAGCATCTCAGAACAATTCAAATCAAACCTCTACAACCCAAGCACCCGTTATGACGGATTCAAGCAAGGTACAAACAGAGGTTGTCTTTCGCGTACAGCTTGCCACTTCCAACGAAAAGTTATTGACAACTGATGAACGTTTTCAAGGAATGTCGGTCTTTGAATACCAGCAAGACGGCATGTTTAAGTATACGTCAGGATACTTTGTGAATGATTATCAGGGAGTTAATGTACATAAGCAACAATTGAAAGAAAAAGGATTTGAACATGCATTTGTGGTTGCCTTTGTAAATGGAGAACGAATAAATTTGGAAAAAGCTATTAACTTAGCGAAAAAATGAAGCCTTGAAAATCTCTAAAGAAATAAAAACGGGTGTCATTGCCATTTTAGCGATCGGTCTTTTGATCGCAGGGATTAATTTTCTGAAGGGAAACAGCTTTTTTGGTGGAGACGAGGTTTATTACGCTTATTTTCCGAATACGGGTGGAACAGCGGTTGCTGGTAACGTTATGGTCAATGGCGTAATCGTTGGTAAAATCACGAACATTGAGCTAACCAATGAAAAGGACTCTTTACGCAAAGTCAAAATTACCTTCAACATTCAGCAAAAAGGGTTTAAAATCCCTAGAGGCTCCGTTATTGAAGCCGGAGCTATCGATCTATTCAATAAAGGTATCATTATCCATCCGTCTACGGAGTTAACCAAAGGATTTTATGCGCTTGGTTCTAGTATTCAGGGAATTGTCAATGTCGATATTACAACGCAAGTGAAAGCATACGCAGACCCACTGGTCAAAAAAGTGCAAACGGCGCTCACTTCCATCGACAACATGGTCACCAACTTAACGGCTTTTTGGGACAATACAGCAACATCAGAAATTAAAGGGAGTTTCAAAGAATTGAAAACGGCCATTCATAACTTGGGACTGGTTGCAACGCAGGTGGAAAGCATGGTGGCGGAAGAGCGTGTAAAGTTTTCCAAAATCATGAGCAATGTAGAGAGTATTTCTGCTAACCTTAAGAAAAGCAACGATCAAGTGAATGCGATTATTGGTAATGCGAAAGTGTTCAGCGATGAATTGGTCTCTTCTAACTACAAGGAAGTAATCAACAATGCTTCCTCTACATTGAAAAGTTTGAATGCTGTGTTGGAGAAAGTTCACAAAGGCGAAGGAACGTTGGGGAAACTATTGAACGACCAGAAAATGTACAACGATTTACTCGAAACAAACAAGGAACTACAAAATTTAGTGAATGACCTTCAAATTCATCCTGAAAGGTACATTCATTTCTCCATTCTTGGAGCAAAAACAAAAGGTGTTCCCCTGACGAATCAGGAAGAGAAAAAGTTAAAAGAAATCTTGGATTCAATACCCGATTGATGCTTGCCATAGTTGTTTTTAGTATACTCGTTGTAGGTGGTTTTGGCTGGTTTGCCTATAAGTTGAGCCATATCAGATCAAATATCTTATTAGGTCGTGATGTAGATCGTTCAGATCGTTCCTCCGAGCGATGGAAAACGATGGTACTAGTAGCACTTGGACAAAAGAAAATGTTCAGCAGGCCTATTCCTGCGTTGTTGCATTTAGCTATTTATGTGGCATTCGTTATTACCCAAATTGAACTCATCGAAATCCTTGCGGATGGATTCACAGGTAATCACCGCATATTTCGAGAAAGTTTAGGTGGTTTTTACACCTTTATGATCAGTTTTATTGAGGTGTTGTCGGTAATGGCATTTATAGCAACACTCGCTTTTTTATCGAGAAGAAACTTGTTGAAATTGCCCCGGTTGACCATGACAGAACTGAAAGGTTGGCCAACCAAAGATGCTAACTTAATTTTGATCTTTGAAGTTGTACTCTTGTTCTGTATTTTCACCATGAACGGGGCAGATGAAGCAGCCTTGAATCTCAAGAACGAAAGCTACGGATTTACGGTAAGTCAATTTCTGGGACCAGCGCTATTTGGAAACATTAAATCTGCTGAAACCCTTCATTTGTTGGAACAAATAGGTTGGTGGGGACATTTCTTGATGGTCTTGCTTTTCATGAACTACTTGCCTTATTCAAAGCATTTACACATTTTCTTGGCCTTTCCAAATACGTATTTTTCCAACCTCAATCCGAAAGGACAACTCACCAACATTGAAGCGGTGACCAAAGAGGTCAAACTGATGATGGATCCCAATGCCGATCCGTTTGCTGCACCACCCGAGGGAGAAGCACAAGAGCCCCTGCGCTTTGGTGCCAAGGACGTTACGGACCTCACATGGAAAAATTTGATGGACGCATATTCTTGCACAGAGTGTGGACGTTGTACTTCCTCTTGTCCGGCTAACTTGACTGGTAAATTACTCTCTCCAAGAAAAATCATGATGGATACCCGTGACCGAATGGTGGAGTTGGGTGATTTTAAGCGGAAAAATGGAGGTGAAGCGAGCGACGGAAAATCCTTGCTTGGTTCGTATATCTCAGAGGAAGAAATTTGGGCCTGTACCTCATGTAACGCCTGTGTGGAGGAGTGCCCAGTCAATATTGATCCGTTGTCCATTATTTTGGACTTGAGGCGAAACCTCGTAATGGAAGAATCAAAAGTCCCGGCGGAATTGACAGGGATGTTAACCAACATAGAGAATAATGGTGCACCTTGGCAGTTTTCACCCAGTGATCGGTTGAAATGGGCGGAAGAAGAATGATAGTTTAACGAGAAAATTGATATGAGCGTAAAAGTTCAAACAATGGCGGAGTGTGTCTCGGCTGGGAAAGTTCCCGAAATTTTATTTTGGGTTGGATGCGCAGGTAGTTTTGACGACCGAGCAAAAAAAATAACCAAAGCTGTTGTCAAGATTCTTAATGCTTGTTCGGTTGATTTTGCCGTGTTGGGAACAGAAGAAAACTGTACCGGAGATCCCGCTAAAAGGGCCGGAAACGACTTTACCTTTCAGATGCAGGCGCTCACAAACATTGAAATACTCAATGCCTACGATGTTAAAAAAATTGTGACAGCATGTCCGCATTGTTTCAATACGTTAAAAAATGAATACCCTGAATTGGGTGGAACTTATGACGTTATTCACCACAGTGAGTTGATTCAATCGCTTATTAACGAAGGAAAACTTCACATTCAAGGAGGTGATTTTAAGGGGAAACGCATCACTTACCATGATCCCTGTTACCTTGGCCGAGCCAACGATGTGTACGAGGCTCCACGAGAGTTAATGCGTAAGTTGGACGTAGAACTCGTTGAAATGAAACGCTGCCGTGCGAAAGGGCTATGTTGTGGTGCTGGAGGTGCACAAATGTTCAAAGAAGCTGAAAAAGGACAGAAGGAAATCAACATTGAACGAACGGAAGATGCGCTTGAAACCAATGCCCAGGTCATCGCAACCGGTTGTCCCTTCTGTAACACTATGATGACTGACGGCGTAAAGAATTTCAATAAGGAGGCTGAGATACAGGTTCTTGATATCGCTGAATTGATAGCTAACGCTGCAGATCTTTAGGCCCATGTTCCATTCGTTACCAGATGCTTCTCGGATTTGGGTGTTTATACCTGAAAGAGAATTAACCGATACAGAGAAACAGACCATGCTCCTTGACGGAAAGGCGTTTATCGCTCAATGGAATTCACATGGCAAACCACTTAATGCGCAATGCGAAATGCTTGGATCTGCTTGGATTCTTGCCGCAGATGAACGAGAAGTTCAGGCCTCAGGTTGTTCAATGGATAAAATCAATGTTTTCATAAAAGCAAAAGGAGCAGATATGAAGGTCGATTTTTTCAATCGAATGAACGTACTGGAATGCAAAGATGGACATTGGTGCGTCTCTGGTTTTCAGCATGAACGTATGGATACTGATATCCATTCGGCGCTTGTTCAACTGGGAGAATTACGAGGAAGAAATTTGTAAAATTTCACCTATTTTTTGATTAGATATTCCAATCAAATGATAAACCAATTGTCGAATTATTTTTTGAATTGTTTTCAAACAACAAATAATACTGACGAATATGAACGATATTTCGTCAAAATACTTGGTTAGAATATGATCAATTCAATCATTGGGAAATATAAGGTTATTCGACTTTTAGGGGAAGGAGGGACGGCATCTGTTTATGAGGCAGAACATGAAATGTTAGGCACTAAGGCGGCTATTAAGGTATTGAACCCTATTTTATCCTCAAGTATTCAGATAAAGGAACGGTTCAGAAATGAAGCCAAGCTCATGGCTTCCTTGAATCATCCCAATATTACTAAAGTTATCGATTTTGATGAAAATGAAAATCAACTTTCGATTATCATGGAGTTTTTGGAAGGAGAGGACCTTAATCGAAAAATTAAACGGGAAGGACCATTATCCGATAACGAAACGTTAACGATTTTCACTCAAACATTGGGAGCATTTGCTTATGCTCATGATAAAGGAATTGTGCACAGGGATATCAAGCCTTCAAATATTTTTGTGTTGCCAAACGGACAGATTAAAATACTTGATTTCGGGATCGCTAAGTTGTTGGGACAAGGGAATGAAATGACATTGACCGGTATGCAAATGGGTACCCCGGTATACATGAGCCCAGAACAAGTAAAAACGGAAAAAGAGATTGACCAAAGGAGCGATATATATTCGTTAGGTGTTACCCTTTTTTTCATGGTCAATGGAAAACCACCTTATAATTCTACAACGGAATCAGCATTTGACATCTATTCCAAAATCGTACATGAACCGTTACCACAAATTCAAGTAAAAAGCACTTTCCAAGATTTCATTCATAAATCGTGTAGAAAATTGCGCGAAGAAAGATTTCAAAGTTGCAATGAATGTTTGCGTTTTTTGAATACCAATGTTGAAGATTCTGAGGACATCACTGTACTGGAGCCGATGCATCTGGACGAAAATAAAAGTTATGCATCTGAATCTTGGAGGGGGGGCAGCACGAATATTCACCTCAAACAAAAGGTAGGTGCAGAAAAACAAATTAGGAAAGTTAAAAAACCGTTCATTTTCGTTGGATTGTTTGTTCTGTTTGTTTCGCTTATCGGTTTATACTTTTTTCTTGGTGCATCATCAACGTTTCATGAGGAAGGTATATTCAAGGATTGGAACTATTCTGACAGCAAGGTATTTGGTTTGGTTCCGTTAAATGATACACGTAATAGGGATTATTATAAAATTTCAAAAATTGATAAGGATAGGGTAAAAGTGGAGGAATTCAATGAGCGCGGGATTGTTCAGATAACGCATATTATTCAATTCTCCAATAATAAATTAGCATCTATTTCAAGCATTGATAAACGTGGATTCACTTACAATACCCAATCGTTTAAAAATAGCAAAGCAGGTTTGGAGGAGACATGCCGTAATTATGGAGAAAATAGCGTGTTACCAAGTAAGTCATTGGTACATAAATTCCAAGAGGGCTTGTTGACAGAAACCAGCTACAAAGGGTTTGATGGGAAAATTGGATCAGGTCCCAATGGTTATGCGGTAATAAAATACAGTTCCTATACCGATGAAAATCGATTCGGCTTGTGGAAAGAAAAAGCTTTTTTCGATAGTGAAGGTAATCCGTTTGAATACGGAGAATATCATAAAGTAAAATTGAAAAGAGATGATAGAGGTAATATCATTAACGAAACTTATTGGGATGGAAATGGAAAACCTGTTACCAATGAATATGGCGTGCATCAAATCACCTATAAATACAATCAATCAGATAACCTAATTGAGGAGAATTATTATAGTTTGTTGGGTAAACCAGTGCTCAATACGTATGGAATTTGTAAAATAAAATATGAATATTCAGACGGTCTGCATATCAGAACAGTAAGGTACAGTTCAGCTAATATGGTATCACAAGAGGCAGGCCTTCAGATAATTGACGGTGCTTCGATCATCGAATATGAATACGATAAAAGAGCAAATATCATTTCGCAAGTTTATTTTAACCACAAAAAAGAACAAATTAACTCAACTTATGGTTATGCGAAAATCATTCAAAAATTCGATGGGAAGGACAATTGCATTCAACAGTCGTTTTTTAATCAATCGAATGAAGCGGTAGAAGATATTGACCAGGTGCATCGTTATGTATATACCTACGATCAATTTGGATTTAACACTTCAACGGCCTATTTTGACCGATTCAATCAGCCAAGAAATACCAATTTGACCTACATGCAAAAATTTAAATACAACGAATTGGGCCAAAGAATCTCCGTATCTTATTGGAAAAATGAGAATGAGAAAATAACCCGATGGTCAGGGGAACATGAAGAACAGACCAAATATAACGAGCAAGGTCAAAAAATTGAAACCTATTACCTTGATAAGGAAGGACAATTGTATAAAGCCGCTACTGGGGAGTCTAGGGTCGTTTCACAATATGATCGTTATGCTAGGTTGGCCTCTGTCGCCACTTTTGACGGAAATCAGCCGTCCATTGTAGTGGGGGCTTCAGTAGTTAACTATCACCTTATCAGGTATTTATATGATGGGCAAAACCGCCGATCTGAAATACAGTACTTTGATGTAAATGGAAAGCCATGTAATGCAAGTGTTGATCAGTATGGGTTGGTATCAAAAATCGAAATGGTCTATCAAGGAAATAAAATTGTCAAACAAAAATGGTACAAGAAAAACGAACAGATACCATTTAAAACCTTTGACTGTTACGAATCAGAATGTATGCATCCTGCCGGTATGTCCATAAGATGGATTAATAAATAGCTCAGTTACCGAAAATGTTTAAACGTAGAAAGGCGAGACACAGAGAGTAATCTCGCACATGTCTCAAATCAAATCCTTTCTATTATCATAGCCGAAGCGCCGCCACCTCCGTTGCAGATTCCGGCCCCGCCCATGCGCGCGTTTTTCTGTTGAAGGACGTGGATGAGGGTCACTAAAATTCGTGATCCGGAATTTCCAAGTGGGTGACCGAGGGCAACCGCGCCGCCATTAACATCCACCTTGGATGGGTCTAAACCGAGTAGGCGGGTATTGGCAATTCCCACGACCGAAAACGCTTGATTCAATTCCCAATAATCAACATCTGACGTTTTGAGTCCTGCTTTTTCAAGTGCAATCGGGACAGCCTTTGCCGGTGCCGTTGTAAACCATTCAGGGGCTTGAGCCGCATCTGCATAACTTACAATTTTTGCTATCGGTTTCAAGCCATATTTTTCAACCGCCTCCTCCGAAGCTAACACAAGTGCCGACGCACCATCGTTCAGGGTGGAAGCATTCGCTGCCGTAATAGTCCCATCCTTTTCGAAAGCAGGACGTAACCCTGGGATTTTATCGATGAATACGTTCTTATATTCTTCGTCTTCAGTGACCATCAATGGTTCTCCTTTTCGCTGTGGAACAGGAACGGGTACAATCTCTGCGCTGAAACGTCCCTCTTGCCATGCCTCGGTTGCCCTGCGGTAAGATTCCACCGCAAAAGCATCTTGTTCTTCACGGCTGATGTTGTGTTCGCGCGCGCAAATCTCTGCACAATTACCCATTGGTACCTTGCTGTACACATCGATGAGTCCATCTTTGGAAATACCATCGAGCATGGCAATGTTGCCGAACTTGGTTCCTTGACGGCCATTCAGGTAATGAGGCACTTGCGACATGTTTTCCATTCCTCCGGCTACCACTATATGGTTGTCGCCAGCAAGAATTGTTTGCGCAGCAAGCATCACGGACTTCATTCCAGATGCACATACCTTGTTTACAGTGGTACATGGAACCTCCTGCGATAAGCCCGCACCCAGCGCAGCTTGTCGAGCCGGAGCTTGTCCGACCCCAGCTTGCAATACATTTCCCATGAAGACTTCATCCACTTGGTCATTTGTAACACCACTTTTCGCCACTGCACTTTGAATGGCTATGGAACCCAATGAAGTCGCAGACACGTTTGAAAACGCACCCATGAACGCCCCCATTGGCGTACGAACTGCGGAAAGAATATATACAGTTTTTGACATAATTTCTTGTTTAAATTGAAAGCGAATTTACGAAACAAAAGTGGAACGAAGACTAAAATGATGGTCAAATACCTTGCTTAGTTATGGTGTTTAAGCAAGGTAGTTAGGAATCAGTTTTTTATAAATTTGATATAGGATGTAGAATAATCCGCCAGCTTAAGGATATATGTCCCCGATGGAAGGGATGAAACATCAACATCTAAAAGCGAAAGGCCAAGAATATTTCCTGAAGATGCTGACAGCGTTAAAACAACTTCACCCTTATTGTTAAAGACATGAACAATCTGACTTTTTTGGGTGGAGCTGTGGATTTGTAGCATTAGTCTTTCGGTTGTTGGATTGGGATATACACCAATGATTGCCGCTGAGGCGTTTGGTAACCCGGTAAAGCGAGAACAAGGTTCGCAAAGTGCCTCAGAAAATGTTCCATGTCCTTGAGAAGGGGTATTGGTAAGTGAAAGTTCATTCGCACCTGAATTGGTGAAGTAGGATTTTTGGCAACTATTGCTAGAAGAAACCTGATCGATGGTGCTCACATAATACCAATCGCCTTGCACTTTTTGGGGAGTAATATCCATAATAACAAAGCCCCTTTTGGTAAGTTCTACGTATTTCAAATGAGGGTTTTCAAAATTCAATACCCCGCCAACATTGATAGGAACACCGGGGGAGGTAACGCTTGGCGCAACAAATTCAACCCCCACGGGTTGATTCTGATGTTGCAGGTTTATGGCCCAGCTGGTATGAATATCGCCGGTAACAACAACCATATTATCTAGGTTTTCCGAAGTTAGGTATTGATATAACCGTTGCCTTTCTGCTGGATAACCGTCCCACCCATCTGTATTAAGGGGAGTACCAAATAGCGTTATTTTACCCATCATTACCTGATTACCCAATACCTTCCAGGTAGTTGAAGTATCTGAAAGTTGATTTTTCAACCAGTTGAACTGATTCGTTCCTAAAATGGTTCTGGCGGAATCATTAAGACCAGGGTCTGTTGCATTAAGCTGTTCATCGCGTCCTTCAAGCCGTGTATCAAGCATAATAAGCTGAAAAAGGTTTCCGAAGGCAAAGGAGCGAAATATTTGCAGTGTGTCGGTTGGTTTCGGACGAATGGGCAACCATTCAAAAAAGGCTTTTTTACTGTTTTCTTTGCGTATAAACCAATCACCTTCACTGGCATCGTGGTTATCAGAGCCGCTAAAATGCGAATTGTTGGCCGATTCATGGTCGTCCCAAATACAAATCCAAGGATAATTCTGGTGCAGTTCCCTCAGCGACTGATCCATGTGATAAGAAGAATACCTCAGTCTGTAATCATTCAAAGAAACAATTTCCTCATCTGGTTCCCACGTTCTGTCTACTGAACTATTTGGGCTATAGCCCCCGGTTTCATACTCGTAAATGTAGTCTCCCAACATTACAACGGCATCCACATCGTTCCTTTCGTTAATTGCTTTGTAGGAGTTGAAATATCCGGCTTCTAGGTTCGCACAAGAAACTACGGCCAGACGAACATTATCGGTACTTCCAACTGGCAGCGTTTTTGTTCGCCCTACCGCACTATGAGACCCGTTGCTTTCGAATTCATAAAAGTAGAAGGTATTTGGAGCTAGACCGGACACGTCTACTTTAACCGTGAAATCGGAGTTGATATTGGTCGAAAAGGTTCCGCTTGCAACTACGTTCTGAAAATTCCGATCAAGTGCCATTTTATAAGTTCCGTAAACCGTAAGCGACAAGTCATTGGGAGTAACACGTGTCCAAATAATCACGCGGTCGCTTAACGGGTCACCCGAGGCCACACCGTGGTAAAATGGAGCAATACATTCCAAAGGAGCAACGCTTGTTTGACTAAATAAACAAAAAGGGAAATACCCCAAAAAACCGAGAAATACAAACAATTTTTTCATAAACAAGAATAAGAAATCCTCGTGAGAAACAGGTTAAATTCATTTAAAAAATGAATGAAATGTTGGGTTCTTAACTGGTGCGAAAAGGCTTTCAAGCCTTTCCAAACGAGCGTTAAGGAAATTCATTTAAATTTTACCCAAAACGCATCCATCTACATCAAAGGCATAAAGCGTTGTTTCAATGATCTGATTGACAAATTTTTCGTTGTACGGAACTTTTACACGCACATAATTATCGGTAAACCCAAACATGTACCCATCCGATTCCTCTTGTTCAAATAATGTTTTCAACGTCCTATTTTGTTGCGACTCGTAGAACTTTCGTTTCTTTTTTTCGGATAAAATTTGAAGTTGTTTACTGCGTTCGCGACGTATATTCATGGGGACAGGGTCTCCCAGTTTTACTGCGGTTGTATTTGCACGTTCACTGTATGTGAACACATGTAAATAGCTGATTTCAAGGTTATTTAAAAATCGATAAGTTTCCATGAAATCCTCCTCTGTTTCTCCAGGGAAACCAACAATCACATCAACTCCAATGCATGCGTTGGGTTCTGTTTTCTTGATAAATGAAACGCGTTCTTGGTACAGTTCAACAGCGTATTTTCTTCGCATTGCTTTGAGCAATTTGTTGCTGCCTGATTGCAAGGGAATGTGGAAATGGGGTGTAAACCGCTTGGCGTTCTTCAAGCAGAATTCTATGATTTCATTGGTAAGCAGGTTAGGTTCGATGGAGGAAATCCTAAAACGGTCAATTCCTTCCAATTGATCGAGCTCGCGTACGAGGTCGAATAAGTTCTCTTCACCCGATTGACCAAAATCTCCAATATTTACACCAGTAAGAACTACTTCACGAACCGAGGTAGCAGCGATTTCATTTGCCTTTGCAACTGTTTCTGACACTGAGGTATTTCTACTTTTTCCACGCGCAAGAGGAATGGTGCAAAAGGTGCAAAAATAATCGCATCCATCCTGGACTTTTAGGAAAGAACGTGTCCGATCGCCAAGCGAGTAGGCCGGTTTGAAATTAGCTACCGCCTTAATGGAAGTGTTTTTAACAATAGCTTGTGCCTGTTTTGAACTTAATGCTTCAATGTGCGCTGGAAGGTTAAACTTCTCATTGGCGCCTAACACAATATCTACACCGTCGATCTTTGCGATTTCCTCTGGTTTTAATTGTGCATAACAACCGATGATGGCAATAAATGCCTCAGGATTGATAGACATTGCCTTACGTACGAGGTAGCGGCATTTTTTGTCGGCATTTTCGGTTACTGAACAAGTATTGATGACGAAAACATCAGGTGAATCTTCAAATGCCACCTTCGCAAAGCCCTTTTCCTCAAAATCTCTTGAAATGGTTGAGGTTTCAGAAAAATTGAGTTTGCAACCCAAGGTGTGAAAGGCAACTTTTCGATACATTTGCATAACAGCACAAAATTAAACAGATTGTGAACAGGTGCAAAGGTTTCCAACCACTGAAATAGAATTTCTAAATTTACAACTAACTATTTTCCAAGTATGACGTCTTTCTATCGTATTGCATACAATGATTTACCTTCCTGGAGGCAACTGAATTCATCCGATCAGGAATTGGTTCACAGGGCGTATCAAATTGCTGAAAATGCGTACGCACCATACAGTGCTTTCAAGGTGGGCGCCGCAGTAGAACTCGAGGATGGGAGCATAGTGGTTGGTAGTAATCAAGAAAACATAGCTTACCCCTCAGGTCTTTGTGCAGAGCGCGTGGCACTTTTTTATACTGGCGCTAATTATCCTGATTTGAAGGTTAAAACTATTTGTGTGGTAGCAAGGGGTGATTTGCTTCCTGTGGAGCAGCTATTGTCGCCTTGCGGTGCTTGCAGGCAAGTCATGTTGGAGACTGAAATCCGGCAAAATGACATGTACCGTGTTATTCTAGTAAGCCAAAACGAACGAACCATCGTTTTTGAATCCGCCAAGGACCTGCTTCCATTTGCGTTTGGTACAATGTAAAAAACCATAGGATTTAATTCTTTTTGATCCGCTACTTTTGTTGTTGCGTTCTTTTGTTTGCGTGCATATTTGTATATTTGCATCGCTAAACCGAAATACATTCGTCATGGCTGTAAATACACAACAGAAATCGAAAGCAACTACCAGCAAATCCGGCGGTAAATCAAAACCGAAATTTTCCAAAGAAACCTATACAAAGTGGTATAAAGATATGCTGCTCATTAGGCGTTTTGAAGAAAAAACGGGTCAGTTATATATTCAACAAAAGTTCGGTGGTTTTTGTCATTTGTACATAGGACAAGAAGCCGTGGTGGTTGGTACGGCAAGCGCTTGCCAGCCAGGCGATAAGCACATGACAGCCTACCGTGACCATGCCCACCCCATTGCGCTGGGAACAAATCCTCGTGTGCTAATGGCAGAATTATACGGCAGGATTACAGGTTGCTCCAAAGGTAAAGGCGGATCCATGCATTTTTTTGACAAGGAAAAAAACTTCATGGGTGGACACGGTATAGTGGGAGCACAAATTGCCATGGGCGCCGGTGTTGGTTTTGCCGAAAAATACAATGGAAATAAAAATGTTGCTTTTGTCTCAATGGGAGATGGGGCAGTGAGACAAGGTGCATTGCACGAAACGTTTAATATGGCGATGAATTGGAAATTGCCTGTGGTATTTATTATTGAGAATAATAACTACGCTATGGGTACTTCCGTTGAGCGTACCACGAATGTTACCGACTTATCAAAAATAGGGTTATCCTACGAAATGCCTTCAAAAGCGGTAGACGGGATGCGTCCTGAAGCGGTGCATGATGCCATTGAGGAGGCGGCTGATCGTGCCCGCCGTGGGGATGGTCCAACCTTATTAGACATTCGTACTTACAGATACAAGGGCCATTCCATGTCGGATCCGCAAAAATACCGTTCGAAAGATGAAGTGTCTGAATGGATGGATCAGGACCCAATTGAACACTGTTTGAAAGTCATACAGGAAAACAAATGGCTTACAGAGGCTGAACTAAAAGAAATAGCGGATTGGGTTAAAAAAGAGGTGGAAGAATCCGTCCAATTTGCCGAGGAGTCTCCATACCCAAATGCGGAGGAACTGTACAAAGACGTATACGTTCAGGAGGATTATCCTTACATTATTGAATAAAACTAAACCTTAAATAAAACGTCAAGCATGGCTGAAATTATTTATATGCCCAAACTTAGCGATACCATGACCGAAGGAGTGGTAGCGGAATGGACAAAAAAGGTGGGCGATCCAGTTTCCTCGGGAGAGGTTCTTGCAGAAATCGAAACCGATAAAGCTACAATGGAGTTTGAGTCGTTTTACGATGGAGTTCTATTACATATTGGTGTTGAAAAGGGACAGACAGCACCAGTTAATGCATTGCTTGCAGTCATTGGCGATGCAGGAGAGGACATTGCTGCCATTTTAGCCAATGAGAGCGCCGCACCTTCCATGGAAACGGCATCTAAACAGGAGGCACCTAAATCAGAACCGGAAAAAGCAGTTGTTAGTGAATCTCCCGTTCCTCAGATTTCGGTAAATGAAAACAAACAAGTCATCGTTTCTCCAACTACATCTAATGAGCATGGAGGAAGGGTTTTTGCATCTCCCTTGGCGAAAAAACTAGCCGAAGAGAAGGGGATTGATTTGTACGCAGTTCCAGGAACAGGTGAAGGAGGTCGGATTGTAAAACGCGACGTCGATCATTATGTGCCTTATGAAGGAGGGCATAAACCAATGCAACCAATGGTTCATGCGGGTACCGAATCTTTTTTCGATGAGCCGGTCACTCAAATGAGGAAAACCATCGCAAGGAGATTGGCGGAAAGTAAATTTACCGCACCACACTTTTACCTTACCTTGGACATTGATATGGACAACGCGATTGCTGCGCGAAAAGCGCTCAATAGTCAAGAAGGGGTGAAAATTTCCTTCAACGATATGGTGGTGAAATCGGTAGCTATGGCGTTGAAACAACACCCAAACGTAAATAGCTCGTGGTTAGGGGATGTTATTCGTAGAAACCAACATGTTCATGTGGGTGTAGCAGTAGCGGTTGATGAAGGATTATTGGTTCCAGTCATTCGGTTCGCAAACGAAAAAGGCTTGCAGCAAATCGGTCACGAGGTTCGTGACTATGCACAAAAAGCGAAGTCGAAGAAGTTACAACCTTCAGATTGGGAAGGAAATACCTTTACCATTTCAAATCTTGGAATGTTTGGTATTGAGGCGTTTACAGCGATTGTAAATCCTCCAGATAGTTGCATATTAGCCGTTGGTGGAATCAAGCAGGTTCCTGTCGTGAAAAATGGTCAAGTTGTTCCGGGAAATGTGATGAAAGTTACGCTCTCCTGTGATCACCGGGTTGTTGATGGTGCGACTGGTTCCGCTTTCCTACAAAGTGTTAAAGGTTACTTGGAGAATCCGGTAACCATGTTATTATAAAATTGAACTACTCATTATGAAAAATGCACCAGCGAACTTCCTTCGTTGTCTGCTCCTACTACTGTGTTTAGGTTTAGGTGAAGCTTACGGACAAGCAATTATTCGTGTTAAGGTAGTCTCTGTTCAAGCAATGGTTGCAGCAGAGTGCGACGGGGTGGTAATTCCATTCATCGGTTGTGTGGGATGTGGCAGCGATTTCGTCTGGGAATTTACCGCAGTCGATAATACGATTGGTTATACCAACAACAACCCGGCATTGTTCGGTGTTTTTGATTTTAATTATGCCTTCAACAACAACGTAAGCAACCCATTCACCTTGGTGAGTCCTAGTCCTAATTTTGTTCCGAACAATGGCTTATTTTTCGATCATGAATATTATTGTCCAAGCGATGTTCCGGCGGTAATAAATTTAGCTTGGGAAGGATATGAAAATGATGATGTCGGGAATTACAATGTGCTTGGATTGTCTGATGGAGAAACCGGACTTCAAAACGTTACAATGGCAGTTCCGGCTGCGCCGGGAGTTTTACCCTATTCATTTACAGCAGTTAGTACGGATGGGGGGTGTCCACAAACATATAAAATCAACCTCCAAGTTGAACGCCTGCTACCTAGTTCAACAGCAGTTGTTCTTGCAGACGATATTTGTAACGCAAATCTATTCAATACCAATACCACTTATACGACGGCATTTTGTTTAAGCAATAGCCTTGAAAATAACGAGCCTCGAGGGGGGGATGTGGCAGCAACTAATTCCTCAGCATGGTTTAAGTTTGTAGCACCTAATAGCGGTGCAGTGGAAATAACTACAGATGAAACAGGCACCGAATTTGGAACCTACTTCCAGCTTTATCATGCGGCCGATGGGGGAGTTTGTGGTACAGGTATTCAACCTATTACTGGCACATTGATAAAAGACAAATTTGAGTACCTCTCTCACCATGAGTTTTCGGATGGGATTGATCTGCTTGGTGTTGATCCCGAGGCCCAACTTTCATTTAATGCTTGCGACCCGCTGCCTTTGATTAGCTATCAAAAACTAATTGCAGGTCAAACGTATTATGTCCAACTTTCAGGAGATAATACCAACAATGCGGGAATCATTAAAATTCGTATCAATGACCTTGGAGGCAGTCCGGCCGGCGATACCGAAGACATTCCTTGCTTGTCTTCAACTGTCACCCCTTTGTCGAATGTCATTTCTGCTGCAGCAGGCAGCGCGGTTACAGCAGTGTTGGATTTTGGCTGTGCCCATGATGGCGGAAATGACCGTGGTGAAACAGGGACACAACATACCAACAACGATCCAAACCGATACCATGCATACGATTACAATCATCCGGCCTTTAACAACCCGGTAATGAACGAAAGCGTATGGTTGAATTTTATTGCGCCGAACAAAGGCCGAATGGTTTTCGAAGCGGACTACCAATCGGCATTGTACGGAGAAAACAGCGCGTTATTTGGATACGACAAAAATTTTGCACCCGGTATTCCTGCCGACTATTCTTGTGCCAACCTTGAGTTTCTGGCCGAGGACGATGGAGGTACAAATAGTTTTCTGGGTGGTGATCCAAGTGCTGTTATTCAGGTTCAATGCCTGGAACCTGGCTACAAATATTATGGAATGATTGATCCATCCGACAATGTAACTCCTTTAAATACGCAAAGTATTTCAGCTTGGCTTTACGATCCATCAGTCGCTAATCCTACTCCTAATCCTCCAGGGAATGACATCCTTTGTTTGACCCTTGCCGATCCTTTATATGCAGTACCCGTGACACCTGCAGGCACCAATCCAAACTTTCAAGCAGTCGCCGGAAGCAACGAATTTGCGTGCCGTGAATACCTCGCTGGCGAACCTCCGGCTGCACCTTTGTCTGCAGACAGATGCGATCAAACGGTATGGCATTATTTTATTGCTCCACCGAGTGGAGCTGTAGAAATGAATATCCGTGCATACATTGGTATGGACACACTTCGCTACAATATTTATGAATTATTAAATGGAACCAACTGTTATGGAGGGTTAGGACCAGCCACCTTTACGCAAGACGGGACTCGATTCACTCCGATTATTACTCCTTTACTTGAGGGTTCAGCTGGTTTTGATGGAACACAGGAATCTTTATGCTGTTTGATTCCTGGCAAAATATACGCTATCCAGCTGGATGGAGGGGCTCCCGGAGATGAAGGACAGTACATTATTGAGTACATCCGAGAGGTGGAAAGCGATGCCGGAGACATTTTTGTTCAATTGGCGAATGGGACCCAAGTGAACGTTACACAGCCAGATACAGCATTCGTTTGTTTTGGGGATTCGCTTTATCCAGGGATAATGGTGAATGGTATCGGTGAGACAACCTTAGATATTCCAGGGTGCTTAGCGTTGGGTTACGTGATGCACAGCACAAATCCGGTTCCATCGCCGGCAGTAAATTCCGGTTTCACATTCATTGATTCGGTTCAGACAGCTACAGGTGGATTTGTTAACAATACCTCCGGAAATGGAACATTCAGTAACCCGAACTTCAATCAGGTGTATTGGATTTCTCCGATGGCAGATGAACCTGCTAACTGGGGAGATTTAACTTGTACCTCTTCTACGGTCGAAAACGGTGTACCCGTGGTATTTTTGCAACCCATAGTTCCAGTGACCAACTACAACAATGCAACATGTGAAATTTCTTTCTCAGCAACTGGTGGATTGGCTGCCTACAACAATGCGCCTTTTGATTACCTTATCGAAAATGCTGCAGGAAATGCTGTGGATGCGGGTACTATTAATAGCGGGGTTTCTTTCGTTTATGAAGTTCCCTCCGCTGAAGTGTTCACTATAACCCTAACCGACGGATCATGCCCGTTTACTTTCTCAGTGGATGCCTCAGCATGCAACAACCCATGTGTGGTAAGTCCAAATATTCAATTCGTTGCAACGAACCTCTGCAATGGACAGTCTATTTTTCTTGAAGGTGCCAACCAAACCACTGCGGGTGTTTACACAGACATTTTTACTGCAGCAAATGGTTGTGACAGCACGGTCGTGACAACTGTAACCCTTATTCAGCCGGTTGTGTTCGAACAAACAGAAACCATTTGCCAGGGCTTAACGTTTGCGGTTGGAACCAATGTATATTCAACCTCAGGTCAGTATACAGATGTGTTTACAGCAGCGAATGGGTGCGACAGTACGGTAATTACAACGCTGTTTGTTGAATCAACTATTACTGCATCGCTATCCGATACGATTTGCAGCGGTGAAACCTATAACTTCAATGGACAGTTGCTTACTCAGTCAGGTTTCTACAATTTTGTTACTCCTTCGGTTGGAGGATGTGATTCTGTAGTTACCTTATTCTTGAATGTGTTGCCCGCAAACATTACAAATCTAAATGTAACCATCTGCGCTGGGCAATCCTATAACTTCGAGGGACAGACATACACGCAAACAGGTCAATACTCAGACACCTTACAGGCCGCCAATGGTTGCGATTCTATCAGGGTGCTGAATTTGGTAGTTGCACCGGTTATCAATGGGGCAAGTTCGGTGACTATTTGTTCCGGACAGGCCTATACTTTTGGATCACAAGTACTAACAATTGCTGGAACATACAACGAACTCTTCCAAACCGCAACGGGCTGTGATTCCTTGGCTACGCTTTTCTTATTCGTGGATGATGCACCGGTTTTCTTTGCTGATTCGACCATTTGTTTGGGAGATGTGCTGAATTTCGGAACACAAACCCTTACCGAAAGTGGTATTTACGAGGAAGTCTTTACATCTGCCTCGGGTTGTGATTCTTTGGTGCGATTAGAGTTGACAGTTTCCGATTGTGAAGGCCCCTTCATTATTAGTAACATCATCACACCTAACGATGATGGGCAGAACGACACATGGAAAATATCGGATTACACCAAAATTGCCGGTTGCAACGTCAGCATTTATAACAGATGGGGGCAACCTGTTTACCAGACTACCGATTACCAAAACGAATGGAACGGAACCAAGGACGGTGAACCGTTGCCAGACGGTGTATATTTCTATTCCATTCTCTGTGGAGATACCGAATACAAAGGCCCGCTTAATTTATTCCGTTTTAAAAAATAAGTTATGATGCGAAGTACGAACTTATTGGCAGTATTTGCGTTGACTTTTTTCAGCGGATTATACGCACAGCAAATGCCTCAGTCAAACGTTTATGGTTACAACCGTTTTACTATGAATCCTGCTTACGCAGGTGAACAGTCCTGCACCGAGGTCTTTTTCTCACATTTGAACCAATGGGTGAAAGTTGAGGGCGCCCCACTGACAAGTCACTTGACGGTTAACAGTCGCATTGGAAAAGCGCTGGGTGTTGGAGGAAATGTAATGATTGACAAGATTGGTATGTTGCAACAATCTGCCTTTGCAGGTACCTTATCTTATGGTTTTACGATTGCCCGCCAACATTTGGTTCGATTCGGATTGTCAGCCGGGTATGCTCAATTCCGAATCAACCCGCAAGACGCCATCGCCATTGATCCAGCAGATAACATTGTTCTTGGCGGCAATCAGTCCGGAGGTACCATCCACACTGAATTTGGTTTCCTATATCAATTCAAGGGATTCGAAACGTCTTTCTCAACCAAACAAACATTGCAAACCTTCTCGAACTTTGGATATACCGGTTTAGATGGGTATGCCCTTCGAAGGCATTTAATTGGTTTGATGAGTTACCGCTTTAACCTAAATGAGCAATTCGCCATCAAACCATCGATCCTATATAAAGGGATTAGTAACGATGCCCAATTTGATTTCAATGCTGACGTGCATTACAAGAACTTCCTTACCGGAGGTTTGGGATACCGAATGGGGGTTGGTCTGATTGCTCGAGCGGGTGTGAATATTCGAGATATTTTCTTTGTTGGGTATGGGTATGAGATGCCCATGCAGAATATTGCGGGATACAGTGCAGGTTCACATGAACTCATCATGGGCTTGAAATTCTGCCGAAAGAACAAGGCCCGAGTCCTAGATTCTATGATAGTGGAGAACGTGCCCATACATGATACGATAGTTGAGGTTCAGGTTGTTCATGATACCTTGGTAGTAGAAAAAGTGGATACCGTTTTTGTTCCCGCTGAAACCGCCGTGTCAGGAGAAGATGAACTCAATAGGTTGTTGAATTTAGCGTCTAGCAACCTTGAATTTATTTTCGATAAAGCGATCATCATGCGAAAATCCTATCCAGATTTGGATAACCTTGTCAATATGCTCTTGATTAAACCTGATTTACGCATTCGATTGGAAGGGCATACCGATAGCAATGGTTCTCCGGAGTACAACATGACATTGTCCAAAAACAGGGTCAATGCAGTGAAAACGTATTTGGTAGCCAATGGGGTAGAAGCCAATCGCATTGAAGTGGCTTGGTTCGGAGAAACGAAACCAATCACAAGCAATGGAACTGCGGCAGGTCAGGCGAAGAATCGTAGGGTGGAGATGCATTACATCAAACCTCAAGAATAAACCACAGGTGCGTTTTTACCTCCTGTTTTGTTTGTTTTCTGCGAGTGTTCATTTATCGCTATATGGACAAGTGACGGGATGTACAGACCCGCTCGCGAATAACTTCAATTCCTCTGCGACACAAAATGATGGGACATGTACCTACTCATTACTTTCGCTTGATGCCATCCAATCATGGCCATTACCGACAGAAGTGCTAGAAACATCCGGATTGGCATCATGGGATAATTTTACCTGGACACATAACGATAATTCAGAAACATTTCTTCATGGTCTGGATACAGCAGGTGGTGTGATTTCAGTAACAACCGTTCCACTTGCCGGGATTATCAACCACGATTGGGAAGAATTGAAGGTGGATGAAGCATACATTTACATCGCTGACGTTGGCAACAACGGAAACGGAAACAGGCAAGACCTTCATGTGCTGCGCATCGAACGTAGTTCATGGAACAGCGGAAGTCCTTTAATAGATACAATACGGTATAGTTATGCCTTACAAACTGATTTTAGTGGTACAGGTCCAAATGCAACTGATTTTGACTGCGAAGCATTCATTACAACAGCTGATAGTATTTTTCTTTTCACCAAGGAATGGAACACTAACAAAACATCACTTTATGCCTTGCCTAATGCTCCGGGGAATCATGTGGCCGAGTGGAAAGGTGAATTGGATGTGCAAGGTTTAATCACCGGTGCAACGTCTCTCTTAAACGATCAACTCATCATTCTGGTAGGATATACTGAAACACTTATGCCGTTTTTCTATTTGTTGTATGATTTTAATGAAACCCAATTTTTTAGCGGTAACAAACGAAAAGTAATGATGAACTTGCCTTTTCATCAGATTGAAGGGGTCACCACCACCAATGGAACCGAAGTCCTTGTGAGCAACGAGAAATTTCAACAAAGCATTTTAACCGTGAATCAAAAGCTTCATCGCTTCGATTTATCTTCTGTACTTTCTAACTATTTGAATCCTTCATCTGCCTCATTAAATGCGTTAAAGGAAGCTGTCCCCCTGCACATCTTTCCCAATCCTGTAACCAGTGAGGTATTTATTGAGGTGCAGCCATACTTGGTTGGAGAAAAAATGTCAGTCTTGAACGCCAAGGGTATCACTGTATTTGAACAGGAAATAACAATTCCATCCTTCAAACTCGATTGTTCTTCGTGGGCAGCTGGAACCTACCATATTCAAATTTCCGGTCATGAAGGAGCGGCGGTAAAATGTGTTGTTTCCCGTTAAATGAAATGCTTACTTATCAATTGACCTCCAGGTTTCGTAAAGGAGTTCTTGTTCTGGTCGGTCTTCTTCAGGAAATTCGAGCGGTTCACAGACCTGAAGACTGGCATAACATTCCTGCGGTAGCTGTTGATACAATGCGGTTCCCTTCGTTTTCCACGCAATCATTTCGTCAGAGACTTCCTTAATTATTTTTGCAGGATTACCAACCACTAAACTGCGGTCTGGAATTTTCATTCCACCAGGTATAAAACACAAGGCACCGATGACACATTCCTTTCCAATTTCCACATCGTCCATAACGACGGAATTCATACCGATTAATGAATTTTCTCCAATGATGCCACCATGAATAATCGCTCCATGACCAATATGAGCGCTTTTTTTCAGAATAACATCTTTACCCGGAAACATATGTAGGGTGCAGTTTTCCTGAATGTTGCAACCGTCCTCAACAATGACTTTCCCCCAATCTCCGCGCAAAGCTGCCCCTGGACCGACGTATACGTTTTCACCAATAAATACATTGCCTGTAACAACCGCTTGAGGATGAATGAAACTGGATGGTTTAATGACAGGTCTAAATCCTTTGAATGAATAAATGGGCATTTTTTGCGTAAAGTTACCGATTAAGCTTGCTCGATATTCCTGGAATACGAAAATTGAAACCAAAAACGAGGTTGTATTGCGAGAATAAAAAATGTTGACTCGCCCGGTCAGAAGGATGCATGGATGTTCGTATGTCTGGCATGTGGATGAATCCCCCTTTCCATTCTGATTGAATGAAGAAGTACTTGAAAAGTGTGAGGTTGGCAGCCAAGACCATCGAAATTCCGTAACCTGATAAATGAAATTCATCGTAACGGGGATTGTTTAGTAAGGTCGTATTGGTCCTTGGAACCAATATACCCGCACCCAAACCTTCGTTCAACGCAAATGCAATATTTTTTCTTCCAAACAATACATCAAAACGGCGAAATTCGACGTTCCCATAATTCAACCCATCCGTATGTTCAAAAAGTAAAAAATCCTTGCTCAAAATTAGGTCATCGTTTTGGTAGGTCCCGTCGTAAACCGTATTGCTGTTGTTAATGTAACCATTGATTTTTACCTCTTGGTTGCTCTCCATTACATACTTCATGTGGTCGGCGCCGATGGAAAGTTGGTAATGATCAGAAAGCATATAACCAGCCCGGAAATTAAACTGAGGAATTGTGATTTTCATAGGATGAAAATACAGCTTAGGGTCAAAGGGACTTTGCCGATCCTTAGCGATGACATTTTCGAGGGTAAAATCGTATTCTTCCCCATGAAACCGTATGTCGGAAGTTGAATAGGCATCACGGTTATAGCCCCAGTAAAAAAAGAAATCCCCTTTTTTGTACGGATTTTCCTCAACCCATTTAAATTGTCCAAAGACAGGTTGAAGTCCAAAACTAAATAGGAACAGGATAGAAAGACAAGATTGAAAAGAGGTATTGGGCATTTTAACGGCACATTTGCATTACAAACATACCGATATTAAAGGGGATTGCAAGATGTTAGCGCTCGTTTTCTATGTCATTTTTTCTCATTGTATTGATTCCGGAAAAAAAATACAGGATGCTGAACGCAAAATAACTTGTTGAAAGGAGGTAAATCGATGAGAAGGCAATAACTTGACTGACGATTCCTTCTCCAATTTTGAGCAAAAACAACACCATCAGGCAAGTACCCACTGTCAGGCGTAAGAGCCGATCGATGCTGCCGATGTTTTCCTTGAATAACATGTTGGGAAGTTGTTCGTTTTTCTCGAACAATTAAACAAAATTCGGCAGGAGCAAAAAGAATAAAAACGAAAGGACTAATCAGCCGGGTTTTTGTAGCGATTCCAGTTGAAGCGCACCAAGCTAGGCAAGGATGTTGGACCTTCGTTCGTAATAATCAAGTCACCATTTTGTAAGAAGGTGATTTTCTCAGGATGGCTACATTTTTTGTCATTCAACTCGATGAAATTGATCACTTGCCCTGCTTTGTTAAACACCACAATGGCTTTATCAGGAGGGGAGAGGATATATAGTTCATTTGATTTTGGATGTACGGCAATTGAGTTAGGTTGAAAATTGAGGCGACATAAACTGTCAACCTTACCGTAAAGCATGTGGTTCTTACTGCTCAAGTTTTGAGTATTAACAAACGATTCTATTTCTTGTGCATCGATGGTGAACAAAGGTTCCAACTCTTCTTCATTTGATTCCAATGCCAGGCTATAAACCGTATGGAGTAAAATTCCATTGGTTGTGGTTTGCAGTGTGCTTGTGGACGTAAGTAAGAAACGGTTGTCTCGTTTGTCAAGGCATAAGGAATGAATGGACTCTTGTGGAAGTTGTAAATCAAACGTCTTAACCGGTATTTTATCAATTGGTGGGTGGATTTCATGCAACTGTGCATTGTCCGTAAGCATGAAAAAAGTGCTGTCATGTTGTACTAACGCGAGGCAGGTTCCGAGTTCCCCAATTTGAATTTGACTGATAAGGGAATCTGCCATTAGGTCGTATATCGTTATTGTTCCATTTTTTTCTTGGTAAAAACACAATTGATTTCCAGTCAAACTGGTTAAACCGGCAATGTGATTTACTCCAAAAGGAAGGTGTTCAATGCTTCCCTGATCGTTGAGATTATACCAACCGTTTTGAATTTGAATGTAGTCGCGGAAAAAACGATAACGGTGAATGCCAGCCTCTTGAAGGCTCTTCACGGTAATAAACGAAAGGGCCACAATTACCAGAGAAAAATAGACTTGGCGGGACATGTATCTTATTGGTAAAACAAAAATAAGCGCATTTTTAACATTTCAAAGAAATTTGCACCGAAATTTTGAACATGCCTTTCTGTCTTTGTTTGGTTAAGCCGACTCATAATAGATGTTACTCATATCATTTTCCCGTCTTGCATGGTGATTGTCCGATCAGCCATAGCGGCAAGTTGTTCGTTGTGTGTGACAATAACGAATGTTTGACCATAGGTATCTCTTAACTGAAAAAACAGTTCATGTAGCTCTTTTGAGTGATGAGAATCGAGGTTTCCAGAAGGCTCATCAGCAAAAATAACCTTTGGTTTATTGATCAACGCACGACAAACAGCTGCACGTTGTTGTTCGCCACCTGATAGTTCACTAGGTTTGTGTTCTGCGCGATCAGCTAAACCCACTTCAACTAGTAGTTTTTCGGCTTCTTTTTTGGCATCCGCCATTGAACTGCCAGAAATGAGTGCAGGCATCATGACATTTTCTAAGGCAGTAAATTCTGGAAGCAACTGATGAAATTGAAAAATGAATCCTAACGATTTGTTTCGAAAGGAGGCTAGGTTTTTAGAAGAAAGCGTAAAAGGGTTGACGCCGTCGATGAAAAGTGTACCTGAATCAGGGCGATCGAGGGTGCCAAGAATTTGGAGTAACGTTGTTTTTCCCGCACCAGAGGAACCTACAACCGATACAACCTCACCAGCCTGTATTCCTAGATCAATGCCTTTGAGAATGTGCAAATGATCGTATGATTTTTGGATATTATTTGCTTGGAGAATCATTATTCGTCTAAAGTCAAGTTGTGCCCCATTCGGTCACGTTTGGTCTTCAAATAGAGTTCGTTGTGCTCGTTTGATTCAATTTCGATGGGCACATTTTCTATAATTTCAAGTCCGTATCCCACCAATCCTGTTCTTTTCGTTGGGTTGTTGGAAAGCAAGCGCATCTTTGAAATATGAAGGTTACGTATAATTTGGGCACCAATACCATAATCGCGTTCATCGGGTTTAAATCCCAATTTTACGTTCGCGTCTAGCGTATCATACCCCTCCTCTTGAAGTTTGTATGCCTTCAATTTGTTCACTAAGCCAATTCCACGACCTTCCTGATTCATGTAAATGACTGCACCCTTGCCTTCCGCTTCAATTTTCTCCATAGCTCGGTGCAATTGAGGACCGCAGTCGCAACGGCACGAACCAAAAATATCGCCAGTTAAGCAAGATGAGTGAACACGAACTAAAACGGACTCATCCATTTCCCATTGACCTTTTACAAGTGCCAAATGTTCTCTACCAGTATTGATTTCTCGAAAGGCATGCAACTGAAAGTTACCATAAGCGGTGGGCATTTTAACATCGACAATTCGTTCGATCAATGATTCATTTTTAAGCCTGAATTCGATTAAATCTTGTATTGAGACGATCCTTAGGTCAAATTTTTTCGCAATGAGCATAAGTTCTGGTAACCTAGCCATGGTGCCATCCTCGTTTAGGATTTCTACAATCACACCCGCAGGTTCAAATCCAGCAAGCCGCGACAAGTCAATGGCCGCCTCCGTATGGCCCGCGCGGCGCAGAACCCCACCTTTTTTTGCTTTTAATGGAAAAATATGTCCTGGCTTACCCAATTCTTCGGGTCGAGTGTCGGGATTAATTAACGCTTTAATGGTTTTAGAACGGTCTGAAGCTGAAATACCCGTTGTACAACCCTGCCCAATCAAGTCCACCGAGACAGTAAATGGCGTCTCGTAAGCCGCTGAGTTGGATTGTACCATTAAATTAAGTCCAAGTTCCTCACAACGGTCTTCCACCAGCGGTGCGCAAATGAGACCACGTCCATAGGTAGCCATGAAGTTAACTATTTCCGGAGTTACGTTTCGGGCGGCAGTAACAAAATCGCCCTCGTTTTCCCTGTCTTCGTCGTCTACGACAATAATTACTTTTCCTTCTTTAATCGCTTGAATGGCGTCTTCTATGCGGTCTAATTGAATGTCCATGGAGTAAGATGTGGTTAAAATTACGCAGAAAAAATGGATTTAGATTAGACCAAATCCGGCTTATTTAGAATGATTTTGGTCAGTTTTGAATTGCTCTCCAACCATGAATACTTGTTTTTTACAAACTGTTTTCCTGCTGTAGCTACGTCCTCATACAGTGCGTGGTCAGTTAACAAGCGCTCGATTGCCTCAAGGAATGAAGTTTTATCGTTTGCAACAAAAATGGATTTTCCATGTTCGGCTTGGATGGCATTGTTTGCAAGACTTGTTGTAATGCAAGGAATTCCGAGTGCCATGGCTTCAAGCAATTTGTTTTGCATGCCTGTTCCTGTCATCATAGGGGCAATGAAAATTTTACCCCGCGCATAACTTTCTCGGATATCCTCTACCCATCCTTGTAGGGTAATATGTTCGTTTTGGTCACAAAGTTTTCGAACAATGGCAGACGGGCTTGCACCGGAAACAAGGCATCTGTAGTTGTTTTTTCCAGAAAGTAAATCTGCTGAAATGAACTTGACCGCTTCCATATTTGGCGCATAACTGAGGTTGCCAACAAACACCAACTCATGATCTGCCTGCTTAGGGAAGTCAAAGAAGTCCTCCGAAATGCCATTTGCAACCACATGGATGTTCGCTTTGTCTGGATGATGAATGAGTTGTTGGTCCTGCTGACTAATGATGGTGCGTTGATCGAAATAGTCAAAAACGAGTCGTTCGTACATTTTTAGTCGGTTCGCTTCATACTTATATACGCTCCGCAGCGGAAAGGAGGATTTCTCGCCAGTTCGTTCCATTCCAACAGACAAAACATCCATGTAATCAATTGTTTTGGGTATCGAATGAAATGCCTTCACGTATTCAGAAACCCTAACTAATTGGCAGTATAAGTAATCCGGAGGATGGGTTTCAATCCATTTGTTTATTTTCCTTTTGGCGCGATAGGAAAAGAAAAAACCTGTTTGCAATGGTTTTTGTTGAACAAATGACATCAACACATGCCAGATTCGTGAAAGGCGTGAGAGTTTGAATACATGGATATGCGCACAGAAGGGCTTTAATTGCTCCAGATCTTTCTCTGATACTTCTGTTTCAGTTAATGCAAATAAATCGATCGAAAAGGTGTTTGATAAGCCTTTGATTTGATGATATAGCCGCAGTTTATCTCCTTTTTCGAGAGGAAAGGGAAACCTTGAACTTATGATAAATAACCGTGGTTTCATCCTTTTGAAGAAATGGGTGAAATCAATTGCAGGTAAGCTGCTGTAACGTAGTTGTTTTCGTAATACGTTTGCGCCATCATTCTTGCATTGTTTCCAATTTGAAGACACGCCTCTGGGTTTGATAACACCCAATTTATTTGCCCAATCCACTCTTCAGGTGTATCAGCAATCAAGATGTTCTTACCATGTTCACAAGCGATTCCCTCTGCTCCGATGGAAGTGCTTAGAATGCAGCAGCCTGCCGCCATTCCTTCGATAATTTTTACACGCATGCCTCCACCTGAAAGCAAAGGCACCAGCATGAGTTGATACTGTTGTTGAAAAGTTACCGGATCGTCCACAAAACCATGAATGGTAGTATTCTTCCATTTTTTGTCATACATCCAATTGGGCGTTGACTTTCCAGCGATGTGTAAACCAACACTTGTATGATTCTGCATAACCGAAGGCCAAATTTGATGTATAAACCACTCAAGCCCTTCCAGGTTTGGAAGCCAATCCAATGCACTCAATGAAAAAAGGGTGTTCGGTACTTTTAAGTCATTTGTTTTTCCATTGTATTTGTCCAATACTACCCCGGCAGGTATGACTTTCATCGGTTTGAAAATGCCCAATTCATTTAATCGTTGTTTGTCATTTTCAGTTATGGGCGCAAGAGCATCCGCCAGCGCATACCATTTTTTCTCAAAGGCTTTTAGTCGTTTTCCTAGGCTACCGAAATACCATTTTTTTAAAAGATTTCCAGATGATTTGGAAAGTCTCTCCCAAATGATGTACTCGATATTATGGGGTCGAACCAATAAGGGAGCTTTAGAAAGGTTTCGAATATCCGATATATAGCGTGCAACAAATGCACCATCCACATGGATATAATCGTAATGGTTGTTGGTCAACAATTCCTCCAATTTTCTGACTACCGCCTGGGAATAAAAGCGTTGAACGTTGTAAGGCTCCTTGCTGAAGAGAAAATTTAGCAGTAATGGGATGGGACGAATGCGTGTATCCACAAAAACATCGTGTTGCCTGGCAAGGGAATTCATTGCTCCAGGAGGCTGACTGTGTTTGGGTGTATTGATGGAGACTAGGTCGATCTCACACCCATTTTCCTTCAACCCTTTGGTGATGTTGAAAATGCCTATCGCACCGCCATCGGTGGGAGGGAAGGGAACCCTATAAGTGAGTTGAAGGACCCGAGACACAATTAAGAGAGTTGCCTTAGCACCGATTGGTGCACCGAAGCTGGACTTAAAAGTTTCATGCAAGACGTGCCTTTTTTGCACGATCCAGAGAAATAACACTCACAGGGTACCGAAGGCTCAAGTAGCTCACCACGACCATAGAGGTCAAATTCATGTGGATTGAAGATGTTGTTCATCAAGACGAGTTTTTTCTGAAGTGCTACGGCTATGTGCATGGCCATGGTAACTTGTGTGACAATCAAATCCATTTGATACATCAAATTGATGAATGCAGGGAGTTTGAAATAACCCGGGTAACAAGCACCTGTTTTTTTAGAAAGCGACGTGTTTTTTTCGTCCTCCTGTGGCCCGCCCAATAAGATGGGTACAAAGCCTGAGGTGCTAAGTTTTTGTATCAACTCAATCCAATGTTCTTCCGGCCAAAGGCGTGTGGTCCAACGATCGCCACAACCAGTATTTAAGCCTATTCGTTTGCCTTCAGGCAGGTTCCAGGTGATTCCAAGGTGCTCTTGATTATCAAATACGTACTCCTCCCCTTGAAACTCCCATCCCATCATATTGAAAATTTCCTGCGGATAGGACAACTCATTCGCTTTACTAAGGTCATCGAACAAGCCTGTTAAGTATTTATGATTCGCCTCTTCGTTAAAAGGAAATACCACACCATGTTTTAAGGTAAATCCGAATTTTTCCGTACTATGGATACCACGTGCAAGCGAGCATGCATCGAGGTCTTTATCCAAGTTCACAAGCACGTCAAAGGAGGCATGCTGCAGGTAGGTGATGCTTTCTAAGTTGTAGGGTAAAATGTTGTCTACAGCATCAGCGGGTAACACCTCCGGACTTTTCGTTAACCAGTAAATTCTAGCATTTGGAAATTCGATGCGCATTTTTCGCAGGAGTGGGGTAGTACGAATGACATCTCCAATTGCTCCAAGCTTAATGATTAAAATGCGTTTATCAACCGGCGAATACTGAGGGCAATTGCCGCATTTCACTCCCGTGTTTTTGTGGGGTATGCAAGGAAGGTCTCCTTTAAAATGACGGCAATCGATATGTACAGTTTCGTTGTTAATCAATGACATTGTGCTAAGAAAATTCGGTCAAAAGTAGCATTTTTCGGGCAACTTTAGGATGTTTTTTTACGAATAGGCTTAAGGCGTTTTACCGATTTGAAGATGGATATAACACCTAAAAAATTCAAAATGGGTGAATCGTTTGCAGCAGCACGCGTCAGAATAAATGCCAATGGCGTGAGAACCATAGAAGCAAACCACATTCCCCAGAAAGGGGAGACGACTTGGGAGGTAGCTAAGCTGTCACCGACACTAATAAGTACGAAGTAAATCATAAACAGCAAGGCAGCGATTACCACGGGAGCACCGAATCCTCCCTTTCGCACGATGGCGCCGAGTGGAGCACCAATGAAAAACAAGACAATAATGGCGTACGTAAGTGCAAATTTCCGATGAAATTCAATCCAATAAGCATCTTTTTCCCTGTTGAATCCTTTCATAAACTCTAACTGTCCAGCCAAATTTTCATTTTTGCGTCTGATTTTTGCCTGTGCAGTTTGAATGGCCCTTAGACGATCCAATTCCGTTAATTCTTCAAATTGAATGAGCTTCGGCAGGTTGTGTGTGTGCGACATTTCGACCGGGTCGTGCTTCATTTGGGCCGGTTTGAATTCTTTCGCCTGGAAATAAATATGATCCAATTTGATGCTTTTGAGGAAATTTCCTGAGACTTGTTGTATGTTTTTTTTAACTGAATCGACCGCATCGTAAATCTGAAAGACATTGAGCATTTCATGCTTGTTGGCAAACAACTCGTCCTCTGAGCGCTCCAGTTTAAAACCTGTTAAATCCAGTTTATAAACGGCTTGTGCAAAGGTTGTTCTGCGCGCTGGTCGATCGCTGTTTTGGTTGCGATGCAAGGCACCATTAGGTAGAAAATTGGGTGGCTGAATGGCCAGTTCCTCAGAGATAAAACCCTCTTGCAATTCAAAAACAATGTATTTTCCATTCTTGGACTTGTACATCTTTCCTCGCTTCGCTTTGATCGTTTTTAGTTCCGTGGGATCTGTATGGTCGTGAATAACAATGCCCCGAAATTCGTTTTGTTTTCCTTCTTTAACTTTTATGGCATACCCTTCAAGCTCTTTACTGTAAACGCCGGGAGTAATGACGGCCGCAATTTTAGTGTTTTGAATGTCATAAATCAATGAATGCCATTTAAAGTTGGCAACAGGAATGACGTAATTGGCAAAATAAAAAGTTGCGAGGGCAATAATGGTCACTACGATGGTCAAGGGCCTCATGATTCTGTACAAGCTTAATCCACTTGATTTTAGCGCTGTAAGCTCATTGTTTTCGGCCAGGTTCCCAAAGACCATTATGGATGAAAGCAAAATGGCCAGTGGCAATGCCAAAGGGATTAAACTGGCTGAAACGTAAAACAATAACTCAATGATAATCCAAGTGTCAAGCCCTTTCCCCATTAGGTCATCGATGTATTTCCAAAGGAACTGCATGACCAAAATGAACATGGAAATGGCGAGGGTAATCAAGAAAGGACCTATAAATGCCCGGAAACTAAAAATATATAGGCGTTTCAATCGATGATTTCTTTAAAAACAAAGGTAAGGAAACCAATCGAGAATGGAAATGTTAGGCGCCAAGTAAGCGCTTTAATTCACCGAGTTGTTGTTCCCAAAGCATCTTGCTCTGCTCCAATTCATCTTCTTCTGCATGATCAATGATGTTTAAAACCACTGCTTTCGTGATCGGATCAATGGTGTATGCTAATTCGAAAAAACAGTCGTTACCGGACGCTTCGTCATCCAGCCAGCGAAATTTAATCCGTGATTGCTGCTTGTTGCATAAACAACGTGCCCGTTCTTCGCTTCCATCCCAGCTAAACGTGTATATGTCCTCCGCAATGTTCACATTGTCGGCGAACCATTCACTTAGTCCTGAAGGAGTACAAATCTTGTTTTCGAGTATTCGGGGGGAAGTTCTTAACAAGAACTCTAATTCAAATTTCACTTTTTCAGTCATAGTAGTAGTCAATTTGTGTTAACTTCGCAGCTTAATTGCAATTTAACATTTTTTTTTAAATGGCTCTCATCCATTCGCTAGAAAATTCTGGAAATCATTTGTTTCGTTACAGGGGACAACTCCCGGTAATTCTTTTTTTGCTGTCGGTTCCAGCCATTTTATTTACTGATTACAGCTGGATTGAAGCGCATCCGGGCCTTGAAAAGGTATTGCTTGTGTTCGCCGTATTAACCTCGTTTGCAGGGCAGGTCATTCGCTCGATTGCCATTGGGACAAGTAATAAGTACACCTCAGGAAGAAACACGAAAGAACAGGTAGCAGAAGCATTGAACACAAAAGGAATCTATTCAGTGGTAAGGCATCCACTTTATTTAGGTAACTTTTTCATGTGGATTGGGATTGTTATTTACGTTTACAATTGTTGGTTTTTTCTTTGTGTTGGCTTGATGTTTTGGCTTTACTACGAACGCATTATGTTCGCAGAGGAGCGTTTTTTGGAGCGAAAGTTTGGTCAAGATTACTTGGATTGGTCGCTGAAGGTTCCGGCATTTGTACCAAGTTTTAAACACCACATTAAAAGCAACATTCCATTTTCGTTAAAAACAACATTCCGCCGAGAATACTCAGGAATCACAGCAACGGTTATCGGGTTTGTTTTTGTTGATTTTATTAGAGATTGGTGCACGAAAGGTAACGTACAATGGGAATTATCTCATGGCATCTGGCTTATTTCTGCCTTGCTATTTTCATTGGTATTTCGTTCTTTAAAGCACTACACGAATGTGTTGAAAGAAGAGGACAGGTCATAAGAAACTGGTTTCGGCTTTTTCAATTTTCATTTGGTTTTGCTTTCAAAAGCGATTCATTAAATCAACCCATGCTGCGTCTGCCGTTAATAAAATGATTGCGAATTCATCGCAAAGGACAAATCGAATGAAACGTCAACTTCTATTTTTGATCATTTTTTTCGCTTGCAATACACATGCACAGGATTATGTTGCATACCATCGGGTAATCAACAGAATTGACCAAGATATTGTTAACAACGATTACAACACCGCTATAGCACGATTCGACAGTCTCTATGAAAGCGTTGATTTTGTATTTGCGAGCCACTGTTTCAAAGCCTTGCAGCTTTCTTGTGCAAGTAAAGACTCCATTCATGCATGCAAATGGTTAGAAAAATCTTTTCTTCAAGGTGTTCCGCTTTGGATGATACGGAGCAATGACTTGACAAAACTGGTTTTAAATTATGCCAGCGCCGATCCGATCATTAAACACTATGATAGCCTTCAACACATCTATAACATTTCTGTTAACGCGGGTTTGAGAAATAGAATAGACAGCCTATTTGAAATAGACCAACAATTCACCAGAAAAGTAAACGATGGTTTTTTTCTGTTTCGTTACACCATCCACGGTTTGAGGTGGCTCAAAAATAACAAAAGGCAGTTTGAATTATTGTCTGAAATAATAGATCATTATGGTTTTCCAGGCGAAAAACTCATCGGACTTCCCAAAAGCATAAATGATTCCGTTTATTGTGCTGATCATTACAGGCACTATGGCCCTTTTTTGAAAGAGACGCATGCATACATTATGCTCATTCATTATTACAGCAATCCAAGGGAAGACATAAATCAAAAATTAGGTTCAAACATTCACGCTGGCCATTTACTTCCTTATCAATACGGTGCGTTAAACGACTTTATGGCTAAATGGGGAAAGAAAAAATACAAAGGCTCAACGTACTATAATGTTTGGCATATTGATCCGAATACAGCACATGCAGAGGAAATTGACCAACGCAGAATTGCCATTGGGCTAAATGATTATGAGCAACAAAAAAGGAATAACATGATCTGGGATGAACGAATGAAAAGCAAAAAAATAAATGCTGAGATTCTGTTAGAATGATGTTTGATTGTTGAGGTGGAATAGGGGAGATTGGAGAACTCGAATGGAGTTTTAGTTTGAATCCAATTGGTGGGAAAAGACAAAAGAAAACTCCCGCGCTGCGCTTGGTTGTTTTCTCGAAATAGAATGTTTACTGTGGATGATTAACATGATCCAACTGGTGGGAAAAGACAAAAGAAAACTCCCGCGCTGCGCTTGGTTGTTTTCTCGAAATAGAATGTTTACTGGATTATTAGCATGATCCAATTGGTGGTAAAAGACAAAAGAAAACTCCCGCGCTGCGCTTGGGTTTTTTTTCTGTTTCAACACGTTGAAATGTGAACATTTCACCGCTTTTAAAACAGAAAAAACCCCAACTTTCGTTGGGGTTTTCTTTTGTCGGGATGACTGGATTCGAACCAGCGACCCCACGCCCCCCAGACGTGTACTCTAACCGAGCTGAGCTACATCCCGAACTATTAACCATAAAAAAAGCCCGGTAAACCGGGCTGAGTAGCGAGACCGGGAGTTGAACCCGGGACCTCAGGGTTATGAATCCTGCGCTCTAACCATCTGAGCTATCTCGCCATTTTCTTGCCCCAAAGAAGCGGTTGCAAAGATAAAATTAATTTTAAAAGTAAATGCTTTTGGTTGCAATTTCATCCTAGAAACCTTCTTCAAGGAAACGTGCCTTAAGCGCTTCTCCACCGTTTAATATCTTCACGCACCATTGGATTTTTAATGCCGTTTGGTCATTTAAACTTAGTTTCCACTGAATCTCAGAAGATTCCAACCGTTGACGGAGCGCTTGCAATACCAAAGCCGCTGACACCGAAAGGTTAAAACTTTCGGTGAATCCATACATGGGAATCTTTACATGCGCATCCGCCAGTTCCAGTAGTTCATCTGAAATTCCCCTGCGCTCTGTCCCAAAAGCAATGGCAAGGGGCATATCTAAGTCGACATCCTGAATCCTGTAATCTTCCGTATGTGGGGTAGTCGCAACAAGTTTGTACCCTTTATTTTTAACTTCTTTGTAGCAATTCATTAAAGAGTTGCTTTCGTAACCATGATGAATTACATCAACCCAACGACCAGCGCCCAAAGCAATGTCTCTTTTGACTTTATATTCCGTTCGCCTTGATATCACGTGCATGTCTTGAATGCCGAAACAATCGCACGTACGAAGAACCGCAGATGCGTTGTGTTCTTGAAACACATCCTCCAGGACAACAGTCAAGTAGCGTGTTCTTTCAGCAGCAATTCGATCGAACATGCGTTGTTTAGATGGAGTTATGATCTCATAAAACCGTTTTAATAAATAGTCGTCTGCATTCATTTTTTACACATTAACTTCAATTTCAATGATACACGTTTTCAAAATGGGTCTTTGGTGACCTGCTCAAAAGGCTCACCGGTAAATGGGTGCTTGAGTTCTATTTTCCACGCATGTAGGTGAAGGCGTTCGTCGCGTGAGCCATATAAATCGTCTCCAACAATAGGTGTTCCTAAGCCAAGCGTGTGCGCCGAATGCACACGCAATTGGTGTGTCCGACCGGTTATGGGGTAAAAAGCAACTTTTGTCGTTTTGTCGTTTCTTTTCAATACTTCCCACCTTGTAATTGCCTTCTTACCATGAACATAACAGACCAGCTGTCTTGGCCGGTCATCAAGGTCAACGCGCAGAGGTAAGTCAATCTCACCTTTTTCTTGTGAAATTTCCCCATTCAATAAGGCCAAGTAGGTTTTCTTCACGGTTCGTTTTAAAAATTGCCTTTGAAGGTTGGCATGCGCTTTTTTCGTAAGGGCAAGCACCATGATTCCGGAGGTGGACATGTCCAGACGGTGCACAATTACTGGCCCTTCGGCATGAGGGAATAAATGCTTGACGCGTGTATAAACCGAATCGGAGACGAATTTACCAGGAACAGACAATAATTCAGCGGGTTTATTAATAACGGCAAAATGATCGTCACAATAGAGCACCTCGATTTCTTTTTCAGTAGCCGTGGGAAGGAGCATGGGATTCGGGGCGACTTTTAACCCTTCGAGCATGTGCGTTAAAATCGGCTCGCATTTTCCTCGGCATGCTGGATAAAAATCTTTGTGGACCCGAACGTCCGAAACAGGTGATTTTCCCCACCAAAATTCAGCCAAAGCAATGGGTTGATAGCCTCTTTTATGTGCGTATTGAAACAACTTTGGCGCGGAACATTCCCCTGCACCTGCCGGCGGATGTTTCAATGGATGGTTTTTAAAAATATCCAAAAGCGATTGTTCCTCTGAACGTGCATTTAAAAAGGTGTATTCAGAAAAAATTCGTTGCTGAAGAGCAGAAGACCGCTCGCTCCGTTCACCTTCTAACCGATCAATTTCGTCATGAAATAGAGCCAGCTGGGAATTCCAATTGACTCGTTCATTCAAAAGTGAACGCTTCATCTTTTTTAAAGCAAGCTGTTCATTCTTACTTTGCTCATTGAGTTCTTCCTCTTTTTTCAGGATGTCAACGTCAGCAAGTAATTTCCAATTTCTGCGTTTTTCATCCCTAATGCGCTTATTTTCTTTCAGTTGGATTTTAAAAGCAGTTATTTCACTGTGTTTTTGATCCTCCCATTCTTTCAAATCCGATTTCAGGGATGAATAGGTGGGGTTGCTTATTAACTCTTCAATTTTCTTGGTTAATCCAACAATTTCTTTTTCTTCGCTTCGAAAAAAACCGTCTTTATCTAACAAATCAAAAACAGGTGGAACAAAGTAGGAATGGCTGTTCGAATTACCTAATTTTCCTGAAAAGGCAGCAAGAAAGCCGATCTCGTCCAATTTATTCTTCACAACAAGTACTCCAAACATCTTCCCAATGGCCAATTCTGTCTCCTTGGGGTTTAGTCCAAAATTGTGTCCGTTAAAGCCATCAACCATCAAATAGCCTTGTAACTGCTCTGCAGCAAGTTTCGCAAGTTCATGAGGCTGATAGTAAAAGGGATAGTCTAATAGTTCCGGCAAGCAGTACGTGTTGATATTGGTGCTGAAACGATGCCATTTCGGATCAGTAGATAATGTTGCCTCAGGTATATTCACTTTCACAAAGAAACTAAAATCCGAAGAATCCTTGGCCTCCTTTCCGCGAGAACATTAGTCAAAAGCCTCTAAAAAATGAGAAGTTAGAAGCGATGGAAATGGACAGTATGCTAATGGATTCAATGTGAAAATGTCACTTAAAAATATAACTGCGTGCTTAAATTGTAACTTTTATAAGACCTATCCGTATCAGCACCCAGATCTTTTTAATAATATAATATGTTGAATCAAAACAGCAAGACCGTAGAAACGAAATTGGAACAACACCGCCAATTGGGAACAAAAAGTAAACTCGATATTATCGAAGTAGCGCAATTGATGGATTCATTAAAGAATTCAAACATGTCAAAGCAAGGACAACTCAATTCGATTTTCTTCGGTATTCCAATGAATTAACAGATAGATGTCTTGAAAAGAAGGGTGCAATTACGGATTGCATCCTTTTTTTGTGTCTAACGGTTGTATTTTTTGAGTGAAATGGTACCATACAATGTGATCAATGCTGAATCACACCTGAACCAATCAATTCATCATCTATGTACCATGCGGCAAATTGTCCAGGTGTGATGCCTTTTTGATATGCCTCGAATAGAACGTATAGTTCACCACCTTTGTAGATCAAGCTGCCTTTTTGTAACGGCTGACGATAGCGAATACGTACCATACATTCCAGCTCCGAATCAGGCATTAACTTATACCTTAAGTTAATCCAGTTAACAGATTCTTTTTCAATCTTCAATGCAATTCTATTTAAGCCTTGATGCTCCTCTGATTGTCCGGTAAAAACGATGTTTGCTTGTGTGTCTATCCCAATAACAAACGATGGTAACGGCCTGCCACCGATGTGCAACCCTTTTCGTTGCCCAACTGTGTAAAAATGTGCGCCATTATGGGTTGTTACTTCCACGCCACTGCTTGAGTCAAAATGAAACGGCGAAGACAAGGACTCCACATGTTCAACTGTTTTCGGTATTTCCCTGTACTGGTGGAACTGTTCCATCTCAGGATCTACCTCAATCACCTGACCTTTTTTAGCCGTCAATTGTTGCTGAAGAAATTCAGGTAAACGTATCTTACCTACAAAACAAAGTCCTTGTGAGTCCTTTTTGTTGGCTGTCACGAGTCCGAGCTCTTGCGCGAGTTCCCTTACCTCGGATTTCAGAAGTTCGCCTATTGGAAAAAGAACCTTTTGCAGTTGATCTTGAGTGACCTGACATAAGAAATAGGACTGGTCCTTATTGGGGTCTTTGCCCCTCAACAGGCTAACAGTGCCGTCTTCATTTGTGCTTTTTCGACAGTAATGACCTGTTGCAACGAAATCAGCTCCCAATTGCATCGCTGCATCTAAAAAAACATCAAACTTAATTTCACGGTTGCATAGCACATCTGGGTTGGGTGTTCGACCAGCCGCATATTCCCGGAACATATAATCGACAATGCGTTCTTTGTATGCTTTGCTCAAATCGATGACCTGAAAAGGAATATTGAATCGCTCTGCTACCAGTAAGGCATCGTTGGCGTCGTCCATCCAGGGACATTCGTCTGAAATGGTCACTGATTCGTCGTGCCAGTTTCTCATGAACATGCCTATGACCTCATACCCTTGTTCCAATAACAAGTGTACCGCAACACTGGAATCAACACCACCTGAAAGCCCAACAACTACTCGTTTCATAACTCAATCAAAGGTACGAATATTGCATGGCGAGGAACACCAAATACACAGTTATTTTTTTGAAGTTGGAATCAATTGACCGGCATCAACTTCTCATATCAAATAAAAATGTACTTTAGTGTCTATGCGTTATTTGTTCGTATTTTTTTTGTTTTTAGTCGTTTCGAAACATAGCACAGCTCAAATTACCTGTGAACAAGTGTTGTTTCAGGGCAGGGTCATCGACACCCTTCTGCCTCAACCTTTTTACAACATTATGGTAATCAATGCGTCGACGGGAAAAGGGGTATTTGGGTCACCAAATGGTTCGTTTTCCGTGTATGTGAAACCCGGTGACAGTGTCTATCTATCCGTCAAGTATTACCCTAAGATTTTAGTCTTTATCACTCCCGATTCAAATTGCCGACATGAGCAATTGTTTTACATTGAAAGGAATGTACGTGAAACCCCTGAAGTGGTCGTTACTCCGCTTAAATCCTTGCAGCAAATAAAGGAGGAGCGGGAATCGTTGGCCTTGCGGGAAACCAGAGATGTAACTGGACTGGAAGCTTTTCAGAGTCCTATAACGGCGTTGTATCAGGCCTTTTCAAGGAAAGAACAAAACCAACGCTGGATTGCTGAGCAAACGTACAGGGATGACCAAAAGAGAATTGTCAAGGAATTGCTGCGTAATTACGTTTCATACGAGATCATTAATTTACAGGAACCTGATTTTGATGCGTTTATTACCTTCTTAAACATCGATGAAAACTTTTTGAAAACAGCAACAGAAATGGAGTTGATACTGTTCATCAAAGATAAATTCGAGCATTTTAAAAGTGTTCATTCCTCGAACGGTGGTTCGAAATAAATCAATGGTGGGCAATTCTTGAAAATTACGTCAACATATTCTGTATTTTTGTAGCTAAAATTTGCCTCACATGTTAAGCCTTAAAAACAATTGGACAAGAGAAGAAATCGCTGAAATTTATGAGCGACCGTTGATGGATTTGCTGTTTGATGCTGCAACCGTTCATCGGGAAAATTTCAACCCAAACGAAGTTCAAATGAGCACCTTGCTTTCCATTAAAACAGGTGGCTGTCCAGAGGATTGTGCTTATTGTCCCCAAGCTGCGCGTTATCAAACCGAGGTAAAAGGGACACCGGTGTTGAACGAAGATGAAATCCTTGAATCTGCATTCAATGCCAAAGCAAATGGTTCTTCGCGTTTTTGCATGGGGGCGGCCTGGCGTGAGGTGAAAGACAATGTGCAGTTTGATCGTGTGGTTGAGGTGGTGAAACAAGTCAACGCCATGGGTATGGAAGTATGCTGTACATTGGGCATGCTGAACGAGCAACAGGCATTGCGACTCAAAGAAGCTGGTTTGTATGCGTACAACCATAATTTGGATACCTCCCCCGAATTCTATGAAAAAATCATTTCTACACGGACTTATGACGATCGCTTAAACACCATTGATAATGTGCGTAAAGCAGGAATCAGTTTATGTTGCGGGGGAATTGTGGGAATGGGAGAGGAGAAGATGGACCGTATTGGTTTACTTCAAACTTTGGCAAATATGACCCAACACCCGGAATCCGTTCCGATTAATTCTCTTGTTTCGGTTGACGGGACGCCTTTAGAACATCAAGAAAAGATTCCTTTTTGGGAATTTCTCCGCACCATCGCCACCGCTCGAATATTAATGCCTAAAAGCATGGTTCGTTTGTCTGCGGGCAGAACAGAAATGAGTATGGCTGAACAATCTATGTGTTTTTTTGCTGGTGCCAACTCCATTTTTGCGGGTGAAAAACTCCTTACTACCCCTAATCCTGAATTCAACGAGGACAAAGCCATGTTCGAACTTCTTGGTCTTAGAAGTATGCCAGCCGCCAATGCTTGTCAAAAGGAACAAAACGAAGTGGTACAAGCGCGTTGATGTCTGTCTCGCTTTACATGCAGGAAAAGTTACTCGAACGAAGAAACCAACATGCCTACCGTTCGCTTTCTCATATTCCTAAGGGAGCAATAGACTTTGCAAGCAACGATTACCTAGGTTTTTCGAATAACAATGAAATAGCTAATAGGGCAAAGGAGATCCTTGAGAACGTTGAAATGAGTGAAAATGGAGCAACAGGTTCCAGGTTGATCTCGGGAAATCACGCATTAAACCAACATGTTGAAAAGGCCATTGCAGCTTACCACCAAAGCGAGGATTCCTTGCTGTTTCAATCCGGTTACACTGCCAACCTCGGTTTGCTTTCATGCATAGCAGGACGAAACGATACCATCATGTATGACGAACTTTCTCATGCTTCTATTCGCGACGGAATTCGCTTATCGTTTTCACGTTCTTTTTCTTTCAAGCATAATGATATAAATGATTTAAGTAAAAAGATTCAATCCTCTGTAGGACAAGTTTTTATTGTCACAGAATCTATTTTTTCAATGGATGGTAATGAGGCCCCGTTGCTCAAACTCTCCTCCTTGGCTAAGCAACACAATGCCTATTTGATTGTCGATGAGGCGCACGCATTAGGTGTTAAAGGTTTTGGATTGGTACCTCAATTGGGAATACAGAGTGAAGTCTTCGCACGTGTGGTAACTTTTGGGAAGGCGCTCGGCGGGCATGGTGCAGCCGTTTTGCTGAATAAAACCACCAAAGCGTTTCTAGTAAATTTCTCCCGACCTTTTATTTATACAACAGGAATTCCGCCCAGCCAAGCTGCATACATCTGGTCAGCGTACCAGCATCTTGACACGTTTTCCGAAAGGATAAATAAGTTGAATGAGCTCATTCAACATTTCAACAAAACAAGTCACGACCTTGCTTTTCTTCCCTCACATTCCGCCATTCACTGTATGCTAATACCTGGAAACGAACGTGTTTCTGAAGCAGAACGAGCCTTACTTAATTCAGGTTTTTTCGTTAAAGCGATAAAACATCCCACTGTTCCCAAGGGCCAGGAACGCCTAAGGATTTGCTTGCATGCGTTCAATACAAAAAAACAGGTGAATGAGTTACTTAATGAACTAAGGACATGGCGCGCAAGATTTTAGTAACGGGTATCGGAACAGATGTGGGAAAAACCATCGCATCGGCTGTCTTGACAGAAGCATGGAAAGCTGATTACTGGAAACCGATACAAGCGGGAAACATAAACGAATTGGAAGCAGAAACGGTTAGAACGCTCGTTTCAAATGTTGATACGGTTATACATTCTACCAATATATTACTTGAAACACCTGCTTCCCCTCATTTTGCGGCTGATATGGAGAATAGAAATATCGATTTTTCGGATTTTTCCATTCCCCGATCAAACAACACGCTCCTCATTGAAGGGGCTGGGGGATTAATGGTTCCACTAAACCGTAAAAAAACCATTCTTGACTGGGTCAAAGAGGAAGGATTTGAAGTAATACTTGTTTCAAGGCATTACCTCGGTTCCATTAACCACACCTTGCTCAGTGTGGAAGCCCTTAAAATGTACCAAATTCCTATGCTGGGTATTGTATTTAATGACACGGATGTGTCTGATTCGGAGTCTATTATTATCGAACGAACAAAAGTTCCTGTTATTGCTCGGATCCCGAGGTTGTCAATCATTGATAGGCATGCCATTAAGGAGGTATCGAAAACGTGTCGAAAACTTGAAGAACTTTAACTATGGCGTCCATTTACGAGAAAGACCAACAACTTATTTTGCATCCGTTTACGCCTTACCAGCAAAGGGAAAACGTGATTCCATTGTCGCATGGTAAAGGAGCAAAGGTTTATGATACGGAAGGAAAAGGGTATATTGACGCGATTGCTTCTTGGTGGGTCAATTTACACGGGCATTGCCATCCTTACATTAATGAAAAAATCACTGGTCAACTTCAACAATTGGAGCACGTTATTTTTTCAGGATTTACACATGAGCCAGCCGTAAATCTTGCAGAGAGGCTGTTGCAGCACTTGGGGAAACCTTATGAGCAACTCTTTTACTCTGACAATGGCAGTACCTCGGTTGAAGTGGCCCTTAAAATGGCCGCCCAATTTTGGAAAAATCAACATGAAAACCGCTCGACATTCATTGCTTTTGAGAATGCCTACCACGGCGATACCTTTGGTGCAATGGCTGTTAGTGAGCGGGATGTTTTTACCCACGCGTTTTCTGAGTACTTGTTCGATGTGCAGCAATTACCCATTCCGACACAGGAAAATAGTGACGAAATTGAACAGCGTTTCATCCAGCTGCTTGAGACCAATCAAGTGGCTGCTTTTATTTTTGAGCCCTTGGTGCAAGGAGCAGGAGGGATGCGCATGTACGAAGCAAGTCTATTGAACCGCCTTATCGCGATTTGTAAATCAAGGAATGTTCTGACCATAGCCGATGAAGTGATGACGGGTTTTTACCATACAGGAACCATGTTTGCTATTGATCAATTGACAGAAAAGCCTGATTTCTGTTGCCTTTCCAAAGGTTTGACAGGTGGGTACCTGCCCCTAGGCGTTACCGCTTTTACTGGGAAGATTGCACAGGCATTTAGGTCAGAAGACACTGTGAAAACATTTTACCATGGTCACTCTTTTACTGCCAATCCCATTTCCTGTACGGCGGCATTAGCCAGTTTAGATTTACTGGAATCGCAAGACACAGCTGCTGCCCTCCAACGGATTCATGCCAAACATTTATCTGCAATTCAGATGTTTACCGATATGGAAAATGTTGAAAACATTCGGGTTAAAGGAGTAATTCTGGCGTTGGATGTTATGAGTGAACACACGGATTATTTTTACAATGATCCTTTAAAAATCAGGCTTTACGAAGCTTGCATGAAAAAAGGTGTACTTATCCGACCCCTTGGAAATGTAGTGTATGTGTTGCCGCCCTATTGCATAACAGATGAGCAGCTTGATAGCGTATATAATGCCATTTTCCATTCATTAAACGAATTGTGAACAACGATACGGTCATACAAGTAACTTCCATTGGATCCATTTCGCCTTTGGGGCATGATGAACCTTCTATTTTTGAGGCTTTGAACCATCAAGATAGCCAAATTGGGAAAGTTGGTATAGGAGGCAATTCGCATTGGGTTGCTAAAATACCAAGTGCAAGTGAAATGAAACTAGAGGATTTTGTGCGCCAACAATCATTTATCCGAAGGGCAGATCGAACCGTTCATTTGGCCGTATATGCCAGTGATATAGCAGTAAAACAGAGTGGATGGAATGTGAAAGAAATCGATGCGATCAATTTTGGATCCTCGCGAGGAGCAACAGGATTGTGGGAGGAAGATTACCAATCTTTTCTGAAGCATAACCGAACCAATGTAAAAACATCTCCTTACACCACCCTCGGAAATATCTCCAGCCATGTGGCCACTTTCTTGCAACGCAATGGTATTGCCATTGATCACTCTATGACATGCAGTTCGGGCTTATTGTCCTTTATTAATGGAATAGCGTGGTTGAAATCAGGACTTTGCCGACGCTTTATTGCCGGTGCATCCGAAGCTCCAATTACTCCTTTTACCATTTCTCAAATGCAAGCACTTGGCATCTATTCCAACGAGGCAGGGCCTTTTCCATGCAAATCACTTGATTTGAATAAAAAAAGAAATACGATGGTTTTGGGTGAAGGAGCTATAGCCGTTTGCTTGGAGCTTAAGCCTTTTTCAGATTTGGAAAAAGATGATTTGTACCTGTCCGGATGGGGGATGAGTAAAGAAATGGTTGAATCTCCTAGCGGTATTTCTCTGGATGGTAAGGCATTACGGGAAGCGATGTTGTCGGCATTGTCGTTTGGAACGGTTCCGGATTTGGTCATCGCACATGCACCAGGCACTGTTCTGGGTGATAATGCTGAATGGAATGCGATACAGTCAGCTTTTGGAGATCAACCACCACAGATTACCTCGACGAAGTGGAAGACAGGACATTTGCTAGGTGCGTCGGGCCTTATGAGTCTAGAAATGGGGTGTTATGGGTTGAAAAAAGGCACTTCGTGCAGTGTTCCATATATTCATGCAAGAGACGAACGGGTAGTTCCTCTCAATTCTTTTATGGTAAATTCCATTGGTTTCGGTGGAAATGCCGTAAGCTTAATTATTGCGAAAAAATAAAAGACTTATTTATTCGAGGTTATTGATCCGTGATGATATTTGATAGATAATATCTATATTATTATTTATTTTATTGCTTTTCAAAATACCAGACCTGTTTTCATCTTTGGGTAAATAAAACTTAAAGTCTTGAGAAAAGTTAATGCAAATGAGTTGGAATCGATAACCAGGCTAAACGAATTGGTTGTTTTGAAGATATCCATGGTACCATGCCCAGCATGCGACACCCAAACCTCCATACTTGAAGGTGTCATTCCAAGATTACCAAACGTTTTGTTTTTGGAGATGTTATTAAACGAACAAGAAAACATGGATTACGTTTCAGCGAATTACATGGTGCATGCTGTTCCTACCATGTTGTTTATCCAACACGGAGTGGTGGTTCATAAACTTGTCGGTGTGCAGTCCGAAAAAACAATCACAACTACCTTAGAAGGGTTTCATTATTAATGTCAGTTTTTATCTAAGGTATGTGGAAGAAGATGGTTCATTCCGTTCTCCCTACAAATGGCTTGAGTTGGTTCCCTCCTTAAGAAAGGAATGAGGGTGATGACGTTTGTTCAAAGTGAGTGAGAAGAGGAGAATAGTTAAAAGAAATGACGTATTAAGGGCATTTTTCCGTAACGAAATGTTGGGTTCTTCCTCTGTTATAAAGCTTTTGTATTCAAATTCGTTTGGTATTACGAAATTGCACTGAATCAAGCAGAAAAGGTACAAAGGTGAAAAATTCCTTATCGATTACTCTAAGGATTACTTCTCCTACGCTTTCGCTCACTCATAATCAAGGACAATTCCCTTCCGGTTTGTCCTGAGACCGATGTATTTTCGTCTGCACGTCTGAGTAAGTAGGGCATTACTTCATTCACAGGGCCATAGGGAACGTACTTCGCAACATTGTACCCCGCATTGGAAAGGTTGTAGGAAATGTGGTCTGACATGCCAAGTAACTGAGCAAAATAAAAGCGTTTATCTCCTGCCTTTACGTCATTTTTTGACATCAGTTCCGTTAGCAAAAGCGAACTTGCTTCGTTATGGGTTCCTGCACAAAGGGCCATCTGGTCTTTGTGATGGATCAAAAATTCTAATGCCGAGTTGAAATCTTCGTCTGTCGCTTTTTTATCCGCTTGAATTGGAGAGGGGTAATTGAATTTAATGGCCCGGGCACGTTCTTTTTCCATGTATGCGCCACGCACCAATTTTACACCGTAGTAAAAGCCTTCATTTTTGGCGATTGATAATTCGTTTTTGAGGAATGGCAAACGATCGTGTCTGTACATTTGCAAGGTATTGTATACAATTGCCTCTGACCGGTTGTAACGTCGCATCATCTCCATTGCAATTCTATCGATGCCGTCTTGTATCCAGGACTCTTCTGCATCGATAAAAACCCTGACGTTTTTTTTATGTGCTACTTGACAAATACGGTTCACTCGATCAAATACGGCATGAAATGGACTGTTGGCATCCGTTCCGATATCGGAGGGTTCGCCATTCATCTTCTCTAAAACATCGAAACGGACTATTCCTGTTACCTTAAACACCGCAAATGGAATGGATTGGTTTTGTTCTGCAGCCAAAATAGTGCGAATGATTTCCTCCACGGTGGATTCGAAATCAGCTTCCTCGGTTTTGCCCTCAATGGAATAATCGAGAATGGTACCAACCCCAAAACTGTCTAGTGATTGAATCGTTTTGGTGCACTCTTTAATGTTCTCGCCTCCACAGAATTGTTGGAAGATTGTGCTCTTGATTATTCCGCGGATAGGAAGCCTCATGCGCAAGGCATTTACTGTAAACCACTTTCCAATCTTTACCAACAGAGGACTGCCGATTAATTTGAACAACCAATAGGCTCGGTTCAAGTCCCGATTGTTCTTGCTGCGAAATGCAATGGCGGTATCGTCAAAAGAAATCACATCGTAAAGTTAATTTGATTTCACTATTTCACATCGCGTTTTGATGGATTATTTACTTTTGTTTAAAACTTCAATTTTTGTCATTCAAGTGAAACAAGCGCCAATCGAATTTGGTCCACTTACGGAGTCAACCCTTCCCGTTTTGCTGGAAACGACTTTTTCAAGGTCCAAAAAAATCATTTTGGTTGACGAAAACACCCACACGCATTGCCTTGAGTACCTACTCACACAGTTTGAAGCCCTTACCGATGCAGAGGTCATTGTCATTCCGGCAGGTGAAACGAACAAAACCATTGAAGTGGCCGCGCAAGTCTGTATGGCTTTTAAGGACTATGAAATTGGACGAAATGATGTATTGATCAATTTGGGTGGCGGAATGGTGACCGATATGGGGGGATTCATTGCGTCCATTTACAACCGAGGAATTTCATGCATCCATATCCCAACCACCTTACTTGGCATGGTGGATGCTGCGATTGGTGGCAAAACGGGGGTGGACCTGGAGGGGGCAAAGAACATTATGGGAACGTTCTACCAACCAAAAGCAATTTATATTGACCAAGGGTTTCTTTTTACCTTGCCCTATGATCAATGGCTCAACGGGTATGCGGAAATGTTGAAACATGCACTTATTGCTGATCTTTCGCTTTGGGATAACTTAAAAGGAATTAATGAGTTTAAAAAAGAAGTCGGAATTGGGCTAATTAGGGATTGTGCTACCATTAAACTTAGCATTGTGCGAGAGGATCCTATGGAAACCGGGAAGCGAAAAAACCTTAATTTTGGACATACGATTGGACATGCCATTGAAGGGGTATTAATGGACAGCGAACGAGCCTTAAGTCATGGACATGCCGTTGCACTTGGTATGATTGCTGAATCTTACTTATCGATGAAATTGGGCTTGCTTTCTCAGAAAAACTATCAGTCGGTGGAAACACACTTAAAAAAATCTTATTCCTTAATAACGTTGACCAGTGAGGATGTAAAAAAAGCAGTGGCTTTTGCTCGTCTCGATAAAAAGAATACCTTTAACAAAATCAACGTTGTCTTATTAAGAAATATCGGCGAAGTCTCAGGATTAGTTGAAATAGACGAGGCAATGTTTGTTGAAAGTTTAACGAAAATTACGAATTAACATGCTTGTAACCATTTTACTACTGATTTTCACAGTAATTGTTTTACCGATTCTAACGGTTTATTTTGGGACTCCACTTACCCAAGAGCAGTGGGACATCCTTATAGGAAATAGCGATCAAATTGGCGTCATTTACTTGGTAATTGGTGTCATTGCCTATTGTTTCATCGTAGGGGAATTATCGGGAAATAACTCCCAGGTGGATAAGTTATGGAGCATCGTTCCAATCCTTTACGCATGGTACATGACTTATTTGGCAGACTTTCCCACCAGAATGACCTTTATGTCCGTTTTGGTAACCATTTGGGGAGTGCGCCTTACGTTAAACTTCGCGCGCAGGGGAGCTTACACGTGGAAATTTTGGGCAGGGGAGGAAGATTACCGTTGGGAGGAGTTACGCAAACGCCCGGGTTTCAACAACCGCTTCGTTTGGATGTTATTTAACCTGTTTTTTATCTGCGGCTACCAGAATACGTTGATTTTTCTATTCACCTTACCGGTTTTAGCGTGTCACGGCGCCGGAGTTCAAACAGATTTAACCTGGATTGATTACCTGCTCGCTCTATTGTTTGTAGGATTTGTAGTTATCGAATTCATTGCTGATCAACAACAGTATGATTTTCAAACAGAAAAATACCGAAGGATACATTCCAATCTTCCATTGGAGGAATATTCAAAAGGTTTTGTAGATTCCGGTTTGTGGAAATTGGTGCGTCACCCAAATTATGCCGCCGAACAATCCATTTGGATCGTTTATTTTTTGTTTACTGTTGTAGCCACAGGAGAATGGTTGAATTGGTCGATTGCAGGTTGTTTATTGCTCGTTATTTTGTTCAAGGGAAGTTCTGACTTTTCAGAAGAAATTTCTGCACGAAAATACCCTGCCTACAAGGACTACCAGTCAAAAACACCTCGTTTTATTCCGTTCCTGAAAGGCTAGTTATTGTTCCTTTAGGGCCAACAATTTCTTCTTGATATCCTCTAGTTTGGCAACGATGCTTACGTCGCTTGTGGAAGAAATTTCATGCTCCGCTTTATCTATAGATTTGTGGTCCTTAAGTACCTTTCGGGCGCCATCGAGGGTATATCCATTCGTTTTTACTAGTTGGTAAATCTTGTTAAAAAGCTCGATGTTTTCTGGGGTGTATAAACGGTTTCCTTTTTTATTCTTTTTTGGGTGAATTAGGCCGAATTCTTTCTCCCAAAACCTTATTAATGAGGTGTTTACGTCAAACATGGTCGCTACTTCACCAATGGTGTAGTAAAGCTTTGTCAGTTGTTTCTTGTCAAATTGCACTGATAATTAGTCTTTTAATCTCGAAAATAATTATAAATTTGCACCCGCCAAACACCGAAACGCGAAGAAATGAAATATTTTTTAATATCCTGTTGTTTTCCTTTCCTAACGGCTTTTGGACAAGTAACTCAGGCATCTGTTACCAATCCCTCCGCGGATTCAACCGTCCTAGCAACAACCAAAGATAGTGTTGTAACTACTGCAAACAATGAGCAAATAGATGCGATTATCTCCTATGCAAAAAAATTCTTAGGGACACCCTACAAATGGGCGGGTACTACACCTTCCGGTTTTGATTGTTCTGGATTTATCTCTTACGTTTTCGGTAATTTTGGGTTCAGTCTTACCCATAGCAGTGTTGCAATGGCTGAATTGGGTGCCACGGTTAAACTTTCTGAATTACAACCCGGAGATTTGATGTTTTTTAAAGGTCGAGACGCTAGCTCAACGCGTGTTGGACATGTTGCGATGGTCGTTGAGGTTGCTCCAAACGTTATTAAATTCATTCATTCGTCTTCCCGTGGTGTTGTAATAGACAATTTTATTGCAAGTAAGTACTACGTACCTCGATTTATTAAGGCTAAACGATTAGATTACGGGGTAAAAAAAGCAACTTCGAAGTAACCGCATTTTGAGAGGCATTCATCAAAAAGCACCTTTCTAGCATGCTAGAAGAAAGCACCAATCGAAGAAGGCAATGGCTCTTTGTTTTTTTAGCCGGTTTGTTTATCACCAATGCCGTAACGGCAGAATTAATTAGCAATAAACTTATCGAAATTCCTTTTTCTTTCCGCTTCTTTGGCGAGGAAGTAGGACCTTTTGTAACCATTGTGGGGGTTATTCCATGGCCGATAGTATTTCTTTTGACGGATTTATTAAATGAGTTTTACGGGGAAAAAGCGGTCAAACGTTTATCTTGGATAACCGCTATTTGCATTGGCTATTGCTTTATTGTTGTTGCCATTGCCTTGGCTTTACCAGCAAAAGAGGTACCGGGACTTGCTACGGACAAGGAATTTACCCTTGTTTTTGGTCAAGCGCAATACGTCATTGCTGGAAGTATTGCCGCATTTTTGATTTCTCAGCTCCTGGATGCGACTTTTTTCCAGTACATTAAAAAACGAACGGGCAACCGGATGATCTGGCTTCGAAGTACAGGAAGCACGGTCCTTTCTCAATTGATAGATACGGCGGTTGTTTTGTACATTGGTTTCGTTTTGCCCGGGAAACTTTCTTGGTCCGATTTTTTTGAAATCGCTCCAACGAATTACTTGCTAAAATTGCTGATTGCTATTTCCCTCACCCCTTTGATTTACCTTGGGCACTTTTTGGTAAAACGATACTTACGTGGAGGTGAACTTCCTTCGAGCCAAAATCAGGTTCCAAATTAAAAATAGGATGGCACAGCATGCCAGAAATGCGCCTACAAGCAAGGCTATTTTAATGTCCTTAAATTGGTTGTTGTAGGTTAGGATGGTAGAAAGAGAACCTAACATGATTCCACCCTCTAGTGCAATAAATAGCGTTCCTGCACCGACACCTCGTCGTTCTTTCTTCGAAAGATCAGCCGTCCAGGCGAATAAAGTTGGGCTATTAACTCCTGTGGCAAGCCCAAAGACGATGGCAGAAAGGGAGTACATCCAACTATTGCCAGAAAAGGCAATTAATACCATACTAAAAGCAAGCACCGTATTTCCTAAGATTAAGGTCTTTTGCCGCCCAAAACGATCTGAAAAATCCCCGCCCAATACACGGACGGCAATGGTCGAAATGACATACAAACCGAAGAACCAACCTTTGTTTGAAATTCCTAGAAAACCCGAAATTTCAGGTGCCAAAACGAAAATAATGCCCGAACAAGAAGCCGAAAGAAACATGACAATAGCTGCTGGTGCGACACTTGGGTCTATTACATCTTCTCGTTGAATACGCAAATGACTCCATTGAAATGGCAAGGTCTTTTTCAGTGTTTCTTGGGAAAATAGAATAAAAAGAAGGGCACATAATGAACATAGTGCTGCCACAGAAAAAAGCATATTGAACCCAAAATGTGCATGAATCGGCGATCCAAGCCATTGACCAACACCAATACCTAATGAAATGAACGTCCCCCAAATTCCCATGCCAACACCCCTCTTGTTTTCGGGCAAAATGTCGGTAACAAGCGCTGTGGCACCAGTAGGCATAAAACCAGCACTGAATCCATGTAGAAATCGTAAGAAAAGGAAAAACCAAACAGTAGTTGCCAACGGATAAAGTAAGGAGGTACAAAAACAGATGATGGCCCCAACGACCATTACCACCTTGCGGCCAATAACATCAGACAGTTTTCCAGAAAAAGGCCGCGATAGCCCAGCAGAAATAGTGAATAAGGTAATGATCAGGCCCTTTTTATCGGCGCCACCGAGCAGGGTAATAAATTGATTTAATTCGGGTAAAATAAGGTTGAAACTGGTCATAAATAGAAACATTGCGAAAGCCGAAATCCAGAAGTTTCTATTATAACCGTAAAACATGGACAAAAGTAAGCATTTCATTTGGTGTAGTTGAATGAACAATTGTTCATGGAAGCTGTTACCTTTGGCAAAATAACAAGCAATGAAAGAAGCTACATTTGGTGCAGGATGCTTTTGGTGTGTAGAAGCATGTTTTAAAGAACTTAAAGGTGTTCATGAAGTCGTTTCAGGTTATGCAGGTGGGAAAACGGAAAATCCAACATATGAGGCAGTATGCGCGGGAAATACCGGACATGCAGAGGTTGTACGTATCACATACGACGAAAAACAGCTGTCGTTTAAAGATTTGTTAGAAGTATTCTTTTTCGTACACGACCCAACGCAATTAAACCGCCAAGGAAATGACGTCGGGACACAATACAGGTCTGTGATTTTTTTCCACAACGAAGAACAGAAAGAGGTGGCTGAAGAGGTTATCAAATCCCTCGGTGATGAAAACGTGTGGAAGAACCCCATTGTAACCGAGGTTTCACCATTGACTAATTATTATCCAGCCGAAAATTACCATCAAAATTACTTGTTATTAAATCCAGGTAACAGCTATTGCCAAATGGTGGTTCGACCGAAATACGAAAAATTCAAACAAGTATTCAGTGATCGATTAAACTAAAAAACGCCCCATTGCAGGGGCGTTTTTTTTTGACTTATGTTTATTTTATTGTTTTATAAGTTGTAAGGTATGCATTCCATTCTTGCTTTGAATCTGGACATGGTAAATACCCGTGGCGAGGTTTCCAACTTCTATAGATTGCTTCCCTGAAACCATTGTTTTCGAAATCAATTCCTTCCCATGCATGTCACGAATCACGATGGTGGCATCTTGAGTTAATTCGAACCAAAGCGAATTGAATGCAGGATTTGGATACATGGAAACAAGCGTTTGATTTTGGTCTTCAATAGAATTGCTAACCGTTACGTCCGAACAATCACTGAGCTCAAAACACGATCCGAAAGAAATTTCCACTCCGTAAGTTCCGCTAACGGTTGGTGTAAACGTCTCAGCATTTGCTCCAACAATGGCATCACCTGTGCTGCAATCAATCCATTGATAAACGGCGCCATTTTGGGGTGAATTTACAGACAATGTTCCACCATTCAACGTAGTGCTTGCATCCAATGGAGAGATGATTACTTGCTGAGTTTGTGTCGATGTAGAACCGTTTTGTGCCGTGTACGTCCACGTTACCGTAGTGGTTGCCGTAATAGGTAAATTCGCATCACTAACCCCTATAATGGTATTCCCACATCCATCATTAGCTGTTGGTGGGATTAATGAACTAACCTCACATACGCCGTTAAGAGAAGAAAGATTTGCCACATCTGGGGTTGGAGCAGCATTTCCACTCACAACCACATTCTGTGTTTGGGTTGATACGTTGCCATTTCCATCGTCATAAGTCCACGTCACAACAGAAGTGGTAGAAATAGGGAAGGTGGTTGTGGTTGTTCCTGTAATCGTTCCATTACAGTTATCCGTGGCCGTCGGAGGAGTTAGAGAGCTAACCGGGCATGCGGAGCTTACATCCTGTAACGATTGAACCGCAGGAACAGCTGCTATTGTATCATTTACAATCACATTTTGTGTTTGAGTAACGGTGTTTCCTGAACCATCCGTATAGGTCCATGTTACAACAGTTGTTGCACTTATCGGTAATGTAGCGTTAGTTGTACCGGTAATGGTTCCCGAACAGTTATCTATTGCGGTAGGCGGTACAAGGCTTGTCACTTCGCATGCAGATGTCACATCCGATAACGATTGTGTACTCGGAACCGGAGGAATTACATCACTAATAACAACTGATTGAGTCTGGGAAGTTGTATTTCCCGAACCATCTGTAAAAGACCATGTAACATTAGTAGATTGGGTAATCGGAAACACTGTTGAGGTTGTTCCTGTAATCAAGCCAGAACAATTATCTGTTGCTGTCGGTGGCGTAATAGAAGCCAAGGAGCATGATTCATTTAAGGTTGCCAATTGTGCAGCATTTGGAACAGGTGCGTCAACATCACTCACTACAACGCTTTGAGTCTGTGTAGAACTGTTTCCACTTGCATCCACAAATGTCCATGTGACCGTTGTGTTACCAGTAATTGGTAATACCGTCGTGGTTGTTCCTGTCACAGCACCCGAACAGTTGTCTGTTGCTGTTGGAGGAGTCAGTGATGTTATTGCACAACTTGATGAAAGCGTTGACAAGCTCGCTGCATCTGGAATAGGAGCCGTATTGTCACCAATTACAACATTCTGATTCTGCGTGGCGGAATTACCCGCTGCATCTGTAAAGGTCCATACAACAGTTGTAGATTGTGTAATTGGGAAGGTCGTCGTTGTGGTACCTGTGACTACGCCGCTACAGTTATCATTAGCTGTAGGTATAGCAAGCGATGACACTGGATTACAGGCCGAAGTAACCGTATTCAAGTTAGGAAAGCTTGGAACCGGAGCTGAAACATCACCGATCACCACACTTTGTGTTTGCGTTGATGCATTGCCTGTAGCATCCGTAAACGTCCATGTTACCGTTGTATTACTTGCAATCGGGAAAGTGGTGTTTGTGGTACCTGTTATCGTTCCAGAGCAGTTGTCCGTTGCAGTAGGAGGTGTTAGAGATGCAACCGGGCAAATGGAATTGACCAAAGTCAAATTGGCAAGGTCTGGTACCGGTGCAGTATTGTCTCCAATCACAACACTTTGGTTTTGTGTGGTGGTATTACCTAATGCATCTGTAAATGACCATACCACTGTGGTGGATTGAGTAATTGGTAAGGTGGTAGTCGTGGTACCTGTAACCACACCGCTACAATTATCAGTTGCTGTAGGCGCTGTCAAGGAAGTCACTGAATTACAGCTAGATGTGATCGTAGAAAGGTTCGCCAAATCTGGAACCGGTGCTGTAATGTCACTAACCACAACATTTTGTAGTTGTGTAGAGGTATTTCCATTTCCATCTGAATAAGTCCAAACAACCTGAGTTGTAGTACTAATAGGGAAGGTGGTGGTGGTGGTGGCCGTAACTGTGCCCGCGCAATTGTCGTTAGCTGTAGGAGCGGTTAATGTACTCACTGGGCACGTCGAATTCACAGTGTTCAGTGTTTGAGCGTTTGGTACAGGGGCATCACTATCTCCCACTATTACCAACTGGTTTTGTGTACTGGTGTTCCCGCTTCCATCAGTGTAAGTCCAAACAACAGAAGTAGTCGTTGCAATTGGAAAAGTAGTAGTTGTTGTTCCTGTAACGCTCCCAGAGCAGTTGTCCGATGCGGTTGGAGGGGTTAATGATGCTACAGAGGTACAACTTGAGCTCACAGTCGCTAAACTGGCCTGACTTGGAACAGGTGCTTCCAGATCAGAAATAGTCACTTGTTGTGTTTGCGTACTGATGTTTCCATTTCCATCGTCGTATGACCAAGTAACAAGTGTACTAGAAGAAAGTGGAAATGATGTTGTGGTTGTTCCTAAAATCGATCCACCACAGTTATCTGTCGCTGTTGGAGGAGTTAATGAGTTCAGTGTACACGTTGAGGTTACCGGTGAAAGGCTGGCAACACTGGCCACAGGAGCAGTGGTATCGTCGATAATAACGGTTTGCGTTTGAGTTGAAGTAGACACTCCATCGCTGTAGGTCCATGTCACATTGAATGTTCCCTGGCTCGAAAAAGTGGTAGTTCCGCTGGCTACGCCTGTTAATGCCCCAAAACAAGAACTGGTTGCTGTCGGTGCAGTTAACGTGGTCTGACAGTCTGCATTTATTGTTGGCAATGTCGCAACGGTTGGGGTTATGGTTGAGGAAGTTGACTCAGTTAAATTTAAAGAGAATGGACCACTTGCTGTACTCCAACCATGAACTAAAATGTAGTAGGTAGTTCCTTGGGTAGCCGTCCAAGTAACCTCCGATTGTGATCCGCAGAAATCATCGCTTCCTGTGACACATGTAAGACCGGTACAAGAACCTGAAAACACCCTTATTTTTGAATCATAGGTAGTTCCTGAACAAAGCGATGCAGTGTAAGACTGACAAGGCCCCGTGCCAGTTACAGAATACCACACACCGCCACCTGTTCCATCGGTAGTAATACATGTCGGTGCGACATCTGCTGTAGCTCCCACGGTCGTTCCCGTATAAATACCAGGGGTAATCGGAATAGCACCGGCACAGTTGTCATTTGGAATGGCAGGAGGGGCAGTACCACATTGTACCCATGGGTTTCGACATGAGCTAACCGTACCACAAGCTGAATTAGTGTGAATATACACACGGTATGTTCCGGCAGCGGGAGGAGTGAAACTTATTGGTTGCGTGCCCGAAGTTAATATTGTATTTGCGGAGTTGGTAATGGTAATAAAATCGGTGGTTATACTTGAACCGAAGGAATAGGCAGTGCCAGCATTAAGAGTTAGGTTGTTGTATTCTCCAGCAAAGGTACAACCCGCATATGGTTCTTGTGTGCCTATGCATGTAGGTGTATACGATGAATAAAGTACTCCTGTGTTACATCCAGCTGCTGGTGGTGGTGATCCGCCGCAAGTGACCCATGGGTTTCGGCAAGCATTGGCAGTACCACAAGCCGAATTCAAATGAATGTATACCCGGTAAGAACCTGTGGCTGGAGCTGTGAAATTTAAGGGCTGTGTACCGGATGCCAAAATAGCATTGGCACCGTTTGTAATAGTTATAAAGTCAGTAGTGACACTGGAACCAAATGTATAGGCAGTGCCGCCTGTCAATGCTAGCGTGTTGTATTCACCCGCGTAGGTACATGAAGCGTAAGACACCTGTGTTGATGGGCAGGTTACCGTGTAGGTCAAATAAGGAACTCCGGTGTTACAACCTGTTCCGGTACTTGGCGACACAGACCTCCATACCAGGGTATGACAGGTTGTATTGGTAACACAATTATAAAGATTGGTAAGTACACGAACCGTTCCTGTAAAATTTGCCACCCAAGTTACCTTAGGAGCTGTTCCACAAACATCATCAGCATAAGCCAAAAATCCACCCGTTGCGTTATTGAAAACAGTAAGTTGTAAGTCTTCCCCTACAGCACTTGCTGTACCATCACCGGTACAATAGGACCATTCATAGGTGGTACCAGAAACAACGCTGTAGAGTTGGTATTCTCCACCATAAATACAAGAACTTACCGTTACAAAGGTAGAGCCTGGGTTGGAGAAGGTGGTTGAGGGAAATTGGGTTCCCCCAAATGTACACTGAGCGGTGGACTGAAAACGTGCTCCTAACAGAACAAGTAACGTCGAAAGTAAAAGGTATAAATGTTTCATTACAATTCTATTTAATGGTTAATTATTGTTCAGTTGGTTTGCTATTTGAACTATTTCTTTTGGCATTTTCTTGATAGAAGAGCTCTACCAATTCTTTGTTTTCAGCATACCACTTTTCTTTGGCTAGCTTGTAGTTCAACTCATCTTGTTCACGGTTACCCGTATTTGTGCGAACTGGAAAGCCCGGCAACTCATCAATGGATAACGCCTTTTTAACGATGGCAACTTTATCAGTAGGGGCATCGGTATTTGCAGTAGAAAGTTGTTGGTATTCCCGTTGATTTGCTTGAATCCATTCATTTTTAGCCTCCTCATACCGTTTGGCATCTTCTTCAGGATTTCCTGTATCAATAAAAACTGGCTTTACAGAATGTTCGGTAGGAACAACTGTAGAATTAGTCTGGGTTTGTGACCAAATACTTCCCATCAGAAAGGTAATGAGCACAAAGGAAATAGAAGCTTTTAAACGCATAGTACAGAGTATTTTTTGATTTTTACCCTGCAATTTATTAAAAAATTGTTAAACATTCAGGTTTCTGAAAAGGCTATTTTTAATAATTTTTCGAGCTTTCCAAAAATCGGATCTCCGTCCTTCGATTCATTTGATGTATGTCCTCCGAACAGTTTTCCTCCTCGCAAATTATTTTAGGAATAGACTCTCCATAACCTTTCGGAATAATCTTTTTGGGATCAATTCCTCTCTCAACTAAGTAGCTAAAACAAGTTCTGGCACGTTCCTCAGACAAGTTGAAATTGTAAATGGTCGAACCCCTTGAATCGGTATGGGAACCAAGTTCGATTTTTACATCTTCTCTGGCAAGCATTTCATACAACCGATCCAACGTTTCTTTGCTTTCTGTTCTTAACGTAGCCTTGTTGAAGTCGTAATATATGTCCTCCAACTCAACAATCGTTCCTTTTGTAATAGGTGTCATTGCCAAAAATAAGGTATCGGTCTGATGTCCGTTTTCCCAATTTATGAGTGTATCAACGTCTAAAAAACCTTTGCTGGAGACATAAAAAGATGAAGTCGGTCTGCCGTTATTTATTTCCACCCATGGAGCTGTCCCCATCGGTATGTCATCTAACGAAAAATTCAAAGAATCAATGCGTTCCTTGGTTGCTTTATCGATGCCAATGAGGTAAACACGTTTTTTTAATTTGGTTAAACTCAACCCTTGATGAAAGACCGTATCACGTCGAATTCCTACCGTTGAAACCCCAATTGGTTGCAAGGAGTCAAAGCCCTCAATGGCACAACGAATCGTGTAGACATCCTCAGTACCAAGGGATATCACGGCACTTGTCTTACCTTGTAAATCTTTCTTAAACCTTAAAGGTTGATGGTTAATAAATGCCTGATATGAAGCTGAATCTATTTCCACTGGATCTCCTTCAAGTGAAATAAAGAGGTCAATCTTCGGCTCCCTGCGTTCGAACGAATATATGCGATCAATGTTCCCCAACCGATTACTAGTTAGAAATCCTTTTGTCATGTGTTGATTCCCCACAAGTCCAAAATCGTCAGAAGAACTGTTCATTTCATTGCCTAAATTCACAACGGTATCTAATAATCCCATAGTTGTTTGGAATACATCAAGTCCCCCAAACCCGCAATGACCATCGGAAGAAAAGAACAATGAATCTCCTTGAATGTAGGGAAAACATTCGTCTCGAGATGTATTTACCTTACCCCCAAGATTAACAGGCTCAAGCCATATTCCATTGCGATAAATAGAGTAGTATAAATCCGTACCTCCAAAGCCACCCGATCGATTCGATGTGAATACAATGACCGAATCGTTAACACCAAAACATGCCTGTCCGGTATTGTACTGATCAGAGTTGTAGGGAAAAGCGCCTGTTTCTCTCCAAATACCATTGATTTGGTGCATGAAAAATAAACCTACTGGAATGTCGGTGTTTCCATTTACTACAGCCCTGAAATTTCGAGTAAGTAATCTCATTGTACCCTTGTTGTTTTCGGTCAATGGCCCGCAATGCCCCGTTCTCACCTTCATTAGCGCATGACTCTCCTCATTGTTGAGTGTTGATATTTGTCGCAGGTGATAATAAAAGCCATGGTCTCTCGGATAAAATGGGTAAAATGTTCTTGTTCGGTCCTTTCGTGAGCAATAAATCAGGTTGTTACCGCTCAAAAAAGATGTCATTTCTCCCTTGCCCGAATTAAAAGGGGATGGCGCTACTAAATATGACCCTTGGTGTTTCTGAACCTCATTTAATCGTATGTTCAGACTTGAGAATTTGTTGAAATAAACATTTGTGGGATAGCTCAATGCTGCTACTTTTGCCATTTTTTCTGCTTCGTCATACCGCGCGTTCCAGGTTAGGGCAGCGATTTGCAACATAAAGTCCTCCTCGTTACGTTGTTCCAGCCACATGAGGTGTTCATTGGTATAGATCGTCTTCGTTGTCTCATGTAATTCCCATGCACTACGTCCAGCTTTTCTAAACCAATCCACCAAAACATCCATTCGTTTCGTAGGCTTTTTATTCGACAACATGGAGGAATACAAATGAAGTGCATCAGCGTAATGTTCCAGACGGAAGTGCCTCTCTGCTAGAGCGGACTTCCATTGAGAACGAGCGGAAATACTTAAAAAAGTCAATGAAAGGAAAAAGATTGTATTGCGCATGATTCAAAAATATCTTGGAGATGAAACGATGCCTTTTTGCGTGTTGAAATCCCACAACAGCGCAATTTCATGGGTGCCATGATGATAGTTACGCAGGCCATTCAGCGAATGCTCAAAGGTATAGCCTATGCGAAAAGATTGAGGAAGCGTGACCATAAAATTCAATCCCAGTCCTTCACGAAATCGGTAATTGATTCCTCCCCAGATTCGGTCATTAAAGATGCCATGGGCGCTCATATCTATATTAATGGGTGAGCCGGCCACGTATTTAAGAAGTAAATTTGACCGTAAATCGAACAAAGCGGATAATGGCTGAACAAATCCTCCTGAAAGATACATGTGCCGTTTGATACTATGCTGCTTGAATTCATTTTTGTGTTGATTGAATTCGACCGTCCTCGGTATGGAAAATCCAACATAATAAGAAGGATGACGAAAATAGATACCAGTTCCAATGTTAGGAAGAAAAAAAGACGGATTGGATTGTATAAACGGATCGTTCGGATTTTGAACGACTGCTTGCTGAAATGCTGCGCTGATCTGATCTCCACCCACATCCAGTCCAACGGAGAGAACATGCTCCCTAGTCGAAATAGGAAGATGAGAAGCCAACTGGAAAAACGTCGAAACCCTCCGACGGTTCCCCAAGGCGTCGATTTGTACTATGCCTCCAAGACCTATTTTTCCTAAAAATAGGGGAGAATGAGCACTAAATTCATGTGTTTGAGGAGCGCCATTGATTCCAAGCCATTGAAAACGGGAAACCGCCATCATGGAAATGGTTTCACGAGTCCCAGCATATGCAGCATTGTAACCAAGAGGGTTGTAAAACGATAGGGCAAATTGAGCATCTTGCTGTGAATGAGTGAAAAAGCTTGAAAAACCGAAAAGGAAGAAGGCCGTTCGTTTCATAAATGGTGAGTTAATATTGCACATCGAAAAATCCTGTTAAAATCGTTTGGGAATCATCGTTCAAATGGAGAATGTAGTAATAGGTTCCGGTCGGGATACGTTCCTCTGGTTGATACACCCAGCCCCGATTGCCCTTCAAGTTCCATTGCCCCGAAAAAGGTTCCTCTTGAAAAACCAATGCTCCCCATCGGTTGTGAATGGCAATGCTGGCTTTTGAATATCCAGAAAACCCGGTAATGTTCCAATTGTCGTTCATACCATCTTCGTTGGGTGTAACCAACTCCGGAATCAACATACAATCCATATTCGATTCTATTTCCAACCACAAAGAATCTAAACCTTGGCAACCATTATTGTCAATCCAACTCGCCGTGTACCAACCTTGATGTTCGATTTGAGGATTTGTTATAGTTAGGTTAGAGGTGGATGAGTAATATGACTGAGGCCCGCTCCAGAACATGTTGGAAGAAGCAAATTCCATCGAAAAGGGCATTCCTGGACATATTGATGTATCGGATAAGTCGAGCTCAACAAAGGTTGATGAAACTGAAAGATAAACACTGTCTGAATTCGAACAGCCATGAACGTCCGTTATAGACGCATGGTACCAGCCTGAATCTAAGATTGAAAGATTTTCTAGTATTAAGGAATTGCCTAATTCACTTAGCCCGTTGGGACCAAACCACGATATGGTCCCATTTCCATTGGCAATTAATTGAATGGTGTCAGCTGTACAGAGTACGTTAACTCCCAATGAAGCGATGCTAATGTTTGGTGGTAAAAGTGGAGCTAAATAAATGGAATCTTCAACATGACATCCGTTGTTATCCATTCCAGTGAGGTAATAATAACCCGATACATCTGGTGTGAATGATGCAACAGTTAAATTTGAACCTATTGGAACACCCACTGGATTAATCCATAGGGAATTGTTTAGGTTCACATCGATTGCGATGCTTTCACCTGCGCAAAACAAGCTGTCTCCCAAAAAATCGAATGCCGGTGCTTGGGGCTCAAAAACGCTTAATTCCACACAACTCGGAGAGCTACTGCAGTTATTTTCTAGTGCTTGAACACAAAACTGAACGTCTCCCAACGTCGAAATGGAATCCAGCATCCACTGTAGACCGGTGTGCTGCGCTCCTTCTGAATTAGACCAAACGTAACTCATGTTGTTATTTGGATTTTGTATCGAAAGAACAAGGGATTCTCCTTGGCAAAAAAGGGAGTCTGTGGAAGCGATAGTTGCTGCGATGGGGGAATTGGGGTTACTCAAAGAAAAAGGACCGAGTTCCAACACACAAAGCGAGTTATCAGAAATATCCACGAAATAATTTCCGGGCGGTAGGTTTTGGATTGGATTGGTTGTACCTATGCTGTTTCCAAGTGCGTCATGCCAGCCAAAGGTAGCCGCACCTGATACTCCAATCGAAAGCAGTTCAATCGATCCATTCGCAAGCCCGCAGTCAGGTGCATTTAAGTCGATTAACTGGTTCCAAGATGGTGGGGTCAATACCTCAATGTGAACAGTATCGTTCGAGCTACAATTCCCTAAAAATCCAGTCACAAGTATGGTTGTATCTCCGTTCGGAATCAAAGAAATGGACGCATTGTTTTGACCTGTGCTCCAGTTGTATTGATTTGCGCCATTTACAACGATAAGCACTGAATCCCCCGGACAGATGGCTGTATCTGAAACAGAAATATCCAATTCAGGGGCTGGTTGAACGGTAATGGTAGTTTGGACAAGTTGCTTGTGGTCGCAAAGGCCTGTCAATTCGCATTCAAATGTTTGCGTGACAGCAGGTGCTACATAAATTTGCTGGGAAGTTTCGTTGGAATGAACCCACTCGTAGCTGACGGCCCCAGATGGAGCACTAATTTGAATACTATCTCCAGCGCAAATTGGAGGATAAGTCAGCATCGATGGAAATTGAATGCCCGAACTGGCTGTGATGCTGTAGTTACAAACATCCCCTGCATAGCCATCGACCATAAGGTAATATTTATTGCCTGGAATGAGGTTCGAAGCATTCAGGGTGAAATTGCTGCTGCTTTCCATGAACGATGAAACGGGAATAAAATTCGAACAATTGGTTCCACTAAAAAGCTGCATTTGAAGTCCACCGGAAGGGTAATTACCCACATAGCAATTGGAAACCTGAACATTTAGTGAGGCATTCGAATCCGCTGCTGTGAAAACGATCCAAGAATTGTTATTGATGGTCACATCAAGGAATGGTGCCCCATTTCCCCATGGTCCTGCTTGACCAAAAATTCCTCCTGTATTAATTCCATCTGGCATATTTACGCCGTTGATGTCTTCGTTGTTTCCACGCATGTTTCCTGGACGATCCGCAGTATAAACAGGACTTGTGCTTGCACTATACCCATTTATATCGCAAATTTCCAACGCATTCATACACTGATCGTTTTCGGCGGTAGCCACGCAAAAGCCAAATTTTCCTGTTGAGGAACCAAACCCAAAATAACGCACGTATAACGTACTTCCTGAAACTTGATTGGTAAGGTGGATCATGGGCAAAAAGTCGTGGTTTGTTCCAGGATACGCAGGGTAATCATCTGAACATGCAATTTGGGTCAGATTGCTACAACTGCCGGAATAAATGACCATCACACCATCGATCAAAGCATTGACACCTATGTTAGGCTTAGCAGAAATATAAACAGAACCCGTTGATGGTACCGTAAATTTGAACCACAAGTCTTTACTTGAAGAAGAAAACCCACCTTGTTGAGGGAAGGCGCCACCATTGCAATTCTGTGGAAAAGGAACACCTGTAGAATTGGTCGCAGTAGTATTGTTGAATTCAAGGTACTGGCATTCGCTGCTTACTTCAGGTAGTTGAAAAGCCGAGCAAGGCTCGTCGTTCATAACCGATGTCGGGTTATTTCCAGCGACACATAATTGAAATTGTCCGTACTCGCCACCGTAAAAGTCATATACCCTGAATCGGTATTGTTGCCCGGGAATCAAACCTGTGAGAACGATTAGTTCGGTTCCATCTATACCATAGTTGTCTACGCAATCTATGGGCGTTAAGGCGCCACAAGTTCCGGAAAACACTTGCAAGACAGGATCAAATGGAGAAACGGGATCAACGGTTATGGTATGCGTTGCTTGTGTGGCCGAGAAAGAAAACCATACATCGTCGTCAGCATTTCCTGAACATCCAGGGATGGATTGTGTTGCTGCAACATTGTTGAACAAGCTAAAAGTGCAATTCTGCTGAGGTGCAATAGCGATGGCATTTCCACATGCATTGTTAGATGGAGCAGGAGGGAGGTTGCTCACACAGATACTGAAACTACCGGCCCCACTTCCACTACCGTAATGATAGAGTCGAATTTTATAGTTGTTTCCGACAATCAAATTAGAAAAGTGAATGGTTTCGGTCACGCCATTTCCTCCATCGTTTTCGCAAACCAAGGTTGACAAGTTTCCACATGAACCCGACAAGACCTGAATAACCGGGTCAAATCCTGTAGAGGGAACCACTTGAATGCTGGCACCGACTGAAAAAGAAGTGAATTGATACCAGACATCATCGTCCGAATTTCCTGTGCAAGGACCAAGCGATTGTGTGGCAGATGCGGTACTTCCCGATTGGGGAACACATGTCGGCCCAACATTAATCACTGTAGCGCTCGTACATGAATTGGATTGGGAGAAAATGGAAAAGCAAAAAAAGGACGTGAAGGCAGAAAAAGCCAATCGTTTCATAGCGGTTTAGTTCTAAGTGAATAGTCAGTTTTTAGTGCGTGGAAACCTAAAGCTCATTAAACCAGTTGAATTTAAAACGGGCTTTCGAACCGAAATAGGTAACCAAAACGAACCTACTATTTAGTAGCCTACGAACAAAAAATCTTCAATTGAAACAGGGAAAACTTCAGCGGTATGAATGAAAATTAGTTTAGCACGCCCAAACTGTCCAGCTCTTCCACTGAAATGGTTGGAGGGAAAACATTGTTGTTCATTTTGTTGATTATAAACTCAGCTGTTTTCTCCGCCTTTTCTTTTGAACTAAAACAACGATTCCCTTGAACAGCGGGAATAGTGGGTTGGTTGATGCTCAATTGACCGTCCTTCATGATTTTGTATCCCCATCCACATCCGGGGTTTTCTTCCACGATTACCTGAAAGGGTGAGTTTCCGGTTTCTGAATGCGAAATTTCTAGCTCATCGTTTGATACTTGTTGAGTGCAAGCAAGTAAAACTGAAATGAAAAGCAAGCCTATATACCTCATTTTTGAACGATGAATTTACCTACAATGCTTGATCCGTTTTGTGTGTTTAAGCGGTAAATATAAGTTCCTGCGTTTAGGTTCTGCAAGTTCAACCTTATTTTTCCTGAAAAAACCTGCATTTTGCATTGTTGAGTGCATTCCTTTCCAAAAGCATCACTTACCGACAAGTCATAAGCAGACAACCACTCATTATCCATAGAAATGTTAAGAAAATCAGCACTCGGATTGGGATATATGTTAATGGCCACGGAAGGCTTTTCATTGATCCCAACTATTCCCGTATAGGCATAAAAATCATCCTCAAAGACCCCACTGAAACCAGTTCCGAGGTAGGCAATGCCATTAATGACGAACGAAATGGCATTTTTTCTTCCATTGCCCGGAAAATCGGCACGTTGAATCCAGGTATTAGAGAAATAATTGTATTCCCAAACATCTTTTTTATAGGAGAAATTAATGTCTTCCCCAGTGGCGATAAACCCAGTAGGAAAAATACCCCAACCCGTTGCACCTGCGCGAGGAGTCCCCGGGAAATCCGCTTTTTGAATCCACGTATCTGTTTCTGGGACATACATCCAAAAATCATTGCGCATTACACCGTCGTCTCCTGTTCCCAAATAGGCCTCATCCCCCATAGCAAACGCCACTGCCTGTCGTCGAGCGGTTCCAGGAAAATCATTTAACTGAGTCCATGTGTTACTCTCTGGATCAAAGCGATAGAAATCTTTGCACAACCCGTTGACATCCTGCCCAGTTCCGACATACCCAAACATTCCGATGGAAAATGCCACAGCTTGTTTGCGGGCTGTTCCCATGAAATCCGCTTTTTGTGTCCATGACTGAGAAACAGGGTCGAATTCCCATGTGTCCCTGAAATATGGATTGGTCTGACCTTGTCCAAGGCAGAGGTATCCTTTTCCATCTATGGAAAAAGAACTGGCATTCCCTCGTTCTAGTCCATCTCCATCGGGTCCACCAATGGATTCCTCGTCGTCCCAATCGTTGTTAGATGGATCGTACGAATACACTTTTCTTCTAAAGCCGAAATCATCCAGTCCTCCGAGCACATAACCTTCTCCATTCAGCACAAATGAGGCACAAACTGCACGGGGAGGGCCATTGACAGAATCACGTTGTTCCCATATGTCTTGGCCAAATGAAGAAGTGACCATAAATAGCATAAAAATCGGGAGGAAATAGTTCATTGTTAGCTTTTTTGGATGTGATTCAATTAGAAGGATGACTTAATTAAACAAGACAGGCTGTTTATGTACGATTTGACCTTTTTCATCAGACATTACTAGAATATAGGCACCACGCTGAAGGGATTCAGTATGCAATGCAAATTCCTTATTCCATTGCATGGATTCTTCTTTCAAAAGCGAACCACTAAAGGAGTAAAGAGCTATGTTGCTAATGGAAAGTTGGTCCCAAGAAATATGTAAAATATTTTGGGCTGGGTTTGGGTAAACGGAAACAAGATGCCCTTGCATTTCTTCGTTGCCGAGAAGAAGCATTGGTGTGTATTCGTGCATACTGCTTTTCTTTCCTGAATATCCTTTTCCTGTCCCCACATAAGCTTTTCCATTAATTACAAATGCTACCGCATTTTTTCGTTCGCTTCCTCCATACGGTGCTCGAATCAACCATACATCTGTGTCCGGATTGTACTCCCAAAGATCATCCAATAAACCTCCGTCCGTACCCATACATACGTAGCCGCGTCCTCCAATGCTAAAAGTACATGCCGAACCACGCTCATTGGCGGGCAAATCGGATATTTGTGTCCACGTATTTAAGCCGGCATTGTACCGATAAAAGTCTTTCTTAAATACATCTTGGTTGGCACCAGCGCCTACGTAACCATACATACCAACAGAGAATGAGCAAAGTTGGTAACGTACACCTCCAGGGAAATTTATCCGTTGAGTCCATTGGTTTAAACTAGGTTTGTACTCCCATAATTGATTGGTATATTGGTTAGGGCCAATTTTACCTCCACAAACATAGCCCTTGTTATCGAGTTCGAAAGCGGTTGCAAAATAAAGTCCTGTATTCATGGCGCCAGGAAAATCAGCCTTTTGGATCCAAGTATTGGTAGCAGGATCATATTCCCACAGGTCTTTTAGTTTCTGACCATTGAATGATTCATCGTTGTCAATTCCCAAGCCAATATATCCCTTGCTGTTCAGCGCGAATCCTACCGCATCTCTACGCGGAGAACCGGGTAAATCTGCCTTCTGAGTCCAAGTATCCGTGCTGGCACTGTATTGCCACAAATCTTTTAAAACGGTTTCATTAGTATCTACTCCCGTGGCAACAAAACCTAGGGAATCTATACTGAAAGCGACTGCTCGTTCGCGTTTCAAGCCACCAAAATCAGCTTTCTTTGTCCAAAAATTTTGTGTTTGCGAAAATCCACAGAACACATAACAAGTTATCAAACTTGAAAATAAAAGTGCTTTCATGTTAGTAAAAAATAATTTTTCCTTGCTTTAAGCAATCGGTGCCTCTCATAATGCGGTACACATAGGTTCCGGAATTTAACTCTTGTCCTTTTTTCAAGGTCATTTCCGAACCTTCAAAATTGGAATGTAGTATTCTTCTTCCCATCGGGTCAAAAAGTTGAAGCGTGACTTCCCCAAAAGGAAGGTCATCAGGAAGAACCAATTGCATTATATCATTCGACGGATTTGGAAATGTTTGAATGGCATTCGCTAATTCATTTTCACTTAAATCGGCAGTTGTGATATCGAATTGCCAAAAGTCATTGAGGTTGATACCATTTGTTCCAGTTCCAAAATACCCCTTATTGTTGATAGTAAAAGCAACTGAGAAACGCCGATTGGTTCCTGGGAAATCTTCCAATTGCTTCCACGTGTTGTCTCCCGGATTAAATTGCCAAACTTCACCAACCACATTTCCCAAACCTCCTGAGTACCCACTAGTGAAAATTCCGGTTCCCTTATAATTGAATGCACTGCTGCCATTCGACATCAATCCTGGAAAATTTGCTCGTTGTATCCATTGGTTAATGTTAGGTTTGAATTCATAAAGATTCACACCCGATTTAATGAATCCACTTCCTGTGGAAGCAAAAGAACAGGACCATGTACCAAAATTAACGGGTGATTGCGCTTTTATGGTCCAAGTGTTTGTTAAAGGGTCGTATTCAGCGATGTTATTGCTCGCATAGACATAACCCTTGTTCTGTATGCTGAATCCCTGAGTATCGCCCGGGAAGAATGGACAAGGAGCAATCGGTGACCAAGTGTTCGTCACAGGATTATAGGCATAAAATTCGTTCGTAAGCGATGATCCACCTCCAACATACCCTTTTGTGGCGGTTCCAAAACCAACGGCTCCGTGGTTGCTTACAGGAAAGTTCGCTTTTTGTGTCCAACTGTCCGACGCAGGATCGTATTGCCACCAATCTTTGTAGGAAATGTCGATGCCGGTTCCGTTGACGTGGCCTAAACCAATGTAGCCCTTGTTACCAATACTCATACCAAGACCCCTGTGGCGGCCAACACCGCCAAAATTCGCCTTTTTTATCCACGGATTGGCTGAGACACTTGTCCCGATGAATAAAATGATGGCTAAGGAAAGAAATAGTTTAATCATTTTTGAACGATAAATTTCCCTGTTTTAAAAGCTTGGTTATCATACTCCAAGCGATATATGTACCAGCCGTTTGGTAAATTTTGAACATCCAATTCTTGGGTATTGGATGTAAAACAAACATTTTTACATACTTGACCATTCGAATTGTATACCGACAGTTTAATCGAGGATGGATGAACAAAATCAGGCAAATCGCCGAGGTTCAAATGAATTCGTTCCGCTGCAGGATTGGGATAAAGCTTTACTTCTATTTGGGATGATTTTCGTTGGAGGACCGAAAGGATTTGGTCGAACATCCAGAAATCCCTGAAATTCGTACCACTCGTGCCTGTACCTGCATAAGCCCTCGAGCCAATGACAAAGGTGGCAAGGTACCTGCGCGCCGTTCCTGAAAAATCCTCAATTTGTACCCACGTATTTAATGCAGGATCGTATTCCCAGAAATCACTGTAGTTATTTCCACTTGAAAAATCATCTCCAGTGCCGATGTAACCTAATCCATTGACTGCGAAACCTGTTGCTTCCTGCCGAGTAATCACCCCAACCGGAGCCTTCAATATCCACTGATTTAATTGTGGGTTATATTGGTAAAAGTCATTAACTGAGCCACCATTCGTTTGGCCAGTGCCCAAATATCCTTTTCCTTCGATGGTGAAACCAACAGCCGATGTTCTTGCCGCTCCTGGAAAAAGGGCTTTGGCCGTCCAAGTATTTGAAATAGGATCGTATTCATAGAAATCTTTGGAAAAACCACTAGTTGTTTGACCGGTTCCAACGTAACCCTTTCCATTGAGCGAAAACCCGACAGCACCTCTGCGGGTTACGCCAAGGATATCAGCGATTTGCGTCCAAGTATTCGAAATAGGATCATAGCAAAAAAACTTTTTCGAATAGCTTCCACTTTCCAATCTTCCGGTTCCAACATATCCCTTATTACCAATAACGAAGGCTGCTGCATGGTAACATTTACCTTCTGGATAGTTGGCAATTTGTGTCCACGAATCGGAAGCAGGGTCATACCGCCAAAAATCTTCGTACTCCACATCAACCCCGGAGTTAATATGACCTAGGCCAATGTACCCCATATTTCCAATCGAAAAGGCGGAGGAACGGTGACGTGCAGTACCACCGAAATTTGATTTTTCAAACCAAGGACCAGCGTAAACAGAAGTCCCGAGAAAAACAAAAGCAAAAAGGATTTTAACGGTATGCATCTTATTGAATAATTAACTTTTGGTTGACCGTAACTTGATCGTTTTGGAGTTTGATTTGGTAACAACCTGAAGGCCATTCGGAGGTGTTGATAACCCCACCAGCGTAGGAGGTCGTTTCATAAATCAGACTGCCAGAACTAGAAAAAACCGAAACCATACCATTAAATGATTTTACAGAGAAATAATTTTCCGCCGGATTGGGAACCAATTGCACATTTGTAATATTCAACTCATCTGATCCTGCATAATTGGCTTCCATGTTGATGATGTATTCTCCTGCCGCTATTCCCCATCCTTCTACGATAACGTACACAATGCCAAGTCCTTCCGTATTGAAGGTCAACTCAGATTGCGTACCACAAGAGCCATCGTCATTGTAAGCCACCATTTGACCGTTCGCATCAACCACGCTTAAAAAAGTGTCAAAACCAGAACCACACAGGGAAACATGAATGGATTCCATCATAGGGGATGGATTGATTTTGTAATAAACGTCCGGTGAGTTGTAAACCAAGTTTTGATTGCCATAGCAATAGCTGTTGTCATTGGTGTCTACATATGGCAAATTACTGACAATAATTGCATCGTTAATGTCGTCACCAGGATAACCGCTACAATCAACCCCATTTGCTATGTTAATGGTAAAATCCATGACAGAACCCCAAGAAAAAGTTCCACAAGGGTTCAATGGAAGAGTCCCTGCTTCCTGCTGCATGACGCGCATTCTGGTCGGACCATTTTGTGAACCAACAGGAACATTAAAGTTAAAATTCTGTGGCAATGCAGGAGGGGTTCCCGTCCACGTTCCAAGGGATTCAATTGGATCAAAGGTTCCGCTTTGGTCATAATCAATCCATGCCTCACCAGCGCCGGCATAGTTGCCGCCACAAGTGCCAAAATCAATGATTGCCGTGTAATTACCGCCAGCATTCAAGGTGACACTCAAAGCGGTCATATCCTGCAAACCAACTATTCCCGGGCAACCATTATGCGAAATGGTTCCAGAGGCTCCTACCAGAACTACTGATTCAACATTGGAATCAATGGTAGATGTTGGCCCGACGTTAATACAATATTGAGCGTTAGAAAAGTACGTAAATAAAATAAAGGGAAAAGTTAAATACAGTAGTGTTTTATGCATGGGCAAAAATTTGATTAAAAATAATAAAAAAAAAGAATGTTAAGCGAACGTTAAGAAATCACCCCCACAAGTTCTTTAGTTGATTTAAGGCATCAAAAAGCGCATCTAATTGGTTTTCAGAATTAAACGCTTGTATAGAAAAGCGAATAAAACAATGCCCATTATGCTGCATAACAGGTATTTCAATATGAAAACGTTCAAAAAGTTCACGTTGTAGTAATACGGGATTGGCACATTGAATAGGTGTGCTGCACATCTGTCCATAAAAAGATAAATCAGCAGAAAGAGGCTCTGTTTGAAAAAATGCCGCCGTACGTTGCACATTAGATCTGACCATTTCTTTACATCTTTCGGAAACATTGTCCCAGTCATATTTCTGGCGAAAATTCAACGCAGAAGGTACCGTTAAAAAAGCGGAAAAATCCCGTGTTCCATTAAATTGATGGTAATCGAAATACGTCGAATTAGAAGGTGTATCGCTCTTGTATCCCCAGCTAATCACCAGGGGATCGAGCCATTCCTGAAAAGCTTTTGTTGCATACAAGAAGGAACATCCTTTTGGCGTCATCATCCACTTGTGGCATGCCCCCGTGTAAAAATCAGCCTCTAATTCTCCTAAATTGAGAGGAATATGCCCAGGGACATGCGCCCCATCAACGATGGTGATTAAACCCCTTTCTTTGGCTTCCTTGCATAGTTCATCAACAGGCAGGATAAGTCCGGTGCTGCTTGTAATTTGACTGATAAAAACAACTTTTGTTTTTGAACTATATCCCTTCCAAAAAGCTTCTAAAAAGCTTTCTTTTGTTTGAATAGGAAGAGGGATGTGGGCTTTTTTATACTTCCAGTCTTTTTTTAAAGCATGGTATTCCCAGGTCTTATCCATTGCCCCATATTCAAGATCGGTTGTTAATATTTCATCTCCTGATTGCAACGGTAAACTATTCACAATCGTGTTAATAGCGAAGGTTGGGTTAGTAGTAAAAATGATGTCATCGAATGAACAACCAATGAAGCCAGCCAAAGCCTTGCGAGACAAGTCGAGGTATTCAAATCCATCTCGTGTGATAAATTGAACAGGCTCTCTTTCCAATAGCATTTGCCATCGTTGATAGTCATCAAAAATTTCTTTCGGGCATGCTCCGAAGGATCCAAAATTTAAAAAAGTGACAGTTGGATCAAGTAAAAATAAGTCCTTTAACATCTGCATCGAATTACTTGGCTTGAAGTTAATACGTTTCTGGTGAAAAGTCGATAAGAAAGGACTTCTTGATTTATTTTTGTGCTATGGAAAACACCTCACCAAGAGAAATGAACAGAAGCTACGTTACCACCTTGTTGAAACCACGTCCCCATAATGCGCACAAAGGGAATTTTGGACATGTTTTACTGATTGCAGGAAGTAAGGGGAGAGGAGGGGCGGCCTTGCTGGCATCCAAGGCATGCTTGAGGTCAGGTGTTGGTAGACTCACTGCACATATTCCTCGTTTTTTGGAGCTTGCGCACCTAACCTTTGTTCCGGAGGCAATGATAAGTGTCGATCACCATGACCAACATATTACGGAAATACGAGATTGTAACATATACGATGCAATTGGCATCGGACCAGGACTGGGAGAACATCCTAAAACATCCGAGGTATTAACATTTTTACTGCAATCCTATAATGGCCCAATGGTGATAGATGCAGATGCACTCAATTTAATTTCAACTTATAAACTCCTGCATTTAGTATCCAATAGGTGTGTCCTTACACCCCATCCAGGTGAATTTGAGCGATTAACAGGCGAGCCATATAAGGAAGACAATCGTGAGGGGCAACTAAGCGAGTTTAGTCAAAAATATCAGGCAATAACTGTCCTTAAAGGCGAATCAACCTTGGTTTCAAACGAAAGAGGAGAGGTCTACAAAAACACAACAGGAAATCCTGGTCTAGCAAAAGCTGGAAGTGGGGATGTATTAACGGGAATGATCCTCGCGTTCTTAGGACAAGGCTATGATCCATGGACTGCTGCTCATTTGGGTGTTTACCTTCACGGACTAGCAGCTGATTTAGCGGTTCAGCAAATTCATGAACGAAGTTTGTTAGCAAGTGATACCATTGCGTTTATCTCATCGGCGCTAACGAAATCAACACACTAATTATTCTCGGAAGGTTTTTGTTCTATTTGTTTCATTAAAACCTTATCGATTCGAAGGCCGTCAATGTCCATGATTTCAAAGTAGTAAGTCCCGTATTCTAACGCATCTCCCGCCTTCGGAATGTCTTTGAGTTGCTCGAGCATAAACCCTGCTACGGTAGTGTATAAGGAAACCTGGTCTTCGATTACTTCACGTTGAAAAAATTGATTCAATTCGAATATCAATGTTTTTCCGTTGATAAGGTAGCTTCCATCCGTACGTTGCACAATATCTTGTGTATCAATTTCGTCTTCGTCTGGTAAATCACCAACGATCGCCTCGATCAAATCGTGTAACGTGACAATACCAATCACCACTCCGTATTCATCGATTACAGTACCGATATACTGTTTCTTTGACCTGAACATGTTTAAAATTTTAAACGCAGGTGTATTTTGAATGATGTAAATCGGAGGCTCCATGATTTTCTCAAGAGAGAAATCCGGGTCTCGATAATTCTCAAGAAAATTTTTAATGGTAATGATACCTTTTATCTGGCTCATTTGTCCGTCGCAAACAATAAATTTAGAGTGGACACTTTTCAAAAGTTGATTGAAGACTTGCTCAGGATTTTCTTGCAAGTTAACCCATTCCACCTCTGAACTATGGGTCATCAATGACTTTGCCGTTTGATCTGTAAAGTAAAACAGGTTCTGGTGAACTTGGCTTTCATCTGTTTCCAAAACTCCTTGTTTACCAGCATTGAAGAGCATAAACTTTAGTTCCTCCTCACTCATGTGGTCACCTTCAACCTGTTTCACTCCAAAAATTTTAACAATTAAGCTGGTAGAGAAAGAAAGTAATTTGACAAAAGGAAAAACAATTAAGGTAAAGTATTTAATAATGGGCGCGCAAACCAATGCGATTCCTTCCGCATAGTTCATCGCAATAGTTTTAGGTACAAGTTCTCCTATAACGATCGTAAAATAGGTAATTAAACCAATCACAAGGGTAAGTGAAATGACATGGATAGAAGGTCCACTGACACCGTAACTAAGTAACATGGCTTCGAAATCGTCAGTAAGGGTTGTTCCACCGTAAGCACCCGCAACAATGCCGATTAACGTAATACCTACTTGGACAGACGATAAAAAATTCTCCGGTTTATTCAGTAATTCTAGGATGATTTTCGCACGTCCATTTCCTTGTTCGGCTAAGTGTTCAATGCGGCTCCGTTTCACCGATACCAAGGCAATTTCCGAAAGAGCAAAGAAACCATTTAAAATGGTTAGCAAAATAATAATAAGAATCTCCATGAGTTAAGGAAGGTACAAAAACATGGTGAATCTGTAAGAAGCGAGTGGGGTAGAATCAAATTGTTGTAAAATCATAAATCAAAAGTAGAGAAAAATAGCGTTCAAGAAACACGCTTTCAGTGAAACTTGCGATCAATCCTCGTCGTCGTCGTCCACATCTTCTTTTCGCTTGAATGCCATGTAATCGTCCCAATCGTCCTCGTCCTCGTCGAAAAATTTCCCCTGCTTATTGCTTTTTTTGTAAGCATTCATTTTCGTTTTCTTACCGCCGGTAGCGTCATTTTCCCAAGTTCGTTTTTTTTCTTCCTTCTTTCTTTTGGGTTCAATTTTTCTTGCTTCAGCAGGAGATTCGGTGTTTACCCATGCGGAATTTCCGGCACTAGGCGGTGTTCGTTGATCTTCCCTTTGTGGCGCTTTGGGATTGGACTGGAAGGTGTTGGGTGATGCAGGTCTTGGAGCGCTTGTATTAGACCCCCGCTCCCGTTTTTCAGCTTCTTTAACGGCCATCCTTCTTCCATTAAAGGCATATCCGTCTAAGGATTTTATAGCTTCTTGAGCTTCCTCATCGATTGCCATTTCCACAAAGGCAAACCCTCTGGATTTTCCCGTTTCCCTGTCGGTCGCGACAGTTGCCTTGAGAACATTGCCATACGTTGAAAAAACCTCTTTCAACTGCTCGTTGGTCACATTAAAGTCCAACTTTGCAACAAAAATACTCGTCATAAAAGCTTAAGCGATAAGTTTTTTACCTGTTTAAGTCTCGAAAATAAAGCATTTTTCGAAACGAAAGCCAATTTTCTTTAAAAAAATCTGTTTGGTGTTTGGATTCGCGGCTTTGGTTTAAAACTTTTCCTGTTTCCTTGGTTCATGTATAGCTGATATCGGATTTTATCTTACATTGTATTTTGTTTCTAAATGAACGCGTTGATATTGGGTGCAAGTGGACTCGTTGGACATGAGTTGCTTGAATTGTTATTGGTCGATAAACGATTTTCAAAAATTGATCTGTTGAGCAGACGTGAACTGGATGTGCGTGACATGAAAGTCACTAATCATGTGGTTGATTTTTCGAACCTTTACGAAATTCCCGTTCACCATCAAGTAGATACCTTGTTCATTGCATTTGGAACAACGATCAAAAAAGCTGGAAGCCGTAAACAACAGTTCCAAATCGACGTAAACATTCCGGCTAGGGTAATGCAGATGGCGAAAAATGCTGGTGTGCGCTGTTGTGTTTTGGTTTCTGCCATTGGTGTAAGCAAACATTCACCGTTTTTTTATTCACGAATGAAGGCCTGCCTCGACGATATCTCAAAGGACTGCCATTTTGATAAGCTAATCATCCTGAAACCCTCGGTCCTAGAAGGGGCAAGAAACGAGAAAAGAAAAGGCGAAGAGATATCAGTGATGGTAGGAAATATACTTGGTAAAACCGGACTTTTCACCGAGGTTAAACCAATTCTCGCGACGGATGTAGCGAAATCAATGATTTATAGTTCCATTCATTTTGAGGATGGGACACATGAGATTTCATCAGGCCAAATGCACCGATTAGCTAAAAAGTATACTTCAGAATTAAAATGACCTTTTAAACATTCACGTGAAAGGGCTGGCGATAAAGAATGGACCGTCCCAATGACAATTCATCCGCATATTGAAGTTCAGTGCCCACCGAAACACCCCTTGTAATTGTGGTAATTTGAATAGGAAAAGGTTTTAATTTCTTATGTATGTAAAAGGAGGTTGTATCTCCTTCCATTGTTGGACTTAACGCGAATATAACCTCATTAACACCTCCTAAACTGATTTTATCAACCAGCGATAAGATATTTAAATCCGATGGGCCAATTCCATCCATTGGTGAGATTATGCCTCCCAATACATGGTAAATGCCCTTAAAGGTAGCGGTGGTTTCTATGGCCATTACATCCCGAATATCCTCGACCACACATATTAACGTGCGATCCCTAGATTCATTGAGGCAAATCTCACAAACGTCATTATCAGAGATGTTGCCACATGACTTACATGATTTTAAATGCTCGGACATTTCTAAAAACGAACTAGCGAATGCACCGATCTCTTCTTTGGTTCGACGTTGCAATTGTAAAACCAACCTCAACGCTGTTTTTCTACCTATACCTGGCAATGAGGCCATTTGTTCTACAGCGCGGTTGAGGTAATTTGATTTTAACTCCATACTTCAAAAATAGTTGAAATACGTCAGTGATGAAATGTTATTTCGGCCCATCTTATGCACAAACCACTTGTTGAAATACGAATGATCGGTAGTGAATATTGTGTTATTTTTGTTCAATACATTCACATGGCCAACAAAGAACTGAATATACGTAATAAGAGAGCAAGGTTTGAATACCACCTAATGGAAAATTTTAGTGCAGGAATTCGGTTGAGCGGAACAGAAATTAAAAGCATCCGTAACGGAAAAGCGAGTATTCTGGAGGCTTATTGTGTAATGCAGGATGGAGAAGTTTTCGTTCGAAATATGCACGTGTCAGAATACGAGAATGCCTCTTTTTATTCACATAAACCAAGGGCAGATAGAAAACTACTACTCAATAAGAAAGAAATCAATCGCATCAAAAAACACCTACTAGTCAAAGGAAACACCATGATTCCTTTGAAATTATTCCTTTCTGAAAAAGGATGGTTGAAGATGGAAGTGGCATTAGCACAAGGAAAAAAGCTACACGATAAACGGCAAGACCTGAAAGCAAAAGACGACCAACGCGATATGGATCGTGCAATGAAAAGATAACTATAAATATCCCAGACTCAATAAATGCGCCCAGTGATCCTTCGAAAGAAAGAAAACGAGAATACACAGAGGACTTAAATAAAGTGTTACATAATATAAAAATGTATAAGCACTTGTTCTTCTTGGGAATAAATATGTCACTAATGGCAGAAGAAAAACAATGGCAAAAACATAACCAAAAGAATAAAACGTAAGTTTCAGATCGATAATTTGTGGTGTCAAGCCTTCTAGGTACGCGCAATTAATCGGATCGTGAAATACCCAAGAAGTACGAATTTGAATTTCTCCTATGCGCTCAAGCATGCTTTTGTTTTCGGTAACCCACAAATACCTGCCGCTATTGGTTTTTAACACCGATAAGACATGGGTATCGTCAAAAGTGGTAATTCCATATGAGAAGGAATGTACTTGGTCAAGTTCAACATGCGGTGGAATGAACCATTCCAATGCGATTGCGCAGGCCAGAATCGTTCCAATAACAGCTGAAATCCGTATTATGAGCCAATTTCGACCTTTAAATAATCCCCTATAAAAGCGTTCATTTTCAGCTTTTTCGCGCTGTTGTTGTTCATAATACCTTCTTCTGGCCTCCCGAATCCTATCTTCTTTTGACTTTTGCGGATTATGTCGTTTAACACTTTTAGCGGAGGGAAGAGGAATATTCTTTTTTCCTGTGAGTACCTCGTATGCCTCTTGAACCAAGTCAAATTGCTTTCGAGTATCTGAATCTGGATTTTTGTCCGGATGATACCGCATCGCAAGTTTTCTGTACTGTTTTCGGATTTCTATTTCACTTGCACCAGGCTGTAATCCAAGAACTTTAAAATACTTATTCAAATGCATTTCCTTTGAGTAATTCCAGTGTCAACTTTCTGTCAAGTTTACCATTTCTTGTGTACTTGAACGTTGGTAAATGAAGTATTTTCTTAGGACGGAGGTGTTTTTTTGCAATGTGCTGACAAACCTGTTCGAACGATACCTGATACGTTCCCTCAATGATAAGTGTTATCTGTTCCCCAAGGTCAGGATGCGGAAGACCAGTGACAAAAAATGGAGATTGGATGTATTCCGATAAAGCCCTTTCGATTTCTTCGGGTTGAATGCTCAATCCACCTGAATTAATCAAAAAATCTTTCCTTCCTAACCAATTAAATGTGTCTGATGATACCAAATCAACCAATTCACCTGACTTTAGTCCCCCTATACCCAACACATCATCGTCAATTACCAATTCATTGTCAATAGAGTGAAACCTCACACCGTTCAAAGCGTGGTAAAATTTCCCTCCGTTCCAACCCATTTTTCGAACCGCAAAATGCGACAGGGTTTCCGTCATTCCGAAGGTGTGATAAACAGTTAAATGATGTTTTTTCAATTTGTTTTCTAACTCCTGACTTACCGGTGCCCCACCTACAAGAATCGTTTTAATTGCAAAGAGTTTTTCTGGATTTTTATTTAATATTTCATTTAGTTGATAGGGGACTAATGCCACAAAATCAATATCTTCTGTAATATCCTTGAGTGGATTGGAGTGGGGGGCAGCCACCATAAGGTGCAAGTTGCCGACAACGCTGCGAGCAAGCATCATTTTTCCAGCAATCGTCGTGGTGCTAAGGCAAAGCAAAGCAGATTGATTCTCGCTTATCCCAAATTGCTTCAATGTTCGAAGTGCTGAAGCCTGAACTTGTTCCTTCGTAAAAAAAAGTGTTTTCGGGCTACCCGTAGATCCCGAAGTTTGAACCTTAAGTTGAAACGAGTCCGAAGACCAAGATTTAATAAATTGAGTTACATCACTAATAACCTCAGGCTGGGATGTTTTAAAAAGGACTTCCATGGGTTTGAATCCTAAATTTAAAGAATTCGGACAACATTTACCTGTAAAACAAAAAAAGCCGGGATAAATCCCGGCTCTCTTGATAAAATGATTTATTATAAATCCTCAAGTGTCACTGACTTGCGGACGTATTTGCGTGTATTCGCTTTATTTGGTGTACCTGCTTTACGTTCTGCTTTCCACTTTTCAACAAGGTTGTCATAAACGGTCATTTGCTGTGGAGTTAAAATTTGCTTAAGCTCTGCATAACGTCCGTTGTGGTTTCCTTTAATCGCTTCCACCTTTTGTTCTTTGGTAAGTTTGGTGTCGTTGCGGATGGCATCATTTTTTTGAGCAATAGCTAAATTAAGCGCTTGAACTTTGGGTTTTTGTTCAGTCGTAAGGGCTAATTCAGTTGCCATTCGTTCGGTAATTGCCGTAGAGCGTTCTTCGGCTGTCTTTTGTGCAAATGCTACTGTTCCAAGAAAAAGAACCGTTGCAGTTAAAATTAATCGTAAATTTCTCATAGTTTTTGATTTTGATTTTCGGATTTGCAATAAGCGTGCCTTTTTTTGATAAAAGTATCGAATTCCTATTGTATAGCCAAATAGCAAAGCATTTTTTTATAAAAATATGAATGTAAAACACCGAATATACTCCTGTTTATATAGGTTAATGCCGTTGTTTTCCATCTCCGTGATTACCGCTTGTAGCGTTTATCAAGAAGAAGGGGTTTTGGTTTTAGAAGATAAACAGTTGACCCAGATACCCGACAGCGTATTTAACATAACGAACCTTAAATCTTTGCGCTTGTACGGAAACAAGTTGGATTCTGTCTCGTACAGAATAGGTGAACTCATTGCCCTTGAAGAATTATATTTGGGTAAAAACAACTTGACTTTTCTTCCTGATGAAATAGGCAATTTAAAGAACCTAAAAATCCTATCTGTTCAATACAACGATTTGGAAAAACTTCCATCCACCATAGGGAACCTGCAAAACCTGGAACAGCTGATCCTTAATCAAAATAAGATTTCTTTCCTGCCCGAACAAATTGGAAATTTAGCCCTATTGTCCGTCCTTCAACTGAATGATAATCGATTAGAAACAATACCGGATCAATTGCTTGCGTGTAAAAATTTACAGGTGTTATACATCAACAGAAATAGGTTGATTAAGTTACCGGATTCGTTAGGATATTTGACCTCCTTGAAAGAATTATCGATGGTTTCAGGGGGAATGATGTTAAGAATTCCAACATCGTTTTGCACAAATCGTACGCTAGAAACGTTAGAAGTTGATCAATATGCGATTCTACCAACCTGTTTATTCGTCAGACAGACAAACCGCCTAAGAATCATCCGAAAGTTTTAAAGGGGCGGGACTGCTCAAGAGTGAAATAAACAAGGCAAGATCATAGGCGAAATGAACAGCGATACTGAACCATAGACCAAAACTTTCGTACCCATAGCCAAGTATTAATGACAATGGAAAAACCATCAAGCCGTAAAGGGATTTTAAGGGTGTTTTAAAACTGAAATACCCATGTATGGCGACAAAAAGAAAAGCAGTAGGCCATATTCCAAGGTAATGCTGCACACCGACTCGAAAAAGCAATTCCTCGCCAATCCCAGCGCACAAGGATAAGAATACCGCATCAACATAATTCAAATTCAATCTTTTGAAAAGTTTATCAAAGGGTAATGGGATTTTTTTGAATACTGGAAAGGTAAGTAGTATCATGGTAAACAAGGCGTAAATAATCCCAGTCAACAACCCAATAATAATCATTCCGGCATCCAATTCTTCCAATTGAAGAAATTGGGCAAATGTAAAATCATCGGTTAAAAACAATGCCAAAAAAGCGGGTAGGGGAAAGCCCAATAAAGTAATCCATCCAAGGATATATAGCTGCCTTTTTGTCAACGCGTTTTTTTTACGAAGATAGAAAATCACTTGCATGTGTAAAGTACGTATTATTCGATGGATGGATTCGGAGTTTGTGTTAGGCAATTTTTCCATGAATATGCAAAATAGCGTCCTCTTTCACTCGAACCATACCGAATGCCATCAACCCAAAGTTTTCCCATACCACAACGATTAAACGTTTGTGGATTTTTATACTCAATGCAGATGCTAATATAACCTTGAAGGGGAACCTCATTTTTTGAAAATTTAAGCCTACGTATCGAGGAAGGATGGTTAAAATGTACCTGATGACTGAATGAAGACAAGTCCGGATTTTGATGTGCATCCAAAGGGAAATGAGGTGTTGGTGAAAAGTGAAGATGCACAAGCTCAATAGAATGATCTTCCTCGAGTTTAAATTCTAAAAACCATTCCGTCAAATTGTTATACAAGCGAAGCATTCCTTTCACATCTTGTTGGACCGTTAACAACTCATGAATAGAAAATGAGCCACAAAATCCATCAATAGGATCCATCAGAATAACAGGTTTGTTGTATACCGACCGTTCCCGACATTCGATGGAATGACCACAACCTAAGAAACCACCAGTTAGAAAAAGAACGAGCGTTATCGAAGTGTACACATGTGTTTTCATGACTTAGCTTTCTGCTAAGATGCGCCTTATCCTAAAAGAAAAGAATGATTTCGCTCAATGAAAAGGGGCTGTTCACCTCATGAATTCCTAAAATTTCAGATGTTTGACCGTATAACCATTATTAATCAATTGCCTTAGCGATTGGATTCCAATCTCCAGGTGTTGCCTAACGAATTTTTCGGTAACGCTTGAATCGCTTTTGTCGGTTTTAACACCTTCTGGTACCATCGGTTGATCCGATACCAATAGAAGTGCACCTGTTGGAATGTTGTTGGCAAATCCGACCGTAAAAATGGTTGCCGTTTCCATATCGATTGCCATGGCTCGAACCCGTTGAAGGTAAAGTTTAAATTCTTCGTCGTGCTCCCAAACCCTTCGGTTGGTAGAGTAAACGGTACCGGTCCAATAATCAAGGTTTACATCGCGAATAGTTGTTGAAATAGCTTTTTGCAACGCAAAAGCGGGTAATGCTGGTACTTCTGGGGGGAAGTAATCGTTGCTCGTTCCTTCGCCACGAATGGCAGCTATGGGTAGAACCAAATCGCCAACCAGGTTTTTTTTCTTCAAACCGCCACATTTTCCTAAGAAAAGAACGGCTTTTGGTTTTATAGCAGAAAGTAGATCCATACAGGTTGCAGCAGAAGCGCTCCCCATACCAAAATTGATGATGGTCATTCCACCAGAAGTCGCACATTGCATGGGTTTTCCACGACCAATGACTTCGGTTTCGAATTGCTCTGCGAAAAGTTCAACGTAATGATGAAAATTACAAAGCAAAACGTATTTACCAAAATGTTCTAGCGGCATTCCAGTATAACGAGGCAACCAGTTTTCAACTATTTCTTGTTTGGTTTTCATAAGTTAAGTTTGTTGTTACTTGGGTTATTACAACGTCAATTGCATTGCTTTGGTATCTTAAATATGTTTATTTAACATAATATTAATTATGGGACAAATTAGAAGGACGGCTTGGGTTAACAAAAAACGTTTATTCCTCTTCATTGGGGTTTAATTCGTTTTCCCAAAAATCATTCAACAAGGCAACAAATTTTCGTGCGGTATTATTAAAGTAGCGTTTTGTTCGATATCCACTGACCCATGTAATTCCTTTGATGGCATTTGTAAGGAAAATTTCATCAGCGACCAGCAAATTTTGCGGCAGAATATTGCATTCGTAGACCTTAATATTATTTTTAACAGCCAGGTTAATGATTTGCATGCGCATGGTTCCGGCCAAACATCCTTCTTCTAACCCCGGTGTATAAAGCACGCCGTTGCTAACAACGAATAAATTCGAGTTTGAACTTTCCAAAATCCCGCCCCGGTCATTCACTAATAATACATCGTCTAAGTTCTTCTCCGTAGCGTGAATGGCAGCCATTACATAAATCAACCCGCTCTTCGTTTTGAAGTTCGATAATTTATCCTTTACCTTTTTTATTTCAGTAAACTGATCTATTTCAAGTCCTTTAGCATTTAGCTCAAAGTTATTCAATTCATAATCCTGAACTTCGATTAAAAAATGTGCATCGTTTGACATCGGTTTATATGTTCCTCCAGATGCCCGATCGATTGAAATACGACATTTACCACCTTGTTGTATAGTCGCTAAGGAAATTAATTCCTCGATTTTACTTTCGAAAAAAGAAAGGTTATAAAAAGCGGGAATTTTTATTTTTAGCGCTTTAGCTCCTTCAATCAACCTCGTAATATGGTTGGAAAGATTAAGAGGTTTCCCGTTCATAATCCGGACGCTTTCAAACACTCCATCGCCGTACCAATATCCCCGGTTTCCTAAATCTATGACTGGCTGCTTTCCTGAAGTTAGCTCACCGTTGTAGTTTACGTATAGCATAGCGTTTAAGCAATTAGGTAATGAAGAAATTCTTTTCCTTTGTCAATATTAAGAATTAAAACGTAAAAAATCCCAAAGAGTGCTCCCCCTATATGTGCATCGTGTGCAATACCTGATTGCCCTCGTTTATCTGCCCAATATTCGAAGGCCAGGTACAACGGACCGAACACATATGCCGGTATTGGAATTGGTATAAAAAATAGCATCAACTCGATGTCTGGACGCCATAAAATGGTGGCAAAAATTACGGCACTAACAGCTCCTGAAGCACCAAGAGAGCGGTAATGAGGATTGTTCTGATGTCGGATGAATGGAATTAAGGTAGAAAACAAACCACCAATGAGGTAGATTATTAAAAATTGGATTTCCCCCTTGAGAAAGCCATATGCAATTATCATCTCTTGCTCAAGGATGGATCCAAGAAAATAAAGCGACAACATATTGAACAACAAATGCGTGAAATCCGCATGCAGCAACATGTGCCCAAACAAACCTTCCCATTGGTTGTCATGTTTAACACGATAAGGGACAAATAAAAACCTATCTCTTAAATTAGTATCTTTAAAGCCTCTTATGGAAACCAGAACGGTAATCAAAAGAATGACGTGTATGGCTTGAAAAGTCATGAATTAAATGTTAGAATACGGTTGATAATGTCTCTAAACTACCAATTTTTTTCAAAAGTGTGTTTTATCAGCACAACCGTTTTCCTTTTAGTTGCTTGTTCCGGACAAAAAGTAGATGATCAGAAAGCCTTTTTTGAGGATAAGTCCATTTCGATAAAGGAAAAACTTGCCAAAGTTCTAGAGTCAGAGAGCCTTTTTAGCATGGGTATTTCGGAAGAGGAGGCAAATTGGCTGCAAGATTTTTATGCTAAAAAATCCGGTACTCCCCTGTGGATAAACGATTCAACCTTTCATAGACAAGGTTTGAAAATGAAAGTTACCCTCTCGAGATCGCTATGGTTTGGTGTACCAGAGGGTAGAATGAACAGGAAACAAAAGAGGCGCCTTAATTGGGTAGAGGAAGAAGTTATGACGACCTTGAAAATGGCGCAATTATCCCAAGATATTCACGCAGGGTTCTTGGATTTTACCACTAAGAAATACAAGCCAAAATCCTTGGTTTCAGTTGATCGCATGGATAGTTTGTTGGGCGCTTATGCTTCTATTAGTTGGGATAAAATGTTCATGTCGTGTGGTGCTAACGACTCCAACTATCGGTTCTTAGCCAATCATTTATACACATACTGTTTGCAGTACCCTTTGGACAAAACTGTTTACCAAATAAAAACGGAATCGGAGGATCCTCAAAATGCCCAAAAACAAGCCGTCAATGCCTTGATAAGCAAAGGGTATCTATTGAAGGAAAAGTCCGCCGAAGTAGATTCGTACAGAGCGGCATTGGAACTTTTTCAATCCCATAACGGCTTGCATTCGGATGGAAAAATTGGAAAATATACGGCATTAGTCTTAAATGAAAGTACCTACAACAAAATATTAAGGGCTTGTCTTTCGCTTGATAAAATCCGTCAGCATGCTGCTTTTCCAAAAAAATTCATACTTATTAATATTCCTGAATATGTGTTGCGCTTTGTAGCAGATGACACCTTAAGGGCGCAACATCGAATCATCGTAGGAAAAACCGTTACCCCTACTCCACAACTCGAATCCACCTTACGAACGATTGTTGTTTACCCTTACTGGACTGTTCCATATTCTATTTGTAAGAACGAAATTCTACCAGCAGCAAAACGGAGCTCGGCTTATTTTGGGCGAAACAATTACAAGCTTTACAGTGGGAGCAAAGAAATAAGTCCCGGTAGCGTGAACTGGAAAAATGTGGGCGGATTTCCATATAAAGTGGTTCAAAATCCGGGTCCAAGAAACAGTTTGGGTGTGATAAAATTTGAATTCAATAATTCATATAGTGTTTATGTGCACGATACACCTTCAAAGGGATTGTTTAATTCCGATATCCGCTCCTACTCACATGGATGCATGCGTTGCGATAAGCCGATAGATCTCGCCAAGACGATTTTAGACTTCGACACTATGCCCCGTCAAAAACGCAACCCGATAACAAGAGATTCACTTGACACCCTTTTGTCACGGGCTAAAAACCACCCTATTCCTTTGAAATATTCATTTCCCATTTACGTGGAATACATAACCGTTCGCGCTGATAGAGAATTCCTCGTTTTTCATCCGGATATTTATCGCCGGGACGAAGAATATTTAAAAATCCTAAGAAAATAAATCAACTACTGCTCTATGTCTATTCTCATTTCCCCCTCTGTTTTATCCTGTGACTTTGCAAACCTTCAAAGGGATGTGGAACTCATTAATTCGTCGGAAGCGGATTGGTTTCACATCGACGTTATGGATGGCATTTTTGTACCAAATATATCCTTCGGTTTTCCAGTACTAAGGGCCATTCAAAAACATGCGAAAAAAACGCTCGATGTGCACGCCATGATTGCACAGCCGGATCTGTACATTGATGAATTTTATCAAGCTGGCGCAGATATGCTAACGGTTCATTTTGAGGCCTGCACACATTTGCACCGGACCATACAACGTATACGTTCAACGGGAATGAAAGCAGGAGTAGCACTTAATCCTCATACACCAATCGCTTTACTCGAACATGTGATTGAAGACCTTGACCTAGTGTTAGTTATGTCCGTTAATCCTGGCTTCGGTGGACAGACTTTTATTCCGGGTACAATTGAAAAAGTTGCCCAACTAAGGGAGTTGATCGATACCCGTGGATGTAGAACAAAGATAGAAGTCGACGGGGGTGTAAACCTTGAAACGGGGGCTCTATTAGTGAAAGCTGGAGCAGATGCTCTTGTGGCCGGAAACTTTGTATTTAACAGCGATGACCCGAAAGAAACGATACATCAATTAAAAAAACTAGGGGAATGATGTTTTCCTTCTTCATGAGAAGGTTTGAACGAGAGCAAGACCAATTAGCTATGCTATTTGAATGCCTTGAGCAACAAGCAGAGGACATTTCGGAAAAGGTATTAAAATTGGCATCGCACATTGTAAACATTCACCATATTTTATTATCCGATATAACTAATAAGAAAGCTGAGTCTGGGGCATGGGACGTATTTAAGTGTTGGGAATTGGGTCCTTTAAGCAGGGAGAATTTTCGAAATACGTATGTTACCTTGCTGGACATGAAAGAGCACCTAAATGACATGGAAGATGCCCAGTTGGAGGCTATTTTGATGAAATTGGATTATATGTTGCAACATTCGGCTTACCATCGTGGGCAGCTGATTCAACTGTTAAAGGATAAAGGCTAGTACTTTCCTCCACTGTATTTGTCAATTCAGCAAGAATTTTAATGTACTTTTACGTAACCAACGTGGCTAACTTCGTTTTCTAAACATGCGCTATTTTTTGAACATACTGTTTGTAAGTTTTTTAATATCAATCAACGGTCAAATTGATAGCACCCTTATTTATGCCGAAAATAACCTAAATATTACGTTAGCTTCCCTTCGTTCAGCGACAGATGACAATCAAAAATCAGATTGGCATGAGCTTCTAAAATCACAAATGAGGGAAGTATTGAAGCATCCGCTATCCTTTTCTCATGCCTTCACTAATTTAAAAACTATTGGTTTTATTGATAGTCCGGACGGTAAAATCCGAATTATTAATTGGAATGTTGAATTATCCGATTTGACTCAACTTTATGGATGCTTCATCCAGCATTTCGATGCAAAAAGCAAGAAACTCCTTGTTACCGAGCTTTTCGATGTTACACCCAGGTACACCCAGCGTACAGACGATATATTGGATGCCGCACATTGGTATGGGGCAGTGTACTACAAGATCATACCGATACAGAGGGGGACGAAAACGATATACACGTTATTGGCTTGGGATGGGAACAATGCAATGAGTACATTAAAAATCATTGATGTGCTTTCTTTTCAAGGTAATAAACCAAAACTTGGTGGACAACTATTTAAAGAGAAAAATACGCTTAAAAAGCGCGTTTACTTTGAACATTCAGAAAAAATTTCCATGACCTTGAATTACGAGCAAAAATACAACAGAATCATTTTTGACCATCTTACCCCTGAATCTCCTACATTGGAGGGTTTCTATTCTTTTTATGTCCCCGACTTTACCTATGACGCCTTTTTATTTCAGTCAAACAAATGGGTGTTGGTTGAAGATGTTATTGCCACTAACAACAAAGGGCCAAAAAAGATAACGGTGTTTGTCAAAAACAACAAAACAGGACAGGTAGTAGCGAAAAAAGTTAAAAACAAGTGGGTGAATCCAGAGGACGGCGATAGTCCAGTATCAGGTATGCCTCACGTGGCGGTAACACCTGAACTTGATCCTAAAAATCCTGTAGCAAATAAAGAAGCAGATTTAAAATCGTTACCAGTAATTAAAAATGCCCCACCCGTTGGATTATCAACCACCTTGGGAAAGCGTAAGCCAAAGAGGAGAAAACGGCAATAAACTTTTGTGATTCACCAGCATACCCCAGTTCCAAAAAAGTTTGACAGCTCAAATAAATTTCATTATATTTAATCATTCTAAAAAAGTATCAGGATGAGTCGAAATTTATATCTAGTTGCCTACGATTTTTCCTCTGTTGGAGATGCGGCCATTCAATATGGGCTACATTTGGCAAAATACGTTAATGTCGAATTGGTTGTCTTTCATGTTGCTAAGTCAAAATCCGATGGTTTGGCAAAGAAGCAATTGTTAGACCAAGCAATTTCAAAATTAGAAAAGCCGTCCAATTGCGTTATTTCTTCACTCGTCCGGGAGGGATCTATTTTTGAAACAATTGGAAAAGTAGCCAGTGAATTAAAAGTTCAATTGATATTGATGGGTACCCATGGCACGAAAGGTTTTCAAAAGGTCTTTGGAAGCAATGCCATAAAAGTAATATCCAGTTCAGATGTACCTTTTCTAATTGTTCAAGAAGGCTCAGTCATGACGGAATTAGAGGATATTGTTATTCCTGTTAATATCCTAAAAGAAAGCCTTCAAATTTCTAAAGTTATGGGTGATCTGGCCTCCATTTTTGGTTCAACTGTTCACATCATTGCAGAGAAACAAAATGACAGTGGTCAGTCGATGCTGCTGAAGAACCGCATGCTGATTGTACAAAAGAACTACGACGAGCGCAAAATCAAAAGTAAAATACAATTGCTTGATCGCAAAGGAAATTACATTCAAAAGATTTTAGATTACAGCAAAGAAAATTCCATTGACCTTATTGGTATTGCCTACTATTCAGCCAGTTTATTGCCTCAATTTGATACCTTTGCGCAAAACATTCTTACCAACAAGACGAAGCTTCCTTGTTTGATTATTAAAGCCAAAGAAGCCGACTCTACTTATTTTTAACATGACCTGTGGCCAATATGCAGATTTAATCGTCGCTCGATTTACCGTCCACGGAGCCTACCTCCAAGACGAAAACGGAGAAGAGGTTCTGCTACCTAAGAAATACCTAACAATCGACATACAGGAAGGGGTTCAAGTGACTGTGTTCCTATATAAAGATTCAGAAGATCGCCTTGTGGCAACCACCGAACATCCAAAATTAAGGTTAAATGAATTCGCCTATTTACAGATAAAAGAGGTAAATACGTTCGGTGCATTTGCCGATTGGGGGTTAGAAAAAGACCTGTTGATTCCTTTTAGGGAGCAACATTTGCGTTTGGAGGAAGGTAAGTACTACCTTCTTACTCTTCGTCTTGACCTAGCGACACAGCGTCTTTATGGATCTAATAAAACACAAAAATTCACCTCTTTAGCCGATAAGGACACGCCATTGTTTTCCGAAAACAAGGTGCTTATTTGCGAGCAAACAGGCTTGGGTTATCGGGTTATTGTGGATAACGCATTTGTTGGTATGCTTTACCAATCGGATGTGACCAAGTCCTTAAGACCTGGCGACGTAGTAACCGGACATATTTATAATGTGCGAGACGATGGAAAAGTGGATGTGCGAATCGGGAGCTACGGAAGAGACAAATACGAGAATGCGGTCATCCATATCATGAAACAGTTTGAAAATTCAAGGGTGCTTCCCTACGGTGACGCTTCGGACCCTGAGGAAATTCGTGCTTTTTTTGGAATGAGTAAAAAGACTTTCAAGCAGGCCATCGGTCAGCTTTACAAACAACAGAAAATTAAGATTTATCCAAATGAAATACAGATTTTTTGAAGTACTTCTTGGGATTTTTGCTATAATTTTTACAACTACGTTAAACGCTCAAAGATCTGATACTTTACTTATTTATAAGCACTTAAATCGTATTACCAAAACAAATACTTACCGTCATTTCATGAATGTTCCTTTATTGGATGAGACGGCAGAATACATTCATCAAGAGTTAAAAAAATGGGCAGATACGGTCTTCTATCAATCGTATGAGCTTAATGGTCAAACCTATAGAAATGTCATTGCCCAATTTCAAGGTAGCACAGAGGAAAAATTAATCATAGGTGCCCATTACGATGTATGCGGAATGCAAGAAGGTGCTGACGACAATGCAAGTGGTGTGGTGGGTTTGCTTGAATTAGCTAGGTTAATGAATCAAAAGAGAACCACATTGGGTGTCGAATTGGTTGCTTACACCCTTGAGGAGCCACCCTATTTTAGAACCGAACACATGGGCAGTTATGTTCATGCTGAATCGCTTCTGCCAATTAAAGATAGGGTTTTAGGGATGGTCAGTCTTGAAATGATTGGCTACTTCTCAGGGGAGAAGAAATCCCAATCCTATCCGTTGAAATGGTTAAGGCTTTTTTATGGCCAAAAAGGGAATTTCATAACCTTAGTGAACAAATGGAAAAAAGGTAAATTCGCACGTAGATTTACTCAGAACTATAGAAAAAAATCTTTCCTTCCAACCAAGCGATTCAGTGGACCAAAAGTGCTTCCGGGTGTCGATTTTTCAGATCACCTCAATTATTGGAAATTCGGATTTAGTGCGCTGATGATTACGGATACTGCTTTTTATCGAAACAAACACTACCACGAACAAGGCGATACCCTAGAGAAATTAAACTTACAGAAAATGGGGCAAGTCATAGATGGGCTATACGAAACACTGCTTCGTCTTTAAATCACTTGTTCTCTCTTCTTGGTAGGCCTTGGTTTATTTTTCAGTAAATTTGCAAATCAAACAACACTACTGCAGCCATGGCAAAGGTCTACCGTGATCATTTTGGAATCCCACATATTGATGCTTTAGACTTCATTGATGCCGCCAAAGCTATTGCGCTATGTCATGCGGAAGACGACTTTGATACCATACAACAATGGTTGCTTTCTGCTCGATGTCAGAGCGGAAGGGTCGACGACTGGGATGGACCATACATCGATTTTTTATGCTTTTTTCTTGGCGTAAGGGCAGCTGTTACGGACAATATGCACAAGGTTGGCTCCGATTACTTGAAGCAAGTGGATGCCTATTGCCAAGGTATTAATTTGTACGCGGAGGAACATCCAGCTGAGGTTTTAATCAACGGATTATTTCCTATAACTAATACCGATTTGATTACCGTTCATCATTTGATAGAGGTGCTCGGAATTCAGTTGGATAAACCATTTTCTTACCTCCAAAAAAACAAAGAAGTAAAACTACCTAAAAGGGACGGTTCCAATGTAATTGCACTTGGATCCACTCGGACAACAAGCAAAGGGCCAATGATTGGAATGAGTCCTCATCAGCAACTGGAAGGTTTATTCGGGTTTTACGAGGTACATCTGCGTATTCAATGTGAGGACTTGGAATTATTCGGTTACCTCCTACCCTGTACATTTACGGTTTTTATGGGTACGAACTTTAGTTCTGCTTGGGGTTTTACCGCTAATTATCCAGAAATGTACACCATGTACAAGGCAAAAGTGAAAGGATTTTTCAGAAAAAAAGTGTTCATCGACGGAAAATGGGAACCATTGAAGGCCAAGTGGTATAAAAACCATACTTGGCTGTATGGATGGATCCCCTTCCCTATTCTGAAAAAGGTATACGAAGCCCGATTTGGAAAAATCATCTTCTTGGGAGGGAACTACCTCCATATTCATATTCCATTGGTAGGTGAGCTTATTGGCACTGAAACCAACCACCTTGTAAATCAGTCCAAATCGACAGCCGAAATAAAGGCGCATTGCTTAAACCGGCGATTTCCATACCTAAATCTGGTTGCCATTGACAAGCTCGACAACCTCCTTTTCATGCACAATGCCTGTGAAATTGAAAAAGAAAATCAGCAAGATCATTATTCTAATTTTGTTGAATTAACGAGTGAACAGCAACTTCAAAAAAAATACTACGGAATTGATAATGTGGTGGTGGTTGAAAATCCTACTGACGATTTTTTGGTCTCTGCGAATCAGTCTCCATTTAAAGTAACGAACGAATCCGTAGACTCCAGTACCAAAAAAGGGTTGCTTTATTTTGAAGACAATTCCCGTTCCCTTCGGCTCAAACAACTCATTGCTGAAAACGAGCAGCACAACATGCAAGATATGGTCGAATTCATGTCAGATACGATGCTGTTGTTTCCGGTAATCCGAAACATTGATTTTAGTGCAATGTTTTGTTTAGAAATCAATGAAAACAGTACACCTCGTATTTTTAAGCTTTGGCAAATTCTAAAGGAATGGAATGGAAATGCAGACTTGGAAAGTGAGGGTGCTGCCGTTTTCTCCCTTTTGTTTCATAAATACAAGGAATATTATACGTATTCTAAATGTCCGGATGTAATCCAAGTAGCCACCGGCGATGAACTGATCACTTGTTTGAAGTGGGTTGAAAGGCACTATCGCAACGGAATGAAGCTGAAGGATATACAATATCTCGAGCGCGGGACTAAAATGCTTCCTGTGGAAGGAATTCCCGATTCTGTCAACAGCATACGTCCGTCTTTCGAGAAAGGATGTTTTATTGCCGAGGAAGGTGGCGCATTTAAATTAATAATAGACCTTAAAAACCGAGAAATTTTAGCGTGCCATCCCTATGGAAGTTCTGCAAACAATGAAAGTCCTCATTACGACGACCAAATGGAGATGTATGTGAAAAACGAATACCGCAGAATTGGTATATTTGAGGATTACCTGAACAACGAATCTTTAATCAAATGAAAAAAGTAGATTTTCCGGAGTATGTGATGAATATTCCATTAACCTTTGGAACAGGGGTTAAAAACAATATTTGGATGGAAGAAATGTCTGAAGAAGAGCTGGAAATAGATCTTCCTAAAGCCATTCGAGAAATGTGGGAAATTTATTCGTTTATCTCCGGACATGCGTTTGTACATTTGCTTCCTTCCCCAAAAGATTGCACCCTGCAGGATTTAGTTTATGTTTCCAACAACGGTATTCTCTTGCATGGTTTGGAAAGTCCAATATACGTTGGTTCGAATTTTCATGCGCAAAACCGCCGTGGAGAGGAAAGCATTGGTATGGACATGTTTGAGCGAATGGGGTATAAAACGGTTCAATCGCCATTTCACTTCGAGGGAGAAGCAGAAATGAAATGGATTGGCGGTAATCGTTATGTTGGAGGCTATGGTATGCGTTCAGATTTGAAAGCTTTCGAATGGATGGAACAAGAATTCGGTATTCAGGTAATACCTGTTAACTTAACTGATCCATACCTTTACCACTTAGATTGCTCGGTATTTCCAATTCAGAATGAAACCTTAATCGTTTCGGTAGATTCATTTACCAAAAAAGAAATTAAACAATTGGAAAAAGTGGCTGAAATACTTCCAATCACCGTCGAACAAGCTCATACGGGCCTAACAAATAGTGTAAGGGTAAGCAATTATATTTTAAACGGTTCCGACATCGATTTTCTAAAAAAGGGCACAGAGGACTACCGCATGGAACACTCCAAAAATTTCAGGTTGGAAGAAATCGCTGCAAAATGCGGAATGGAGGTATGTTATTTCAACATGGAAGAATTTTTGAAAGGGGGTGGTTTACTCTCATGTATGGTGCTCAATGTGAATTATCAATCGTATCAAACCCGCTTACTCTGATGGCTGAAACATTAAAAAAATGGTCAAAAAGGGTGCGCAAGGAAACGAAAGGATTTTCCGAAGATTATATGGCCTCCACCCACTTCTTTAGAGATCCCATTCGGCCGTTAAAAAATAACGCAGATTTTATTTATTCCCCTGCAGATGGAATTTTATTAGATTTAGTGGAGGTAGCAAGTACGCAAGATCACATTTACACCAAGTATCATAACGTTTCGCTTGATGAACTTTCCTACAAACAAATAAAGAACGGTACCTATTGGGTTGCAACGATTTTTCTGACTTATTACGACCCGCACATTGTACGTTTACCTGTTTCGGGAAACTTGCAACGATTGGACCTCCCCCCCTACTTGCTATGCGATGCTCCTATGTTGAGCATTGAAGACACCTTGCTTAAAGGTGAGGAAATACCAGAAATGAAAGATCGGATTGCAGCGGTTGCTTTTAATCAACGAGCGCTGTTTACAGTACAATCCAACATTCATAAATGCCCTATGCATTTGATTCTTACGGCTGATTATGACATCGATACAGTGGTTTCATTTTTTAGTCGGCCTCATGCTCGTGTCAAACAGAATATGCGGTTTGGTGCCATTCGTTACGGAAGCATGGTTACATGTGTTGTGCCATCCTCTTGGAATGTGAAACCTGTACAAAAAGTGAATACCCACATTGAAGCAGGAATTGATCCGTTATTTGAATGGATATGAATCCTTCGAGAAAAGAGTTGTTCCTATACACCTTCCCGATTTTATTAAGTGCGCTTTCAGAGCATTTGTTGTTGTTAACGGATGTGCTCCTATTGAGTTTTCAAGAAAAAGTGTACCTAGCAGCTGTCGGTTTTGTTGATGCCTTTTTACTTTGTTCGCTTGCCCTTGGGTTTGCATTGAACGATAGTTTCCAGAATTTCTACGCAAGAAACACGCAAAAGACCTCCCTGAGTTATCCTATTTATCGGAAATCACTCCGATCTTTTCTGCTTATATCCCTCCTGATAGGTGTATGCGCACTCCTTTTAGTTTGGTTATTTTCCTTCACCCAACAAAACCGTGTTTACCAGGAATTCCTCGATGTGGCGCCTTATATTGTCCCATTAATTGCAGCTAATTTTATTTCATTGGCAATGAATGCTTACCTGCTTGCCAATGACCGAATCAAAACGGTAGGAACAGTCTCCATTATTGTTATTCTAACAAATGCCTTGTTAGGGTATCTTTTGCTGTTTATTTTTCGTTTGCCTTTTTCCCCATTGCTTACTATTTTAATCAGTTCATTTATTTCTGAGTTAATAGGTATTGCACTGATGCATTCAGCCATTCAAAAAATGAAACCCTCTGTTGAAGTCAAATTGTCAAAAAGACCTGGTAAACTCTTTAATCTTCTGCATCGTGTAGCCCTATATCCGGCATTTTCTGAGTTCTTATTTCATCTAGGATCCTTTGCGTTATTTGTATTTTGCGCCCACTTTTTTACGGATAACGAAATAGCACATATAACGTTATTACTTGCTTATTGGGGTGTAATGATGGTTCCGGTGGAAACATTTTCAGAGACCGGCTTGAATTTTTTTGCCCGTATATTCGCTGGCAAAGTAACCAATGGTTATTTTTCTCTAAAAACAAAGATATTCCAAACGGCATGCTTTGTTGCTATTGCTCTTTTTATCATGGTATGCATCATGGATATCGTACTTGTAAACAATGAAAACAGCGATTTGATTGAACTGGTTTTACTTTTAGTAATTGTATTAATATCAGCGCATAATCAACTGATATTGACGGCTATGCTAACAAAGTTAAAAACAACATTATTCGGATTGACGAAGGTCATATATGGTACCACTGTAATCATTTGTTTGTGTTTATTGGTATTTTTTTGGAAGGCACATGCCACCTCCGTATTTCTCTCTTTTTTAGTTGGTCAATTCGTCATCATGTTATTCCTTCTACAAAAGGAGAAATCGATTCAATAGTATTCAATCCTTAATGCCAATGGTTGAAACTGCGATATAGCTGATAAAAAACGTTACATTCACGTTTGTTTATTAGTTTACCAGTCCTTTTTTACTTTTGGCACCTTCGAGGCAATAAATCACTTTGTACGTTTTATGGAATGGTGATATTTCGCTGTTAATTTTAACTTTGCATATGTTCACCAAAGACCAAAGAAAACAACTTAACGAACATTTTTGGACAGCATTTCAAAAGCAAATGAAACCCTTTAAGTCTTCCAACGGTAGACGAATAAATTGGATAAATTACCCATCCGATATTCCCCACATATTCGTACGAATGGAGGCAGATACAGAAGGTGCGCGGCTCTGTTATGACGTTCAATTTAAAGACTTAGATGTTAGGAGCATTGTTTGGGAGCAACTTCAAGAATTAAAGGCTGTATTGGAGGATTCTATGCAGCATCCTACCCTCTGGGAACAAAACAAGGTGCTGAGTGATGGACGAACTATTGATCGTATCTCATGGGAATTAAAACCCGTAAATTACTTAGTGAGCGACGACCAAGCACGTATGTTGATATTTCTTCAAAACAGGCTTCTTGAATTTGATCGCTTTTACCAAGAATTCAAAGATGTTTTAATTTTACTTGTAAAATAAATCCTTTCCTTACCTTTACATTATGTTGTTACGTTCCATTTTTGTCATTATAGGTGTGTTCTTTTGTTTGGAAATACACGCTCAAACCAATCTCTTGCAGGCGGATTTTGAAACTGGAATACCGCTGAATTTCACCCTAGTTGATAATGACAACAATACCCCAGATCCATCAGTAAGTGAATACGTTGACGCTTGGATAACCCTTCCGGACCCCGAAAATCCAGAAGATACGGTCGCTTCTTCCACCTCGTATTTTGAACCAATGGGGACAGCAAACCGATGGTTAATTACCCCTTCCCTTACCTTGGGTTCTTATGGGAATTTTTTGTCATGGAAAGCTAAATCTCAGGATGCATCATTCCCCGATGACTATTTAGTTTTGGTGTCAACTACCGATTTGGAAATGGCAAGTTTTACTGATACCATTGGGTTGATTCAGGAGGAAGAATCGGAATGGACAACGCGTCAAGTGGATTTGAGTGCCGCTGGATACGACGACCAGACTATATACGTAGCTTTTGTGTTGAACACGGAAGACGGCTATAAGCTTTATTTGAACGATTTGTTGGTTTGGAAAGAAGATCCCGCCAGCATCACAGATCTGGTGACAAAGTTATCTATCTTCCCCAATCCCGTCCATGATAAATTGGTTGTGAACTCCAACGCGCAAGTAATTGGTTTAACGTTGATTTCAATGGAAGGAAGGAAGGTGTTGCAATGCACTAACCACGAAATGAATGTTTCTACAATTGAAAACGGATCATACTACTTACGTGTAGAGACAAACACAGGGAATTACGTGAAAAATATACGGATCCAACATTAGAATTCAGGAAAAGGAATCAATTCTATTCCTTGTTTTTTTGCCACATCTGGCAAACTCTTCAACACTACCCGTTCGCTCATAAATGTAATGGCGAAGTTGCGTTCAATTCCATTCTCAGTGATCATTATGAGTTGCTTAGAAGCCGATTTAACCTCATATTTCCCTTTTTCCAAACATTCTTGGCCCATATTAGTGACAGGATAAATGGCATACCTTCCATTTGAATAGAAAACAAGAGCCATTTTTTCAATTTTTCGCAACGGATAATTCCCTTTTCCCTCGTCAGTTAGCTTATCTATTAGCCATATTTTACTATTGTGGTCATGCAGCATTGGAGCGATGTCTATGTATTCCCATTTCCAGCTTGAGGTACACGAAAAAAGGCCTATTAAACTTATAAATACACCGAAGAAGACCGATTTCATTGCAGGATCATCTTATTTTTTTCGATGGACTTGTATATCTCTTTGGATACAGAATCTTTGTATTGAGGAAGAATCCTTTGTCGCCAAGTCTCTCCATCAATTGTTTCCGCGCATTTGAACACATATTTCATCCCGTCCCAGCTAAAGATGCAATTGTAAAAGACAATTTCACCTTCGATGTTGTCGTTGAATCTCAACACCAAATCGTAAAAATGCGAAGTTGATTTCCTTGTTCCAACGAGGTTCGCCACATACCCATTTACCTTGACCAGTTTGCCATTTTCTCTGACAAACATAAGTATTCGCCTCAATTTTACGCCACCAACTTTAGATTTCACCAATACCATAAAAGCATCCTTTGTTGGCTTGTTGTCGCTTAATGCGAACACACGAAAAAACCTAGGAGAACATGCGGGGCGGTAATAATCGGTAGTGTCTTTTTGAAACTCATCACAAATGCGCAACTCTTTTAATAGCTCTATATCGCCTGCCTCTTTAAAGCCTCCTTCCTCAAAAAGCGTTTCAATTTCTTGAACTTTTCCTGAATTGGTAGGTGGTTCGTTGTTGCTCCAGCTTTCTTCTTCCTCCCCACAACCAAGCAAGAGGATACAAGAACAAATAACAGTGAAAAAAAATGCGCTTGATGTTCTATTCATTTCATTGGTATTGATGAAAAATTGATTTTGCCATAGTTTGTGCTTCCCTCATTGTTTCCTTGTTTAATCCGTGAGTTAAATCGCGGTCATTCATCCATTCCACTATGATTTCAGTTGGCATATTTCCGGTAAGTTCATCTTTGGCCATTGGGCAACCTCCATATCCCAAAAATGCACCGTCAAACCTGCGGCATCCGCCGTTATAGGCAGCTTCGAGTAGTATTTTTGCATGCTCTATTCGTGCGTGCATGTGTGCGCCAAATTCAACATTCGGAAAAGAAGTTATCAAGGTAGAAAACAAAGACTCCACCACCGAGGGTTGGGCACATCCGATTGTGTCAGAGGGTGCCATGCGATTTATGCCCAATTCGGATACAAGTTTATCACACCAGGTAGCAACAACCTCTGGACTCCAGGTATCACCATATGGATTTCCAAATCCCATCGAGAGGTAAACAACAAGCTCCTTTTTATTGCTTGAACAAATCGTTTGGATATTTTCCAAAACACGGAAGGCATCCGATAATCCCGTGTTGGTATTTCGCAATTGAAAGGTTTCTGAAACAGAAAAAGGATAACCAATAAACGAAACTTCGTCAAAGCTTACTGCCTCTTCAGCTCCGCGTTTGTTTGCAACTATGGCTAATAATTTTGTCTGTGACTGCAAGTCAAGACCTTTTAAGACTTCTTTTGTGTCGGCTAATTGAGGAATAGCCTTCGGAGAAACAAAACTACCAAAATCCAAGGTGTCGAAACCACACTTCAATAAGAGGTTTAAGTAAGCTATTTTGGTTTGTGTGGGAATAAACGAATGAATACCTTGCATGGCATCTCTTGGACACTCCACCAATTGGATATCATTCATACTTTGTTCTTTTTTAAAATGGCTTTATTAATCCGACGAATCAAGCCCGGTCCTTCATACACAAAACCAGTATACAATTGAACAAGAGATGCTCCAGCCTCCAACTTATCCAACGCATCTTGCGGAGTATGTATGCCACCAACACCAATAATTGGAATACTGCCATTTGTTTGTTGATGCAAATAACGGATGACTTCTGTGGCTTTTTCTCTCAATGGTTTTCCTGAAAGACCACCCAGCCCGCAGCGTTGGATTTCGTGTTCACTAGACCTTAAACCATTCCGGTCAATAGTCGTATTCGTTGCGACAAGTCCATCTAAGTTCAATTCCATTGAGATATCAACGATATCGTCTAGTTGTTCTTTGCTTAAATCGGGCGCAATTTTTAATAAAATGGGACGTTTCTCCGGCTTTTTATCTCTTTCCATTAACAAGCCTTTTAACAAAGCTGTCAAAGGTTCTTTGTCTTGAAGTTCTCTGAGATTCGGTGTGTTAGGCGATGATACATTTACCACAAAGTAATCCACGTAGGGGTAAAGGGCTTCAAAGCAAATGAGGTAGTCTGAATAAGCATCCTCATTTGATGTCAGCTTATTTTTCCCGATATTCCCACCAATTACCCACTGCTTTTTTTTCTTTTTCAACGCCTCAACTGCTTTCAACACACCATCGTTGTTGAAGCCCATTCGATTGATTATAGCCTCGTCCTTTTTTAAGCGAAATAGCCGCGGTTTTTCGTTTCCTTCTTGTCCTTTTGGGGTTATGGTTCCTATTTCGATAAATCCAAACCCACAGGAAAAAAGATCCGGAAACATAGTAGCATTCTTATCAAATCCTGCCGCCAAACCTACAGGATTAGGGAAGTCGATACCGAAGATGTTTCTATGAAGTCTTTGGTTCTTTACTGTAAAATAGCTTCTAAAGAGTGAATTGACGAGGGGAATTCGAAGTGTATTCTTTAGGATAGATGCTGCAAAATAATGAACTTTTTCAGCGTCGAACAAAAACAGAAAGCCTCTGATGAATTTATACATTCTCCAGTCGTAGGTCTATCTCTAGTAAAACATTTTCTTTCTACGCGAATACCCTCTTCCACCGAGTTTACCGTAGCTTTTGTAAGTGAGGTTTTTGGCAATGGTAAGATTTAAATAGTAATACGCATCCTTGTTTTTGTCGCCGCGTTGTTGACCTGGTGCGAACCAGTTGGTGTTATTGTTTGCAGGATTTGATAAGTATTGAGCCTCCGCAGATCCAAGTTTTCCGGGATCATAGTAAACGGTGGAAACATCGTCCATGTAATCCGTAAATGTTTTAATGTAACTTGCCTCAATACCAATTCTCCACATTCTTGAAACCCCTACTCGATATCCAATTCCGAAAGGAATGGTTAATGAAAAAGGCAGGGTTTCTCTTGCGCCCCCTTCCATACCTTGACCTTCCGTATTCAAAGGGTCTAATGGCACCCATTTTCCTTGGTACAGCGCTTTTGGGTTAAAATAATTTACGCCTACTCCTGAGAAAGCGTAAAGACGATCAGATCTATTTTTTGCTCCTTTTCTACCAGGTATTATGTAGCGAGCACCATACTTTTCGTTCGAAAACAAAATAAATTCAAGTCGTTGGGTTAATTCAAAGACATTCGACTTAAAATGTAGGTTTCTGCTTTCTCGTATGACTTCGTTTGTTAACGAATCGCTTCCCTTCATTTTCCCAACTTGAAGAGTAGTTACTGTCGTGAAAAAAGGATGAAAACGGTATCGAAATCCAATTAATCCGTTAATGGAGGTAGATGGGAAATCAATATCCACCATACTAAAATCTTTTCCTATGCGGTCTCTTCCTCCCAAGTCACCCGTAAACTGAGTCGCACCAAAAGCAAATAAAAACTCTTTCTTGTTCTGTGACCAATTTTTCTGCGTGTTAAAATTGGTATATTGCGCATTAACGTCTGAGAACTGTATACAGAGCAACAATAAACAACTATAATAAACGAACTTCTTCAACATCAGTTAGAATGAAATAATTTGTTTGCTAAAGTATGAAAATCAACGGGAAAGAACAAATAACAGAAAAGGAAAGTTTTCACAATTCATTGGTGAAATGTTAGAAGTTCTTTTCTGCTAGGATTTTCCGACCAAAAATAACTTCCTCAATCTATCCAGTGCTCGAAAGGTTTTAACTTTTGCGTTGTTTTCGGTTATGCCCATTAGTTCACCAATTTCCTTGAAGGGTCTTTTTTCAAAAAAACGCATTTCAATCATTACTAAATCCTTCTGGTTTAGCAAACTAAGCGATTTAAATAACTTTCGTCGTTCTGGTTCGAAGTCCTCCTCGTCATCGTTGTGTGATACATTTCCGAGCAAGTTGGTATCAAAATGAACCGTTTTTTCTGACTTTTTGTCCCGAAATGATTGGTATAATTCGCTCTTCGCGATGCGGTACAACCAAGAAGAAAAAGGAACACCACGGTATTCATACCTCGAAAGGTTGTTCATTGCCTTCATAAAAACCTGTGCGGTAACGTCAAAAGCCAATTCCTCGTCCTGTATGCGCTGAACAATGTAGCGGAAAATTTGGTCATAATATTTCCGGTACAAAGGAGCAAAATCGGCAGGATTTACCTTTGCTTTTTGGATTTGAATCATTTCTTCCTCCATCACAATAGAGGTTTGATGAAATTGCTTGTTTACATTAATCATTTGTTTGCAACTTTAAAGGTTTCCAAGAGCATATACGTCCGATCACATTCAATTATAACAACTCACAAAAAAAATGATTCCTATATTTGAATTAAGTACATTTGTTCTATGAAAAGTTTTGCTTCGGTTTTCGTTTGTTTTCCTGTTTAACTTATTGTTATACAGGCTATTCGCAGTCATTCAATGCCTCCCAAAATTCAACTACTGCCACAATAGCCATGAATGTATACGTTACATCGGTTATTGAGTTTCAAAGCATCCAGTCGGATTCACTTACCCTCAAGTGGGATTTATTGGAAAAAATAACACCTGCTGGGTGGGATTATTCTTTTTGACTGTAATACATGCTACGATGGGACCACACAGCACGGAACCATGGCTGCTTTGGATTCCAACGGAATAGGATTCATTAAGCTCAATGCGATGACCAACTCGGAATCTTGGGCTTATTTCAAATTTCGTGTGTACAATAAAAACGTTGAATCCGATTCAGATACGATTGAGTTTTGGTTCAATGGTGCCTTGTCGTTGTCCCAAAATGCCAACGCTGAACTGACTGTTATACCAAATCCAATTGAATCTAATGAATTGTTAACGTTAGAATCAATGCATGCGTTAAAATCAGTTGAATGGATTGCTGCGAATGGTCAAAGCCATGGGCTAATTTTATTGAACAAAGACTGGAAACAAAACCTACGTTCGCCTATTCAACCTGTATTTTATCTTTTACGCTTGGAGACCGAACATGGATTTGTCAACCGGCGAATTATTGTTCAATAAGATCATAAATGGGTCATTTTCGCTACGTGAGTTTCTTTCTTTTATCGGCCTTATTGTTAGTCGGCATGATATCTTACAGCCAGAATGACACGGTTTCATTGGTTATTAGGAACGAGTTATTGACATTTAATGACGGACAAGTCTTTCAACGAAAAGTGTTTAACACCACTAGCGACTTTCAGCCAAGCAGTGCACTTCTTGTGTTAAATGGCAATCAACCCGTGTATTTTAGGGTAATCAATTTAGACACTCTTGCTCACCGTTTTCAAAGTGGAACATTTTACTCCAGTGGGGTGATTCAACCGAACGATACGCTTGACGTTGGTTTTAATGCTATTCCTGTTGGAATATACCGATATGTTGACCCCAGCACTTCACCCTTCGATGAGTACCTTGGATTGTCAGGGATCTTACATGTAAAGTCATCCACGGATACGTATCCTTATTTTTATTGGAATGTTCAAGAGTATCAATCGGAATGGGACACGCTGTTACTTCAGGGCATTATACCTGACATAGCTCAATATGATCCTGATTATTTCACCATAAATGGTAAATCGGAACCCGACATCAACCAAGATACCCTTGCAAGGATAACTGGAAACGTTGGGCAGGAATTACGAATCGTGATGGTCAATAGTGGACTTAGTATTCATTCCATGCATTTTCATGGCTATCATTCTGACATATTAGAAAGTAGTAAATACCCATCCCATTCTGGCCGTTCCAAGGATACCTTTCCCTTGTATCCCAAAGAATACCTGCTTCTCCGATTGATTCCGGATAAACCGGGTGAATATCCCATACACGACCATAATTTGGTAGCAGTTACCGGTGGAGGGATCTACCATGCAGGAATGTTTAGCACTATTTTAATTGCACCATGAGAAGTGTTAGGACGCTATTTTTGGTAACGCTTCTTGTACATTATTCTGTCATAGAATGGAGTTTTTCTTTTGGTCAAATAGATCAGAACATGCTGCTCATAGGAAGGAATTCAGGTACACACATCTTGGATGATGGAAATACAACACGCATTTTTGGATTTGCGACAACGCTCATAGACCCGATACGTATTCCGGGACCTACACTTGAGGTTAAAAGCGGAGATAGTGTAAAATTGGATTTTTGGAATATGTCGCAGGGAGCACCTCATACAGTTCATTTGCATGGATTGGATGTTGATCAACAAAACGACGGTGTTGGGATGCTTTCCTTTGAGGTGGAACATAGCCAACATGGCTTCTACTATTTTAAAGCCCCGTACCCAGGGACCTATTTATACCCATGCCATGTTGGCTCGAGCATACACCTTCAGGCAGGGATGTATGGAATGGTCATTGTTCGACCTAGCGATGGAAATGCTTTATTGAATTGGGATGGTGGTGAAAGTTATGACCGAGAATTTTCACTTCTAGCAAGTGAAATCGATACTGTTTGGCATAACGACACGGTTCTTGATCATGAGCATGACTCAACCATGGCCCTTTACACCCCTGATACCTTTAAGCCACAATATTTCCTACTAAATGGCCTTTCTGGTGTTCAATTGCAATCACCAGAGAACTATCTTGTCGCGATGCCTGAAGAGAAGGTGTTTTTTAGACTCGCAAATATTGGGTATTACGGCGTTCAGTATATATTTCCGTCGGAATTAAATGCACGCCTGGTTGCCTCGGACGGAAGGCCACTTCCAACTGAGGAAATAACCGATACCGTTATTGTATTGCCAGGTGAACGTTACGAGGTGTTCGTGCAACTGGGACAAAATCAGCAGTATCCGTTGATTGCAGAACATTTCAATTTAAATACTCAGTTGGTTGAATCGTCTCAAGAGCTGACCATTCATACGTCTTTGGCTTGTTTGGAAAATAACGGATATCTTAAAGAATGGGTTTATCCCAATCCGACGGAGGGACTTGTATTTTGGAAAAAGCAACAAGGTTTTCAGTTGAAAAATGCCGTAGGATGCTTACTTCTTTCTGGACTCGGAAATGAGTTGGATTTAACTGATTTTCAAGCTGGCTTGTATTACCTCTGTTTTGACAATGGAAAGGAATACAAAGTATTGAAAAATTAACGAAAATACTTCATGTAAGAAGTGTCGGTCAGCGTTTTTAGGAAGGAGATTAGCTGCTTCTTTTCTTGATTTGATAGAGAGAAGGATGTAATCGCCTTGTGTTGTAAGGGATGTTTTTTTCCGCCTTTTGCATAGTGATCGATGACCTCCTCCAAAGTTCCCAAACTCCCATCGTGCATGTACGGATAGGTTAGTTCAACATTACGAAGAGAAGGAACTTTGAATTTACCAATGTCAGCAGAATCATTAAAGATACGAAAACGCCCTTTGTCGTTGCCATATTCAAGGTACAGACCGTTGTTTTCGGCTACGTAGGTTGTAAAATGTGGTGCGGGGTGACACGTGGTGCAATACAGTTTTTTGGAAAAGATTTCCCAGCCTTTTTGTTCATCCTTCGTGAGCAAATTTGCTTTGTTCCCATAATAATACCTGTCAAACCTTGAATGTTGTGAGATAAGTGTTCGTTCAAAAGCTGAAATGCTGCGGGTTAGCACATAGGCATCGAATGGTCTACCAAAAATATTCATCGCTGCCTGGTTATACTCCTCTATTCCTCTTAAACGTTCAATTAATTTTTTCATGGACATGTTCATTTCCACTTTTTCCTGAATTGGGACAATTACTTGAAGTTCAAGTGTTGCCAAATGGGCATCGAACATGGCCGTTTTGAGGTATGCAGCATTGAGTAAGGATGGGGCATTGCGTTCGGTTTTTCCACCATTTACTCCTTCGCTTACCGTTTTCCTATCGGTGAAAGCGTAAGCGGGATTATGGCAAGAGGCACATGAAACGGTTCCGTCAAAGGACAAGCGCTTATCGAAAAAAAGCTGCCTACCGAGCGCAACCTTTTCCTCGGTGATTGGATTTTCCTCTGGAAAAGGAATTCCTCCCATGGTTAGAGGTGTGTCGTAATTTCGGCATTTTACCAAAGCCGATGAAAGCACTATGGCCAACAAAAACAGGATGGGATAAAAACCTTTTTTGGGATTCATTTACCTTACAAAACGAAGGTTATGAAGTATTTGACCCGAGGAATTTAAAAAGGAAGCATTGTAGCAACCATTCAGTAGTTCGGGTAATTCGATTGCACCATTATTCTCCTCACAATTAACACTAAATACTGTTTTTCCAGCTAAATCAATAACCTGTAGTTTTTTTGCATTTGCCAAATTGTTCCAATGAAGAATAGACGGTCCTTTCGATTGGTCGACGAAGGCGATTCCTTGCTGTTGAAATTCAGTTATATCTGCAGTATTGTTCTGGGTGAATACTGCTTCCGTTTCGACATTTTTTAATATTTCCATATTAAAACCACCGGTCCCATGGAGGATGCCGACTGTTCCAATAGGAATGTCTTTCATCCATTGTTCTAAGTTGCAATCGATGTAAATATCCAATTGGTCCGCATTCGTTTCGGTAGCCACTACCGGAAGTTGTACGCCTCTGTAATTCGCATCCCCAAGGTTGTGCAATTCAAATGTGTTATCTACAATGCCGTCGTTATTCGAGTCTGCTATCCCACCAAGAATCATGTGCATATACCCCGCTGTCCAACCCCAATACATCGAAGGCTCCTGAAAACTCAATGGGTGATTAGAGGGATAGGTTGATATGTCCTGAGCATCTGAACCACTGCTTGTATTTAAATCAGACGGAACTCCAACAGAAAAATGAACTGCTTCTATCGCATTCACTGGTAAATAACCTAAATACAGTGTGTAGTTGGAAGGTTCGACGAGAAAAACTTGATTGGTCAACTCAACGATTTGTCCACCGTCATGTACAACACTTATCCCCGATACATAGTAATCGAAATGGTCAAGCGTGAACTTGGTTCCAGACAAATCCGTCAATTCAGGTCCAACCTGAAGTGGAGCCCCAGAAAACATTGGAGTAATGGTTAAAAAAACGTTTTTTTGAGCACTTACGGAAATGCTACTTGTAAAGGCAATAATAAAAAATAGATTTTTCATACCTGTTTTATTTCTTGTGGACAATGTACAATATTTCTTCCCTTTGTAAACGGTACCGCTCCATTAATTGTTCAGTGTAATGGGACTCTTTATCGAAAACAGTTACTTCGAACCCTGCTTTTTTCAACCATTCTGGGTAGTCCTTTCCAAAAAGGCGCACATGGTCTTTTTGCCAATAATATTTTTCGCGGTCTTCTGGTGATTGAATGGTGGAATCCTCTAATGTTAATTCCCTATTAAAATCTTGTGGCACCTGCATTATTCCCCATCCTCCAGGTGCCATCACTCGGTAAAGTTCTTTCATACATTGCAAGGCATCCTTCACATGTTCCATTACGTGGTTGCAAAAAATCACATCGAATCGATTGTCCTCCAGTGGTATGGTATGCAGGTCAAAATGCATGTCAGCGATGGGGGATTCGAGGTCTGCGGTCAAATAAGTTAAATTCTGTTGTTTCTTAAATAATCCGTGGAAGCACTGTTCGGGAGCAATGTGCAGCACATTTAACTTGGGTGCGCTAAAGAAATTGGAAGCATCCCTCAAATAAAGCCACATCAAACGGTGTCGTTCTAAGGTTAAATCACCTGGACATAGCACATTGGCTCGGTGTGCTGCATCTGAACCATACGCAAGGAATTTGGAATAGGTTCTTCCACATACAGGGCATTCTACGTTGTTTCCCTTGTATAAGAGTGGAGCCATTTTTTTAAAAGGGTAACTCAGACGAATTAATAAAGGACGTGGTAAGCGGTTTAACAAGAACCTATACAATTTCTTCATGTTACAAAAATACGCAATGTAAGGGACGAAATGAAACGTGCCATCCCATTGCACCTTTCCTTGACCATTTTTTCCAAATAATAGAGCACTTGTCAATAAAACGTGTAGTTCATTTACATACTGAATCTAGAAAAGCTCAACGTTCTATTGCAGTAATAATGTAATCAATTGAAACCTCTGTTAAGCCCATGCGTTAAAGGGAATATATTGAAGCCCGATTTTAATGTTAAAAAGACTCGCTTACCTAATTCGGTTAACCTTTGCGCTTACTGTGTTTGTGTCATCTAGGCTTCTAGCTCAATTACCTGTTACTATTAAGGACTTTAAGAACGACTTGGTTATTTACAGTGATTTGGGTACCACCACTGCACCTTTCCGAATAAAATTGGAACAAAATAATAAAACGATTCAGTTCAAATACAAGCATAATTACCGAATGAACCTTGGATTTGGTTTTGCCTATCGGTGGGCATCCCTTCGTTTTTCCTTCCCACTTCCAGGTTATATGAGGCCACTTGATGCCTTTGGTGAGTCAAAGATCTTTAACATCGGGTCAGATTTCAAACTAAAACGTTTTTTTATAGACCTAGATATAAGACACATACGTGGGTATGGGGTCCGAGATATGCAATTAGTCGATGCCCCCCTTTCTAGAAATGACATTGGTGTTTTATGCCTTTCAGCGCAAGGATGGTACTTTCATAATGCTCAATTTAACGTTACAGCCTTTAAAGGTAAAACGGCTCATTTCGATCGGCGCATACTTACTTTCTATGGGAAAAGTGGTTTCGGTATAAACCGTCTTGGATCAAATGATGTTATTGGTATTCTCCCGCCTATCGCACAAGATTCAGCCATCAATATTTTTGGTTCTCATCATTTCACCTCAGTGGACCTTTATGTGGTTCCGGGAATTGCATTTGTGGACCGACGGCATAATTTCCAATACGGATTGATCGCAGGATTGGGATTTTCCATTCAACAAAAAGGGTATTTTAATGGGTATGAAAACCGTTATTTTTTAGGCTTAGCACCCAAATATGACTTAAGTTTCGTTGCTGGGTTCAATAGTGAACATTCCTTTTTAATGCTAACGAACGAACTAGATAGCCGTATCATCCACTTCAAGGAACTGAAGTACGATCAATTTATTCACTCCATACGATTAACAGGTGGAATAAGAATAAAACAACTAAAAAAAGACAGAAAAATAAAGCATAATCCCCAATTCAATAAAGAAAGTTAGGTGTTATGCTTTATTGGGAATATGAAGTAGGGTTTCCGTAAAGTAGCGCCAAAATTTTTGAACGGAGGATATCTGTACTTTTTCATCTGGTGAATGGGCGCCACGGATGTTTGGACCAAAAGAAATCATATCGGTATCTGGCAAGTGTTTCCCTAGGATTCCACATTCCAGGCCTGCATGACACGCTTTCACCTGTGGGCTTTCATTAAACAAATCCACATATATCCTCCTCATCAAAGCTAAGATGGGAGACTGCATGTTGGGCTTCCATCCCGGATATTCACCTCCCTGGATGACCTCACATCCGATATTTTCGAAGGTACAACGGATTGCATTAGCCACATCCAATTTCGTGCTTTCCACACTGCTTCTTTGTAAGGATTGAGTTACAAAAGATCCTTCCGAAATAAGGACCCTTGCCAAACTGCTGGACGCTTCCACCAAGCCTTCTATGTCTGGGCTCATCCTATAAACACCATTTGGTAAACCGTAGAGAGCGTTTATTATTTTTTTTGAATCCAATGGAACAAGGACAGTTTCTGGTACCTTGCAACCAGTGAGTCTTAATTCCAAGTTAGGTTCAATGGCCTGGTATTCATGAAACAACTCTTCTTTTATTTCCAAAAACAACTTGTTCAACGCCTCGATATCGCCTTTTTTCACCGAAAAAACAGCCTTGGCTTCTCTTGGAATGGCATTTCTGAGACCTCCACCATCAAAGGTTGCCAATTCAGCACCGAGATGCTGTTGAAAGGAATAAAGGCACCGGACTAATAATTTATTTGCATTTCCAAAGCCCTTGTGAATGTCCATACCTGAATGGCCGCCTTGTAATCCTTTGATTTCAATTTGGAATGCCTCACTATCGGCGTTTGTAACTTTGGTATTATAGGCGTAACTTGTATTGGTATCCAGTCCTCCTGCGCAACCAACGGAAAGTTCATCGTCGTCCTCTGTATCTAAGTTAAGTAAAATTCTTCCCGTCAAAAAACGGCTATCCAACTGTTTTGCTCCAGTCATACCCGTTTCCTCGTCGATAGTAAACAAGGCTTCAATCGCAGGATGCGCTACCTCTTTTGATGCTAAAATGGCCATGATTGCCGCAACACCGATGCCGTTGTCAGAACCTAAGGTTGTCCCGTCGGCCTTCACCCAGTCGCCTTCTACGTTCATGGCGATTCCTTGTGTGTCAAAGTCAAAGATTGTTTCCTCGTTTTTTTGATGCACCATGTCTAGGTGAGCTTGAAGTATAACGGTCTCTCGCTGCTCCATTCCTGGCGTTGCAGGTTTCTTTATGACGACATTTGTTACCGCGTCGACATGTGTTTCAAGTCCATATTGCTTGCTAAAATCGAGCATAAATTGAACAATACGCTCTTCCCTTTTAGAAGGACGGGGAACCGCATTAAGGTCAGCGAAAAAATTCCAAAGTGCTGTGGGTTCTAAGTTTCTTACGGACATATTACCATTTTTTATTTAACCAGTTTTCGGTATTTCACTCGTTTTGGACCGCTGTCACCTAAACGTTTTTTTCTGTTTTCTTCGTATTCAGAATACGTTCCTTCGAACCAGTACACTTGTGAATCGCCTTCAAATGCCAGAATGTGTGTACAGATGCGATCCAAGAACCATCGGTCGTGTGATACCACCACCGCACATCCGGCAAAATGTTGTATTCCTTCCTCAAGTGCACGTAACGTGTTTACGTCAATGTCGTTGGTTGGCTCATCCAGGAGCAATACATTTGCTTCGGTTTTGAGCGTCATGGCGAGGTGCAAGCGGTTGCGTTCTCCCCCGGATAGGATACCCACTTTTTTATTCTGATCCGAACCATTGAAATTGAACTTAGAAAGGTAAGCTCGCGAGTTAATTTTTTGCTTTCCAACCTCCACATATTCCAATCCATTCGATACTACCTCAAACACTGTTTTCTCTGGATGAATGTCCTCATGGCTTTGATCTACATAGCCAATCTGAACGGTCTCACCTACTTCAAATGCACCAGAATCGGGCTGCAATTCTTGCATTATCATTTTGAAAATGGTCGTTTTTCCGGCACCATTCGGACCGATTACACCTACAATTCCTGCCGGTGGTAGGTTAAAGTTTAGGTTGTCATACAATAATTTATCACCGAAGCCTTTGGCAACTTGAACCGCGTTAATGACATTTGTGCCTAGTCTCGGGCCATTTGGAATTGGGATTTCCAACACGGTTTCTTTGTCTTTCTGGTCTTCTGAAAGCATTTTATCGTAGTTTGTCAATCGAGCTTTGTTCTTAGCGTGACGTCCTTTTGGGTTCATGCGTACCCATTCTAATTCCCTTGTAAGAACCTTTTGCCTTTTCGATTCAGACTTTTCCTCTTGTTTCAAGCGCGTGCTTTTTTGCTCGAGCCAAGACGTGTAATTTCCTTTCCATGGAATGCCCTCTCCTCTATCGAGTTCAAGAATCCAACCTGCTACATTGTCTAAAAAGTAACGGTCGTGTGTTACGGCGATAACGGTGCCTTGGTATTGCTGTAAATGTTGCTCAAGCCAATCAATGGATTCTGCATCTAGGTGGTTGGTTGGTTCGTCAAGCAACAGGATATCAGGATTTTGAAGGAGCAAACGACAAAGAGCCACTCGTCTTTTCTCTCCTCCTGAAAGTGTAGAAATCAGTTGATCATCAGGTGGACAACGCAAAGCGTCCATGGCTCGTTCGAGCTTAGTGTCAAGCTCCCATGCATCCAAGGCATCAATTTTATCCTGAACGCTTCCTTGACGGGCAATCAGTTGATCCATTTTATCCGGATCGGCCAGCACATCTTCGTCCATGAAGAGGTTGTTAATTTCTTCGTATTCGCTCAACACATCAACGGTTTCTTGAACTCCCTCCATGACAATTTCCTTGACCGTTTTATTATGATCCAGTTCAGGTTCTTGGGGCAAGTAACCGACGGTGTAACCCGGAGAAAATACCACATCGCCTTGGTAACTTTGATCTAGTCCGGCGATGATTTTCATTACGGTGGATTTACCTGAACCGTTTAGACCGATGATGCCGATTTTTGCACCATAGAAAAAAGACAGGTAAATGTTCTTTATAATTTGTTTGCCCTGCGGTGTTTGCTTGGATACACCCACCATGGAAAAAATGATTTTTTTGTCTTCTGACATGTGTTATGTTAGTTGATTATTAATAGTTTAAAGCATTAAGTGTATTTATTACTTCATGTACCTTAGTTGCGTTTTATATCCGATGATAAAGATGACGGGTATAATGGCCGACAAAATCATGATGATCATTGATAGGGCTGCATTTAGGGATGCATATACAAAAAAGGAGGTGATCAGTGGTATGATTTGACCAGTTAGGTAGAGGTAAAAACCTCCCTTTTTTAGCTTCCACATCATGATAGCACCAAGCAAACAAAAGAGCGTGCCTGCGAGGTTTAAGAAATTTTCCAACATACCAAATTTCTTTTTTGTTTCAAATAGTGCTTTAACGTCAAAGCCTAGGTTTTCCATTAGGCCCCACCAGTATCCGCCGATGTCTGATTTCGACATCACTACTTGTTCTGCTTTAAACGTTGCTATGGCCCATAAATCGCCAAGAACCCCTAGGCCACAACCAACAAACGATAGTATACATAGTATTGTCAAAATCAACGGTCTATTGCCTTGAAAGAATGAGTCCATTATTGTTTTTTTGAATTTTAAAGATAAAAAAAAGCGCATTACCGAAAATGCGCTTTTAATATAGTTAACGGAATTTTTCTTAGTGTCCTTTCATGTCAAGGATGTCAGAGTTGCCTTGAATACCATGTTGGTATTTAGCACTTCCGAATGCTAACATAGGAAGGAAAATAACTGGTAACAATATTAATCCGATACCAAAACCTGTACCTTTTCCAAAAGCTTTCGCCAACTGGATGTGAACGATAATTAAAATAACATAATTAACGATTGGAATGAAGAAAAGCACCAACCACCATCCTGGTTTGTTTATTATTTTAACCAAAATGTACCAGTTATAAATAGGTACGATACTCGCCCATCCTGGCTGACCTGCTTTGGAATATATTTTCCAAATACAAGCAATAAAGAAGATAAGAACAGCGAATAAAATAACAAAGAAAATGGCACCTAAAGCCAACAACGTTTCTAATGGATTCATAGTAATAAATTTAATAGTTCGCCCAAATATAATAAATTACCATAATAGGGGAACCACCCTAACTATTTTTTTTATTCCGTAGAATCAATTTTTTGTCGAGAAGTTGACTTAGCATTCCTATAGAATGATGGTACGGACAATGAAAAAAAATTAATTGAAACTATTCCTTAGTTTTAGCCTCAACTGTCTGTGGTACGTTTCAATCAAGTACTTCAAATAATTCGGGGTGCATTTTGTTATGCACTTTGTGTAGTGTTTTAAGCGGTATTCGATATGGTCTTGAAGTAAACCTACGAATTCGAGGGCTTCGTCTTCATCTGAGGCTGCAGAAAGAATTGCATTGAGGTGGTTTTCCATGGAATGATCGATAGCAACTTTTCCTTTAAGTCCTTGATCGATGCAATCGTAATAGCTTGTTTTTATGCAGAATTCCGCCAATGTTTTAGTGTCTAATTTATCCTGGAGGTCCCTTGAGAATTCAAATTCAACTTCAAATTCGAGGTCTTCCATTTCCGAAAGCCGGGATTCCAAAAAGCGATCTGGAAAGCGAAACGCATCCTGCCAGTTGAGGTAATCTTGCCAAAAACCAAAACGGCGAACGTTGTTGCCAAGATCAATAATTTTAAACGTATCCTTGTTGGGCAACTTTCTGGACCCTCTGCCGATCATCTGATGGTAAAGTGTGAGGGAGCGAGTAGCCCTATTTAAAATAATGGTTCGAACGGTTGGTTCATCAAACCCGGTTGTGAGTATACCAACAGATGTTAGAATGGCATCCGGTGTTTCTTTGAACCATTGCACCACATCCCTGCGGTCTTTGTCACTGAAAGTGGAATCCAAATGCCTTATTTTGTGCCCTCTTTTTTTAAAGGTCTCTTCCACTCGCAAGGAGGTTTCAATCCCTGAGTTGAAAATCAGTGTTTTGTCACCCATAGACACTTCCTCATAGGCAAAAAGCAGTTTTTCTTGCATAAAGTAATTGCCATATACGACGTCTGAACTGTTGACTGTAAAATCACCATTCGATCCTATTTTCAATCCATGTAGATTTACATCATAGGTATAAGAGTTGGCATCGGAAAGGTATCCTTTCTCTATAAGCGATGAAATGCTCTCCCCTACCAATAATTTATGGTAATTGTCGTTCAGTGGCAAGGCACGGTTACTGCTAAGTGGGGTGGCTGTTACCCCAAGGATGTTTCCGTTGCTGAAATGATGGAATATTTTTCGGAAACTATTGTAATGCGCTTCGTCTACGATTACCAATCCTACGTTTTCGATGAATTTATCGTTTTCGTTTAAGCGGTTATTCAACGTTTCCACCATAGCGGTAAAGCACATATACAAACTTTGGTCGGGTATGGCTTTGACTTCCGAATTAATGACCATATTGGAAACACCCAATGCCTCTAGTTGGCGGGAAGTCTGCACAGATAATTCGATTCGGTGAGTAAGAATCAGTACCTTCTCCCCTGTCATTGCAATGAAACGCCGCGCTATTTCAGAAAAAATGACGGTTTTTCCGCCTCCAGTTGGTAATTGATAAAGCAGGTTAAACGTTTTACCCTCGCGCTCAAACTCTGCGATGATCATTTCAACCGTTTTTTCCTGGAAAGGATAGAGTTTTTGGGCTTGGTACAGATCCGTGTCGAGCATATTTGAAAGCTTCAAGAGCACAAAAGTACCGCCTTTTATTGATTCTGACGACATCTATGGCATGAATAATCAGTAGTGTTCAGCTAAATGTTGTTAACGTTCAAAATGTTAGTAAGTTAACCTTTTGTGAAAAAAAAACTTCGCTCGGATGTAAGCTAGACATTTAAAGGTCCTACTTTTGTCCAAACTATAGCCATGAAATTCTTTATTGACACAGCAAATTTAAATGAAATAAAAGAGGCAAACGACCTTGGAATATTGGATGGAGTGACCACAAATCCTAGTCTGATGGCTAAGGAGGGAATAGCAGGTGACCAGCAGGTACTTAACCATTATTTGGCCATTTGTGAGTTGGTGGATGGTCCGGTAAGCGCGGAAGTCATAGCAACTGATTTTGAAGGAATGGTGCGAGAAGGGCATGAACTTGCTGCGCTTCATAAAAATATCGTAGTTAAGGTTCCAATGATACCGGAAGGTATAAAAGCCATTCGCTATTTCTCCTCCAAGCACATTCGAACGAATTGCACGTTAATATTTTCCTCCGGTCAGGCCTTGCTTGCAGCAAAAGCAGGTGCAACCTACATTTCTCCTTTCCTCGGCAGGTTAGACGATGTTTCTACCAATGGATTGAACCTAATTGCTGAAATCCGACAGATTTACAACAATTACGCTTTCGATACGGAAATTTTAGCCGCCTCTGTAAGGCATCCGGTACATATTACAGAATGCGCCTTACTTGGTGCTGATGTTATGACTGCTCCTCTAAAAGCGATAAAAGCGTTAGCAAATCACCCGCTAACAGATATTGGTTTGCAACAGTTTTTGGCGGATCATGCGAAAAATCAAGGGCATTAATTATATAACATCTCCTTTCCTTATGAAAATATGTAACCTTCGTGTGCGATGGACGCTCAGTCTTTCGTTGCTGCATATGATTTTACTGCTCTCGGTAAATGACCTATATGGTCAAAAAAGTGGCTCCATTGCTTTCTATAACGTGGAAAACTTTTTTGATACCATTGATGGCGTTAACGACGACGCTGAATTTCTTCCAGGTTCGAAAAGCGCGTGGAACAGTGCACGGTATAATGAAAAAATAAACCACATAAACCAAGTTTTTGATGCCATGGGAAGCCCTATATTGATTGGCATGTGCGAACTGGAAAATGAATTGGTGTTAACCGATTTGATTGCTGCATCCGAAATCCGTAAGAATTATGGAATCGTACATTACGAAAGTCCCGATGCTCGTGGAATTGATGTGGCATTCCTATACAACCCATTGGTGTTGACGTTGCGTTCATCTGGAAATTTGCGTTTTAACTTGCCTGGTAATGAAGAACCATCTACCAGAGACATCGTATGGGCGAAGTTCAACTGTGGAAAGGATACGTTGTATGCGCTGGTCAACCATTGGCCTAGCCGCAGAGGAGGAACGGAGGAAAGCGAACCAAACCGTTTGGCAGCTGCCAAGACGGCTCGGGTATTTATCGATTCTGTTTTAGCCTTGAATTCAAATGCCAAAATCGTTTTTATGGGCGATTTAAACGATCATCCTTCAGACAAGGCTCCCACGCTGATAGATGACGTATTGAACCCCATGATTACTGCCGCTTCGGGAACCTTCGGTGGGTCGCACAATTACAAAGATGAGTGGGGAATTTTGGACCATGTGTTTGTTTCACCGGGCCTGCAAGGTAAAAAAGGATTGAAGGTAGTAAATGCATCTGGGCGCATTCATTCTTTTGATTTTATTATCACAGAATACAAAGGGAAAAAAGTCCCGTTTAGAACTTACGCTGGAGATAAATACCTAGGAGGCTATTCAGATCATTTACCGGTTTCCATTAATGTTTCCCTTCCTAAAGGAATTTCACTGGGGCCGAAATTGTAAGGCAGTCGTTCCTTATAAAGAAATTTCTTTTGAGCCGATTCAAACGGCCGGTACACATAGTAAACAAAGTTATCGTGCACTTGAATGTGGTGTGCGTAACGAAAAGCCAAACGGACTTGCTCATTGATTTCACCACTTAATGGATTCACCCAGCCAATGTACTGGTAACCATCTCGGTCAAAAACAGCATACATGTTTCCCGTTTTTGAATCTTGGATCAACTCCTTTTTCCATCCGGATGATTTGGGGTGGTAATGGTGGTAAATCGCCGTGCTATCAAGCTTTTTTCCTTCCTTATTAAAGCGTACTAATTTATCTTTGTAGTAATCAAACACATAGACAGTGTCGTTTTTTGCAAATAATGGAGCGTATAATTCTTTGTAATAGATGGATTGTGTGAAATAATTGGCTCCAACCCAGATTTCAGCGTCGATGCCTGTTTCGTGTTCCTTCTTTTTGGCCCACATTTTTGTCCGTATATCCACCCACTTGTACTCCGAACGGTACAGTTCCATCATTAGGTCGTCTTTGATTTGGGTTATTTTACGGTAAGTCGAATCTAGTTGATCGAAGACGAAATAATGAAATTCAGGATAATCAGGATTGAAATTGGACAAATACATGTTAATGGACTGGGTATCCACAATTGGGGCAACGTATTTAAAAAAGTAATCCTTTTCGATGTTGGAAACCAATATTTCATTCGATTTAACTTGGATTCCGTAAACATTGTTTTCACAAACAACGTGTGCGTTTCCACGGTAGTCTCGTACTAGTTTCAGTGCTTTATCTGGAATATTAAATGAACCTGTAATATCCACCCCATCGAAAATAACCAATTCACTCCCTTTTCTTAATTGTTTTGGGTATGTCAACAACACAAGTCGGCCGTCTGGAAGCATCACAAAATCTTCTACGCTCAGGCGGTTGGATTGAAAAACGGTGTCGGGTCGTCCTGGAGGTTTAACCACCACGTCACGCAATTCACGAACGAGATTGGCCACCATGATGATTTCGTAATAAACGGTATCTTCCCCAGCCTTCAATTTTTTGGTTCCAGAAATGGAATCGTATAAGGGGTGAGTGCAGTAATAATTTAAGTTTGAACCTTTAAGAACTGTAAAAACGACCTTCCCTTTTGAAGAAGTGTATTTACTACCATTTATTTCTTGACTATTCGTCACGACTCGAACGTTTGGAATTCCCTCTTTATGTCGGGCATCAATCAATGAGAAGATGACTTTACAGCTGTCGGTTTTTTGGGCATAGGTTGAAACCAAGGTGCAAAAGACCCAAACAATGAGGCTAACTTTTCGAATCATATTCCAACGATGCAGTATTGTGGTGCTTTCCACAAATGGATATCCTAAACTTTCAAGCACCAACCAAAGCTATCTTCGATTTTACCTGCTTTAAGCTTATCCAGGTAATTTTTGATACGCGAGGAAATTTCTCTTGTTTCGAGTGCTGGTAAATCGAACACTTCGTCGCGGTATGATATTTTAATGATTGGCGCTATCGTTGCTGCCGTTCCAGCACCAAAAGCATCTTGGAGGGAACCATTCTTAATGGCGGTGATAATTTCTTCTATGCTAACTTTTCTCTCCTCAACTGGAATGCCCCACTCTTGGGCAATTTGAATAACTGATCGCTTGGTTACGCCTCGAAGGATTGTGTCGTCATCTTCCGTTGGGGTAATCAAAACACCATTAATTTGGAAAACCACGTTCATTGTTCCAGATTCCTCAATGAACTTATGCTCTTTTGCATCGGTCCAAATCAACTGATGGTAGCCTTGTTGTTGCCAAATTCTAGCTGGGTAGAGAGCCGCGCCGTAATTCCCAGCCGTTTTTGCTCTTCCCACTCCACCTTGTGCCGCACGGGTGTAATATTCTTCAATTCGGACACGAACCGGCTCTGAGTAATATCCTCCAACCGGACAAGTAAAGATGATAAATTTATACGTGTCAGAGGGCTTAATCCCAACAAATTCGTCGGTAGCAAACATGAATGGTCGAATGTACAACGATTCTCCATCCTTTTTAGGGACCCAATTGGCATCGACCTCAACTAACTTCCTTACCAATTCTACAAAAACGTCATCTTCTATTTCAGGCATGCACATGCGTGCACAAGATTCCTTAAACCTGTGGGCATTCATTTCAGGCCTAAAGATTACGATCTCTCCGTTTTCTGTTCGATTGGCCTTCAAGCCCTCAAATATGGACTGCCCGTAATGGATCGCGGAGGTTGCAGGGTGCAAGGATAACGATTCAAATGGAATGATTTCAGGCTGTTGCCATTGACCATCCGCGTAGTCCATCACCAACATGTGGTCGGAGAAAACTCTCCCAAAAGGAAGGTTTTCCCAATCCACTTCATTCCATCGGGAATGAGTTGTTTTGGTTATTTGAAGGTTGAGCGTGTCTTTCACCATTTGAATTCAAGTTAAAAAGTCATGCGAATATAGCGAGAATGATTGATGTAACAATCAACGAAATCGGACACATGACAAGAATTAATGTATTATTTTCGCCTGAAATGGATAGAAACAAAAGAATACTCCATGTTCTGAAATCCTTTTGGGGGTTTGATTCATTTCGACAAGGTCAACTTGAAATTGTTGATAATTTAACACAAGGAAAGGATGTACTTGCTATCCTGCCTACAGGTGGAGGAAAATCCATTTGCTATCAGGTGCCAGGATTGGCTATGGGGGGCTTGACGCTGGTAATTTCACCCCTCATTGCATTAATGCAAGATCAAGTTGATAACCTCAAACGTAGGGGAATTCGAGCAGAGGCCTTGACCACTGGGATGTCATACAAACAAATTGACCGGATCCTTGATAATGCTCGTTTTGGCGGTTTGGACTTCTTATATGTCTCGCCAGAGCGTGTTCAATCTTCTTTGTTTAAAGAGCGTTTCAAGCACATGTCGCTTTCATTGATTGCTGTAGACGAGGCTCACTGTATTTCTGAGTGGGGGCATGATTTCAGGCCTAGTTACCGCCAGCTAAATGGGCTTCGAGCCACAAAACCTGGTGTTCCATTAATTGCGCTTACAGCCACGGCCACTGACCGTGTCGCAGGTGATATTCAGCAACAACTCGATTTAAAGGACCCTTTCCTGTACCGAGGAAGTATTGAAAGAATTAATTTAATTACAAATGTCATATATGCTGAAAATAAAATAGATAAAGTAATTCAATTTTGCAAGAATAATGAACGCCTAAGCGGTATTGTGTATTGCCAGACACGCAAGATGGTTAAGTACCTATTTCAACTATTTCATTCCGAAGGTTTGTCCAGCGGTATGTATCACGGAGGCATGAGTGCAGAAGAGCGTTCTCAAAGTTTACAACGCTGGTTGAGAGGAGATTGCCTTATTATGGTGGCTACTAATGCGTTTGGGATGGGGATCGATAAGCCTGATGTACGATTCGTGCTGCATGTGGAGGTGCCCGCACAACTGGAAGCATATTTGCAAGAGGCAGGCCGAGCGGGGCGCGATGGTAAAGAAGCATTTGCCACTGCATTTTGGAATAATACCGATGTTCAATTAATGCAAAAAAGGACGGAAGATCAATTCCCTGATAAAAAAATTGTTTCACATGTGTTTCAGGCATTGTGTGATTTTCTTCGGGTGGCTTATTCCTCAGGTCAATTTGAAACGTATGGCCTTGATTTTAGCACCTTTTGTAAGAGCCGTAACCTAGACCAAACGGAGGCCTATCATGCGTTAAAACTGCTTGAAATGAACGGAAATATTTCTTTTTCAGAGGGTATTTACCGTCCGACGAGGGTGTTATTTCGTGCCGATCATGCTAGTCTTTATCGGTTTCAAATAGCTCACCCCGCGCTTGAAGGCCTAACACAGTTTCTTTTAAGAAGCTACCCAGGGATACATGAACACCCCCAACGCATACATGAGTCAGAAATGGCGAAGCGGTTTAAATGTAGCGAAGACCAAATAAAGAAACAGTTGGAACAACTACAGAATTATGAATTGATTGATATTGAATGGGGATCTGACCACCCACAGGTTACGTTTTTACTGCCACGTCCGGCGGGAACAGTTGTCGCCTTAAATCCTGAGATATACAGCCATCGAAAAGAACTTGCCAATATTCGGTTAAATGCTATGCTCGAATTTTTAACAACTGAAACGTGCCGCATGCGTGTAGCACAGCGGTATTTTGGTCAAGTAGAAAAAGAATGTTGCAACTGCGATCGCTGTCTGGAAAAAATGAAAGGGGACGAATCCAAAGATGTAGATATCCTCTATCATCTTCAAAATCCAACATCACTTGATGCATTAGCTGAGCAACTAGGAATAGAAGCACAAGAGCTTCGTGTGAAGTTGCGATCAATGCTGTTGGAAGAGAAAATAGAAGCTAAAGACGGAATGTTTTTTATTCGGAAATAAGGATATGTCATACCTTTATTCTACCCTTTCAGATCTTACAGAATTCTCCACCTAATAGGTTTCAGAGGTGACGAGTATTCTTTTTTCTAGGGCGCATTTTGGAGGTCACACTTCTGTCGCCTCCATTATTTCCTCCCCCCAGGTAAAGCCATTTAATTCCATTAGATACCTGTTCGAATCAAAAGATATGCGTTCTCCAAAATGGGAGCGTATTTTTCCACTTAAGAGGAGGTTGTAAGGGGACTATTTTCTTCAATTTAACCTTGACCTCAATGCTTGTCATTGGTGAGGGTGACACGCAGTGCATGCACCTCTTTTTGCAGGTCCTGAACAGATTTACTAAGGTCATTGTCGTCCCAGCGTACAGTCGGGAGAGCAGGCGAAATATAATTTACAAACTTCCATATTTCGAGAATCTCCTTTGCATGCAAAAGGTATGGCGGGTAAAACGTGTTGGTGGAACACAATTGAAGCGACTGTTCGTTTTGAAATAGGTTGTTCACTATTTTGAATACAATGCCGTCGTTTTTGGTGACAATTATACAGGGTGTTCCAGACCGGATTGTCATCCAATTTTGCACGTATTCGCCAATTACTTGAGAACCTTCGACCACAGGAGGCATCGAATCACCGGTAATGGGAAACGAACGGTATTTGCGGTCTTTCGATAAAAAAGGCAAATGGAACGTTGGCAGTACGCTTAAATAATCGGGATCAGCGTAACCGTTGACATATCCTGCACTTGCTTTCTGAGGTATCATTTCAATGAGTTCCTCGTTTTCTGTATTTACTACCGTGCTCAACACGCGCAGTTGATTTCCCTTTGCATATTGCAAGTCTTTTTGTTCCTGTGCTTTCCACTGATTTTCGGTATAGGTTGACAACTCCTTCCGAAGCAAATCATCGGCTGAAATGCTGTAGTAATCACACAAAAGGATTAGGTTTTCCAGGTTTGGCTGCGCTACCGCGTTCTCATAACCGCTGTAGGTTGAACGCGTCATGTTCAAATCAATGGCAACCTCTTCCTGAGATTTCCCCAAACGCTTTCGAAGTAGTTTTAAATTGGAGGCAACATGCATAACTTCTCTTTTTACGAAGATACACATAATTCCAATTAAATCGTCTAAATATATCCGAAAAATTAATCAGACCGTTTGAGCCTAACCTCTCGCCTACGGCTTTTTAATCGAATGGGTTTGCCGACAGCCCTCGCATAAACCGCATTAAATTTGGCGCCAAAGAAAATGATTTGAGAGGAATAATAAACATACGCAAGTAGGATGAAAAATGTACCCGCTATGCCTCCACTTTTTGAACCAAAAAATACATTATTAAGGTAATAATCAATAAGTAACTGGCCTAAATACAACAATAAGGATGTTAAAATGGCGCCCCAAATAGCAAGTTTCCAGCGTATAATTCCGTCGTGAACGAATTTAAAAACAATGCTGAATATCACCACATTCGTTAATATTCCTAAAAAGTGTTCAAGTCCAGACATAAACAACCTATCCCAAAAACGGTTGTGGTGTAACGTGTTTTCCAATAAGGAAAACAACACGCTTTGGGAAAAGTAAAAAATCATGAAGATCAACGTTATCGCCGTAACCACAGCAATCGATACAACCCGAAACCCAAGATTGGCTACAATTTTATTTTTTCGGTTGTAAAACTCAGGTTTTATGTCGTAAAAGTCATTAATACTTCGGCGCAGGCATACAATAAAAGCCGAACTTGACATTGCCAAAAATAACACGCTCAACACATTAAGCCATGCGTTCCCCTTATCAAAATCAAGTGCTTTAATAAATTCGATGATGTCCATCGTATCCTTTAATCCGACATTCTTACTCAGTAATTGCTGAATATTTTGATACATGGCCTCCTTGCCCAAGATTTTCCCAAAGCCGTTCACACATAGGTAAAGCAATGGAACTAATGCAAACAAGGTGTAATAGGCCAAGGCTGCGCCATGATACAAGCCGTACTCCTTCATATATTCACGAGTAGTTCGGTAAAAAATTCCCGGCAATTGGTTCAACGGAAGGATGTCTTTCTCTTTACGCCTTCTTCGCAAGATAGATCTGGTCGATGTCATGTAATTTTTCCCTGTGAATTAATTGAATCGTCTCGTTTTCATCAGTGGTAAAATAGTGTTCGTAATGGGTTCCCAAAAATAAGCTATCTCTGAAATAAACATTTAGCGGAATGGCATCGGTGGGAATGTGGGCCTCTCCAGGCAAGAAGTACTTGCTTGGCCTGAACACGTAGCGTTTTTCTGCTATTCGAACGCTATTTATGTAACCAAACAAACGAGCTTCCTCTAGGCTTTTCGGGTTAAAATATACCTTATCTGCTTCCGCAATCCGAGCGATTTTACCTCCTCGCAAATGCAAGATGCGGTCCGCAAAACTTAAAACCTCCGCACCATCATGTGACACAAGTACCACCGTTAATCCACTTTTCTTTTGAAGGTTCTTAATAAACCTCGAAAGTTTGCTCCTCAGTACCGCATCTAAATGTGAAAATGGTTCATCCAAAAGCAAAACTTTTGGTTCTTTTGCTAGTGCTCTTGCCAGTGCTACGCGTTGTTGTTCTCCTCCTGAAAGGAGATCAACCCTGGTATTTGCTACTTCGTTAAGCTCAAACAATTGAAGCATTTTGCGAACTATTTTATCGCGTTTCAAGGAACTAAAGTGCAAAGCAGCACTTCGAATGTTTTCTTCCGCACTTGTGTAGGCTTCCAGTCGAAAATCCTGACTGACTAATTCAATGAAGGGATGACCTGGTATAAGCTGTTCACTCGGACCTTTTACGTTGGTTTCGTTGAACAACACGGTGCCATGTGTTGTATCCAGTAGCCCTGCTAAAATCCGAAGTAGCGAAGATTTCCCGGCGCCACTTTTACCTACGATAGCTAAGGTTTCACCTTCTTTAACCTGAAAATGAAGAGATTTCAGGATGGGACGGTTAAAATCCAAGGAAACATGTTCAATTTTAAGCATTACGTAAGCAGTTCTTTGGGGAAATCAGTCGCTGAAATGTAAATCCCAGGAACGGGATTAGAGAAAGGCTCTATATCAGTAAGGTATAAACTTACTACGTATCCATCGCTTTCTAGGTTTAGGCTTGACTCTAGAATAATCTCTTTTGATGCGCCAATAAATAAGGAAGGTGCATCGCTTGATTTCACAAGAAAAAGGTACATGTTTGGAACCTCAAAACTAAATACCTCACCCGATCCTTTCTCTCCTTGCAATAGGTAGGATCTACTGGAGGATTCTTTTACTGAAACCACCCCATTGGCCACGATCAATTCGTCCATCCACTCGTGTTTTCGGTTGAATTCACTTTCTTGTCCTTCGTAGCGCTCATCGGCGTAATCCTGAGAATAATCACTATTTACCTTGAAAACACGAATGAGGCACTGCATATCGGAAATATATTTCAACAAAAGTAGGACTTTTTAGCTTCTTGTCTTGAAGGATAGGAATGTAATACGTAAACACTAAGTACGTATTACGCGTCAATCGTGCTATGAAAGCCTCCATAATTTCTTGCCTTATACACCTTTTGTGTACCTTTGACAAGTAATGAGGACAGTCACCATAAACAAAAATAAAACGGATGCAATTCTTCGCGGTCACCCGTGGGTTTTTTCCGGAGCCATTCAGTCAAATACCGAAGCGTTGGACGACGGCGAAATGGTAAGGTTGCTTACCTCAAAAGGGGATTTTCTCGCCATAGGGCACTTTCAGCACGCTACTATAGCTGTTAGGATACTCAGTTTTCACGAACGAACCATCGATCAGGATTTTTGGAACGAACGCATTTCTCAAGCTGTGGAGCTTAGAAAAACACTGAAGTTATTCCATGAACAAAACAATATCGTGAGGCTCGTTCATGGGGAGGGAGATTTGATGCCTGGTTTGATTATAGATTACTACAATGGAGCGGCAGTTATCCAATGCCATAGCATCGGGATGTTCCGATGCCTAGGTGATATTTCACAGGCCCTTATCCATGTGTTGGGTAAAGAACTAAAAGCTATTTATTCTAAATCCTCTGACACGCTTCCTGAACGAATTGAGACTGAGGATGGATTTCTGTTTCAGTCAATCGCTACCCCCCACAAGGCGATTGAGAACGGCGTCACGTATGAGGTAGATTGGATAAATGGACAGAAAACCGGCTTTTTTATTGATCAGCGCGAAAACCGATCACTGGTCGGGAAATACGCTGTGGGGAAAAAGGTATTAAACACGTTTTGTTATTCCGGTGGATTTAGCCTTGCCGCGCTTCAACAAGGTGCACGCGAAGTACACTCGTTGGACAGTTCCGCTAAAGCATTGGATTTGTGCTTGAAGAATGTCAGGCTAAATCGTTTTTCGGGAAAACACGCTACAATTCAGTCTGACACTCATTCCTTTCTGAGAAACACGGATGAACAATACGATTTAATCGTCCTTGATCCTCCTGCGTACGCTAAACGCAGAGAAAAGCGCCACAATGCCGTTCAGGGGTACAAACGATTAAATGCAACAGCACTTCAGCTGCTCCCTCCGGGAGGTATTTTGTTTACCTTTTCTTGCTCACAAGTCGTTGATAAACAGCTCTTCAACCATACCGTAATAGCAGCCGCCATTGAGGCAAAGCGCAATGTCCGCATTTTAGAACAACTGCACCAACCTGCCGATCATCCAATCCACGCATTTCATCCTGAGGGTGAATATTTGAAAGGCTTGGTTCTTCAGGTTATAGACTAATCAGTATGTTGGACTATAGGTACAGAACGATTTTAACTGTCGCATTGCCCTTGATGTTTTCAAGCTTCATTCAATCGATTGTGTTGATTACAGATGCGGCGTTTATAAGCCGTTATGACGTTCAGGCCTTTGACGCGGTTGGCAACGGTGGATTGGTTTATATTACTTTTTTTATGTGTCTGTATGGCATGAGCGATGGGGCACAAATTCTGATTGCAAGGAGAATTGGTGAGAGGCGGACGGATGCCATTTCAGGTATTTTCATGTCTTCCCTGCTCATCCACATGGTGATTGCCACACTTATGGTTTTAGCCATAAATTTCATTGTTCCCGATGTATTAGCCAGCGTAACACGCAACCCACAACTTGCAGGGATGGAACAGGATTTCCTTCGAATTCGAGGATTTGCTTTGTTTTTCGCTATGATTTCGCTCTCATGTCAGGCCTATTTCCTTGCCCAAGGAAAGTCATGGGTTGTTCTGGTCAGTGCCCTTATTACAGCCAGCCTAAATATATTATTGGATTACGCCTTTATATTTGGAGAATTAGGAAGTCCAGAAATGGGTTTGAAAGGTGCAGCGTTGGCTTCCACAACTGCTGATGGTGCGGGAATGCTATTTATGCTTGGGTATGTTTTCTTTTCGGGAGAATACCGAAAATATCAGCTATTCAAAGCCTCCTCTATGGCTTGGAAATCAATAAAGGAATTGCTCATGGTTGGTACCCCACTATTGTTCCAAGGTTTTACGGCCTTGGCCACTTGGACACTTTTTTTTACTTGGATTGAGCATATGGGTGACTTTGAATTGACCGTTTCACAAAATATACGCGCAGTATATTTCTTGGCATTCGTGCCCATTTGGGGATTTGCCTCGACCACTAAAACATACGTTTCGCAATTCATCGGTAACAAAGATTTTAAGAGTGTTTCAATGGTTCAAAAGCGGATTCTCTTACTTACGATTGCTTTTCTAATCCTTTCGTTCCACGGTGCCATTTTGTATCCTAAAACCATTATTCGAATCATCAACCCATCTGAATTCCACATTGAAAAAACAGCTGAAATTCTTCGTTTAGTGGCGGTTTCAGTGCTGATTTTTGGCTTTTCAAGTGTTTATCTACAGACCATAAATGGCAGTGGTAACACACGGGTCACTTTTGCCATTGAAATAGCATGCATAAGCGTTTATTTAATTTTTGCTTATTTCATGATTTACTTTTGGCGTGCTGATATTTTCTGGGTTTGGACAGCTGAATACGTTTATTTTTGTTCAATGGGGATATTATCCGTGCTGTACCTTCGTTTTTCGAGTTGGAGGGATAAAAAAATTTAATGCCATTACATTATGAGTGCACTTCGAGTTGTTTTTATGGGGACGCCTGAATTTGCGGCGTTTATTTTAAGTGAACTTATCACAAATAATATCAATGTGGTAGGTGTTGTTACGGCACCAGATCGACCGGCTGGACGAGGTCAGAAAAATAAAAGCAGTGAGGTTAAAGAGGCAGCATTGAAAAACCATATTCCACTATTACAACCTGTTGATTTGAAAGAAGTAACCTTTCTTGATGCGCTTACTAAATGGAATGCAGACGTTTTTGTAGTCGTTGCTTTCCGGATGCTCCCAAAAGTGGTTTGGGCTATTCCTTCGAAAGGAACATTCAATCTTCATGCGTCGTTATTGCCTGATTTTCGCGGTGCTGCCCCCATTCATAGAGCTATAATGGCTGGTTGTGAGGAAACGGGATTAACCACCTTTTTCATCGATGATCATATGGATACAGGAGTGATCATTGAGCAGGTAAGGATGGAAATTGGTCCGGATGAAAACGTAGGACAATTACACGATCGAATGAAAATAGAGGGAGCTTCTTTAATTCGTTCAACGCTTGAAAAGATTGCAGAAGGAAAAGTAAAGACCAAGGAACAACATACCCTATTAAAAGGTATGGAGCGACTTGCCCCAAAATTATTTAAAGAAAATTGTCGGATTGACTGGGAAAAAGGTGTCGCAGAGGTGCATAATTTTGTTCGGGGGCTCTCCCCTTTTCCTGGTGCTTGGACCAATTTGGAATTCCGGGACAAGAAAGTGAACATGGGGTTTAAGATTTTGTCAGGAAAAAAAACAAACCTACCTGTTGAACAACCTGGGAAACTTACTATTCGGGAAAAGTCCATTTTAGTTCCATGTTCCGATTTTTATTTTGAGGTAACCGAATTACAACCTGAAGGGAAAAGGCGCATGTTAAGCAAAGAATTCCTAGCAGGAAATGCCTTAGAAGCGTGTTATTTGTTTGAGTAAAAGCCTTGAACCCCTTGATTTTTATGCGTTTTGGACCCTCTTTATTAACAAAACACCGCTTTTTTCAACAAATCAAGGTTATTTTAAGCTGAAAGCCTTGATTGGCTTGACTTTTAGAATATATTTGCCATGTTAATAATTCATCTAATTTAAATTTAACATTATGAACAAAGCAGAATTAATTGATGCTATTGCAGCAAACTCAGGTTTGTCTAAAGCCGATGCGAAAAAAGCGCTTGACGGATTCGTTAGTGCTACTACAGATGCGTTGAAAAGCAACGACCGTATCTCATTGGTAGGATTTGGTTCTTTTTCTTTATCTAAAAGAGAGGCTCGTACAGGTCGTAATCCTCAAAACGGAAAAGAAATCAAAATTGCCGCTAAAAATGTGGTTCGATTCAAAGCAGGTGCTGAACTTTCTGGCAGCGTAAATTAATCGAATTGTTTAGATTATTTTTTTTAAAGGAGGGTTTCGACCCTCTTTTTTTAATTCACTGAGCCATGAAACAGTTATTAGTTATTGCATTTATATTCGTGGGTATTCAACATACCTTTTCAAATGGGCACCAAAACCATATTGACTCGAGGGATGAACTAACATACCAAATTGCTTGTCTAGCCTTAGAGTACGATGACAATTATTTCCTTTGGGCAGTTCAAGAGGCAGACACCTTTTTATTTATAATCAACCAAGACGCCATCCCAGAGGGATTGGTAATCAATGAAGAGGGCATTATTTACATGAATCCAGATTACCGTTATGCTGAGTTTCTTATAACCCTAGCTCCGAATAGAAAGCAAGTTCATGCGTTAGGAAGTGATGAAATGATTGAATTGGATGTCATCACAAGTATGGAAGCGGTTGGAGACCTTACGGAGATGGAATCCGGGGACGGTGAATTTGAGGCTGAAGTCGAAGGTGAATACGTTGAACAAGAGGGCGTGGATGACGCTCCTAATCCTGTTTTACAAGCAAATGTGACCTATACAGTCAACCTGCTCGATTATCATTGCCTTGATTTCTGTGAGTTGACCTTCATTTACAACGATCAATTTACCTACACCTATGTGATGGCGGCTGATAACTTCCCTGTTTCGATCCTGCATCATGACAACGAATATGGATGGACTATTAGCGATGCGTTCATTGACGCAAAGGCTTCCATCTTGATTGGAAACGGTGAGGCAGACAACGCAGAAACAGGTGAGCACTACAGTGGAGAAGCAGTTATCTCTGTGAAGTTGATGAATTAATTGAACATTTTAGTAATTCGACAAACATTTTTTTACTTTTCGCTCATGCTCCTTGCGTTCCCTTGGGGTTCGGTTAGGATCTGTGATTTTGAACGCTTGACATCGTTGATCGATCACTTCGAACCGCTTTAAAAGGTTGTCTGTCTCAACCTCACTTAATGATGGGTTTTGTAACGCTTTGTTCAGTGAGTCTCCTTTTCGCACGCAATCACAAAAATCCCATTGCGTTCCGTACTTTTGAACAATTACCTGAATGGATTCATCCACATCTTGTTCATACGAGCGAAAGTCGTCTTTAAAAATATTCGATAGAAAAGCCTTGTTGGATTTAAACCGATTTACCTGTAATAAATCTCCCGAATTACATGAGGCTAGCATAGCTAAGCCTATATAAATCAGTAGGTTTGACCTCAACCTTTTAAACCTAAGCTTAAATCAGCTTTATCTTCACTTGAACTTGCTATAGCTGATTTTTCAAACCTTATTTTAGTTCCATCGGAGCTGATAAGCACCGTCGATTCGGCTATTTCTAGAATTTTTCCATGAATGCCACCAATGGTCACCACTCGGTCACCTTGTTTGAGGGATTCACGTAGTTTTTTTAATTCTTTTTGTTTTCGCTGTTGTGGCCTGATCATAGTGAAATACATAATCGCTATGATGAGTACGAGCATAATAATGTTTGGCAATGACCCCATTTTTTTTGAGTTTATTTAATTGAATGAATAATTATCGTTTAACATTTCCTTTGATGACCACTTCTGTTACGGACGGTTCGGTGTTTGCGACTATTCGAACAGATTTTGATACTTTCCCTGTCGCGGTTTTCCCAGTATCTACCTCTGCTTTAATCGTAGCTGACTGGCCTGGTTTGATAGGCTCTTCAGGCTTTTCGGCGACAGTGCATGTACACGACCCTTGCACTTCTGCAATCACAAGAGGGAATTTCCCTGTGTTTTTAACCACGAATTTCGCTTTGATGACTTCGCCTTTTACCACTGTTCCGGCATCATACACTGGATTTACCACCATACTTGTTTTGTTTCCCACCTCAACCGTCTGATTTCCTCCACAAGAAAATAACAGAACAAAAAGGCTAAAAAAAATCGCTTGTTTCATGTTGTTATTTATTACAATTCAAAGTTATTTTATTTCGTCACAAAAAGGGCACAGAAATGGCCTTATTTCATCAATCCGCGACCGATTTTATGCATTTTATTCTCTTTTTGCAATCGAATAATGGCTTTATCTAATATCCCATTGATAAATCCATTGCTTTTGGGAGTGCTGTAAAATTTGGCTATTTCGATGTACTCATTTAGTGTCACAGAACTTGGAATATTGGAAAACACTTGCAGTTCTGTCAACGCCATTTTCATCAAAATAACGTCCATTTTAGCAATTCTGTCCAATTCCCAATTTCGCGTCAAGTCATCAATGAGCGCTTCATTTTCAGCATCCAAGACCAACGTCTTTGAAAGCAAGGTCTTGACAAACTCCTGTTCGTCGTCTTCTGGTTTATAGAGCGAAAACACTTCCAATTCTTCGTTTTCCGACAAGGCCTTGATGGTTTTTATCACCATGTTGCACATCAGGTCGATGTCATCGAGCCAGTGTATGTTTTCCTCTTCGAAGAATCCATAAAGGAGTGGGAAATTAGCAATCTCCGTTTTGAATAATGAAATGGCAAATTCCTTGTCCTCTTCGAAACCTGAACGTCCGTTGTTCATAAAAGAATTGTACACCTCAGAGTCACGAATGTGCAGAAACATTTTTCGGAACAACTCCCTGTTTTCGTCCCCAATCCAATTGACCTTCCTTTGTTCACTTACCTTTCGTAACGTCGCACATGCTTCAATGGCTTGGATAACTTGGTTGTGAATAAATTTGGTATTTGGATTCAAATCGTTCTCTGATGGCCTGATTTTCTTCTTGTTTTCCTCCATTCGATCCATCGAAATGTGTTTCAACTCGGAAAACGTCAAAAACAAATAGATGTATAAATCATACATTCGCTCAATCGAATGCATCAGTGTCTTCTCTATTGACTTGTAATCATCGTCCCTGCTTTGGTAATAAGCGTAAAGGACCTGTAGAACTTTGATTCTTAAATGCCTGCGGTTTAACATCAAAGGGGCAATTTTACTTTTCCGATGGAAACAATACGTTCCTCGGCCATTTTGTTGGCGATTTTGTAGGCTGCTGTCTGTTCATTCCTCGATCTGGTAACTATCCCATGGATGGTTTGGTAAATTTCCTCTGCTTTTTGCATGGCCCACTCATGGCTTAATCCCTTCACTTCAGAATAACAGTTGATCACCCCACCTGCATTGATAGCAAAATCGGGAGCGTAGATAAATCCTTTTTGCATCACGACTTCGCCATGAACCTGTTCGTTGGCTAGTTGATTGTTTGCTGCACCTGCAATAATATCGCATTGCAATTTAGCCAATGTTTCGTCGTTCAATGTTGCGCCAAGAGCACATGGTGCATAAATATCCATTGGGCAATCGTACACAGCATCTGGAGCGACAACCTCCGTACCGTATTGTTTGGAAACACGTTGAACCGTTGGTTCATGGATATCTGAAATAATAACCTTAGCACCTTCTTTAGTCAGCGCGCTTACGAGGTATTCACCCACGTGACCTACCCCTTGCACCAAAACCCTTTTCCCGTTGAGGGAATCTGATCCATAGGCGATGTTTGCGCAGGATTTCATACCTACATAAACCCCGTGTGCAGTTACAGGTGAAGGATCGCCACTTTTACCGGGAAGTCCAACAACATGTTGGGTTTCCATATTGACGTATGACATGTCCTGCGTACTTATGCCGACATCTTCTGCTGTGATGTACTTTCCACCTAGGCTATTCACAAACTTGCCAAAGCGGCGCATCAAGGCTTCGGATTTCTGTGTTCTGGAATCCCCTATGATTACAGCCTTTCCACCTCCCAAATTTAATCCCGAAATGGCGTTTTTATAGGTCATGCCTCGTGAGAGCCTGAGTACATCAACCAGTGCTTCTGACTCATTGGCATAACGCCACATACGTGTTCCTCCCAACGCCGGACCCAATACTGTATTGTGCACAGCTATGATGGCAAGCAATCCTGTGTCTTTATCTGAACAGAACAACAATTGTTCGTGTTCCATATCGTTCATTCTGGACAACACTGGGTTGGCCTCGACGTCCAATGTATTTGTATTCATCTCTTTGAACATATTTCGTGAGATTGGTGTTAAGCTTAATCGGTATGCCTTGATTCATTACCTTTGCATCCGCGGTATCGCCCGCAAAAATAGAAATTATTACATGAAGTCACTGAGCTATCTCAACAAATATTTCCTTCGCTATAAATGGCGTCTCATACTGGGTGTTCTATTCATCGTCATATCCAATTATTTTGGCGTTCAGATGCCCCTTTTTGTAAAGGAAGCAGTTGATGAAATGCTAAGCACCCAGAAAACAAGTAGTTTGGAAGACCTCATTTTACTCTCGTTGAAGGTTGGAGGGATATATATGTTGTTGTCATTAATCAGTGGTTTTTTTCTTTTCCTTACCCGTCAGACAATTATAGTGATGTCCAGGCACATCGAATTTGACTTGAAAAATGAAATTTATGCCCATTACCAACAAATGGATTTTCAGTTTTTCAATTCCCATAAAGTTGGTGACCTCATGAATCGAATCAGTGAAGATGTGAGTCAGGTGCGCATGTACCTTGGACCGGGTATCATGTATTCCATTAATTTGATTGCGCTTTCTGCTTTGGTAATTGGTCAAATGGTTCAAATAAACGCCATGCTTACCCTCCTTGTTCTTATTCCGCTGCCCATTATGTCATATCTGATATATGTGGTTTCCTCAAGGATGAATAAACTGAGTAAAGAAGTGCAAGCCGAGCAATCGCAACTTTCAGCCATTGTTCAGGAATCCTTTTCTGGTATTCGAGTAATAAAGGCCTATTTAAGGGAAGAAAACGTGCGAAATCGCTTTGATGATTCTGCCGAAAATTACAAAGGGCGTGTTATGGGACTGGTGCGGGTGAATGCGTTTTTCATGCCAACCATTGTTTTTTTAATAGGATTGAGCACTTTGTTAGCTATTTACGTTGGAGGTCTAATGAATTTCTCAGGGAAGATTTCTCCTGGAGGAATTTTGGCATTTGTATTCTTTGTGAATAAACTTACCTGGCCCTTCGCAAGTATCGGCTGGGTGACATCCATTATTCAACGTGCTTCGGCGTCCCAAAGTCGGATAAATGATTTTTTGGATACCAAACCTGCTATTTTCAATCCGAACAATGCGTTATTTGATTTCAAAGGAAAGGTTGATTTCAAGAATGTGCATTTTTCTTACCCCACTACTGGAATTGAAGTGCTTTCTGGTCTCAACCTAACTATTCCCGCAGGTTCAACAGTTGGAATTATTGGAAAAACAGGAAGCGGAAAATCGACCATTCTAAAGTTGCTCATGAGGCAAATGGACCCTGACCAGGGACAAATACTTGTTGATGACCAGGAGTTAAAAGTGATTAACCTTCACGATTACCGCACGCATTGTGGTATCGCCCCACAGGAAGTGTTCTTGTTTTCGGATACCATTGCAAACAATATCATGATTGGTTCGGAACAAACCGATATTCCCGATCAAAAAGTCACAGAAGTAGCAAAGTTGGCCCATGTTCACCATAACATATCTGATTTTCCAGACGGCTATCAAACCTTACTAGGTGAACGGGGAGTAAACCTTAGTGGTGGACAGAAACAACGTATCAGTATTGCCCGGGCCTTGCTTCGCAATCCAACGCTTCTTGTACTGGACGATTGTTTTTCCGCCGTGGATACAGAGACGGAAAACACGATTTTGGAAAATATTTCAACCTTGAACAAGCAAAAGCAATTAACCACTTTGATTGTAAGCCACCGCATCTCATCTTTAAGTTTAGCTGATAAGATCTACGTGCTCGAACATGGTAAAATCGCTGAGGAAGGCACACACGAAGAATTACTTGCACTCAATGGCCAATATAAAACGATGTTCATACGTCAGATGCAGGAGCGCGACGCCACTGATTAGCTTCCGAATAGGATCTTTTGAGTCTTCAACTAATGCGCCTGGATCATTTCCATGATTTACATACGTTGAAAACTTAAGAGGTGTTCACCTCAAAATGCTTTTTGTATGTCTTATATTTGTATTCTTTTAAAGTGGAATGGGAAAAATAATTGCAATTGCGAACCAAAAGGGAGGCGTAGGTAAAACCACCACAGCCATTAACCTAGGAGGTTGCATGGGTGTATTGGAATATAAAACCTTATTGGTGGATGCAGATCCTCAGGCCAATGCGACTTCTGGATTGGGCTTTGACCCTAAAAACACCAAAAACATTTACGAATGCCTCATTAATGATGTAAATCCAAAGGACTTGATCATTGAGACACCCAATCCAAACCTGCATATCCTCCCATCCCACATAGATTTAGTGGGGGCTGAACTCGAAATGATTAGCCTTCCCAACAGGGAGAAAATGTTAAAAATGGCGCTCGAAAAGGTTCGAAACGATTACGATTTTATTTTCATCGATTGCTCCCCTTCTCTTGGTTTAATTACCGTGAATGCACTCACCGCTGCAGATTCCGTTATGATACCTGTTCAATGTGAGTATTTCGCTTTGGAAGGCCTCGGAAAACTATTGAATACGATTAAAATTGTTCAAGGCCGACTCAACCAGCAACTGGAAATCGAAGGGATTGTTTTGACCATGTATGATACCAGGCTTCGGCTTTCCAATCAAGTAGTGGAGGAAGTAAAAACCCATTTTCAAGAATTGGTATTTGATACCGTTATCCACCGAAACACGAAGTTGGGTGAAGCGCCAAGTTTTGGAGAAACAATCGTCATGCACGACGCTGGAAGTAAAGGAGCGGTGAATTACCTTAACTTTGCACGGGAAATTCTTCAGCGTAATAACATGACCCACATTGAAAACGACGATAAAAACATTAAGTTGAACGATGAGCTCTAGTCCGAAAAAACGCGCAGCACTCGGGAAAGGATTGAGTGCCTTACTAGAAAGTAACGAAACAGACATTACCACACGCTCCTCCTCAGGCGGTGTTGTTGGCTCCGTTTCGATGTTATCCATTGAGAGCATCGAAGCGAATCCTTTTAACCCCAGATCAACTTTTGAGAAAGAGGCTCTGGAAGAATTGAGTAATTCGATTCAAATACATGGGATCATTCAGCCACTGACCGTTCGGAAATTGGGTCGGGATAAATACCAGCTGATTTCTGGTGAACGTCGTTTTCGAGCAGCACAACTAGCCGGATTGACAGAAGTTCCTGTTTACATTCGCGTGGCCAACGATCAAACCATGCTCGAAATGGCATTGGTGGAAAACATCCAGCGGGAAGATTTAAATGCGATTGAGGTCGCACTCTCCTACTCCAGGTTGATTGAGGAATGCAATTTGACACAAGAACAACTGAGTCAAAAAGTCGCCAAATCCCGGTCCAGCATTACAAATCACCTGCGCTTGTTAAAGCTTCCAGCCGATATCCAAGCAAGTGTTAGGGATCACCAGCTTTCTATGGGGCATGCCAGGGCGCTCGTTTCCGCTGGAGATGAAGGTCTTCAGCTTTCGATTTACCAAAAAATCATAGACGAGGACCTTTCAGTCAGAGAAACCGAAGCTTTAATCCGTCAAGGTGTAGTGGAACCAGTAAGAACAAACACAACAAGCAATCCATCCAAGCAAGTTATTCCTCCAGTGAGCACCAACCAATATGCTTTTCAAGAACACCTCGGAGATAAACTTTCGGCTAAAATTGAGATTCGTAAAAGCCACAATGGTACAGGTAAAATCATTGTAAGTTTCAATTCCGAGGTGGACCTCAATAGAATCATTGAATTGATGAATGCCTGATGCGGAGCATCATTGTTTTTTTATATGTAGCGGTAGCATTGCCGAATGCAATACGTGCGCAATCCACAGATAGCCTCGTTGTAGACACCCTAAAAAAAGAACATTCTTTCAAAAAAGCCTTGCTATACTCCGCGGCGCTTCCTGGCCTAGGTCAAATCTACAACCATAAAGCAATGCCAAAAGGACAAAAAAAAGCCTTCTGGAAGGTACCACTTATTTATGCTGGTCTCGGTGCAACGGGGTATTTTTTCCAATCCAATCAATCGACCCAAAAAGCACTTAAAACCGAATATACCAATCGTATGGAAGGGAACGTCACTGATCCACAATGGGCAGACTACGACGATGAGGCGGTCTTAACCCTTTACCAGCAATACCTGAATCAGCGAGACCTTTCTATCATTGGAATTGGCATTGTTTATTTACTGCAAATAGCAGATGCGGCGGTAGAAGCACACTTTGTAGGCTTCGACGTTTCGGATAATATTTCGATGCGATTGAAATTGGCTACCCCCGCAAGAAATAGCATTGGACTTGGTGTATCCTTTAATTTTCGTTAATGCAGACAGAATCATCGCACGAAAAAGTTATTTTTGCTCCTTCTATGCGCATTGCATTAATTGGATACGGAAAAATGGGTAAGCTCATTGAGCAGATTGCAGAATCGCGCGGTCATGTTATTTCAGCCAGATTTGATTCTACATCCGATGTGCGAGAAATCAATAAAGAGAATACTGACGTTGCAATAGAATTCACCAAACCTGATAGTGCCGTACAAAATATCCGCACTTGTATCGAAAAAGGTGTTCCAATTGTCGTTGGAACCACAGGTTGGAACGAGGATTTGAACCAAACGATCTCTTATGTGCGAGAACAAAACGGGAGTATGCTGCATGCTTCCAATTTTAGTGTTGGAGTGAATATTTTTTTTGAACTGAATAGGCTATTGGCTAAGCTCATGAATACGCATCCCGAGTACACTGCGAGCGTGGAGGAAATCCATCACGTTCAAAAACTGGATGCACCCAGTGGAACGGCTATTTCCATTGCTGAACAATTGATAAATGCCCATGACAGTTACTCAAGTTGGCATTTGTCAGAAAGTGAACTTTCCAAAGATACATTACCAATAATTGCCAAGCGCATTCCTGAGGTTCCGGGAACACATAGTGTCACTTATCATTCCACTATTGATTCCATTTCGCTTACCCATGAAGCATTTAACCGACAAGGATTTGCAACAGGTGCCGTTATCGCGGCAGAATGGCTGAAAGGAAGACATGGTGTTTTCACCATGCAAGACGTGTTGAATATGACTAAAAACTAAAACGTATGCCCTTTATTTATTTTTACATTTTTTTGTTGCTTCACCCATACCTCGGGATGTGGTGGAAGGTTTTCGAAAAGGCTGACCGAAAAGCTTGGGAAGCCCTTGTTCCAGGATATAACTATTTTATTGCTTTTAAACTTGGATGTAACAAGCCGTGGTGGGCGCTGTTGATGTTGATTCCTGGAGTCCACTTGGCTATGTGGTCTGTTTGCAATACGTCACTCATAAGAAGGTTTGGGGGCTATTCTATAGCAGCCACCTTAGAAGGGATATTCTTTCCCTACCGTGCTTTTTATACCATTCAAAGCCAGCCTGAACTTAACATCCAAGCAGAAACCAATTGGGCAAATACCGGTGAAATGGAAAAACGCAAATGGGGCGACCACATCGTTCTTGCACTTACACTTCCGGTCCTTGGACATGCCGTGGCATTGGTTCATCAGTCCTTGACGCGCCACAAGCCCGGCGAGAAATCCAAAATCAAAGACTGGGGAGATAATTTATTATTTGCCTTAATCGCAGCCAGTATTATCCGAACTTATGTGTTTGAGCCATTTCAAATCCCAACTGGATCAATGGAAAAGACATTACTTGTGGGGGATTTTCTTTTCGTGAATAAATTATCTTACGGACCAAAGGTTCCTGTCACTCCCCTATCCTTTCCATTGGTTCATAATACTGTTCCATGGGTAAACATTAAAAGTTATACGGATTTTGAAAAAGGCACCTATTTCAGGTTGCCAGGTTTCACGGATGTAAAAAGGAACGATGTAGTAGTCTTCAACTACCCTTCTGGAGACACGGCTGTATATGACCCTCGAGTGCCAGATGGTTTAATGGGACATGACTATCATGGTATAGTAATAACAGAAGCCAAAGAACTATTTAAAAGCGATCCTGAAACCAATAAAAACGCCCAAATTGCACAGAACTTTTATGCAGACAGTTTGAAGCAAGCATCGTTAAATCCGGCCTTGGCGGATAGCTTTACTCAGTTGTTTTTGGGAAGGTTACTCATTCAAAACTTTTCCAAGTATACCGCCATGGCAAGAACGATGTTATCAGAACAAAAAATCGCTCATGACATGTCAACAGGAGGTATCGTTCAACATTTTGGATTGATTTATCGCCCGGTCGATAAAAGAGAGAACTACATCAAGCGCTGTGTTGGTGTTCCTGGGGACTGGCTGGAAATCAAGGCTTCGGTGCTGTACGTGAATGGAAAACCGGCTTTTGTCCCAGAAAATCAAAACTTGCAATACACCGTGTCTAATTTTAATGAATTGAACATCCCGACGATGATTAAAAAATATGGACTCGAGAAAAGCCGAAAAGATTACCAACTATTACCAGATGGTAGGTATATTATGCAATTGACCAAGACGCAAAAACAGAAGTTGAGCCGCGATTTCCCTGACGCCAAATTTGTACTTGATCTGCAAAAGCAATATTCAGACAATCCCAAATACAAAGCTAATAGCCTTGATTTCATCAATAACTTAAGTTATTTCCCTAAGGATATGTATGTAAACAACACCGTTACGGATTTCACGAAGTTTCAAATACCTAAAAAAGGACAAAAAATTAACATTCATAAGGATAATATTGCTTGGTACAGGCGCATTATCACCGCATATGAAGGGCACATGCTTCAGGAGAAAAAAGACGGTATTTACATCGACGGAAAGAAAGCATCTTACTATACTTTTGCGATGAATTACTATTGGATGATGGGAGATAACCGTTACCAATCTGCGGATTCAAGGTTCTGGGGTTTTGTTCCAGAAGACCATATTGTGGGTAGGGCTTCACTGGTGTGGTTTTCAAAGAGTACAGACCCATCTATCGGTATACGCTGGGAGCGTTTGTTTAAATGGATAAGGTAAGAACTGCTCCGATAGCCCTTTTCGGACCAGTTTCTTATTATCATTCCTTGTTGGAAGCACCGTACATACTTAATTCGAAGGAGGTATTTGTTAAGCAAACATTTCGATCAAGGTTTGATATACTTGGCCCAAATGGAAAATTGACACTTTCCATACCTGTAAAGAAAGTCAACGGGTCAAAAACAAAAACAGAGGAAATTGAGATAGACGACTCTCAAGATTGGCGTAGCCAACACCTCAGGTCATTACGCACGGCTTATGCGTCTGCGCCCTACTTCGAGCACTACTACTTTGATATCGTAAACCTCTATTCGGTAGAGTACAAGAAACTATTGGATGTATGCCAAGCTTCATTTAATACAGTCATGAATTGGTTTGATTTAGGGTTGGAATGGGACCTAAAAACGGTCGAATTACAAAATTGTGAATCAATGGATTTTGCACAATTCAAGTCTAAGTCTTTTGTTACATCTCCTTATTATCAGGTTTTTTTTGACCGCTTCAATTTTGTTCCAGACTTGTCCATTATCGATTTAGTAATGAACGAAGGTCCTATGGGTAGGAAATACCTTGTTTGATTAATTTTAGTAATTTCAACAAAAAATATAAATAAGATGAAATCATTGCTACTGCTATTTGCGTTTATATTCGCTGTTTCAAGCAACCTGTTATCCCAAGGAATGATCAGCATTGCCCCTTTTGATAAATACGGTAAATTACCGTCAAAGGACATTCAACCAATATCAGATGAAGAAAAAGAACAGTTGGCCCTTATAAAATCAGAGATTGGGAAAATGGACAAGGGTAACAATTTAAACTATTACAAAAGCAGTATTGATCGCATCAACGGATTACTTAACGACCCAGATGACCCACTTAATTCGTATGGCAAAATGCTTGCTTTTTCGTTATTAAAAGATATCTACCTTACACACATCATTAGTGATGACACCTGTATTTATAATTCTGAAAAATACTCCGATGAACACGAATATGATTTTTACCCTACCTACGATGAAGAAAGTGAAAACAATCGAATCTATGCGTTGAAACTGACCAAGGGAATGCAGGTATTAAACGGATTCATAGATAGCGCCATGTTTTATGCCGATGAAGAACGACTCACCTATTTCAGTAAATTGAGGGTGCAGCTTATGGAAAATACGGGATACCGTGAAATCATGAACTTTGAATACCATCCGCCAGTTGAAGAGGAAGATGAATTTGACGAAAACTGGCTACATGACTTGTATAACCTAGACAAGCAAATCAAAGAAATGGTTGTTACAAAAGAAAGTGGTCCCGCTAAAATCCAACTAAACAAATTGCTCGATGCCCACAGGGAAACCAATTTCAATCCGTTCACTGGGTATATTAACCTTGGACTAGGAGCTACAAGTATGTTTGGAAAAGAGGCTTGGTTTGGTGGAGAATTTACAGTGGGTTATGGTTCAAATAAGAACCTATTTTTATTTTTTGAGCCCTTAACAGGAGAACCAAATTCAAACATCAATTTTATAAAACTCAATTACCAACAATCACTAAATAGCGATAAGAAAGATTATTCATTCTCTATATTTAACGGTGCTAAAATACACCTTTTAAGTATGAACATAGCGCAGTTTGGTTGGCAAACCGGCTCCAATTTTGGCGATAAAGCAAGGTGGTTTTACCGTCCAGAGGTCGGTATTACCTACGGCTGTTTTACTTTGCGCTATGGCTATAACCTTATGTTCAATAAAAGCATTCGTGGGTTTACCGAAAAGAACATCCTTACCTTCAAAATCTCCTACCCTTTGGTTCGACTGGGCAATTACCAGTAAGCTTGATGTCGGTTGAGCACAACTTGTGAAAACGCTTTTTTTTCAAGTGAATTTCTAAAAAGTTCTTTGTAAATTCGTCACGTAAAAAGTGAGTTTATTTCAATTTTAATATAAATACGATAAAGCAATGGGAAGAGGAGATAAAAAAACAGCGAAAGGTAAACGTGCGATTGGGTCCTACGGAAATACACGTCAAAAGAAAAAAAGTACAACGTCTGTAATACCTACAAAAGAAAAGACTTCGACAAAAGAAGTAAAAGAAACTGCGGAGAAAAAAACGGCAGCCAAAAAAACAACTGCAAAAGCTGCTGCTGAAAAGAAACCAGCAGCAAAAAAAACGACCACCAAAAAAGCGGCTGAAACAAAGCCTGCAAAGTCGAAAAAAGAGGATTAATTTTCGCTCCATAACATTTCGCCGTATTGATCTTCAATGCGTAATTGAGCATTTAACCAATAGCTAGAAAATATGAAGTATAATTTTGGAGCGGGTCCATGTATTCTTCCGCAAGAAGTTTTCCAACAAGCCGCTCAAGCCGTTTTGGATTTCAACGGCCTATCCATTCTAGAAGTTTCACACCGTCACAAAGATTTTGTGGCTGTTATGGATGAAGCGATTTCCCTAGTAAAACAAGCACTTCATGTGTCCGACGAATATGAGGTCATCTTTCTACAAGGCGGTGCAACCTTAGGGTTTACAATTACTGCCTTGAACCTCATGCGTGAAACGAAAAAAGCGGGTTACATCAATACCGGTACATGGGCCAGTGGAGCAATTAAAGAAGCCCGAAAGGTAGGAATCGATGTGGATGTGTTTGCTAGTTCAGAGGATCAAAAGTTCAATTATATCCCAAAAGGATATCAATGCCCAACAGAGGTCGACTACATCCATTTTACCTCAAATAATACCATCTACGGGACACAGTATAAGGATTTTCCGAAAACCAATTTACCCTTGGCTTGTGATATGTCCTCAGATATTTTCTCCCGGAATGTGGATGTCTCCAAATTCGGACTCATTTACGCAGGAGCTCAGAAAAACCTAGGTCCGGCAGGTGCAACATTGTACATCGTGCGTAAAGACCTTCTCGGAAAATCAACCTCGCCTTTTCTACCCACTTACCTTGACCTCGCGCAGCATGCAGCGAAGGAATCAATGCTGAATACACCACCTGTTTTTTCTGTTTATGTGGCCATGTTGAATTTAAGGCACCTACTCGCACATGGCGGTGTGGATGCTATTGAAAAAGAAAACAGGGCGAAAGCAGACCTACTTTACAACGAGATTGATTCGAATCCATTGTTCACAGGTTTGGTGGCAAAGGAAGATCGATCGGATATGAACGTAACCTTTAGATTGAACAGCGAAAACCTTAAGGATGCCTTCGATAACGCTTGGAAAAGTGCAGATATCGTAGGTTTACCTGGTCACCGTTCCACTGGAGGTTACAGGGCTTCGATGTACAATGCCCTGCCATTATCAAGTGTACAGGTTTTGGTCGATGTGATGAATCATTTTACCCAAAAACACGGTTAAACATAGCTTATGAAAATTCTGGCCAATGATGGTATTTCTCCATTAGGTAAAAAAATATTAACCGAAGCCGGTTACGAAGTAATTACGGATAAAGTTCCGCAGGATGACTTGATTGAATTCATTAATAGCCATCAAATTTCCATGTTAATCGTGAGAAGTGCGACCACAGCAAGGAAGGAGCTTATCGATGCGTGTCCAGAGTTGAAGCTTATAGGCCGCGGCGGAGTTGGCATGGATAACATCGATGTTGCCTACGCCCGAGAGCAAGGTAGAATGGTTATTAACACGCCTGGGGCAAGTTCTCAATCGGTTGCAGAATTGGTCATGGGGCATTTGTTCAGCCTATCCAGAAACCTTCATGATTCTTTCAAACACATGGAAGAAGGTGACTTTTCCAGTCTTAAGAAAAAGTACGCAAAAGGCATTGAGTTAAGAGGTAAAACACTAGGAATCATAGGTTTTGGACGAATTGGTCAAAGCCTTGCTTCATATGCATTGGGCGTTGGTATGGAAGTAATCGCTGTATCACGAAATACGGAACCAGTTGAAATAAGTGTGCCTGTTGGGAAAACACACACATGCAACGTATTGGTAAAGCCAACCGAAGATTTACACGCTGTTATTGACCAACTTGATTTTATATCGCTACACGTGCCCAAGCAATCGGATGGTTCAGCAGTCATTTCAAAAGCGGAGTTCGACGCCATGAAACCAGGAGTTCGAATTGTAAACGCTGCGCGCGGGGGTGTTATTGATGAAACAGCATTGCTCCAAGCACTTAATAATGGAAATGTTGCTTGCGTCGGTTTAGATGTCTATGAAAATGAGCCGAATCCACGTCATGACCTTTTGCAGAACGAGCTCATCGCATGTACCCCTCATATCGGCGCTGCAACAGTTGAAGCCCAAGACCGCATTGGAGAAGAGCTCGCCAATCAAATTATCGAAGCCTTCGGACGTCACAACAACTAAGCAAAATGGCCCATATTATTCCGTTTAAAGCCATTCGCCCCGTACGGGATAAAGTACATTTGGTAGCCTCAAGGCCTTACTTTACCTACAAGAGAAATGTGCTCATGGCCAAACTGGAAGACAATCCCTTCACTTTTTTGCACATTATTCATCCCGAAAGGCCAGGTGAACAAACGACCGAACCCAATTCGACAGAACGGTTCGTTCATATCAAACAGAAATTCGAAGGATTTCTGAAAGACGGCATACTTGTTCAAGACGAAGAGCCTCATTTTTACATATACCGGCAGACGCATGTGAACCGCATTTTTACTGGTATTATTGCTGGTGCGAGCTTGGATGAATACGATTCCGATCATATTAAAAAACACGAGGCCACACTCACTTCTCGAGAACACCTTTTTACCCATTACTTGGATATCACAGGGTTCAATGCAGAACCCGTATTGTTGGCCTACCCTTCCAATGAAGGAATTCGTGTTTTATTGGAAAAAAGCACATCTTCAAGACCTGAATATGAATTCACAACAACCGATTGCATCAAACACGAACTATGGTTGGCATCAGTAGAACAGGTGGAAGAAATAAAAGCATCTTTTGATTCAATAAATGCTTTATATATTGCAGACGGACATCACCGTTCGGCCTCATCTTCAAGGTTGCGAAAAGTTAGGAACGAAAAGAACGAACATTCCGGAATGAACGAAAACTTTTTCCTTTCTTTTTTAATTGATGAGCAACAACTGAACATCGTTGAATTCAACCGAATTGTAAAAGGATTAAACGGTTTTTCTATCCAAGAATTCCTTGGAAAACTTTCATTAATAGGCACAATTACTGAGTTAACTTCTGCGGAAAAACCGTCAAAAGAACACCATATTACCATGTATTTGCAAGGTAAATGGTACCTTTTTGAACTCAATACTGAATCAATTTCAACGATGGATCCTGTTGGCCGTCTGGATGCAGAATTGTTGACACGAGAAATTTTGACTCCTATCTTAGGAATAAACGATTTGAAAACCGATAGCCGAATTGATTTCATCAGCGGTGTTGAAGGCCTTTCCAAGGTGAAAGAAGCCATCGACCATAAAGGTTTTGACGTTGGTTTTGTGTTGTTTCCAGTTACGATGGATCAAGTAAAAGCGGTAGCTGATGAACATTTAATCATGCCTCCAAAATCAACTTGGGTTGAGCCTAAGCTGCGAAGCGGGTTGACCATTTACAACATCAACGAATGATTGAGGAAAACCTAAGGCGAATTAAAGGCAGTATTCCTGAGCATGTAACGCTTGTCGCAGTATCTAAAACACATCCAGAACAAGCGATAGAGGAAGCCTACCAGTGGGGTCAGCGCGATTTTGGGGAAAATAAAGTACAAGAGTTAGTGGATAAAGCAACTCATTTACCGTCCGATATTCGTTGGCATTTCATTGGTCACCTGCAAACCAATAAAGTGAAATTCATTGTTCCGTTTGTACACCTTATTCATGGTGTTGACAGTTGGAAATTATTGAAAGAAATTGATAAACAAGCGGCTAAAGTAAAGCGTGTAGTGCCCTGCCTTTTGCAATTTCATATTGCAAAAGAAGAAACAAAGTTTGGATTTTCTATGGATGAAGTGAATAAGGTCCTCCAGTCGCCAGAATTTCAACAACTTAAATCGATACAAATCAGCGGTGTGATGGGAATGGCAACATTTACCTCTGAGGAACGGACTATCCGGCAGGAGTTTAAAGCGTTAAAACAGCATTTTTCGCAGCTTAAAATTTCCTATTTTAAAAACGATCCTCATTTTTCAATCTTGTCATTTGGTATGAGCAACGATTATCAGGTTGCCGTAGAGGAAGGTAGTAACATGATTCGGGTAGGTTCGTCTATTTTTGGAAGCAGGTAATTTGCAATCCTTTTGATTGAATTAATCACCTTCGAACTATTTAAATCCAATCAATGCCCTTTTTTAAAAGACCTAAAGTCTCCTGTTCCGGAGAATCAGGCAAGACATCAGCCATGTATTCCCATTGTGCTGAAGAAGGAAGACTCATTAAGATAGATTCGGTTCGTCCGCCTGAGAGCAGTCCGAATTTTGTCCCACGGTCATAAACAAGGTTGAATTCGACGTAACGTCCACGTCGCAACAGTTGCCAGCGTAATTCCTGATCCGAATACGAAATACCTTTGAACATACCGACTTGCTCAGTGTAAATGTAAGGAAACTGATAGGCAAGGTCGTAACAGAATTGAAACAGTTGTTCTTTTGAAACTGTCTTAGTATGTGTTAAGTGGTCAAAGAAAATACCGCCTATTCCTCTTGTTTCGTTTCGATGTGGGATAAAGAAATAATCGTCTGCCCAATCTTTAAAGCGTCGGTAAAATTCAATGTCATAGGAATCACATATGGATTTTAAGCGAGAGTGGAACATGGCTGCCGCGGGTTTATTGATGTAGTGTGGTGTTAGGTCGATACCGCCACCAAACCAATATTCACCCGTATCTAATTGAAAATACCGAACATTCATGTGGATAATAGGGACATGTGGATTTATTGGATGTAAGACGATGGAAACGCCTGTTGCAAAAAAGGAATCACCATTGAGACCGAGCTGCTTTTTCATAACCTCGCTTACAGGACCAAAGACCTCCGAAAATGCTACGCCACCTTTTTCTAGAACTTGACCATTCTTAATGGTACGGGTTATTCCCCCCCCGCCTTCTGCCCTTTCCCATTCATCGGACTGAAAACTGCCATGCCCATCCATGCGTTCAAGTTCCAGACATATATGTTGTTGAACTTGCCTAAACGCACGGGCGATTTCTTCCTTGTCCATCATTTCCCTAACACATTAATAAATTGGTAGTCTTCTACCTCGATTAAGAACGCAGATTTGTTTTCAAAACCACTTCCGGCATCGGCTTGAACTTGTTCAAACCGATTCATAATTAACCTTCCTTGCGGTTTATTAAGGAAAAAATCAGCACAAAATCCAAGAACCACGTCATACCCTTGCACCGACATCTTGGTCATATCGGCATTGTATGCAATCCGATACCTGCGAAGCAAGTTCATTGTACGTTCATCTTTGTAATTCAGGTCGTTAGGGCTTGCAAAATGAAGGTTAAATTTATTCTTGAATTGGCCCCTAATTTCATCAAATGCAGCCCAGTCTTTTGTTGCAAAAATACGGATGTTGTTTTCATCGTATTTATCCGAAACAGAGTTGAATTTAGTTACAAAGGAAGTGGCTTGCTTTACCTCGTTAGTAGGGAAAATCAGATTGATTTTCACTCCTTTTTTCATGTAGGAAGTGAAATCAGAAAGGGTTGCTTCAATCAATTTCGGCTTTGAAATGGAAACAGTAGAATTTAAATACCCTAGTTTGAAAAAATCGTAAAGAACTTGGTCTTTTTCAGATGGCGATTTAATCAATATGTTTAAGGCCCCATTGGTTTTGGAAGCCAACATAAAATCCGCCATGCTTTGCATCAATCGAGCATCGGAAGGAACCGCCAGATGAACATAAGGATTGTTTTGAAGAATGTCTGTTTGCATCGCCACAGGACACACCATACGGATCTGATTCTTCAAGCAATAGCGCGCGAGAACGGGTCCTAAGGCAGGATAAAAAGGACCAATGATCAGGTCCATATCCTTTAATTCAGGTTTGGCGAGCACTTTCTTTAATGTAACTGAATCACTTCGCGTATCATAAACATAGAAGTCCGCGTGTAAGCCCATTTCTTTTAACGAATCGATCGCCATTTTTGCACCCATATAAAATTCAGTGGCAAGCTTCGAGACATAGTCGGAACTACCTTCTCCTTTGTCCAAGAAAAAAGGTAAAAACAAGCCGACCTTGTACCCATCTTTTACCGGAAACAAAAGCGCAGAATCTATTTGAACACCTAATTTTTCCGGTACCTTTCTAATTTCTGCGGGTTGCGCATTTTCTGGACGAACTTTTATTTTTAATAAGGACCCTGGTTGAATCGTAGTCGTTTTTAGACCATTTAAGTTTTTAAGCTCATCAACCGTAACCATATACCGTTTTGAAATGGTGTAGAGAGTTTCTTTTGGCCCAACTTTATGCTGAATAATGGTGTCTTTTTTTAGTTCTGGAAGCACCACTTTTTTAATTTCGGCAGAAGACGTATCTGTAAGCAATGAGGGGCTAACATTTTCTTTTACAATCGCTGTCTCTGTTTGTTTTTCCTCTGGGACCTTTCCTGCAAGTGCTATTTCCCGATCGACATTCAAAATGGTCACTTTTTGCCCAACATTAATTCCCTTATCTGCACCAGGATTGGACTTTAGGATGTCGTCTACCGAAACACCGTATTTTTTGGATATGGCGTAAACGGTTTCTTTGGGTAATACTTGGTGGTATACCGTCATAACCGGTACCGGGATTTTAACAATTTTCCCAACACTTAGGGTTTTATCTGATCCCGGGTTGTTTTTTACGATTTCTTCTTTGGATACGCCGTAAAGATTTTCCAGTGCAAAAAGGGTTTGTCCGGTCTCCACAGTGTGCATGTAGTACTTTTTGCCACCTATAACCTCTTTCTTGGCAATAGTAGGCTGCGCTACGGACATTATATAGATTCCCAGACTAAAAAAAAGGATGAAAAAACGCATAATCAAGAAATTAAATTATTCCCACTCAATCGTTGCCGGTGGTTTTGAACTTATATCATAGGTTACTCTGTTCACACCTTTTACCTGATTGATAATTCGGTTCGAAATTTCCGCTAAAAATTCATAGGGCAAATGGCACCAGTCCGCAGTCATTCCATCTGTGGAGGTCACTGCTCGCAACGCAACCGCGTTCTCATACGTGCGCTCATCGCCCATTACACCTACAGATTGCACAGGTAACAAGATTGCACCAGCTTGCCATACATCGTCATATAATCCCTCGTTTTTCAGTCCATCGATAAAAATAGCGTCTACCAGCTGCAGCATTTGAACCTTTTCAGCGGTAACCTCTCCTAAAATACGTATGCCTAACCCTGGTCCAGGAAAAGGATGCCTGCCAAGAATCACATGGTCAATTCCCAAGGCTTTACCTATTAACCGGACTTCATCCTTAAAAAGCAAACGCAAGGGCTCAACGACCTTTAACTTCATATAATCCGGTAAACCGCCAACGTTGTGATGCGACTTGATTGTTTGCGATGGACCTCCAGTCCCTGAAACGGACTCAATTACGTCAGGGTAAATCGTCCCTTGTCCTAACCAACGTGCATTTGAAATCAACCTTGATTCTTCATCAAACACGTCTACAAATACCCTTCCGATGGCTTTGCGTTTCAGTTCAGGATCAGTTAATCCCGCCAATGCATCGTAAAAACGTGAAGATGCATCTACCCCCTTCACGTTGAGCCCCATTCCTTGGTAAGAATGAAGCACATCGGCATATTCATCTTTCCTTAACAAACCATTATCGACAAAAATGCAATGAAGAGATGTGCCGATGGCTTTATGCAGCAACACTGCCGCTACAGTCGAGTCAACGCCTCCAGAAAGCCCTAAAACTACCTGATCATCGCCCAATTCTGCTTTCAAGCGACTAACCGTCTCATCAATGAATGAGTTGGCCGTCCAGTCCTGAGTGCAAGCACAAATGTCAACCAAAAAATTACGAAGTAGTTTTGCCCCCTCCAATGAATGATACACTTCCGGATGGAACTGAATACCGAATGTGTCCTCCCCTTTCAAATGGAATCCGGCAATCGAAACATCTTTGGTGCTGCAAATAATTTCCGCATGATCTGGCAAATTTGTTATGGTGTCTCCATGCGACATCCACACTTGAGAGTCCGGATGTATGCCTTTCATTAGTGGACAATTTTCATCGAGAGCGCTTAAGTGTGCCCGTCCATATTCCCTTGAATTTGCCGCTTGAACCCGACCTCCGAAAGAATGCGCTAGGCTCTGTGCACCAAAACAAATCCCCAACAAAGGCAACTTACCCTTGAAACGCTCAAAAGGTGGCATCGGTGCATCGGAATCTCGAACCGAAAACGGACTTCCAGATAAGATGACTCCCTTCACCTCATTCCCTATTTCTGGGCATTTATTCCATGGGTGGATTTCACAATAAATGTTTAACTCTCGAATACGTCGGGCAATCAATTGAGTGTATTGAGACCCAAAATCAAGGATAAGAATCTTTTCATGCATACACAAAAGTACTTTTAATTAAATCTGTATTTCCGCTACAAGCTAAGAATTATTGAACATTGCTTGTTAACAAAAGTGCTTTTTTACCATTGACCGTTCGATTCCCTCTATTTTGAGGTTTTTTAAACCTGTCAGCACCTAAAAGCCGCGATAAATCATTAAATTTGGGCTCTTTTAAAATACAAGCAGCAATGATTGCAGGATTACTTAAACGATTATTTGGGGACAAATCCGCCAAAGACAGGAAAGAATACCAACCCACTATTGATACAATCAACGAAATTGGCCAACAGCTGTTGGCTTTAAGTGACGACGAGCTTAGAGGTAAAACCTCGGGATTCCAGCAAATTGTCCGCGAGGCCATTTCCGATTTAGAGCGGAATGTGCGAGACATTAAAGTGAAAGCAGCAGATGCCTCCACCCCAGTGCATGAGAAAGAGGACCTGTTCGAAAAAATAGATAAGCTGACGAAAGAAATCGATGCAAAAATTGAGGAAGTCTTATTAACTATTCTTCCAGAAGCCTTTGCAGTGGTTAAAGAAACTTCCAGAAGATGGGCCGAAAATGGCCAATTAACCGTAACGGCCAAAGATTTTGATAAAGACCTAGCGCTTAAACGAGATGGAATAACGATCGATGGAGAGAAGGCTATTTGGCACAATCACTGGACCGCTGCAGGACAACCCGTGCAATGGAACATGGTTCATTACGATGTGCAATTAATGGGAGGAGCTGTGTTACACAAGGGTAACATTGCGGAAATGCAGACCGGAGAAGGTAAAACACTTGTAGCTACCTTACCTGTATACCTCAATGCCCTTTCAGGTAAAGGTGTTCACCTAGTTACGGTAAACGATTACCTTGCTAAAAGGGATTCCGAGTGGATGGGGCCGTTGTATCAGTTTCATGGCTTGACCGTTGACTGCATCGACAAACACCGCCCGAATTCGGACGAAAGGAGAAAAGCATATCAGGCCGACATTACCTTTGGAACAAACAATGAATTTGGTTTTGATTACCTAAGGGATAACATGGCCGGGAGTTTAGATGAGTTGGTTCAAAACAAGCATCATTTCGCTATTGTCGACGAGGTCGACTCCGTTTTGATTGATGATGCTCGTACCCCTTTAATCATATCAGGTCCAACGCCTCGTGGCGAGGAGCACGAATTCCATCAGTTAAAGCCAAGGGTAGAGAAGATTGTAGCCGCACAAAAAAATTACGTTAATCAATGTTTATCAGACGCTAAAAACCTGTTAACGGTGATCAACAACCCTGCAGAAGCAGGTCAGGACGCCAAGAAAATGCTCGAAGATGGTGGGATTGCCTTATTGAGGGCACATCGCGGCTTACCAAAAAACAAAGCCCTAATTAAGTTTCTCTCTGAACCTGGGATGCGTGCCCACCTTCAAAAAACAGAGAATTTTTACATGCAGGAGCAGGGTAAGCACATGAAAAAAATCGACGATGAGTTGTTTTTTGTAATCGATGAAAAAAACAACACCATCGAACTTACCGGCAAAGGAATTGACCTTATATCAGGGAAAGAAGACCGTGATTTCTTCATTATGCCGGACATCGGTTCGGAAATCGCTGGGTTGCAAAAGGAAAACCTAGAGAAGGAGGCTTATTTGGAACGAAAAGATGCCCTGGTGCGCGAATACAGCATTAAATCTGAACGCATCCACTCTGTCAATCAATTGCTCAAGGCTTATTCCCTTTTTGAAAAAGAAGTGGAATATGTAATCCTCGATGGTAAAGTAAAAATCGTTGATGAACAAACCGGAAGGATCATGGAAGGCCGTCGATATTCAGACGGGCTGCATCAAGCGATTGAAGCAAAGGAAAACGTAAAAGTGGAAGCGGCAACGCAAACCTATGCGACTATTACCTTGCAGAATTATTTCCGAATGTACCACAAACTAGCTGGTATGACCGGTACAGCGGAGACAGAAGCCAAAGAATTCTGGGATATATACAAATTGGAGGTGGTCGCTATTCCGACCCACAGACCAATCGTACGAAAAGATCAAAACGACTTGGTATTTAAAACGGCCCGCGAAAAATACAATGCGGTTATCGACGAAATTGCTAAGTTGTCTGGCGCTGGACGACCTGTACTTGTTGGTACAACTACTGTTGAAATCTCTGAATTACTGAGCCGAATGTTAAAAATGAAGAACATTCCTCACCAGGTATTGAATGCGAAGTACCACCAAAAAGAAGCGGAAATTGTTACGGAAGCTGGTAAATCAGGAGCAGTGACAATTGCAACCAACATGGCGGGTCGTGGAACAGATATCAAATTAGGTGAAGGCGTGAAGGAAGCAGGTGGTTTGGCCATTGTTGGTACGGAACGCCACGATTCCCGTCGGGTAGATCGTCAGTTAAGAGGTCGATCCGGACGTCAGGGAGATCCTGGTTCATCGCAATTCTTTGTTTCCCTCGAGGATGACCTCATGCGGAAATTTGGTTCAGAACGCATAGCTAAACTCATGGACCGAATGGGTTTAAAAGAAGGAGAAGTGATTACCCATAGCATGGTTTCCAAGTCCATCGAACGTGCTCAGAAAAAAGTGGAAGAAAACAATTTTGGTATCCGTAAACGTTTACTCGAGTACGATGACGTAATGAATGCACAAAGGAAAGCCATTTACACCAAACGTCGAAATGCCCTTTATGGTGATCGCCTTGACCTGGACATTGACAACATGTTTTACGATACCTGCGAGTCCATTGTCTTGAACAATAACAAGGAGGAATTTGATGCATTCGAAATGGATTTGATCCGTCAAATAGGTATCGATAGCCCTGTAACCAAAGATGAATACCGTGGAATGGACAACCTTGAGTTGATCGAAAAAGTGTACAGTTCCACCCGCGAACAATACGATCGTAAAAACGAGAAAATAGCAGGAAAAGCCTTCCCGCAAATCAAGCATGTACATGAAAACATGGCAGATCGGTACAAAAACATCGTTTTCCCTCTTACCGATGGTAAAAGAGAAATGCAATTGGTACTGAACCTTGAGGAGGCATATAAATCAGGTGGACGAGCAATTAGTACTGCGTTTGAGAAAAACATCATTCTCGGAATGATTGACAATGAATGGAAAGAACACCTCCGTGAAATGGATGACTTGAGGTCAGCGGTTCATAACGCGCAATACGAACAAAAAGATCCGCTTCTTGTGTACAAACTGGAATCCTTCGATTTATTTAAAGCCATGTTGGCCAGACTGAATAAAGAAGCAGTTGAACTGCTTATGAAACTTGACATTCCGATGGAACAACAAATGGTTCAAAGCACGAACAAGGAAGTAACCCGTCAACATAACTACGATAAAGCAAGAGCTGTTTCATCCGATGGAGGGGACCGACCAAAATTTGAAGGAAGTGATGGGTATAAAGAAGCCATTCAAAATTCTATGCCGGAAACACCTAAGTCACAGCCGGTAATTGCCGAACCCAAGGTGGGTAGGAATGACCCTTGTCCTTGCGGAAGTGGCAAGAAATACAAGCAGTGTCACGGTAAATAACTCAGCGCAAATCATCCAGGGATGAAAAACATTGCGGTCATCGGTCTGGGAAATGTAGGGAGTCACCTTGGTGATAAATTAGTGGACGCTGGATTCAATGTTTCTGAAATCGTTCACAGGAAGTTGGATGAGTCAGCGCATTTCAAGCGGCGTTGGTCATCCAAGATAATGGGTTCTCCCTCTGATATAACAAGTGAATTAGCAATTATTTGTGTGCAAGACAGGTACATTGAAGCCGTGGTCAAGCAATTACCGGAAAACACCACCGCATTGGTTACAAGTGGCACATTTGATCTTTCAGCTGCATTTCCTAATAGAAAAACAGGTATCTTCTACCCTCTCCAAACGTTCACGAAAAACCGGAGTGTCGATTGGAACAACATTCCTGTGTTATTAGAAAGTGAATCCAAGGAGGTCATGGCGGAAATGAAATGTGTTGCCAAGAAAATGAGTATTTCGTTTATGGAGTGCCGTACCCAAGAAAGGCAAGGATATCACCTCGCAGCAGTCTGGGTAAACAACTTTGTCAATTTCATTTTGGAACAAGCCAACTTACTTTGTAACGAACGTGAACTTAACTTTCAATTTCTTGAACCATTACTTTCAGAAACAATACATAAAAATTTGAATTCGAATGGAATAAGTGTTCAAACAGGCCCCGCCATTCGTGGAGACGAGGCCACCATTTTGACCCATTTGGGATTGCTTCAAGGTGATCAACGGGAACTATATAAGACATTAACAGAATTCATTCAAAAAAAACAAAAAGATGCTTAGTTACAAAGAGAAAATGCGCAAGGTCAAGGCCTTTTTTTTTGATGTGGATGGGGTACTTACCAATGGGGATGTACACCTTTTTCAACACGACATGGTGCGCACGATGAATTCCAAGGATGGTTATGCCTTGCAATATGCAGCTAAAATGAGCTACCATCTAATCGTTATAACGGGAGGAAATTCAGAGGTAATGAAGAACAGACTGTTAAGTCTAGGTGTCCATGAAGTTCATTTATCATCGTTCAACAAAATAACGGTTTATGAAGAAGTGCGTGAGCGTTTGGGAATAACGAACGATGAAATTTTGTACATGGGCGACGACATTCCTGATTATAAAGTAATGAGCCTCGCCGGAGTGGCTGCCTGCCCGCAAGACGCAGCGATTGAAATCAAACAAATTGCCGACTATCAATCGCCTTTCAAAGGGGGGCGACATTGCGTGCGTGACGTAATAGAACAAACGCTGCGTGTTCAAGACAACTGGTTCCGAGATGAAGCGTTTGAGTGGTAGTCCTTATTCATGGGTATTTTTCACCCACTTCAAATACTTAATGCGGTTGGTGTTTCCCTGATTTTCATTAACCTCAACGATATACAACCCGTCGTTCCAATGTACTGTTTCCACCTCTTCATTGGACATTACATTACCCTCAAAAACAACCTGGCCCATAGAATTAGTGACTTTTAAATTGACTTTTCCACCTGTTAACGCTGATAGCTTAAAGAAGCTACTTCCTGGATTTGGAAAAACAACTTGGGTTTGAAAGTCCTCATTCTCCGATAAATCTACAAGTGGATTCAAAAACGGATTTGGTGCGATGGTTGGAAACACTTCGTTCGGTCCGATTTTCAACAAGAACACGTTTGCACCTCCAATTCCGTTTCCGGAGGCAAACCCAACAGCAATAGCACCCCCATCCGATGTTGGAATCAACTCCTCGCATCCATCTTCCAAGGGATAATTAACCGTCTGTAGGTATCCGTCCCACCACAAGCCATTAATTAACCTTGAGATGGCAATATCGTAGCCATCTTGAAAGGAAGAATTATCGTAGTAACGAAATCCGACATAGTTCTTTCCATTGCTGCCATATTGTGTTACATGGTCATAGATTTTCTCACCTGATGAGACGGGTTCAGCATAATCAAAATCAGGTTGTCCAGACAGGAACATCCTTCCAAAATAACTAGATTTGGTTGGTGCACCTTGGGCTTGCTGCCATCCTACGAAATTGATCTTATTATCTACTTCTACTGCGTCTATTCCATGAATACCGTAGTTTCCATTACTTCCAAGCGTATCCATCCAGAAGATTTCACCGTTCTCTGCGACTTTGATGACAATTCCCTTTGTCCGAAGAGAATCGCCCACAAAAGTGTAGCCAGCCACATAATACATCGAGTCGGTGTACCTGTCCAAGCTCATCAACGCATCTTCGCCCTGACCGCCGAAATTTTTGGTCCACAAGGTATCCCCCCATTTATTGGTGCGGACCATGTACATATTTCCGTCGCCATTTGACGTTGAGAAAGTTTGACCTACCATCAGTACACCTGAATCTTTGGTCAACGCAGCATCGTAAATCCGCTCCCAACCGACGCCTCCAAATGTTTTGTGCCAAGTTTCATTTCCTGTTAGATCCGTTTGAACCAAATAGGCGTCGTAGGCTTGTGCTCCATAAGAATTAGTATGCCCGGCTAAATAGTAACCATACCCTGGAACATAAAGTACGCGCCTGGCTACATCGCTTTCCTCGCCACCATAATGCTTTGACCAAAGGTAATTCCCAAGGCTATCTACATGAAGCAAAAAGGCTTGCGAAGGGCCTTCTGTAAAACTGCTAGAACTTCCACAAACCAAATAGGAGCTGTCTTCCAGTTGAACAACTCCCTGGCCATAGTCGTAGCCGTTGTTGGAAAAAAATGTATGAAAGGCGATTTGTCCTAGTCCAATCGAAGAGAGCGATATGGCGAAGCCAATAAAAAAAGAAGTTAAAATGCGCATCGTAACCTGAATTGAAGTGAACGTCCATACCCTTTGGATGAAAGCAACCCAACGATATTTTCAGTAGAAATTCCACAGGAAAGTCCGGCATAATCAAATTGTAGGTAGCCCCCCCCTCTGACCTTGCTGAATCCACCGAAGCTTAGGTTCGCTCCCATTTTAAACCAATCGGCAAACCGGTATTGTACACCTGCATACACCATTGGAATATAACTTAGGGTAGGAAACATGCGCAAACCGTAATAACTTTGTAAACGTTGTTCGCTCATGTCGTTAATGATTTTTCCAAATTGAAGCATTCCTGGAAGAGGCCGAATGACATTCAAACTATTGAGTGTGTCGATTCCTAAGGTGTCTAATACAGAAAAACCATCGTTGAAAATACTTTCGTCGCCAAGGAGTTGATTTAAACGCAAACCATCGAAAACAAAAAGTTTTTCGGCCTCATAGGTTTTCATCGGTTGAGACATGATGGCTATCCCCACATTCTTTCCCGAAAACTGAAAAAAGGACTCATTCGTTTCCGTTTTAAACCAGGGTATTCGGAAGTCAAAATCGACTCCTATTCCCCATCCTTTAATGAACACTGGGTTGTTCGCTACTGAAAAATTACCCTCTAGCTCGACAGAAATGGAGTCACCAAGGGTTGTTTGATAGAAATTTGCATTGGATAATGAACCATAACCTTGATTCGAAAGCGTATAGGCGTTGAGTGAGATAGAACTTTTGGTGGTTTTGTTAACGATTCCAAAACCGAATTTTTGATAGGTTTGAAATTGAAAACGGGTGCCGGATAACTTTGCTGTATCTCCTAAAAACGATTCATTTCCATAAAAAATTAACCCGAAACCATCTTTTCCATAAAGCAAAGAACCAGCCGAACCATAACCAGCTTTTAGCAGGTAACCCCAGCGGTCACCCAATAATCCTGATTTCATGTCTCGAAATTCAAGCTCTGCATGGGCATCAAACCCTAACCGATTAATCGGACGTTGCTTATTAAAGGCAGCGTCTTTCAAACTTTGATCGATATAACCGCCAAACAGAAATTTATCCAGAAAGAAATTTTGAACGGAATTGGAAGAATAATCCACCGTTCCTGTTAAAATAAGCTCATAATCGATGCGATTGGTATCGAATTGAACAGGTAGAAGGTGTTGAGCTGAAACCGAAAAAAACGACACGACCGAAAGTATACCTATTATTATTCTCATAACATCGCTTTGAATTCGAATGCAGCACGGAGCTTCACGGCCAGAAAAGCCCCAGCTGGAATTTGAACTTGTTGGTTCATTCCAGCGGCGTCAGGCGTATTGAATTGAGCAAGCACCACCACTTTTTTTATCTGGTTGATATCGTTCACAGCGCTTTCGGACAAGTTGAATACTACTTGAGAAGCTTTTTTCATGAGTCCATCCAGTGGGTCCAGTGACCCATAAATGGCCGAAAGTAATTCGTTTTCGGCCTGAACAACATGCAACACATTGTTATTGGCATCCATTAAATGAAGTGTTACGACACAGGAAAATGGAAAAGCATTGGTGGCATCCAGCGTAATTTTACCGGAATTTATCCTTGAACGGTCGCTTTTTTGCTCCAAATCTAAATCAAAAGTGTCGCACACCGTTAACCCATTGGCACCCAAAGCAAGCGGGAGCTGTGCTTTTACTTTAACCCTTAGACGACTGTTAGGGAAAATTTCATCCCAACCACCTGAAATATTTCCCCATGGGTTCAATTCCAATTTGTAGCCCACCTCATGTTCATTTCCTAAGTTCTCAAGGTAGCTTTCAAGGTTGCTGTTGGTTCCGTTAAAAACGATAGATTTGGAAGAGGAGGATAGGCCGCTCCAACTACCTGTGGCAGGATCTAAAAATACAGGTGTTCCCAATTGCGAGGCGACTAACTGAACCGTATTTCCCGACGAATTGGTGTTTTGCAACGACACCAACGTCGCTTTGGCTCCCAACTTCATCCCATTCTCAATTTCAAAAGTGACGGATGTTTCAGGTAAATCTACCGATCCAGCAATGATGGCATTCATAACATCCAGCGGTAGTAGTTTGGTCTCCTCCAAAACTTGATTTCCGAAATATCCCCGAGCATAATCAACCGTGATGTTTTTAAAATTAGCTTCGACGTTGAACACTTGGCTATTTGTTATTGTAACACTTGGTCCTAATGGGTCTGAATTAATAATCAATTGCGACTGCAATAAATTAAATCCGCCCCCATTAATTCCTGTTAAATCAATGTCGTAACCAGCCAAGCTAATAGTTGCTGTTTTGGATGCAGGATTTTGGACGCTTCCGGCTTCAACCACATATTGTTCTTGAAATGCTACTCCATTTTTTGTTGCGCCAGGAAGTTGAACGGTGAAAAATGCCTTGGTGCCCAGCGGATTATATACTTTTATATCGATGGTTCCTCCACTCACCCTTATTTTTTTGAGTTGAACCTCCTCCACATTTAATTCATGTTCTTCAATTTCATTAACAAAACTGAATCCGGGAGGAACATTCAAGCTCTGCACGGCGCTAACAAAAGAATGATTGATAGTCGTATCAGGTAATTTTACGATGTCTTGAATACCAATATCAAAGAGCGTCCGGGTTAAATCCACGTTGTAAAAGCCTCCGGTAACATTTAAAGTTGAATCATTCACCAAATTCGATAAATCGAGGGTGTCATCTACTACCGGAACATGCCAATCTGAATTCCATGATGTTTTTTCCTTTTTACAGGAAACAATGGAGAACATGATTAAAACAAGAAGGAATGGAAAATAGCGCTGTATCATCATAGCAGTCAAACGATTTACAATCATATCAAGTTGGTTAAACACGTTCAAGAATTACGGCATATCCTTGACCAACACCAATACACATGGAAACGAGGGCATATTTTTTCCCTGATCGATTCAGTTCTAACGCAGCAGATAGTATAATTCTAGCTCCTGTCATCCCTAGCGGATGCCCAAGGGCAATAGCTCCGCCATTTGGATTAATACGAGGATCATTGTCTTCTAATCCGAGGGAACGTGTACAGGCCAACACCTGGGCGGCAAATGCTTCATTTAACTCGATGATATCCATTTGATCAAGGGTAAGTCCTGTTCGTTTCAAGATCTTTCTGCATGCCTCCACTGGTCCAATCCCCATAATACGCGGCTCAACTCCTGCAACTGCACCACCCAAAACCCTTACCAGCGGCGACAGGTTTTCCTCGTTAACCAAGCGATCCGAAGCTATTAATAGTGCGGCTGCACCGTCGTTCAAACCAGAAGCATTTCCTGCTGTAACGCTTCCTTCCTTTTTAAAAGCAGGTTTTAAAGCAGAGAGTACATCCAAGGTGGTTTGAGGGCGCATGAATTCATCGCTTGAAAAAACAAGCGGATCTTTTCTTCGTTGAGGAATAATGACAGGCACGATTTCATCCATGAAGACACCTTTTTCATGAGCGGCTGCTGCTTTTTGCTGAGACCAGAAAGCAAATTGATCCTGGTCTTCACGAGAAATTGCAAATTGTTCAGCGAGGTTTTCGGCTGTCATGCCCATACTATCTACCCCAAACATTTCCTGCATCTTTGGATTGACAAATCGCCAACCAAAAGAAGAATCAAAAAGTTGAGCATCTCGTCCATATGCGGAGGATGCTTTGGACATTACATAAGGTGCACGCGTCATGTGTTCAACCCCACCTGAAATGTACAAATCACCCGCGTTGTCTTTGATTGCTCTAACAGCGTTGAGGGTTGCAGCCATTCCTGAAGCACAAAGTCGGTTAACTGTTTCGGCACCCGATTCGACCGGTAGTCCAGCCAACAAGCTTGCCATTCGTGCAATATTCCGATTATCCTCCCCTGCCTGATTGGCACAACCCATAATGACATCCTCAATACGTTTTGGATCCAATTGATTGAATTTTTTCATCAACTCAATCATTACATGGGCTGCTAGATCATCGGCACGAACAGAAGAAAGTGCGCCGCTTAGATTTCCAATGGGAGTTCGAACGCCACCCAGAATAAAAACATCTTTAATCATTGTATTCAAATGGTTGCTTAAAAGTAACGAATTGAATGCAAAAGTGTTGGTTTTGATTGAATTGTTTTGAGAATTAAAGCATATGATTAGTTGAATGCTTTGTCCTTTTTTGTCAGGAAAATGGAAACTACTTGATAATCAGATTTTTTATAGATTTACCAAATCAAAAAACGACCATGAGAGTAAAAATATCGAATCCCATTACATTAAATGAATTAAAGGGGAAGCTGGATCAGTCTTTACCACAGTACAAAACAACCTTCAGAAGTAAAAAGATCCTTGTAGTTCAAAAAGACAAAAAAACAGGGGCGATCATCATGCTTGGTAGAAAAGGGGTTGTACGTGTTAACGAAGGATTTCCTACAATGGTGGGACAATTTATTTTTACCATATGCCTACTTTTTTTCGGAGTATTGATTCCCTTCCTTATTTACTACATTGCCTTTTTTCCAGCACAAAAGAAACTCAGAAATGAAATGGCGGATTTTATTAAGCAAACCGACGGACAAGTAAGCGGGTCATTCAATGGCGAAAATGCAAACTTACTTGACCAGAAATAATCCGATTTTTTCCATTTTCCTACAGTAAGCATGTAATGGCTTAAATCAACAGTAAAATTTGAACAAGGTTTCAATGGGATTTCATTGAGACAGTTTGCTTTTCGGTTGAAAACACCCGGTTTCTTGTATCCAATCTGCTTTTGACAGCTTATTTTTACCCTCTTTCATACTATGGACGGAGTAAAAATCCAATTTCTGGGGGCCGCTGGTACAGTGACAGGATCTAAAATTTTAATTGAAGGGGCAAACAAACGAATTTTAGTGGACTGTGGTCTTTTCCAAGGAAGTGAATGGATCGAGCAGCGAAATTACCTTCCGCCAGGATTTTCCCCTGAGCAATTGGATGCTGTCATCATAACCCATGCGCACCTCGATCATTGTGGTTATTTGCCCGTGCTGGTAAAGAACGGGTTTTCCGGAAACATCCATTTGACAAATCCTTCAGCAAAACTTGCCGCAATAGTTCTCTTAGATAGTGCTAAAATTCAAGAGCAAGATTGGTTTCAGATAAATAAAAAAAATCACTTGAAACTTCAATCGCCCTCCTTGCTTTATAGTACGTTAGATGCAGAAAATACACTCCTACAATTCATAGGTCACGACCTAGGTAAGTGGATTGAATTGTTCGCTGATATAAAGTTTCAATTTCATAACAGTGGACATATTTTAGGTTCAGCCATGGTTGAACTTCATATAGTAAAGGATAGATTTCTATTTACCGGTGATTTAGGCAGAACCACGCCCATTTTAATGCAAGGAAAAAGTACAGTGGAGTCTACCGATTATTTAATATTGGAAAGCACCTATGGCGACCGCATGCATTCCGCAGAGAACGCTTCGGAGGTCTTACACGAACACATTAAACAAACCATTCAGCGCGGTGGACAGTTGCTCATTCCATCTTTCGCCATCGAACGAACACAGGAAATTTTAAGGTTGCTCGTGGATATTCAGTCCAATGGACATTCAATTGACATTCCTATTTACCTTGATTCACCCATGGCCTCTGCTGCCAGCGATGTATATATGGCTTATAAGTCTTGGATGTCGACATCAGGTGAACAATTCCTTAAGGCATTCTCATTCGTTCAGGTTATTTCTGACTTTCGGCAAACCCTGCGCTTAGCCAAAGACAATAGACCAAAAATAATCATTGCAGGTAGCGGAATGTTGGAGGGCGGACGTATGTTATATTACCTATCCAAACAACTTCAGAAAAGAAACAATACCCTTTTATTCGTTGGATTCCAGGCCGAAGGAACACTTGGACGGAAATTAGTAAATGGCGCGAAAAAAGTAGAATTGTTTAACCAATCAATTGATGTGAAATGTTCCGTTCATCACATAAACGCGCTTTCTGCCCATGCCGACTTTTCCGAAATCACTGAATGGCTAAATGGTTTTACAAAAGCACCGAAGGAAGTATTCTTAAACCATGGCGAACCATCGGCAATGTTGGCTTTTAAAAATCATATAGAAAAAACACTAAACTGGGGTGTTTCTATTCCAGAATTAGGACAGGCATTTCTTTTGAATCATTCCTGAGATTCGAGACAAATAATGTATTTTTGGGCTCCATGAGGTACCAGGAGATCAATAAAGAAGATTGCGATTTTTTCCGCGATTTATTAGGGAATCGTTTCATCTTGGATGAGGATCAACTCGTCATTTATGGAAAGGATGAAACCGAAGATTTATGCTTTCCTCCAGCTTGTCTGTTAAAACCAGAAACAGTCGAAGAGGTTTCAGCAATTATGAAACATTGTTATGAACGCTCCATACCTGTTACTCCATCTGGTGCAAGAACAGGTCTGAGTGGTGGCGCGCTTCCCGTTCATGGTGGGGTTGCGTTATCCATGGAGCGGTTTAACCATATCATTGAAATTGACGAAAAAAACCATCAGGTTACCACAGAACCCGGAGTCATTACGCACGTTTTGCAAGAGGCTGTTAAGGAAAAAGGCTTGTTTTACCCACCAGATCCAGCAAGCAAAGGAAGTTGCATGATAGGCGGGAATGTTTCAGAAAATTCCGGAGGACCCAAAGCGGTAAAATATGGTGTAACAAAAGATTATGTCCTTAACCTTGAAGTAGTACTTCCAACAGGTCATGTCATTTGGACAGGCGCGAATGTGCTTAAAAATGCAACTGGCTACAACCTAACCCAACTCATGGTTGGATCGGAAGGAACCCTGGGTATCATAACTAAAATTGTTTTGAGGCTTATTCCCCACCCCACACAAGACTTATTGATGTTGGTGCCATTCTTTGATGCGGAAAAAGCCTGTGCTTCTGTAGCTGAGATTTTCCGCGCAGGCATTACTCCTTCTGGTCTTGAGTTTATGGAACGTGATGCATTGGTTTGGGCCCAAGCATTCACCGAAGATTATACGATTCCAGTAGCAGACAACCACGCAGCACATTTATTAATCGAAGTGGATGGCTTTGATGCAGATGTCCTGATGACGGAATGTGAAAAAATCATGGAGGTGCTTAGCGCCTTCGAAACAGATGAACTCCTGTTCGCCGAAACAGCAGCTCAGAAAGAACGGTTATGGTCCTTAAGGAGAAAAGTAGGTGAAGCTGTCAAAACTCAATCTATTTATAAGGAGGAAGACACGGTTGTGCCAAGGTATAACTTGCCTTTACTCCTGAACCATGTGAAACGAATTTGTGGAAATTACGGACTTAAATCCGTATGTTATGGCCACGCGGGTGACGGGAATTTACATGTGAACATCATCAAAGGTGATTTGACTGAAGAAGTCTGGGAACATGACCTACCAAAAGCGATTCGCGAATTGTTTAAGGAAGTGGTTCAACTCGGAGGAACCTTGTCTGGAGAGCATGGCATCGGTTGGGTTCAACGCCCCTATATGGAAATTGCGTTTCCCGAGGTTACCTTGCAATTGATGCGCTCTATAAAAGAGGTTTTTGATCCGAAAGGAATCATGAATCCTTCAAAAATTTTTTGATTAATTATTCAAAAAATTTAGATCTCCCATTTTCATTCGTCGATACGCGTTCGCTAACAGAGCGAGAATGACGCGCATGGCCTCAAAGGCCTCTTCCGTTTCAGGAGAAATAGGTGTTTTTTTAAGACGCATTAATAATTTCATGTAAAGGGCATGGAGTGCTATTTCGATGTTGTTTCGGTCTTTTAGATTTGTTTTATCCTTAAACTCATCGATGAACCCACTTGCTGAATGGTATGCCTTTCGGTATTGATCCTCTTTACTAAGGTTAATAAGTGTGTTGTGCAAATAGGACAATTCCATCACAATGTCCTTTAGTTCGGAAAAGTGACCCGATTGTGAGATGCCTTCACGCTTCATCTGTTGGATCAGTTCGCTGTACCACTTTTTAGTTGCTTCTATGTCAGCATCTTCTGCTAACTGGGGAAGAACGTAATGTTCCAACAAGTCATCTAAGCTCAAATTAAACGCCCGTATTACATCTTCAAGTTGGTACATATACAAGATGTACTCAACAATGTTTTCCTCCTTTTTTCGAGCAGCGTATTCCATTTACTTTTTCTTCAAATCTTGCTCAATTTCCTTTTGATGCGCATTAAGGTACTCGGTAAATGACTTGGTAACGTCCATTGAAGGGTCAATAAAATTTATCTGACCTCCCGCTCCATGAATCAACAACATATCGATTCCGTTTTCCTCACAAAACTTTTTTCCCCACGCTTCCACTTTTTTAGAAATCGCTTCCAATTTATCCATTGTTTCTTTTTCAAGCTTTGCACCTTGGTTTTGCTGGTACTGCATAATATCTGCCTCCATCCGCTGTGCCTGCTGTTGCAATTGCATTTGTTCGTTGTCGGAAAGCAACCCGTTCTTCAATTTTTCATTGTTGCGTAAAATAAACGATTCATATGCTTTTTGCTTGCCTTGTAATGTAGCCTGAAATTGCTTTTGCTTTCGGGTAACAATCGCTTCTTGTTCTTTGAAATAAGTAAAATCCTCCTTCAAGCTATCGCTGTAATAAAAGGCGATCTTTAACCCCTTCATGTCCCTCACCTCCACTTTTGGTGGTGTTGATTTCTTCGTTTCTTTTTTCTCATCACATGCATAAAAAGCAGTGGCCACTAACATTAAAAGAACGGCATTGAATGCCTTAATAAGAACGTGTTTCATTTTGAATAAACATGTTGAAAAGCCAATTCCCAGTCAGAACGCATCTCTATGAACCGATGCAAACAGTTGCTCAGGAATTCAGGGGTTAA
>JBILRE010000024.1:0-30955 GCA_044372835.1 Crocinitomicaceae bacterium | reverse complement strand
ACATTTTTTCCATTTCGTCGGCGGTTTGTACATCCGATTCCGCGATTTTGAATGTCTGTTCAAATTGACCTAATTCTACCTTGAGAATAAATTTCCCATTGTATTGAAGCAGTTGAATCCTGTATCGCTCGTGTGGAATTTCCTTAATAATCCGCATGGGGTAAAATTAAGGAATCAAAAGCACAAGCGAAAACTTTTGTTTAAATAGCGACGGAAAATTCGTTGTCCGAATAAGATTTAAATACAAATGGAACTTTTACCATGTAGGCATAATCCTGACCAACTTCGTACATGTCTTCGTCATCGAACTTGTAAAGCCACTCAACACGAACTTCGTGTCCCTTTTTAACAAGATCGTTGAGCTTGTAGAGTAGGAATAAAATCCGCTTAGAAGACGAAATATTAAAGTACTCCAAATTGATTCTAAAAACCGTAGATTCACTGGGTTTCAATAAATACGATTCAAACCAGTTAAGTACCGGAATCCAAAAGGTATCTGGTTCCTCGGGAATAGAGCGACCTGCTATGTTCATAAGCCCCGTTTCTACGCAGAAAGATATTTCAGGTGTTTGGCTGGTGGCATCGATATTTAAAGCATCTAACATAGCAGATTTGTTAAAAAATGATAAACTTGTGATTGCAAACTTAATAATCCAAATGTAAAAACCAAGTTTTTGGGGTTTTTATTTGGGTGATTTATCGATTATTTTAACTTTCCTCATGAACAAAAAGCAGTTTTCAGTGATAACTTTGCAATTTAGAGGATTCGTAACGACGTAAAAATAGGTTCAAATTTAACGTATGGCGAAAGCAAATGAATCCATTGATTCCCTTTTAGCATTCCTTGACCTTCATGGGTTTAATAAAATTACATTTCTCTCGCAGCGTCATGTCAACGTTAGCATTTACCTTGCCCATAAAAATGGACTTGGGTATATCGTTAAAGTGTTGAATAAAACCAATAAAAACACTGACGAGCAAAACCGAATAAAAAACGAAAGCCGGTTTTCGTTTGACATCCTTGGTCTTCCCAAGATCACTGATTTCATTGACAATAACGAATGCAGTATCCTTATTCGAACCTATGTTTCTGGTGTAACACTGCCATCGTTTTGGAAAAAGGTCAAAAGAAAAGACAGGATAAAAACACTGAAACTACTGATTAGTCAACTTGTTCCGTTGTTCTCTGAATTAAAAAGAAGTAACGTTTTACATTTGGATATTAAACCGACGAACATCCTAATTAGCCAAGGTGAAAAAGGACTTGAGGCACATTTAATTGATTTCGGGCTTGCGCGAATCGAAGAAGAGTCAGCAAACAAGCATACCTACTTCCCATTGGGATATGCCGCTCCGGAATTAGTATTAAATCAACTTGATATGCTGGATCACCGCACCGATTTATTCTCGCTAGGAGTTTGTATTTGGGAATTACTTGAAAAACATATTCCATTCACGCATCCCAATCCATTGATAATGACCAACCTACAACTTAATCTTCCTCTGCCTGAGGGAAATAACATTCCAGCCTCCCTTCTTGCCTTGCTTCACAAAATGACAAACAAATACAGGTTTCTAAAGCCGCCGAATCAAATGGATAAGTCCGACGTTCGTCACAAATTACAGCAAGCGATGGACCAGCGATATAGCGACTTATCGGAATTCCAAAGCGACTTGAACGAGTTGCCCGAAAAACGACATTGGTTAGTAAAACTCCTTTCTAAACCCTAAAGAAAAGTTGAAATTGATCGGCGCGAACAACCTACTATACACTTCTGGAGCCGAGGTGTTTGGAGTCGGCTGAGCCAACAAAGCATAACTAAAAGTCATATCAAAGTACAAAGTGCCAATGCCGGGAAAAGAATGTTTTGCCCCCCCATTTAACCCAAAAGCAAGTGCGAAAATGGATCCTTTCTTACTCGCTTCGGAAGTGGCAGGAAACTGCACTTCACTAATCGTGTCGTAGTCATAAATACGCTTGGCGCCATTGAAAATGAACTGCATATTTCCTCCCCCGTATAGACCGAAACCTGAATCATACCCATTTCCTAAGTAGTATCGGTTTCCGCCCTCAAGTATGAAGTGATTCATTGCGTTCTGATACTTCACTGGAGCCACTTGAAAAGTGATGGGGTCCACAAGGTACTCTGTGAACACATCTTTATCTTTGCCATACAAAGACGCAGATAGCCTTCCGTAAAAAGTCAGCTGGTCGTCCTTGGGAAGTTCCCCCATAATATGAAACCCTGGATAGGCCGTAGGATAACCAAAACCCTTTACCAATGTGGCGCCCGCGCCCAATCCAAATTGCGCTGAGGAAAACCCACTGATAAAGAATGCTCCAAGGAAAAGACCTGTTTTTAGTTGAAATCGATTGAGTCTCATTTATCTTTCATTTTTAACTGCCAAACGTAATTACTGTAACGGATATTCATCGCTCGTTCGCATTAGGACAAAAGTAAGAGAAACCAATAAAAACGAACAAAAAAACTTCCGAATCACGCATTTTAATCGTTTTATTTCTCAACGGATGTCCACAAAGGAACTTTAATATACGCTTTTATCGCTTAAGAACAAGTAATCTCTATTCTTTTCTTTCTTCTGTAAAGGTTCTTAGCTCTTTTTACACTATAATTCCCTTGTAGTGAACGAACCATCCTGCTATTATCCTTTTTAAGAAAGTAATAGTTTTTTCAATTGGAAATTTCATTAGCGAACTTAACAATCACATTACTTCTTTAATGATGCGGAGCCTTACTCTTTTGTTTATTTGTTAATTGATACCCATTCCTTTGGGCATATTCTTCAATTGTTAAAACGAATCCAACCTTCATTCTTCGTTTATTGACTTGATTGAATCTCCGAATGGGTGAAATAATGCAATCAAAACGTTCGAATTCGTTGGGGATGCAATCTGCTTGAGTACCATACACTTGTTTTTCACCTCGTGACACGTAACACCTGTCTAGTGTTTTAGCGTATAAACTGTCAGGGATTTCCCCTTTTTTTGAAGCCCTCCACAAAAGTCTTTGGTATGACTCAATATTAAACGAATGCTGGATGATAGACCATGCAACCAAAGAGGTTGTTTACCTACCAGACTCAATCCCGGATAGCCATATATTTTCACAATGGAATCAACGAAATGAAGATTGGACGCATCGTACTGCTCCTGCTTGATCATCAGACTTCTTAAATAATCAGGAAGAGCAATGCCATTGATATGGCTAGTTGAATCCTGTTCGTTCATGTTGGAAAAACAGGCATGAACCTCCTCCCGAAGTAGTTGGTCTACTCGTTCAATATTATCCAGTTTACTTTTCAATTCCAAATTGATTTGGCAAACCGATGTGAAACTAATTGAACAAACAAAAGCAATCCAGCACCTACATCTCATCTTCATTTTAAGTATTAACCCGTTTCGACAAGTTGAGAATCAACTTGGATCCGGTGATTTTTTGATTGATTACCTATTATTCGTCCAATTTTAAATCGAATTTACTCCCTGATTTATCAATCGTCACCACTAATTGTTCTTTGTGTAGAAAGAGGTAGTTAAACGAAAAGACAACATAGCTTTGCTGTTCTTTGTCCAATAAATCTTGCTCTTCCTGAGGTTTTGATTTCCAATTTTCATAATCAAATTTTTCATCTAAGTAGCCAAGTTCGGCAATGAAGACCGTATTTGGCCTGAATCCGCAATTCATCGAAATGGAAGAAAGAATAAACCCTGAATTCTTATTTCTAAAAAGGGTATCCAATTGAAGATCACCGGAATTAGCAATAAACATCTTTTTTGATTTATTGATATATTTAACGAAGCCCCTTTCCGCTTGTTGAGACGGGGTCATTAAAAAAATACCGCAACAGGTGCATGGCGAAATCGTGTAAACTTCTTCTGCCAATAGCCTACAAATAAAACTGTCTTTATAGGTTTTTCCGTTGTACGTGTAAGTATACCTGATGTTATCAAACCCATCCTCATTTGGACGAACCCTGATACTGTCAGATTTTATGGTTGTCAATGTTGTTCTATTTATTTCGAATTCAATGCTAAAAAATACTTCCAACTCCTCACCAAAAGACCTCTTTAAAGCCTCGTAATCCTCACTGATTTTTATGGTGCAGGTCTGCGCTATGGCCGCACATTGCAACATCCCTAAAAAAAGAATGAGTATCAGATTACGTTTTTCAACCATCACATCTTATAAAACCAATGCATCAACCGCATGTAACAAACCTAAAACTAGGGTTTTTATCCATTAATTGTAGGTCCTTTTCTTTTCATTTTAAGCATTAACTGAATATAGCGAAAGTTCACATGACATAAAAGGCCATGAGTATAACATAAAACAATATTTTGAATTTTAACAGGATCCTTTGTTAAGTGGCTTCTGCCTTAATGATTTAAGGGTCGAAGTTCTGAACCAAAACAAGGTAAGCCATTAATCCCATTAAATAGTTGTCCTAGTAACTTGGAGTTAAAAGGAGTAGATTGGACTTTGAAGGGTACATGAAAATATAATAAGATTTTGTTCCTTAATCACTTCGGATTAGCGGTTAAGATGCAGCCACTTACTATGCGTCTTTTACATTAGCTGCAACAAAAGCGGAAAAGACCGATGTGCCATTTCCATAGGTCAAGCATTTTTTCCATGGCTTTATAGTTCAGCGATTTTAGTCAGAATGGGTTGTGGAGCAAGTTAATCATATGAGTCGATTAACAAGTATAGACCTTCCATATACAAACAATGGCACCATTCAATTAGCGAATTCTTTACCGGAAAATTCGGTTTTACCACCTATTACATGTCATTAAAGCTTAATGTTTATCAAACTACGGTAAGAACTAACGCTTTTGCATCGTCAACACATTAAATGTTCAATGCCACGGGATAAATAACTTGAAAATGAAGCAGTTAAACACCTATAATCGAAAACCCAATTGCAGTTCGTGGGCCACATTCAACAATTCATTAATTGGGTTGAGATTGTAAAAATAATCGTAGCTATAGGCTAATCGTATTTTTTTAATAAAGTCCCAACCTGCAACAAAAGATACAGCTCCACTTGTATGATAAGATAGTCCCAAAAATGCTTTCTGTTTGTATTGTGTCAACACATTTACATCTATTTTTGACACCACAAAATCCGTTTGAAAAAGCATATGTGTTTCGATTGCAAGTTTTTCACGGTCACCGAAAAGGTAGTCAAGATAACCTGACAAATGTGGTGCCTCCCTGTAGTTAGTTAAAATCTGGCTAGATGTAAATTGCGTGAGAGAAATACCAGCATTCAGATTTTTCCCTGTAAATGCCATCCCGGCATCTGCTGTAAAACCGACACCTTTAATTGGGCCTAATGAATCTAGTACATTTGAAATGATCACTTTACGGTTAAAACCACCCGAAACGCCAAATGACAATTTATTACCTTCATTCAAAGGGATTTGTATGTTATAACTTAATTTGAGTTTGTCACCACGAAATGCGTATGCCGAATCTGCGAGGTTACCAATCGCCTCTCGCATATATGAAACGCCTACCCCACCCTTCAGTTTTTTTACTTGAGCAGCATATGATCCAAGGAAATAATTGGGACCATTCATTAATTTTTCCCATTGCAATCGTCCCAAGGCAGTAATGTTGTGGATACGTTGCATTCCCGCCTGTGCAGGATTGAGGTAATTGTATGACTCCCAAAACTGCGAAATAAAAGGCTCTTGCTGAGCATGAGAAAGGGAATGACAAAAAACAGAAAAGAATAGGATGAGTAGAGATTGACGCATGGTACAAAAATAAAAAAACCGCCGTTGTGGCGGTCTTTAATTTTATGGATTTGCTTTAAAGAAAGCAGCGGCCTGTTTGTCGGCTGGATCAATTTCTTTTACAACGGTCCAAAACGCCTTCGATTTAACAAGGTCTTTAGAAGTGGAAGTTGCATAATAATCACCAAGGTATTTGGATGACTCCATTATCATGGACTTATTTGTATTATTCTTCTGCCGATCTTCCGGTTTAATGATATTAAATACCTTTTCGTAATGTGGCTGTGCTAACCATTTTTCTTTAGTTGGATCCATGAATATCGCACATCTCGCACGGTAGTAGTGAGCAGGATAATAGTTGGAATCTGCCGTAACCACCTTTGTAAAGTACTCATCGGCTTTGACGTAATCCTTCATACCTGAGAAATAAGCTCCACCCATGTCAAAGTTTTCTTTATTTGTTAATTTCCCATGTTGTGCTTTGAAATCCAGTTTCGCAATAACTTTATCGTATTTCTTCTGTTTCAAATATAACTTTGCCAACTCTCCTGCCAATTCTTTCGCCGCTTCCTCATCGCTTTCAAATGCTTTTTCTAAAGCAATGGTAGCCAAAGAGTCCTTGCCATCTCTTGACAAAAGAAGCCCGTTGAATTTATAATCCAAATAAATGATTTTTTCTTGAGGAACTATCGCAAAGAATCGGTCAGATGCCGCCAAACCTTTTGCGGTATTTCCCTTATCCGTTGTACATTCGTAACATGAATATGCCAACATGCGCTCTAAATATAAGTTGTTAAAGCTCTTCGCTTGTAATCCTTCAATTTCCGGAATGACCTCGCAGTATTCTTTTCCTTTAAACATGGCAGTGACAAAACGGTAACGCGCTTCATCGCTGTTATTTAACTCTAAGTATTTCCTCCAGTTTTCGATTGCTTGCTTATTATTGTTGAAACGCATGTGCAATTCTGCATTTTCTCTGTATGCAGGCGCATAAGTTGGATCAAGTTCTTTTGCCAACGTATAATTCTCATTTGCTAAATCAAAATTTCGCGCACGCAGGTATAACATACCAGTTCGAACATACCCCCTGGGAGATTTGGGGTTTATCCTCAATACTTCTTTATAACTTTTAATAGCCTCGGTACCATTATCTGGGGTCCTTTCCAATAATGCATCGCCTAACAATAAGTATCCATCTTCGTTTTGAGGATCTAACTTCGTAGCAGTCTGTAGCAGTGTAATGGCGCCTTCAATGTTTTTGTTTTCTTCATCAAGATAAGCCTTAGCAATCGCACGCATGATTTCAGCGTCCTTGTTTTTGGTATCGGTTAACGCCTTATTAAAATTTGTTTTGGCATCGGCGTATTTCTGTAAAACCCAACTCGCTTTTCCTAGTGCCACGGATGACATTGGAGAGGCTGGGTCAATAGAAGCACCTTTTTGCCAAACCAACACAGCGGAGTCTTTTTCGCCCCATTTGTAATAGTTCTCTCCGAAGTAGTAATAATTGATACCGGTAGGTTCTTTATTTACCAAAGATTTAAATTCTTCAGATGCAGCTGAAAAACGTTCGTTGTCGGTTTTACCGATGGCATCTCTAAGGTTTTGTGCTTGAGCGGTAAAAACCGCGCAAATACCAAATGAAATTAAGAAAGTAGATTTCATGTTTTCTAGTTTATTGCGTATTAATCAATTGCCTTGCCAAAATTAAGATTCCTTGGTGGATTTTTTCTTGATGACTTCAATTTAATTATTCAGTCGACATCTGAATCAAGCGAACGGGAGCATTTGCCGGAACCAATGCCGATTTTTGAACAATGGTTTGTCCTTTTTCACCAATCATAAATAAAACGAATCCTGTATGAATACCGGAGCGCTTCGCTTTGTTAATCAGCCAGATATACCTCCACAACGGATACTCTCGTGTGTAAATCATACCTGCATATGGCTTGAAATACTTGCCACCCTGTTTTTCGGCTACGCTCATTACTTTAATGCCATTAACGAAATCAAGTACATCAAAATCATCTGCATCGCTTATCCAATTTAATCCAATTACACCAAGTGCGCTTTTATTTTTCTTTACATAATTGATTACCTCCACATTTGATTTGACTGCAAATACATTAATGGGTAATTTTTTCAATTTGGATAACTCTTGCAAATACCGGAAGTTGGCGGAATTTTCCTGATCAAATACTACGTTAATCCGTGTTTTCAGGCCTGCCCAAATACTGTCTTTTCCTTGAATAATGCGTTTAAGTTTTTCCACAGTGATAAGGGTGTCAGGATTATTGGGGTGAACAATTAAGGCTATACCATCTTGCGCAACTTTATCGCTTCTAACCTCCACTTTCTTTCTTTTCAGTGCTAATTTTTCGTCTTCCGTAAAATCCCTTGAAATGCAAATCGTTTTAACTTTATTTTCAAAAAAATCTGCAATAATCTGCCCTTCACTTTTGTAGGTTGCTTTTATTTCAGCATGCGGAAATTGGCTTTCAAAGGTATTTATGCTTGTTTCAAATAAGGGCTTGAAGGACTCCTCGATTAAAATTGTTGCCGTTCCTCTCCCATGCGTGTCAGATTCAAAACCCGGACGGCCATTTTCTCCACAACCTTGAAACAGGAAATGAAAAAGTAGCAAACAAGAAATAAGATTATGTGGTCGTTTCATTGTTCTCATTATTTTCTTTATTCAATGCATTTTTAATTCGGAAAAAACGAAAGACTGCGTATAATAACATAACCCCAGTTAGGATGTTCCTCCGAGTCCCGTACAATTTATCAATCATCAGGTCGGTAAAGAGAAAGAATCCAGCCATTACCAAGCAAAGCACAACAATGAATCCTGATAAAATATGCGAAACAGACTTAAGCATGTCGTTAAATAAAAGATAAAAAAAATCCCCGATTGATTAAAGTCAAACGGGGATTTTTCAATGAATGTTTGTTATTCGAGTTCGAATGTAATTGGTAAGCGGAATACTGAAGAAACGCTTTTTCCATTTACTTTACCGGCTTTCCATCCTGGCATGCCATTAACAACTCTTTTAGCCTCTTTATCGCATTCTGGACATCCGGGGATCCCTCGTTCTATTTGAACTTGAGAAACTGTTCCGTCTCCTTTAACGACAAACTTCACATAGGCCTTTCCTTGAATGTTATTTTCAATTGCCACTTGTGGGTAGTTGAAGTTCTTTTGAATGTATGCCATCATTGCTTGGTAACCTCCTGGAAATTCAGGTTCTTCATCAACAAAGGTATAAATCTTATCCTCTTTCTCCGGCTCAGTGATTGCCGGTCCATCGTCGTCATCTGGCTCAACAAAATTTGTCCCTCCAAAATCAACACCGTCTTCATTGGTAGTCGTACTTGCCTTCGTGTCGTCCATATCTTCCTGAATGGGAATTTGGTCTTCAACAGGAATATCTACAACTACAGGAGGCATGAATGCGATAGACTTTTCCATTGGTGGTGGCGGTTCTTCCGGTGGTGGTGGTGGAACATCCTCTTCGACTGGTGGAGCCTGAGTAGTGAACTGGCTTTGATCTACCGGAGGTGGTGGTAATTGTTCCTCGGGTAAGTTCTTGTAAACGATGTAAGACCCATAAATAAGCCCAACTCCAAGAAGAAAAGAAAACATGATCCACATTAATCGTTTATCGTATTGGCTACGCAATGTATATGCACCGTACGACCTATTTCTCCCTTGAAAAACCAAGTCATTTCGATCGTTTGAGGTAACCAATTGCCACGATTTATTTGTGAAATAATCGTAAAGCGTAATAAACGCTACTAGTCCGATGATGCTAATTACTACTTCCATAGGTACTTATTTTAATTTTTCTTTCATTAACTGCAACTCGCTTTCCAATAGGTCAACGGGCGCAATCACACCAATTTCAGCGATTTTAAGTTCGTCAATCAAGTCAATGAAGTTTTTACATGTCGCTTTATCATCCGTTTTAATCAATACCTTCAAAGCTTCTTTGTGTTTTTTGAAATCGATAAGCATTCTAAGGTAGGTACTGTCTTGAATTTGTTTGCTTTTTAGCTTTTTATCCAATCCTTCCTTCCCTTTTAGAACGTATGCATTACGATCAGCCAACAACTTACGAACACCTTTAGGACCGAAATTGGTTTCCTCCAATTTAGTTGGACCATTAGGTCCTGGAGCGGACTTAGGATAATATTGCCCTGAGTAGTAATATACTTTGTCTTCTGACAATAGAAATGTGATCGCGTTATTGATCTTAGGTTGCTCAATGTCTTGATTATCCTCCGGTTTTGCAGGATATACCAAGCTCATCACTTTAGGTTTACTGAACGTGGACGTCAATACGAAAAAGGTTAAAAGCAGGAAAGCCAAATCCACCATGGGTGTCATGTCCACACGAGTGGAATTTTTTTTCGCTCTTTTCTTGCCTTTGTCTTGACTTTTTCCGCCGCCTTCTGCTATTTCTGCCATAGTATCTAGATTTACAACGGAGCGTTCTCCATTGACGTAATAAAGTTCAAGTTATTTAAATTCAAATCTCTAAACACGTTAATAACGTTTTGAGCATGTACATAAACAGATTTATGATCTACCTTCAGAATAAACTTCGGTTTAAAATCATTCGGATCTGGGTTATCCCCTTTCATTTTAGCCTCTTCAAACGCTGTCTTTCCTGAATTCATTGCGGCACTGTTTCCAAAATAAATCCAGTCTTTTAACTGATTGTTTGTAGAGTCCAGAGGAATACCTTTGGTACCCGCACGTTTACGTTGTTCAGCTGCCATATCGATGTATCCTGGCAATTCTTGCATCGTACATCCGAAACTAGACATAAGTGTGAATTTCTCCACTTGTTCGGGTGACATCTTAATTTTGTATTTGCCAATCATCTGCTGTACAACCTCTCTGCGCGCCTCTGGGTCCGACATATTGAAGAACACACGTCCTCCTTTATCAATGGTAACAAGCACCACATTTTCAGGAATGATTTTGTCGCTTATACTTGATGGTACATCGACTTCAACCGGTTCACTGGAACGGAACGAAGCGGCAAGCATGAAGAAGGTAACGAGCAGGAAAGCAAGGTCCACCATAGGCGTCATGTCTATGGACGGCGAGCTTTTCGGCATTTTTATCTTCGGCATTGTCTTGTTTATTAGAAATTAACGTTGGACACTATTATTTTTGGGTGGAAGAGAAGTCTTGCACAATGGTAAAAGATGCTTCGTCAATGCTGTAAGTCATTGCATCAATTTTCGTAGAGAAGAAATTGTACATGATAATAGCAATTGTTGAACCAGCAATACCGAAGAAGGTGTTAATCAAGGCCTCAGAGATACCTGTTGCCAACTGAGCTGTATCAGGCGCACCATGGCTCATGGCGGCAAATGAACGAATCATCCCCATTACCGTTCCGATTAGACCGATAAGTGTTGCAATCGATGCACACGTTGAAAGTACCACTAGGTTTTTTGAAAGCATTGGTAATTCTAACGCTGTAGCCTCTTCAAGTTCTTTTTTCAACGCTTCTACTTTCTGTTCTTTATTTAGTGAAGCATCGTCCTTAATGGTATCGTATTTTTCCAATCCTGCACGCACTACATTTGCCAAAGAACCACGTTGTTTGTCACAAGAAATGATGGCTCCTGAGATTTCTTTTTGCTCGAGCATACCTTTAATTTGACCAACAAAACGATCGATTTTACCTTTTCCTCTTGCTTGGGCAAGTGTGATAAATCGCTCGATGGAGAAAATGATGATAATAATGTTGATTGCCACAAGGATAGGTACAATGAAACCTCCTTTATAAATGGTCCCCATCAAATTACCTTCAAGCGGCTCACCATTTGGATCGTTGTCGACAAAGTTGCCTGGATCTCCGAACACATATTTGTAAATGATTACCCCTGCGACTAGGGAGATAACGATGGCCAATACTGACATCAAAGAAGAAAAACCACCGGATGTTTTTTTGTTGCTCATAACTTAAGTTTTAATGTTCTTTTTTAATTTAGATTTAGTTGCCAAACTTAACAAAAAAGATTCAAATCAACAATTCCTTCATGTTAGCTTTTTGTAAAGTTGTTTTAGGCCGAATTTGCAGATTTAAATTGGCTGTTTAGTTGATTTTTCTACTATTCTAATTCGAAGGTTATCGGTAAATTAAAATAGGATCTCACCGCTTTACCTTTTATTTTCCCAGGCTTCCACTTCGGCATTGTTCGAATGACTCTCGATGCTTCCTTATCGCATTCCGGGCAACCTGGTATACCCCTAATCACATTAACCTCTTCAATTTTGCCATCGGAGCCTACGATGAACTTCAAGTAACATTTCCCTTGAATGTTTATTTGAGCTGCATATTCAGGGTAATCTAGGTTTTTTTGAATGAACGCAATCATTTCCTTGATTCCTCCAGGGTATTCCGCTTCTTCATCGACCCAATCTTCCGTTTTATTAGTGATTGTGTTCTGTTGGGTTTCTTCTTGCTTTTTTTCAGACCCCTCCTGCTTTTTCTCTCCGGGCTTTCCAAATTCGTTTCCTTTGCCTTCTTGGTCTTTGTTGCCTGCCAACGTTTTTTCTAAATCCTCCTGGGTTTTTGTTTCTTCTTTAACCTGTTTATCGATAACGGTAGGTTCGATGAATTGTGTGGTCGCTTGTTGTTCTGTAACCTGTTTTTCTTCTACAGGTATTTCCGGTGTTTGTTTTGGCTCGAACGTTATTTCGACCATTTTAGTTTCAATAGTTGGCGCCTGCGTCTCTTTTGTTATTGCTGCTGGTAGGTTTTTATTCATGGCCGCATACCCAGCGCAGAATAAAGTCGACAAAGAGAAAACACCAACTAAAATGAACATCAAGTTCTTGTCGTAGTTTTTTCTCAATTTAAAAGCACCATATTCCTTATTCTTCTTTTCAAAAATCAAATTGTTTCGTTCTTCTGATGTTACCATGGTCCAACTTCTGCTTGTCCAGAAATCATAAACTGAAAAACCAAACACCAATCCGATAATAATCCACACTGCTTCCATCTTGCAAAATTTAGAGGTTAAACGTTTATTTATTTCGTTGAAAGCGTATCCACTTGCAACCTTACAAACTTCTAAAAATGAATCAAGATTAAATTCCTAACTGCGTGAAAGGTGGTATCGAATGATTGAATGGTCACTAAATAGGATTGATTTGATGTGGATTTAGTTAAATCCGAGATAAAAAGGCAAGGGTATCCGCCCCATCCGCATAATCGTTTACTGTGGGTTTTTGTGCCCACCCGAATGGCAGAAAGCCATTGCCCACAATCACTTGTATATCTGTTTCGTGTTTTTGTATAAAATCTTCCACCTGATTGAAATAGGCGTACCTTGTCACATGTAAAACAGCCACTGGACTAAAAACAGCTTGATTTTCCTTGACAATGACAAAATTATTGTCCAGAAAATCATCTTTATTAAGGAGGTACAATGCACGATAGTAATCGTAATTGTTTGCGTATTTGTGGTGATTGATAATATCGCCAAATGAGACGATGGCCGAGAAAAAACGATCTAGGTCGAAGTCGTTGGGGATCAATAAGTGCGTAACGTTTCGACATCCTAATCCAAAATAGGAGAAGATATCTTTCCCTAGCTCGAACAGTTGGCTCTCTGTCTCAGTTCCATCTAATACGGCAAGCCCAGTACGGTTTTTTCTAAAAATATGAGGGACATGACCGAAATATTGCTGAAAATACATCAAACTGTTATTGCTACCGGTTGCAATTACGGCATCAAAACGGGCAACCTTTCCCAGTATAAATTCGAAGGTTTTAGCTGCTCTAGGTTCTATATGCGCTACTATTTTCATTAAAATTGGGAGCAAATGTTGGTCTTTACTACTGAGTTTAACAATTGCTTTGTTACCTGAAGAAAGTGTACACAATACATCATGAAATCCGACGAATGGCAGGTTACCGGCCATAATAATCAACACTTCTTTAAATTCAGCACCAACAGCATATGGTTTTAACCATTCCGTTAAGCTATCCTTATAAAGCCAAGATCGAATGCCTTTCAATGACCTTATGATGGATGAGGGCGTGAACCAACCGTTATACCGATGTTCGATTTTAATTTGTTGCACTAAGTCGTTAAGGATCTCAATTTGATCAGTGTTGGCTTTGCTTTGAGACTCTTCAACTTCAATAATTTTATCTATGTACTCTCCGAGCACATGCCATGTTTGGATCCAATCTTTCTGGTTCATTATACAAAGTTAGATAGAAAAACACCTTGAAACGCTTAATTTTTGGTTTAAACATTTTGCACTTGTCAGGCGTTATTATATTTGCAAAAAAAAACTACGCATGGCGATAATGATAACAGACGAATGCATCAATTGTGGTGCTTGCGAACCAGAGTGTCCAAACAACGCCATATATGAAGGCGGGGCTGAGTGGCGCTATTCAGATGGGACCTCACTGAAAGGGCTGATTACCAATTTGGATGGTGAACAGATCTCTGCTGACAGTACGCATGAACCTGTGAGCATGGACGTATATTATATAACGCATGACAAATGCACGGAGTGTGTTGGTTTTCACGACGAACCTCAATGTGCTGCTGTCTGCCCTGTTGATTGCTGCGTTGATGATCCGGATTATCGTGAATCCGAAGATGAGTTGTTGGCGAAAAAAGATTTCATGCACTTGTAAGCATAACTTGCAGCCAAAAGGTCGGATCTTATTTAATTTTCTTTCAGAATTAAGAATACGTTGAAATTCTGTTTACCTTTGTGCGGGGTAAGTCTTGTACGACCAGCTCCCTCTGAATCCTCCAGGACGGGAACGTAGCAAAGGTAAGAGGTTGTAGCGGTGCGATGCGAGTAGCTTACCCCTCTTTTATTTCTGTTTTCTTAGTTTAATGAATTTCTGAATTTTTTCATTTTCAATCAGCACAGTAAGGTTGTAATAGCTGATTTTCCATTCATTATCCATCTTGGTTAAGACACCACTTCCCCTGCAGCCATCCATCCAGGTTTTTAAGTCCTCATCGAACCAAGCTATGGTGCTGTCGGCATTGAAATTCCATTGCCTATTACTGGGTAGAAAATCCCATGCCTTGCCTTTCTCAAAATACGGTTTACAGAACTGTTGAAACTGATTTTTCGTCCACCGTTCGCCAGGCGCTGTGCCCAAAAAAACAAATTGATCATGGGTAGCCTCAAAATAGGCATTAAAATTTGCCGTTGCTGCTGCTCTATGCCAATCGTCCATGAGTTGATCAGGGCTTTTCTGCGCATGATTCCTACTTGAACCAATGCACATTAGGAATAGGAAAAGGTGTTTCATTTCTATGGGAGGAGTAAAAAAACGAAGGCCACCTCATTGGGCAGCCTTCTAGATTGGTTCGTTACGTTTCGCATCATTTAACCGCTGACATTTGCATACATGTTTGTACTGCGCTTTTTACGTTGATAACACCACCGGTAACGGAAAGGGTTCCAAAATCCACTTTGTCCATTGTTCCTGGTAGGGTTTGTTTTGTTCCTTTGTAAGAAACAGCGGAACTTACCATCGCTTCTTTAATTTGCTTCATACTTAGAGCAGGAAAATAGCTTTTCAACATCGCAGCTACACCTGCAACCATCGGTGCTGCCATTGAAGTACCTTGAAGTTTTTGGTATTTGCTTTGTGGAACGGTGTTGTAAATTTCAAAACCGGGAGCAAACACGTCCACGCGCTTCTGTCCGTAATTGGAAAATCCTGCTGCAAGTTGCCCACTTGCGTTTCTCGTAGAGGCTCCAATCGTTAGGTAATGATCTAGGTGCTCTTTTTGAAAACTGTACATGGAAGAGGGAAAATTATCGGTATGATCTACGTCAGCGTTGTCGTTTCCTGCGGCATGTACCATCAAAACACCTTTTGATTCAGCATATTGTAGGGCTTCGAATACCTTTTCTTGGTGAGGTGAGTATGCTTTTCCAAATGACATGTTGATAACACTTGCTCCATTATCGACAGCGTACCGAATAGCGAGTGCGATGTCCTTATCCCTTTCATCCCCGTCAGGAACAGCGCGTAATGACATGATCTTTACATTGTCAGCTACACCATCTCCCCCAAGTCCGTTACCACGTACGGCGCCAATGATTCCGGCAACGTGGGTTCCATGCAATGCATCTGGACCCTCCACATCTCCATTTCCATAGTTTTTGTCGTTGAAATCATCTGGGTTATCTCCAATAAGGGCACGGTCATCGTAGTCAATATTAAGGTGGTGATTGACCATGCTCTCAATCTGTTTTTTCTGGTCTTCAATCACTTGTTTGTTTAATTCACCTGTGGCAATTTGCAAACCGATTTGCTTGAGCTGTTGTTCATTTTCACTTTTAGCCTTCCATTTTTGAAGTTCTTTCAATGTGTAAGTCTCCCCTTCTTTCTTACCCATTGCAGAGGCAATCATTGAAGGAATTTGAGCAATCATCATATCCATCATACCCATCTGATCCAAGTAGGAGGAATACGTTTCTTTTTCTGTTTGAACGTCATTTTTAAGTTTTATGTACAACTCATAATCTGCTTTATCTTTTTCGCTAACGCTTCCTTCCTCGGTGTTTTCAAAACGCTTTTTTAAATCACGTAGCAAGCGCGTTTTCTCAAGGTTAGCAGCGTTTTGATGCTCCCCTTTCGCATTTCCTAAAAAATTCCATCCATGCACATCATCTACGTATCCGTTTTTATCGTCATCGATATTATTTCCTGGAATTTCGTTAGGGTTTGTCCAAATTTTTCCTTGAAGGTCTTCGTGTTCAATATCTATTCCGGAGTCAATTACAGCCACAACAACTGAGGAGGAGTTTTTTCCTTTGAGTAATTTGTACGCTGCTTCCGTCTCCATTCCTGGTTTCTTTCCGTTATACCAGTTTAGAATTTCTTTGTTCGCTTGACCAAAGGAAAAATTAAATGCCGTCAATGCAAAGAGCAAGGCGGTTAAAATAAAGTGATTCTTTTTCATGTTGTTTTAACGTAATATTGAGTGCAACGAATTTAAAAATAATGTTTGGATATGCACATAGTTTTTAAGATTGTTTAAATTTATCGGTAATTGATTTTCAAATGCAGTACAGGGCTTTTTTCTTTATGTTGCTTTGCACACCAATTGCGCTAGTTGCACAACTCAGGGTGAATAAATTTGGGTTTAATAAATTGCTATCGGAGCAACCTTTTTCGTCTACCTCTTTTTGTATCCCTAACAACCCGGAGGGAATATTATTGCTTCAATCTGAAGGAGTAACGTTTAAATATGCAACTAAAAACTGGTTGCACGTTCAATGCACTCCTATGTGGATTAGTAATCAAACAAATCAAGGTAAACTATCTAACTATTATTTGGAATTTTCAAGGCCCGATGCGTTAGGAGATAGTTCTTTGGTGATGCATTCTGTGGATCAAGTCCATGCTGGTTATGGGGCATTGGACTCGCCTTACACAGGGAAAGGTGTGTTGGTGGGAATTGTGGATGAGGGCTTAGACTGGAACCATCCCGATTTTAAGGATTCTCTTGGTAGAACAAGGGTTTTAAACTATTGGGATCACAGCACTTCTGTGGGGGGAAGTGTACCTCAACCCTATGGGTATGGCATTGTATGGGACAGTGCCGCTATCAATTCACAGTTATGCACTTCCACTGAAAACACTACGGCACATGGAACAACCGTTGCCGGAAAAGCAGTTGGAAATGGCCTAGCTAACGGGACAAATAAAGGAATGGCACCTGATGCAAACATTGTGATTGTTGAAACCAATTTTGGGTTACCCAATTGGACATTGACCATTGCAGACGCATGTGATTACATTTTTAACATTGCGGATAGTTTAGGTATGCCTGCCGTTATCAATTTAAGCCTCGGCACTTATCTTGGAAGCCATGATGGAAACGATCCTGCATCAGAATACATTGAACAATTGCTTGAAGAACACCCCGGAAGAATTGTGGTGTGTGCTGCTGGTAATTCAGGAACAAAAGGAAAATACCATGTACATGGGGATATCGATTCCGACACCTCCTTTGTATGGTTGGTAAACAATCCAAGTGCTGGTGCTGCTCTGGGTCCGAACCATATCTATTTTGACTTATGGAGCAATCAAGCTGACGCTAATTTTCAGTTCGCATATGGAGCAGATTTACCGGGACCAACATATGGTTTTAGGGGTAATTCACCTTTCAGACAAGCTCAGGGTTCGATCAATATTCCTACGTATGACACTATTTATAACTCAATTGGACAGCGAATTGCCACGATTGAAAGCTACACAGAAATAATTAACGGCAGTTACCATTTGGAAGGTTATTTTAGCACTATAGATTCCACCTCTTATTTATTTCGTTTTATGACAACAGGTGGTGGTTCATACGATATGTGGAGCGGCAGTTGGATGGGGATTAATGATTTTGTGACCAATATACCCTCCCCCAACATTTTGCCAAATATCGTTCATTACCATATGCCGGATAGCCTTCAAACGATTGTCTCGTCTTGGAATTGTTCCGAAAAGGTTATTTCAGTTGGTAACATTCGCAACAGATCTCAATTCATCAACAAAAATGGCAATGCATATAGCCCTCCCCTTTATTCCGCTGTAGGACAGTTGCACCCCACTTCAAGTAAAGGTCCAAGTAGAACAAATGTAGTAAAGCCTGATGTCAGTGCGGGAGGAGAGGTAAGCTTAGGTGCGGCGCCAATTTGGTTATTATCAAATAGTATTTATAACAATTTGATAGATTCTGGAGGCTGGCATGTCATTAATGGTGGAACTTCCATGGCATCTCCAGTAGTTGCAGGAATTAGTGCACTGTACCTGGAAAAATGCGATAAAGCCAATTACGCCAACTTTAAGGAAAGCCTTATAACATCTTGTTTTTCAGATGGATTTACCGGTAATACACCAAACATGGCATATGGGTATGGCAAACCAAATGCATATGATTTACTTATTCAAAATCAATATGTACCGCTGATTGAAGGAGAGGATACGGTTTGTCAAACTTCGACATTAACCTTATCGGGCAACAATTATTCTTCCGTTTCGTGGAGCAATGGTTTTGAAGGATCACAACAAACAGTTTCGGAAGGGGAATACAGTGCTTTAGTCTATAACAATCAAGGTTGTAAAAGCTTTACGGATACGTTCCAGGTCGTGTTGTACGAGCCACAGCCGATACTGCCGATTTTCCAATCTGGCAATTACCTTGTCACCCTCTCCCTAACGAATTATCAATGGACCAAAGATGGATTAGACATTCCAGGGGCCACCGAAGCTACGTTAGAAATTCTCCCACCGTATGGAGTATACACATGTTATTCTATAAGTCCTGAAGGATGTGTGAGTGAAACGGCACCATTTACACCAATAGCAGGTTTAAATGAAAACGAACTGTCCGATGTACGTGTTATCCCGAATCCAACTTCTGGGGCTTTTCAATTAAGCCGTGAAATTCATGGCCAATCCATTACACTCACGGATTTATTCGGAAAACGGATACCGCTTAGGCTGGATAGTTCAGGCTACTATGATATCGGTGCATTATCCATCGGGACCTATTTACTTGAAATAGGTTCACAGAATGGCTTAATTGTTCGTAAAATCATGAAATTCGAATGAAATCAGGTTCAAAGTTTTTGCTATTTTTGGGGCGTTAAAAAACGTACATGGATTTAAAAGGCATCATTTCTATTTCCGGAAAGCCGGGTTTATTTAAAGTAATAGCTCAGAACAAAAACAACGTTATCGTTGAATCATTGATTGATAAAAAGAAGTTCCCCGCGTACGCCTCGGATCGCATTTCTGCTTTGGATGATATCAGTGTATACACCACCGATGAAGATTTACCTTTAAAAGAGGTTTTAAGTAAGTTGCTTGAGAAGGAAAGTGGAAAGAACTGCCTTTCCCATAAAGAAGAATCAGCGAAGCTCAGGGACAGTCTTTTAAGCATTGTGCCAAACCTTGACATTGATCGCGTTTACCCTTCCGACATAAAGAAAGTTTTTCAGTGGTATAACTTACTACTAGACAACGGGTTGATAAAACTTGAAGAGGCAGAGGTCATAAAAGAAGACGCAGCAGCTGGTGAAGAAGTAAATGGAGATAAGCCGGCAACGAAGAAACCGTCATCCGTTAAAAAGCAAGGTGCGAAATTGGCCACAAAGGATAAATCTGTTGTAAAAACTTCAGCTCCGAAAAAAGTTGCTGCAGTAAAAACAGGTTCAACTAGGGGCAAATAACATAGACGACACCCAATTTAACCTTATGAAAACATTTATTGATCCAAAGTTGGTGCTTGAGGATTGGGAAACCTTGCGCCCATTCTATGACGAACTAGTAGAAAGGTCTATTCAATCCTCGTCGGGTTTTTTGCAATGGCTGAAAGACAAAAGTGAGTTAGACGCTTACGTAGAAGAACAAGCTGCTTGGCGCTACATTCGCATGACGATTGACACGCGCGATGAAGCGCTTACGAATGCATACACTTCGTTCGTAAAGGACATTCAGCCCAATATCAGTTTATTTGAAGATACGTTCAACAAAAAAATGGTTGCTTCACCGTTTTTTGATTCGGTTTCCAGTGAACCGGGGTATGGAATTTATTTCCGTTCGGTCAAGACAGCCATCGAGCTTTTTCGAAATGAAAATGTACCAATTGAGGCGGAGATTAATGAAAAAAGTCAATATTTTGGATCCATTTCAGCCGCTCAAACGATTGAACACGAAGGCGAGCAGCTGACCATGCAAAAAGCAAGTTCATTACTTAAAGAACAAGATGTCCACTTACGTGAATTGATTTTTGGAAAAATAGCTCATCGCAGACGAGAGGATATCACCAAATTGCATGACTTATATAGCGAACTTATTTCACTCCGTCACAAAGTAGCTGTTCAGGCAGGCTTTGATAACTTCAGGGATTACAAGTTTAAAGCCCTTGGTCGGTTTGATTACACGAAAGAGGATTGTTTTGCCTTTCATCGAGCAGTAAAGGAGCAGGTTGTTCCAATAGTGAAGGAAATTCAACTAAAACGCCTTGATAAGCTGGCACAGCTGCGTTTTCGTCCATGGGACCTTGATGTTGATCCCGGCGGTCAAAAACCATTGAAACCATTTACGGATGGCAGGCAGCTTCTGGATGGAACCTTGGATATATTTTTGAAACTAGACCCTTTCTTTCATGAATGCTTATCCGAAATGTCTCAAAGGGGCTACCTCGATTTGGAATCGAAAAACGGAAAAGCGCCGGGTGGATATAATTATCCGTTGTATATGTCTGGCTATCCGTTCATTTTCATGAATGCTGTCGGAACACAGCAGGACTTGGTCACAATGGTTCACGAGGGAGGGCATGCTGTGCACTCTGTATTAAGTTCAACGCTGGAACTCACAGCATTCAAAAACCTTACCTCTGAGGTTGCAGAATTGGCTTCGATGTCCATGGAGTTATTGAGCATGCCACATTGGGATGTTTTTTACAAAAACACAGATGAATTAAAACGCGCTAAAAAGGATCAGTTAGAGTCAATCATTAAAATTCTTCCATGGATTGCCCAAATCGATGCGTTTCAACATTGGGTATACGAACATCCTGACCACACCGTGGAGCAACGAAATGAAAAATGGCTTGAACTTTCGCATGACTTTGGAACAGGATTGATTGATTGGACAGGCTTTGAGGATATGCGGGAGATCAGTTGGCAGCGCCAATTGCATTTATTTGAAGTGCCTTTCTATTACATTGAATATGGAATTGCTCAACTTGGCGCCTTAGGTGTTTGGAAAAACGCTATGGAAAACAGGGACAAAGCAATGGAACAATACAAAAATGCACTTCGTTTAGGGTATTCCGTCTCCATCCCCGAAGTTTACAAAACGGCCGGTGTACGATTCGACTTCTCCTCTAGTCACATCGGTACACTCATGTCCTTCGTTAAGGAACAACTTTCACTTCTGGATTAAACTAATTTAAAATTAATAGGTTATTGATGGGATTTATATGTTCATAAGTGAAAGAAATATTGAACAAATCCTTTTAACTGTATTTTTGTAAAACAAAAAATAAAGCAATCAAGTTATGAGTCAAGTAGAAGAAACGAACTGTTTAATTATAGGATCAGGACCAGCGGGGTATACAGCAGCCATTTATGCGGCAAGAGCAGACATGAAACCGATTCTTTACCAAGGAATGCAACCTGGGGGTCAACTAACAACGACTAACGAAGTTGAGAATTTTCCCGGATACCCAGATGGGGTAACAGGTCCTGAAATGATGGTTCAATTAGAGGCTCAAGCAAAGCGATTTGAAACGGATGTTCGTTTCGGATTTATTACTAAAGTTGATTTCAGTGGACCAATTCATAAATGTTGGACAGAAGATGGACATGAAATTCATGCAAACACAGTTATTATTTCCACTGGGGCTTCGGCCAAGTACCTTGGCTTGGAAAGCGAGCAACATTATTTGAAAATTGGTGGTGGCGTTTCTGCTTGTGCGGTTTGTGACGGATTTTTTTACCGCGGACAAGAAACGGTAATCGTTGGTGCGGGTGATTCAGCTTGTGAAGAGGCACATTACCTTTCAAAGCTATGTACAAAGGTCACCATGCTTGTGCGTCGCGACGAATTTCGTGCGTCAAAAATCATGGCAGAGCGTGTAAAAAACACCCCGAACATCGATATTTTGTTTAATACAGAAACATTAGAAGTTTTGGGGGATGGAAAGGGCGTAAGTGGCGTTCGAGTTCAGAACAATAAAACTGGACAGGAACAAACGGTTCCATGCACGGGATTCTTCGTTGCGATCGGGCATCAGCCGAATACAGAGATTTTCAAGGATTTCATCGATTTGGATGAAACAGGATACATCAAATACGCCCAACCCGGGACCTCTAAAACTAATGTAGCAGGTGTTTTTGTTGCAGGTGATGCGGCGGATAAGACATACAGGCAGGCAATAACTGCGGCAGGGACAGGATGTATGGCCGCACTGGATGCGGAACGTTATCTTTCCTCAATTGGTCATTGATTTCCTCTGTTAGGTCGCTTTTCGTTCCAACATAGGTACGAACTTAAAGGTTCCGAATTCTTCCATTTCTAACTGATTGGGCGCTACTTTAGAGATTCTTTTCATTAGTTGATGTTCTCCTTCACCAATGGGTATGACCATTTGTCCTCCAACGTTTAGTTGATCAAGCAAAGCGATTGGAATGTCGGGTGCGCCGCAGGTCACAATGATTTTATCGAAAGGTGCGAAAGCGGGCATACCATTAAATCCATCTCCGTAAACCGATCTTGGATTGAAATTAAAGTGATTGAAGATGTGTTTGGCTTGAAGAAACAACTCACGTTGCCTTTCAATGGTGAAAACCTTTGCACCCATATGACACAAAATACAGGTTTGAAATCCAGAGCCAGTTCCAATTTCAAGTACCTTCTCCCCTTTTTTCAAGTTTAACAACTGTGTTTGGAATGCCACCGTTTTAGGGTGAGAAATGGTTTGTCCCGCCCCAATTTGAAACGCAGTATTGCTGTAAGCCATTTCTACAAACGCAAGATCAAGGAAAAAATGCCTTGGAATGGCTTCAAAAGCTTGGAAGATCGCTTCATTCGTAATCCGCGAATCTTCTCGAAGTTCGTTGATTAGATGCTTTCGCATGCCTTTGTGCTTGTACGTATCTTGCATGTGTCAAAAGTAAGTTTCATGAAGCATAGAATCAAGTTGGAATTGCCAACATTGAGCTGTTAATTTATTTGATCGTTCCTGTATTTTTGCCCATTCTAAACGTGAAAATGTACCTTTCTTGCTTATCTTTGGGTGAATTCAGTGAATAGGTATGGGAGTAACGGACAAGGAGTTGGAATTTAACATCAATGAAGACCAAATGCGCTTGAAGATTTCGGCGTTAGAACGGGAATTATCAAAAGTATATGAAGGAGGTGGGCAAAAGAGGATTGAAAAACTTCACGCATCTGGAAAATTAACAGCTCGAGAACGCATCGATTTATTGCTTGACGCTCAATCGCCTCGTTTTGAGGTTGGAGCTTTAGCTGGATATGGCATGTATTCCGAACATGGTGGGTGTCCATCAGGCGGCGTGGTGGTAGTAATAGGTTACGTAAGCAGAAAACAATGTATAGTGGTTGCAAACGATGCAACTGTAAAAGCAGGTGCTTGGTTTCCAATAACAGGGAAGAAAAACCTTAGGGCGCAGGAAATCGCTATGGAAAATAGGTTACCCATTATATATTTGGTTGATTCTGCGGGTGTTTATTTGCCCATGCAAGACGAAATATTTCCGGACAAGGAACATTTTGGGCGCATTTTTCGAAACAACGCCATCATGAGTTCAGAAGGCATTGTTCAAATTGCGGCAGTAATGGGAAGTTGCGTCGCAGGTGGCGCCTACCTACCTATTATGTCCGACGAATCGTTGATTGTCAATAAAACGGGTACAATCTTTTTGGCTGGCTCATACTTAGTTAAAGCAGCTATTGGCGAAACCATTGATAACGAAACGCTTGGAGGAGCAACAACTCACACTGAAATTTCTGGTGTCTGTGATTATAACACTGAAAATGATGCAGATTGCCTTGCAACCATTCGGGATTTGATGGATAAAATTGGATCGGATGAAATGGCTGGTTTTGACCATAAGGAAAGTATGCCTCCGAAAGAACCGATGAATCGAGTATATGGAATTTTACCTGCTGAGCGTTCAAAACCATACGATACCAAGGCATTATTGCGCTGTATAGTGGATAATTCTGAATTTACGGAGTACAAATCAGATTATGGAAAATCGATTATATGTGCGTATGCCCGAATCGATGGTTGGAGTGTTGGAATTGTAGCCAATCAAAGAGAAATCATTAAAAATGCGAAAGGTGAAATGCAATTTGGAGGTGTCATTTACTCTGATTCTGCGGACAAGGCGGCTCGCTTCATCATGAATTGCAATCAAAAGAACATTCCCTTGGTCTTTTTTCAGGACGTCACCGGATTCATGGTTGGTTCTAAAAGTGAACATGGCGGGATCATCAAAGATGGTGCAAAGCTCGTGAATGCCATGTCAAATTCGGTCGTTCCTAAATTCACTGTAGTGGTTGGTAATTCATACGGAGCTGGAAATTACGCCATGTGCGGAAAGGCTTACGATCCTCGTCTCATTGTAGCCTGGCCAACTGCGGAAATCGCTGTGATGAGTGGTGCATCCGCAGCAAAAGTCTTGTTGCAAATTGAGGTTGCCTCGCTCAAGGCAAAAGGAGAAGTCATTGACCCTGAAAAGGAAAAATCGATGTATGAAAGCATTAAAAAGCGATATGACGAACAAATTTCTCCTTACTATGCCGCCAGTCGCTTATGGGTCGATGCCATAATTGACCCTGCAAAAACGAGGGAATTTATTTCAACTGGTATTTCGATGGCTAACCATAAAAAAGCAACCAAAAAATACAACGTTGGTGTAATTCAAACGTGATGAACAAAATAAAACCTTCTTTCAAACATTTTAGCGAATTAACGGCTGACGAGTTACATGACATCCTTCAACTTAGGTCCGAAGTGTTTGTAGTAGAGCAAAATTGTGTATACCAAGATTTGGATGGTAAGGACAAGAGTGCCATCCACATGGTTTGGCGCGACAACAATCAACGTATGATTGGTACCTGTCGCGTTTTGCCGCCTGGCTTATCTTATCAGGAAGTTTCCATTGGACGGATTGTAACTTCGTCAGCGTTTCGTGGCAAAGGTTTCGGACATCAATTAATGCAAGAAGTGTTGCATTTTGTTCAAATTAAATTTGAACATCCAAACATTCGGATTTCAGCGCAATCGCACCTTGAAGGGTTTTACCAAGTGCATGGATTCGAATCTACCGGAAAAGAATACTTGGAGGATGGTATTCCTCATAAAGAAATGTTGAAAATGTAACTAATTGACTATGAATAAAATATTAATACTTATTGGGAGTATTTGTTTAATACAATCCTGCGCAGTTAAACCACCTACAGTGGAAGCTATTAACAAGGTTTCGTATGCAGAGAACACTCCAACCGTTGAAACACTGAGAACTATTGATGTGAACTACATGGGCAAAGGTATTAAGCCTTCCGAAGATTTCTTCTTGTTTTCAAGTGGTCAATGGGTTGCAAACAATCCCGTTCCACCATCCGAATCTCGGTGGGGAAGTTTTAACGAACTTGAAAAGAGCAACATGCAAAAGCTCAAGGACATTTTATCCCTTTGTTCCTCCGGATCAGCAGATTTGACGAGCGATCAAAAGATGCTTGGGGCTTATTATTCTTCGTTCATAGACATGGACACCCGAAACCGTTTAGGAATAGATGTTATTCGGGAAGACATTGATAAGGTGAAAAATGCGCAATCAAAATCAGACATTACAGGCATACTTGCAGAGCATCATTCCTTGGGTATCCGAAGTTTGTTTTCATTTGGGGTTCGACAAGACCTCAAACAGGTAGATGCGCATATCTGTTATTTGAGTCAGGGCGGCATTGGCCTTCCCAACAGGGAGTATTACCTTGATTCAAAGAAAAAGGATATCCTAGAAAAATATGAGTTGCACATTGGAAAACTGATGAAAATGATTGGCGAGGACGACCAAAACGCGACAAAGATTGCCAAGGACGTTCTCACTTTTGAATCGAAACTGGCAGAAGCGATGATGAGTCCAGCGGAACAACGGGTACCGGAAAAAACATACAACAAAATGGGCCGTGAAGAGGTGATCGAAAAAATGGGGAAAATCGACTTCGACGTTTACCTGAGTACCATTGGCTGTTACAGTTTTGATTCAATGATTGTATCGCAACCTACTTTTATTGAGCGTATTGCCACCATGATAAACGATGTGCCAATGGATCAATGGAAATCCTATTTATTGTGGAAGGTCACCAATCATTTTGCGGGGCATTTAAACCAGGAAATGGTTGAAGCCAACTTTTCGTTTTACGGTACTATTTTGAGTGGAAAATCTGAAATGAAACCTATTCAGGAGCGAGCAATTGATGAGATTACAGCTAAGGATTTTGGCGAAATGCTAGGGAAGGAATTCGTAGGCAAGCACTACTCTACCCTAGCGCAGAATCGTGTAAATGAGATGGTTGACAACCTATTAATCGTTTTTAGGGAGCGGATTGCGCAGTTGGATTGGATGTCTGAAACCACAAAGCAAGAAGCTCTTGGGAAATTAAATGCCGTTGGTAGAAAATTAGGTTTTCCTTCCAAGTGGGAGAATTATTCAGATTTGTTTTTCCTCCCAAATCAATATGTCAATAACATCAAAGCAGAAGATCGCAATTCGTTTCAGAAGAACTTAAAGGAACTAATAGAACCTGTAGATAAAAATCGTTGGGGAATGCCCGCACATATGGTGAATGCCTATTACCATCCTTTAATGAATGAAATCGCATTTCCAGCTGGCATCATGCAGCCTCCTTTTTTCGATGAAAAAGCTGAAGATGCGGTAAACTATGGACGAATTGGAATGGTGATTGGGCACGAATTTACGCATGGTTTTGATGATATGGGTTCTAAATTCGCTTCGGATGGCACCTTCAGAAACTGGTGGACAGAAAACGATCGAACTGCCTTTGAAACAAAAACCAAAACACTGGGTGAAACGTATTCTTCCTTTTGTCCAATTGAGGGCCACTGTGTAAATCCATCATTGACCATGGGTGAAAACATTGCTGACCTGGGAGGATTGACCCTAGCTTACCACGCATATACTAAAACAAAAGAATTTCAAACGAATCAAATGCGTGAAGGATTCACACCTGCACAACGTTTTTTTATTGCCTATGCCCAACTTTGGAAAATCAATTACACCGATCAGGAAATGAAAAACCGCATTGCAAATGATCCGCACTCTCCAGGTATGTTTCGAGTCAATGGTCCTTTGAAAAACTGTCCTGAATTCTTTGAGGCTTTTGTGGTACCAGAAGGTGCAAAAATGCGTAATCCACCGTCTAAGCTTGCAAGAATTTGGTAATCTCTTAACGAATTAACGTAATGTGTCCGTTGACAGTGTACTTATTATCGTTTTGTGGTGATTTAAAACGGATTTTATACGTATAGACCCCATCCTGGCATTTCAAGCCATCTTTACCATAGGTTCCATCCCATCCGACAGTGGCATCATTGCTTTCCCAAATTACTTCACCCCATCGGTTGAAAATCAAAAGGTTGAAGTTGTACGGGTCAAATCCTGAGGTAAACACTGGTTTCCAAGTCTGGTTTTGTTCGTTGTCATCTGGCGTAAAGGAGTTCGGAATAAAGTATACCGGTAAATTTGCATAAGGCAGCACCATTACAGCGGTATCCACACAACCATTGGCCGTTGAAGCAATAAGTGTTACCAACATATTTTCTTCAATTCCTTCGAAGAAAACGGTTGGATTTTCTTGGCTTGATGTTGCAACATCGCCAAAAATCCAATTATATGTCGTCGCATCCTCGGAAAGGTTATTGAAATGTATGGTTTCATCCGCATATTCAAAAGATGTCGGATTTGCCGTAAATGCTGCATATGGAGTTGGTTCCACACATACAAGCGCCAAAGCAGATGTAGACACATTGCAGCTGCCATCGTCTGCTGTAAGGGTTATGTCGTAACATCCTTCATTCAAAAATGAGGTATTCAATACACTTCCATTTCCAATCGCTGTACCGTTCGCGAACCAAGTAAAGTTAACCCCCTGGATGGACGGTGTTGTTAAGGAAACAGTCTGAGGGCTACATCCTGCGGTTTGGGGCGTATTTATAGGTGGAGGTAATATTCCTGTTTTAGTCAGTATGTAAGGAATGTCGTTATAATCATTCCAATTGGTGACGTTTATATGGGAAAGTGGCGCACCGTTAACAAGCGTCGGCGAACTCATGTCTTCCCACATAGGCGTAGAAATGTTCCACCTTGCAGCATCTGACCAATTTCCATCTGCAACCGCATCGAAATAGATATTGATATTGGCAGAAGAATTTCCGGTTAAACGGTCAATTTGATGATAAAAGAAGGGGTTTGATGAACAAATAACCGGATCACCAAGCGAACGATCGTAACCTATCGGTGTTTCATTGGTCGCATCTAAATTTGCTAGGCGAACGGAATATTCGTTTGGTAAGTTATTACTTGGAATGACTTCAATAGGTCTGTACCGATATGTCCCACTACCAGGTATGTTTGCACTGGTATTCGCAGTTGATCCCGTTGGATATAGGTACGTTCCCGTTGAATTTGTTGCCCTACTTAAGTAGCCTCCATTTGCACTTGAAACAAAACCTGTTGTTCGTTGAACCGAATTGGTCTGAGCATTGGTCACATAGCAAGCGTATAAATCGGTATTGAGATGAAGGCTTTTCAAATCCAGCGTTCCGTTCACAAATTTATCTACTTGCTGCGTTTTTATTCCCGTTCCATCTAGGGTGAGGTTGAAGAATTGCGTTGCAGAGGTTCCACCAAGAAACTGATTGCCACCTTCAAAAAACACGGTTCCAGTGGTCGACGAAAAGGTCGCGTTATCAAACCAGTTCCCTAAAAGGCGTATGTACCCATTCGCTTGAATATCGGCATTGTTGGTTATATCCTGTGTAACGTAAAGCTCTGCACTGGTTGCTGTTCCATTTCCATTGACCGCTAGTGTTCCGGAATTGTCATTCAATACCGACCCATTTACGTATGTGAACGAACCCGCCTGAGCGGTTATAAAACCTCCGTTGTTGTTGAGCGTCTGGGAGATTGAATATCCCGTTGCGAGTATGAAAAGAAGTGTTGAAATTCGTTTCATAATTATTTCTTATTCAGTTCGCTTTTAAGCAATTCGATTTCTTTTTTGAGCTCCTCGATCATCATCTGCTGCTCTTTCATTCCTTCAACAAGGATAGGCACCACTTCAAGATAACTCACTGCTTTAAGCACCTCAGCAGGCTTGGATTCTGTATCCATTCTTCTGCTACTATTGATATGTGGAAAGTTCTTCTCTACCACCAATGTAGGTAATATCTCCTCCACTTCTTGCGCAATAAAACCATAGGTTAGACCTTCTTTTAGTCCGAGATCAGCATATTTTGGATCATCCAATCGATGGGTATATGTAACACCTCTGAGTTTCATAATTAATGACGTGGCATTGCCAATGGTTTTGATATTTTCCTTTACACGCTCATCCGATAAATTAGCAAAAATACCTGTATAGCCTAAGTCGTTTTGAAATAATCCACCCCAGCCTGAATTAACACCTGCCCCACCGCGCTGTCCATTCACACCATTTAAAGGTAGACTGTAAGTTGTTCCTCGCACACCTGGTGCTGCCGTACCTCCAGATTCGCCTTGTACACCAGCAAAAATGGTGGTTCCAGCTGAAATAGCACCATACACCCCACTTCCATTGAACGAAGAATAACCATTCACCGCCCATGGAAAAGCAGCATTGCTGACACCATTCATCAAGTCTCCTGCCAATACTGTGTTGGTGGTTCCGATAAAAAATTCCCCAAGGTTACTTAACCTACCTCTAACAAGGTTATTACTAACTAAATCCATGTGTTGATTGGTGAACGTACCCAAAAATCCTGTGGCCGTTAGGGCATTCGTCCCTGCCGTATTTGGGGCAGCAATCCAATATTGACCCAAGGTCGTAACTGGTGCACCTGAACCAGCGGTTGCATTTATCGTTAAGGTACCTGTTGGATTAACTGTTGGCGTGAGTAGGGTCCAAGTTGGACCCGCCGGGCCTGTAGCACCTGTTGCTCCTGTTGCTCCTGCCGGACCTGTCAAACCAATGGGACCTGCTGGGCCAGTTGCTCCTGTTGCTCCTGCTGGACCTGTCAAACCAATGGGACCTGCTGGGCCAGTTGCTCCTGCTGGACCTGTCAAACCAATTGGACCTGCTGGGCCTGTAGCACCTGTTGCTCCTGCTGGACCTGTCAATCCGATTGGGCCTGCTGGACCTGTAGCTCCTGTTGCTCCTGCTGGACCTGTCAATCCGATTGGACCCGCCGGGCCAGTTGCTCCCGTTGCTCCTGTTGCTCCTGTCAAACCAATTGGACCTGCTGGGCCTGTAGCACCTGTTGCTCCTGCTGGACCTGTCAATCCGATTGGGCCTGCTGGACCTGTAGCTCCTGTTGCTCCTGCTGGACCTGTCAATCCGATTGGAC
>JBILRE010000010.1:0-137354 GCA_044372835.1 Crocinitomicaceae bacterium | reverse complement strand
TTCCTGTAATGTAATCAATTGGAATGTGGTATTCTTCCAATGCCTTTAATACGCCAATATGCGCTAGTCCGGTTGCCCCGCCACCGCTCAGAACAAGTCCTATCCGCTGCTGACCGATAACAGGTATTGAAAATAAAAGAGGGATGGACATCAGTAGTACACGGATCATTCCATTAAAATTTGTTCTTTTGCACAAAGAAAAAGAAACAGATTGAAACTTGTGAAAAAAGAAAAGGATAATCCATTGAAAAAGCAGGTTTTTACCATAACGGTAAAGACCTTCTATGGTTTGGAAGACGCGCTAATGGATGAATTGAATGAGTTGGGTTATCGGGAAGTTGTCAAATTGAACCGTGCCGTTCAACTGCAAGGTTCTTGGAAAGATGTTTACTATCTGAATTTACATTTACGTTGTGCTTTAACCGTACTGGTTCAAGTAGCAACTTTCCGTATTCAAGGAGAACAGGATTTGTATGAAAAGGCATCGCGCATTCCTTGGTTCCATTACTTTGATTTAGGTAAAACATTTGCTGTGAAAGGTGCGGTGAATTCCACGCTTTTCAAAAATTCCCTTTATGCTCAATTATTATTGAAAGATGCCATTGTAGATTCCTTTCGAAAAGAGTTTAGTGATCGACCAAATGTAAATACCAAAGCACCGCAAGTGGTATTTGATATATACATTCAGGAAAAAGACGTGGTTTTATCTCTGAATACCAGCGGGGCCCCTTTATTTCAGCGTGGATATAGGCAAGAAACGGGTGTTGCACCCCTAAATGAGGTGGTGGCCGCGGGTATGATTCGCCTTTCGGGTTGGGATAGAAAAAGCACTTTTATTGATCCTTTTTGCGGTTCCGGGACTTTATTGATTGAAGCGGCACTGCTAGCGGCGGGAATCCCTTCCTGCTTGGAACGAACGCATTTTGCTTTTAAGAATTTTAGCTCTTATAATCCTGAACTGTGGGAAGAAATTCAGGGTGAGGTGGTCACCAAGGTACAAAAACTTCCTTGCAAAATTATTGGTTACGACAACAAAGATGAGATGGTGACTAAAACGCGCAGAAATCTCCGACAATTGAGCATTGGAAGATTTGTTGAAACAAGCAGCCAGTCTTTTGAAACCGTAAAAAAACCAGAAGATACAGGGATAATCGTAACGAATCCACCCTATGGTGAACGCATTCATTCCGATATCCCAGAGCTATATGGCAAAATAGGTACTTGGTTGAAGCACGAAATGAGCGGTTATTCCTGCTGGATTATTTCATCCAGTACAGAGGGTTTTCATCAAATTGGCTTAAAACACACCAGAAAATACCGGCTGTTTAACGGAGATATCGAATGCAGCTTCCGAGGATATGAATTGTACAAGGGCACCAAAAAAGGAGAATCGATCGATTGATTTATGGGGCACTTACTCCCAGGTTTCTTTGGCGTTTTTTTTCCAAAACTGTTGTGCATAATCGAAAAACGCATCGCCTTTTTTGAACCCGACCGTATTGGTAATATTACCTCCTTCGACGTCGGTGTCAGATAACTGCACAATGGCATTTCCTTCCATTTTATGCTTGATTGTTCCTTCGTACATAATTAGTTTCAACGTGCTTGGGCTAACATCACCTCTGCAGGCCGAACGGTGCATAGACCAAACTTCCGCGATTCCATCCTTATCCAAGTCTGTAACCTGAAGGCTTTTTTTGACGAAGCTGAGCGTTAAATCGACTGGGCAATCACGGACAAAATCGCTTATGTTCCAAGCGTTTTTAAAAGCGCCATTGGTTTGAACGTAGTGATGCACATACAGCTCTCTTTCTTTGGTATACTCGTCGAACTCGACGTTTTCTCGTTCATGAACATTGGTGAGGGTTGAAAATGCAATATGCGTCCCTTCGCCATCTTTCCACTTGACAAATTCTTGAAGTTTTCCTTTGAATTTGAAGTTGCTTTTAATGAAGTTGGCGTTCGTACTTTCAACTATGACAGTATCTTTTTCCTCTGTCTTGACTACACTAGTTTTCTTGTTGTCTCCTTTTTTGTCTGGCTTATCTACTGGTTTTTCTGCGCCGCCACAGCGACTAAAAAACATTACAGATAAAGAGAATCCAAGGGTTGCAATAGAAAATGAAGCAAACGATTTCAAACGTTACCTTTTGGTTATGTCAATAAAATCGCGGGTGGTAGCTCCCGTGTATATTTGTCTTGGACGACCAATTGGCTCTTTATTTTCGGTCATTTCCTTCCATTGCGAAATCCATCCTGGAAGTCTTCCAAGAGCGAACATTACTGTAAACATCTCGGTTGGAATACCTAGCGCTTTATAAATAATTCCAGAGTAGAAGTCTACGTTTGGATAAAGGTTACGTGCTTTGAAATATTCGTCTTCCAAGGCCACTTGCTCCAATTTTTTCGCAATGTCCAACATTGGGTCATTGATCCCCAATTGCGTTAGTATATCGTCGCACGCCTTTTTGATGATTTTTGCCCGAGGATCAAAGTTTTTATATACGCGGTGGCCGAAGCCCATCAATCGGAAAGAGTCCTCTTTATCTTTTGCTTTTGCTACCCATTTGTCCACATCACCTCCATCCTGATGAATTTTTTCAAGCATCTCAATTACTTCTTGATTGGCACCGCCGTGCAGAGGACCCCATAATGCGGAGATTCCGGCTGAAATGGTGGCGTATAGATTCGCTTGAGAGGAACCAACGATACGTACGGTAGATGTCGAGCAGTTTTGCTCGTGGTCCGCATGTAGAATGAGCAGTTTGTTGAGGGCACTTGCAACTACCGGGTGAACATTGTAATCTTCCGTTGGCATGGCAAACATCATGTGAAGGAAGTTCTCACAATACTCGTATTTGTTTTTTGGATACATGAACGGGTGGCGCATTGAATTTTTGTAGGCCCAAGCCGCTAACGTAGGTAACTTTGCCAAAAGTCGTTGTATCGTAAGGTTTTTAGCTTCAGCACTTCGATTGGGATCAAGTGATTCCGGATAAAAGGTCGACAAAGAGCAAATCATGGCAGAAAGAACACCCATTGGATGCGCTTTGGCAGGAAAGGCCTCAAAGAATTGTTTCATGTCTTCATGAACCAAGGTGTGACGTCGAATAGATGCGCTGAAATCATCCAATTGAGCTTGTGTAGGTAATTCGCCGTAAATAAGCAAGTAAGCAACTTCTAGGAAAGAAGCCTTTTCAGCAAGTTGTTCAATGGGATAACCACGGTACCTTAATATACCTTCCTCACCGTCCAAATAAGTAATCGCACTTTTGGTCGCGCCCGTGTTTTTATATCCTGTATCGAGGGTAACATAGCCCGTTTGGTCCCTCAATTTACTAATGTCAATGGCTTTTTCGTTTTCACTTCCAGTAATTACCGGAAATTCATAGGTGTGTCCGTTCAATTCGATTTTTGCTAACTCGCTCATGGTAACAATGCTGTTTATTTATTTTAAGTCCCCTAATTTAATAAACAATTTTTTAGGTTTTGTGTTCGGCAAGGTTTTATTCTGTCCTTTTTTATAACATAAACAAAAGTGTGGTTGATTTTTCTTCGAACTATATCGTGTCCTGTGCTTCTTTACAAAATCAACTATTAAAAATATAAAAACCAATCTTGACTTTACCTGGGGTATATTTGTTATTTTAAGCTCCTCTTGGCTCGTCGGTTTGTATGGCCACTGCCCCCTGAGAACTCAAACCACCTCCGACTAAAGGACCTGAAATCATAGTCGCATAAGACGCAAAAGTTCCTTAGGCTTGTATTTGCCTAAAAATCATTGTTGGTTGATGTAAAAGTTGGAAAAATTCAGACCGTAACACGTTAATGCTTTCACTACCCTTCATGAGCATCCATAATTGAAAACCATGTAAGCCCGAGGAGGGATTATTAACACTCAACTTATAGACAATTATAAATGCTCCAAGGTGTAATTCAGCATCATGTTGAATAAGTGGTTTCGTGTATTACCGCCATAAATTCCGTGGTTTCGATTAGGGTAAATGAATACATCGAATTGCTTATTCGCTTTCACCAATGCATTGATCATTTCCATCGTATTTTGATAATGAACGTTATCATCTCCTGATCCGTGTATGAGCAAATAGCTGCCATTTAATTGATTTACAAAGTTTATAGGGGAATTTTGATCATATCCCTCCGGATTTTCTTGCGGAGTGCGCATAAAGCGTTCGGTATAAATGTTATCGTAATACCTCCAGTTTGTGACTGGCGCAACAGCAATTCCCATTTTGAAATAATCGGCACCTTTGGTCATGGCCAAAGAAGTCATAAATCCGCCATAGCTCCATCCTTGAATACCGATTCTTGAGCCATCCACATAGGGCAATTGCTTAAGGTATTTAGCTGTATTAATGAAATCTTCCGTTTCCAGTTTTCCTAGTTGCAAATATGTCGACTTTTTGAATTTGCTTCCTCTGTATTGTGTTCCTCTAGGATCCACGGATACAACAATGTATCCTTTCTGAGCAAGTAATTGATGGTACATATAATCGTTTCCATCCCAGTTATCTACTACCTCATTGTGACCAGGGCCACCGTAAACAGTCATGTATACCGGGTATTTTTTGGTGGAATCCATGTCTGGCGGAAAAATAAAGGAGGCATTTAGACTAAGTTCTCCTGATGGAATCATTCTAAATGTTTTTGGGGGGAGTTGCAAACCATCGAGTTTGCCTTTCAACTTTGCATTGTCCTCAAGGCGCTTAATGATTTTTCCCTCAGCGTCACAAAGATTATACATTGTGGGGGTATTGGCATCTGATGACGTTTGTACGAAATATTTCATCCCAGAAGTGAATTCTGCTGAATGATAACCCAATTCACCGCTCAGCGCCTTTTTGCTTGAACCATCGACGTTGATTGAGTAAATGCCTTTGTGAATCGCTCCTTTTTCTGCTGCTGAATAGAATATGGTCATCGATTTTTCGTCGATTCCATAAAATTCAATAACATCCCAATTTCCTTTGGTGATTTGAGTGGATGTTCCATCGAATGTCAATTTATAAAGGTGGTTATGGCCGTCCTGCTCGGAGGTTCGGATAATGGTTTTTCCATCCGATAAAATACTCAGGTTATTATCGATATCGATGTACGTTTCCGATTTTTCTTCATAGAAAACACGTTGTTGCAGCTTTTTACTTGTCAAGTCAACCAAATGGTATTTTAAATGGTTTTGGTGCCGGTTTAATGTTTGAATTACCAGCTGATTTGCTGTTTCAGACCATTTTAAGCGCGGTATGTACTCGTATTCACCCAAAAGAAGCGTGGTTATTTTACCCGTTTTTACATTCAAGATATTGGCGGTAACCACACTGTTTTTTTCTCCGGCCTTTGGGTATTTGAATGTATACAGTTCTGGATAAAGTTCTCGGTAATAGGTCATATTGAATTCTTCCACCTCGCGTTCGTCAAATTTTAAAAAAGCGACGAATTTCCCGTCTGGCGACCAAAAATAGTACTTCGTTTCTCCAAATTCTTCCTCATATACCCAATCCGATGCTCCGTTGATAACTTTATTCCGTTTACCATCCTGGGTCATCTTTCGGATTTTTCCAGTGGTTAAATCTTTGATGTAAATGTCGTTTTTGTATAAATAGGATACCTTGGAACCATCGGGAGAATATTCCGCTAGTTGTTGGGGTTGATGGTCTTGGTCCAATGCAGATAACGTTCCCAATGTGATATCATATACATAATAAATAGCCTCAAAGCTATGTCGGTAAATGGGGTTGGTAGCGGTCGCAAATAGCAACTTTTTTTCATCTCGATTAAAAGTGTAATCTTCAATTTGTATTGATTTAAGCTGAGTTGATGCTGCGTTTTTGAGTGAGAATAAGGTGTCCTTCGCGTTTGGGTCTAGAATGGAATGTATGGTGATGCTTTGATTTCCAGCTTCCGAATTGAGTTGGGTGTAATGAACACCATCCTTCATTGATCGGAAACCATCAATGCCATTCGATCTGAATTCATATGTTTTCCATATTTGTTCAACAGTTAGCCCATTGCCTTGGCCAAAAAGGTTGCATGAAATAAGCAGAGTAAGTAAGGTAGCGTATGTGCGCATGTATGGTGTTTTTATTTTTCAAACCAAAAATAATGATTTGTTTAAGGTGGAAGGACCTGCTCGTTCAAAACCTTTGAAGTTTGTTAACAATTCGGTTACAATGGCACATTAAAATGTGTTAAATTTGCACCATCAAACGGGCTTTGAAATGCGTTGTGCATCCAACCAAATCAATGTTTATTCGTTTGATAATTTGTATTTTTAAATTGAAAATTTAAACGTGAGTGTTATGAAACATGGACTACTTTTTTTAGCTTTCTTTTCGGTACTAACTTCATTTAGTCAAACCGATTGTTCAGAACTATTTATCTCGGAATACGTAGAGGGGTGGTCTAACAACAAGGCATTAGAGATTTACAACCCAACTCCTAATGCCATCAATCTTTCAGGATATTTCGTTGCACGTTATTCCAATGGCTCAACGACCGCTACAGTGGCCAACGCAGTACAGCTTTCTGGAACGGTTCAACCTTATGGTGTTTATGTGGCCGTTTTGGAGAAATTGGATCCAGCTGGCACGGGTCAAGAAGCGCCCGTATGGGATTCCCTACAAGTGAAAGCCGATGGGTTTTACTGCCCAGTATATAATACATCAAACGCATTTTACTGGAACGGAAACGATGCCATTATGCTTGCAAAAGGAACGTTGAGTGCGAATGGTACAGATAACGTAACGGCAGCTACAGGATTTGCAATCGTTGATATATTTGGAAAGATAGGGGAGAATCCTGCCAATGAAACGGGGATTTCCTCGAACAATGACGGCGCATGGTCAACTGCTTTTCCATATAGTACAGGGTTGGGAGTGCAAGCAACGAAAGACCATTCCATGTTGCGAAAGCTCGCCATTAAAAAAGGGGTAAAGACACCGGTGTCGTTTTTCGATCCGCTGCTTGAGTGGGACACTATTCCTGCGGTAATTGTTCGATTGGATGCCAATGGTGACACCCTCTTCGGTACAAGCGGAAATCCTATCCTAGATGGAAATTGGACTTCTCTTGGAGAACACAATTGTTCGTGCAGCCCGACATCTTCGGTTAAACCAATCGATGAAGAAAAAAGTTGGTCCTTGTATCCAAATCCAACAACTGGAATGGTCTATATTAAAGGTGTGGAAGAATTTGACGCCGTGCACATTTACAACAGCCTTGGACAATTGGTTTATCACACTGAAAACACTAGTAAATCCGTTTTATCAATTGATCTTGGTGCACACAAAGGCTTGTATTTGTTAAAATTGACCGACGGTCAAGGAAGGCAAGCAACGAGAAGGATTATCGTTAAATAAATCCGTACCTTTAGCCCCGAATCTACTATGAAAGGGATACTTTTTTGTTGCTCCTTGATTGTGAGCGCTACGTTTTTCGCGCAACAAGGAGTTTTGTCTGGTCGCGTTACAGATAATATCACCAAGCAGCCGGTGGTCGGTGCGAAAATCAAACTTGCTCCAGAATTGCGCGCTATTTCTGATGTGGAAGGGAATTATCGTTTAGAGAATATTCCTTTAGGGACCTATAGCCTAATTGTTTCCATGCCTTCATTCGACACCGTAAAAATGGAGGTCAAAGTAGACATGGCATTGGTAACCCTAGATATAATAATGGGGGGGAGTCAAGAGCTTCAAGAGATTAAAGTGATTGGCAACTTGGTCTCAGACAGAAAAACACCAATTGCTGTAACCAAGATATCTGCCCAGAAAATTGCTGAGGAGTTGGGCTCAAGAGATTTTCCTATGTTGCTGAACGGAACGCCGGGTGTTTACGCTACCCAATCAGGCGGTGGAGACGGCGATGCACGTATCAATGTGCGTGGTTTCGATCAACGCAATGTGGGGGTCATGATTGATGGTGTTCCTGTAAATGATATGGAAAACGGTTGGGTGTATTGGTCCAACTGGTTCGGGTTAGATGCCATCACGTCCACCATGCAAGTGCAACGCGGACTTGGTGCTACCAAAGTGGCAATGCCTTCCATCGGAGGTACTATTAATATCCTTACACAGGGAGTTGGAAACCGAAAAGGCATGTCCTTCAAACAAGAATATGGAACAGGACAATTCTTGAGGTCTACCTTTTCATACAACTCAGGTATGTCTAAAGAGGGTTGGGGATTGACCCTTTGTGGTTCCTACAAGCAAGCACAAGGTTGGGTGGATGGAACCCCAAGCCAGGGTTTTTTCGGTTACATGAAGATCCAGAAAAAAATCGATAAGCACTTGGTGTCTCTTTCCGCTTTTGCCGCACCTCAACAACACGGTCAGCGTTCTTTTAACCAGGCCATTCAATATTGGGATGCAGACCGCGCAAGAGAGTTGGGACTGGACTTAGATTCATCTACCGTATTTTTTAACGAGGGGGTTAGGTTTAATCAGCATTGGGGTTATAGAACCGTAAATGGGGAGCGTGTGGTGCAAAATGACCGCTTAAATTACTACAATAAACCACAGTTTACCCTCAAAGATTTTTGGAAGGTGAATGATAAATTGTCCATATCAAATATTGCCTATGTATCCATCGGACGAGGAGGAGGAACGCGTTTATCAAATTCTTCTGTGTTGCGCGATTCAACAGGCCTAATTGATTGGGATGCAATCGTTCAAAGCAATCAGGTAAATTCGCTGTTTGGAACGCCTAACATTGATCCACTTTACAGCCCTGATTTAATCAAGTCTTCACAAGTGTTACTTGCAAGCGTAAATAACCATTTCTGGGTAGGATACCTTGGCCAATTCAATTACCAGCATTCCGATAAGCTTTCGATTTCCGGAGGAGTTGATTACCGTTATTATGAAGGCGAACATTACCAGGAAATAAAGGACTTGTTGGGAGGAGACTACTACATTGAAACATCCAACCAAAACGATATCAGTCCAATGAAAGTGGTGGGCGATAAGATTGCGATGAATCCCTTCAATAACCACAGAGATGGATTAGTAAATTGGATCGGGGCTTTTGGTCAAGCCGAATACTCAGACGCCCGATTTTCTGGCTTCTTGAACGTTTCATTTATCTACAATGGGTATAAGGGAATCGATTATTTCCAAAAGCGGGAACTCGACCTCGGTGATACGGTTCTTTTGATAGGGAATGAAGCGGTGGAGTACAACGGCCAAATCTATAACACCACTTCAGAGGGTTTAACCTACAACAATACCGGTTGGAAGTATTTGCCGGGTGTTACAATTAAAACGGGTGGTAGTTATACTATTGACGAATTTTCGACCGCTTTTATGAATGTGGGTTACTTGTCACGTACGCCGCAGTTTAGCAATGTGATTGACAACAATACAAATAAGTTCTTTGAGCAAATCTTGAACGAGAAAGTCTACGCATTAGAGGCAGGCTATAATTTTGCCAATGAGCGTTTCGGCGTAAATGTAAACGGATATTACACCATTTGGCAAAACAAACCTTTTCCGTTCGGTGTAGCTGTTCCAGACCCTAATGACCCGACTGAATTTATTCGCATCAACATCAATGGCATGGATGCCCTTCATGTAGGTGGTGAAGTGGATGTGGCATACAAAATCAGCAAGAAATGGTCTTCAGAATTCATGTTTTCATTGGGTGATTGGACATGGACTTCGAAAGATAGCGTGGTTATTCCCCAGTACGATAATTTCAAGTTTACCTTCGATGCGCAAGGTGTTCATGTGGGGGATGCAGCACAAACGGCCCTTTCGCTCGCGTTGCGCTATGATCCAGTAAAATCCTTGTATTTCAAAGCACAGTTCCAGTTCTTTGATCGGTATTACGCTCAATTCTCCCCGTTCGATCTTCAGAACAACAACGCCGGTCGCGAGTCATGGAAAATTCCTTCGTATCACCTTTTAAATTTATTTGCTGGGTACCGCCTCGATTTGAAAAAAATGGACTTTTTGTTCAGCGGAAACATCAGCAACCTGCTCGATATCGGTTCTGTATTCAATACGTCTTTTCTCAGAAATGATTTCATTGCCGATGCCACCGACAATGCCAACGATATTTATAATAATTTCGACGCCCAATCAGCTACAGTTATGTTTGGTCAAGGGTTTCGATTCAACCTATCTTTAGGTATCCAATTTTAATTCAATTACATGAAAAAAGTATTCGTTCTTATTGCAGCCGTCATGACTTTTGGTCAGCTTGACGCACAATCCACTATCGCTGATGCTCGAGCCATGGGTATAGGTCAAACGGTAACGATCAAAGGGGTAATTACCAATGGTTCGGAGTTGGGAAGCATTCGATATGTTGAGGATGCTACCGGTGCTTTGCCTATTTATGGGACGGGCTTTACCAGTCTGCTTCGAGGAGATTCGGTAACAGCTACTGGTCCTCTATTTGATTTTAGCGGATTGTTAGAAATTTCTCCCACTTCAACGTTTACCGATCATGGACCCGCTCCTGGCGGACTTCCCACCCCATTAATCGTTCCCTTAACCTCCATCAACGAGGCGATTGAAGCCCAATTAGTCCGTGTCGATAACGTCACCTTTACTACATCCGGAAATTTCGCTGCTGGCAATAGTACCGTACAAATCACAGATGGAGTCAATACGTTGGATGTGAGAATCAACGGGTCAACCAATATTGATGCAACGGCCATTCCAACTGGACCGGTATCCATCGTGGCTTTGGTGGGTCAATTTAACGCCAATTACCAGCTTGTTCCGAGAGACTTAAACGATATTTTCCCCTATGTTGCTCCGCAAAAAGAAATCAATGTGAAGATGGCAGGTTCCACCGTTTTAAACAATGGAACGTATGTAGTAGGCAACACTGTAAGTACACAGGTAACCATTCAAAATCAAGGAGTGGGAAGCTTATCGGTTTCGGGAGCAACACTTTCGGGGCCAAATGCTGCTGATTTTTCCATTTCCGTTGCGCCTATCGCCATCGGTGGAAATGGTTCACAAAACTATACGTTGACCTTCAATCCTACCGGAACAGGAACACGAAATGCGGTACTGAGTATCGGTTCGGACGACGCCGATGAAAACCCATACATAATTAACCTACTGGGAATTGGTACGGATAACTTGGCAACTGCACCTACAGCTAATCCCTCTGGATTGACTTTTCCATTAGTTAAAGCGTACACCATTGGAGGTCAATACAATGCCGGAACAAATGCCGAAAACTACCTTGTTCTTTGGAAAAATGGCAGTGCTGTAACAGGTGTTCCAACCGATGGAACCACCTACAAAAGAGGTGATGTAGTTGGTGATGCACGTGTTGCTTACGTTGGTCCGGGAACGTCGTTTACCCCGCGTGGTATTATTGCCAACCAAACCTATCATTTCGCGGTTTATGCCTTTAATGGACCAGCGGGATTTCAAAATTACCTAACAAATAACCCCGCTACGGGTACGGTAACCAGTCAGGGTCAACAAATAGGAAATTACTACGGTAGCATCAATTCCATGTCGCCAACTTTTCTGACTAACTTGAGTGCGTTGATTAATCCGCATACTACTGTTTCATATTTCAACTACAAACAGACGATGATGAATCAATTTGAAATCAAAGATACCACTGACGGAAAATCCTTCGTAACATGCGTTTATTCTGGAGAGCGTAAAGTATTCAACGATCCATTTGACTGGACGGCGCAAGGTTATTCACGTGAACACACCTTTTCCCATTCATGGATGCCTACTTTTCCTTGCGACAATCCGGAAAAACCTGAATACAACGACCAGCACAATTTATACCCAACCAATCTCCAGCAGGCAAATACCCCAAGAAGTAATTTGCCAATGGAAGAAATTACCGGAAATATTGTTTTCAACTATTTAGAGGGAAGCGTGGGGTATAATGTAAACAACCAGTTGGTTTACGAGCCAAGGGCACAACAGAAAGGAAATGCAGCACGGGCGATTTTCTATATGGCTACTTGTTACAATGGTATTGCAGGTAACAATTGGCAAATTCCAAGCAATCAGAGCCAAGAATCTTTGAAAAACTGGCATTTCAACGACCTTCCTGATAACTATGAAATTGCGCGTAACGAATATATTTTCAGTCTTCAGGGTAACAGAAATCCTTACGTTGATTCGGTCCACTTTGTTTGCCATGTAGATTTTTCAAACATGACATACCTTTCCGAACCTTGTGCAGCAGAATTGGAGGAACAAATGCAACAGAATTTAGTTGTTTTCCCTGTGCCTGCAAATGAGGTGCTTTATGTTCAAGTAAACGGATTGGAAATAGAGGAATACCAATTTATTGACATGCAAGGAAAAGTGCTCGAATCAGAAAGTGGGCTAGTACAGCCCGTTTTGGAACTGAATACAGCTGCTTATCAAAGCGGAACTTATGTTTTGATTGTACGCACATCAAAGGGTGATGTTCAGCGTACAGTAGTAATTGAATAATGAGGTTTCAACCTTTATGTTGGATTATAATGGGAGCAGGCTTATGGGCCTGCTCTTCTGCGAATACCGTACACGTAAAGGCCGAAATGAAACCTGTTAACAGTGCATTGGAAATAAGCTCAACTATCGATAGCATTGTTCGGCCCTACCGTGACACATTGCAACTGCAAATGGGTGAAGTCATTGCTGAGGCCACCGTAGATTATGTCGGAGGAAGGCCTGTATCCTCACTGGGTAATTGGGTGACTGATGCCTTGTTTGCCAACCAAACTAAGTTCATTCGCTTATCGACACCTGTAATGTGTTTGCTAAATACAGGAGGATTGAGAGCTTCCATCAACAAAGGACTAGTTACGCTCGGCGATTTGTATAAATTGATGCCATTCGACAATGAATTGGTTTGGGTACGCTTGCCGGCTAGCACTTTGAATGATATTGCTATTTATTTGAAAACTTCAGGTGGGGAACCTCTTTCGAATGCTTCGATTAGTGACGGTAAACTTTCGGTAAACGGATGGAGGGATACCACCTCCTCGTTTTGGGTCATTACGTCTGATTATTTACTAAATGGAGGAGATAAGATGACATTTTTTCAGAAAAAAATAGAAGTGAACCACACAGGAAAATTGCTTCGCGATGCGCTTATCGAAGAGGCTCGGTTTCAACAAGTATTGCAGGTTGACTCAACTATTCGAATCTCATGGGACTAACAAGGCGTACATTTCTTCTCCAAACATCTGCTTTCGCAGGAAGTATGCTTGCAAGTCAATCGTTACTTGCTGGTGTTTCCAAAAAGAAAAGCAGCAAGCTCATTATTCTACATACCAACGATACCCATTCGAATATTGATCCATTTCCAGCCAACCATGCCAAATATCCGAACATGGGTGGTGTATCCAGGAGGGACGCATATATCCGGAAAATACGTTCTGAAAACGAACATGTATTGGTAGTTGATTCAGGAGACATCTTTCAAGGTACACCTTACTTCAACAGGTACAAGGGAACGCTTGAATTAAGACTCATGTCGGAAATGGGCTACGATGCTGCTACGATGGGCAACCACGATTTTGATGCCGGACTTGATGGCTTTTTGCAGGCTCTACCTTATGCGAATTTTCCTTTTTTGTGTGCCAATTACGATTTTTCTGAAACCATACTCGCTGGAAAAACCAAAAAAAATACCCTCTTTCAACGTGGTCCTTGGAAAATTGGTGTCTTTGGAATAGGAGTGGACTTGGATGGGTTAGTACCGAACGATAAATTTGGAGCAACAAGGTATTTGGATCCGATTGTTACAGCTAATCAACAAGCAGCGGAGCTTACCAAGCTAGGATGTAATTTAATTATTTGCCTCTCGCATCTCGGTCTTGAGTACGATTCGGATAAAGTGTCGGATATGGTACTTGCTGAAAAAACCACCGGAATTCACCTGATTCTTGGTGGGCATACTCACAGCCTTTTGACTGAACCGCGCTATGTCAAGAATGCCAATGGTCGACTCGTTATGATTAATCAAACGGGTTGGGCTGGTCTACATATAGGTCACCTTGAACTTGAATTGGACTCTACTCCATTTGCAAAGCAAACATTGATTCAGCACACTGTGGTGTTGGATGGCTAAGCGAAGTTTCGTAAACTTGTGAAATGAAGAAGCTAAAATACCTAAGCATTTTCAGTCTACCATTGACCGTTGCCGTCTCTTTTAGTTTGGGAGGAGTATGGACTTTCCTACCCGTTCTAGTCTTTTTCGGACTTGTTCCACTGATAGAATTAGTCACTACTCCGGACCTTACGAATTTAGACCTAAACGAAAAGAAACTCGCTGCCTCCGATACTTTTTATGATGCCTTGTTATTCGTTATGGTGTTCATTCAATACGTTTTTCTTGCTTGGTTCTTATTCCTGTGTTCATCTGGAACGGTCAATGCGGATTGGATAGGACATGTGACGGCCATGGGATGTATGTGCGGTATCATCGGGATAAATATCGGACACGAACTTGGACATAGAAATAAGGGGTGGCATCGTTTTATGGGCGATTTGCTTATGTTTACTTCCCTCGAAAACCATTTTACTCCTTACCACAACAGTGGTCACCACTACAATGTGGCAACGCCTGAGGATCCTGCAACGGCTAGAAGAAATGAACCCGTCTTTGTTTTCTGGGTTCGTTCCCAGGTAGGAAGTTATTTCCAAGCTTGGTCAATAGAAATGCGACGTCTTCGGATTATGGGAAAAAATCCCTTTCATTGGCGAAATAAAATGCTTCATTATACTTTTTTTCATGCTGCCTTCATCGCGTCAATTTACCTGAGCCTTGGTGGATTTGCCCTTTACAGTTTTTTACTCGCCGCCGCCTTTGGTATTTTACTTCTAGAAACAGTGAATTACATCGAGCACTATGGGTTGTTGCGCATTAGAAGAGAAAACGGAACCTACGAACGCGTAAAACGCATCCACTCCTGGAATTCAAACCATATGGTTGGTCGTGTTGTATTGTTTGAATTGACGCGGCATTCCGATCACCATTACAAACCGGATCGACCCTATCAATTATTGGAAAGCCACAAGGAATCACCTATTATGCCCACTGGCTACCCCGGAATGATGTTACTCGCGTTGGTTCCGCCGCTCTTTTTTAGAGTGATGAATAAACGGATTGATGAAATAACCGCTTAATTTCTGCTATTTCTTGGATGAAAATGGATGATGGCGTCTCGAAGGAAACGTTGATCTAAGTGCGTATAAATTTCGGTGGTAGTAATTGATTCATGACCGAGCATTTCCTGCACTGCCCGCAGATTTGCACCACCTTCTACCAAATGTGTGGCGAATGAATGCCGGAAGGTGTGGGGAGAAATCGATTTAGTGATGCCACAGCTTTTAGCGGTGTTTTTCACAATGGTGAAAATCATGACCCTTGTTAGTTGCGCACCCCTTCTATTTAAAAAAACAAAAAGTTCATGTCCCGGAACGATAATCTGATGCTTCCGAACAGCCTCAAAATACAATCCAATTTCCTTTTCAACGCTTGGGCTTACGGGTACCAATCGCTCTTTATTTCCTTTTCCCTTAACGCGAATAAAACCCTCTTCGAAAAATAAATCGCCCAGTTTCAAATTAACTAATTCCGAAACCCTGAGTCCACAACTATATAGCGTTTCCAATATCGCGCGGTTTCGATGTCCCTCTTTCTTGCTTACATCCACTGATACAAGCATCTTATCAATTTCTTCAATCGATAAAAAATCAGGTAATTTTCTCCCGATTCGAGGCATTTCTAATAACTCACTGGGGTCCTCAACGATGAGTTCCTCCACCAGAAGAAAACCAAAAAACTGCTTAATACCGCTAATGATTCTGGCTTGTGAACGAGCACTCAAACCTGAGTCAAACAATACGGCAACGAACTGCTGTAAGTCCGAATAGGATAAGCTGGTAATGGTTAGGCGTCTTTCTGCGGCAAATTGCATCAGTTTTAGCACATCTTGCTGATAGGCAAAAACAGAGTTGTCTGCTAATCCCTTTTCAATTTTCAGAAACGAAACAAAATCCTTAATATAGCGATCCCAACTCATTGGTTTATGCACGTAGTTATTGTCAATGGTCCTAATCTGAACTTACTTGGTGAACGAGAACCACAAATATATGGGAATGTCTCATTCGAAACATATTTCAAGCAACTTTCAGATAAATTAGAGATGGATTTTTCCTATTTCCAATCCAATGTAGAAGGGCTGCTCATCGATAAACTCCAAGGAGCTAATTGCGATGGGATCATTCTTAATGCGGGGGGATACACCCATACAAGCGTGGCCATAAGGGATTGTATCTCTTCCATTGCCATTCCGGTGGTAGAAGTGCATATTTCGAACGTCGCGAACAGAGAAGTATTTCGCCATCAATCCATGTTGACTCCTGTATGTAGGGGACTGATAATGGGATTCGGTTTGGATGTTTACGAATTAGCAGCACTTTCTTTTTTAATGAAGAGCCGTTGATTCAATTGGGAAAAGCACTTAATTCCCCTGAAATACCTGTCAATAATAATACTGCCAAGGTAAAGCCCATTCCAGTTGGAATTGGTACGCATTTTTTGAATTGCTTCACGCTGTTTTAATAGTTCAGGTAGGCGACGATAAACAGCCATGTGGGCATTCCAAACGCTGGCAACATGAGCCCACTCACCACGAAGTAGGAACCGTAAAGCAGCGATGCCATCGAGCCCAAGTCGAAAAAACAGCTTGAATATGAGTATCCCTTGGTGGTTTTTAATCAGCATAAATAAGCTGTTTCGGAAGTTTAAGTAGGATTTCCTGGGAGACAAATAGGGGAGGGTTCCACCACCCACATGGTAAACCACAGAGTTTGGTTCGGTATAAAATGAGTAACCTAACGATTTTAAGCGCCAGCATAAATCAATTTCCTCCATGTGTGCAAAAAACGCTTCGTCAAATCCCCCTACCTTATGAAAGGCTTCAGAACGAATAAACAAACAGGCTCCGGTTGCCCAGAAAACCTCCATGGGGTAATCGTATTGTCCTTTATCGGTCTCAAACTGGTCAAAAATACGTCCTCGACAAAACGGAAAATAATCTCGATCAAGAAAGCCTCCAGAAGCGCCCGCATGTTCGAATTGATTTTTTATTTGATGCGACAAAACTTTTGGCTGAACTCCTGCGATGGAGGAATCGCTCATTATTTTTTTCAAGGGTATAAGCCAATCGGAACTTACTTCGATGTCGCTATTTAAAAGGACATAGAAACGTGCATCAATATGCTTTAAAGCGTCGTTGTATCCTTTTGCAAAACCTCCGTTACTGGCGTTCTGAATAACCTCCATTCCAGGAAAATGTTCTTGAATATAAACCAACGAGTCATCTGTTGATGCATTATCTGCAATAACAACCCGCGCATTTCCAGAGTGTTTTAAAACAGTAGGAAGGAATTGTTCAAGAAAATGACAGCCATTCCAATTGAGAATCACTACCGCCACATCACTTAAATCCATCGATTCTGGTTGCATCAATATTGCCTAAAAAAATCTTCGCTAGTTCCGCCAAATGTCTGTTGAACATTTTGATTGGGGTTATCAATGTTCCCTTTATTGGTGTTTCGGGTAGATAGAATTTGAGGCCATCCGGGGTTTTTCAACTCTCCCAACATGTCAGAGTGTAGCAAACGATAGGTGTTGTTAACCAAGTCTGGATTGTAAAAGATAAACCTTCTGTTGCTAAATTGCCCGATTTTATTGTATTGCCAAATTTCGTAGGGATATTCAGTGGATGATACTTCCCGCTGAATGATATTGGTCGGTGCCCCATACTGCAGATAAACCCTACCACGATCGGTCTCAAAACCTTCTTGGAAATTGTTACTGTAAAGTTTTTCAACAAGAAGTACCTGACCTTTATAATTTAACCAAGAAGCGTAGGGGTTAATTGGTGAGGTTTTGGACCAGAATGCCTGTATATGTTTTCGCTGTTGTTCAAGGTTGTTTTCCTTGATAACGGCAATGATGTTTTTTATTTCAGCGGGTTTAGAAATAGGGATAAGTGATTCAAGGAAATAGGTGACACTATCGTCAAGGATTGAACTTTGAAAGGCGGGATCAATAACCATATTGGCAAAATCAAAGGCTATTTCTCGGTCATTGCTCCGCTCAAAATAATAACTTTTCACCGCTAGTTCTGCCATACCTTTGGAAATCAGGGTGTAGGTCAAAGCATATTTGCCAGACGGTACATCGGCAATGTCCACATTGCGTATAAATGGAATTACCTCACTACCTAGGTGTTTAGAATAACGTGTATATGACTCAAGTTCTTCATTTGTTTCTACAGAAACGATACTTTGTTTAAGACCAAACACAGAATCGTTCAATTGATTGGTCTGATATACTTCAAAATAACAAGGGATAGAACTTAATTCGCTGGGATAAAAAGTTGAAAGGCGTGGTAAAATGGTAAAACCCGATTTATTGAATATCCCTTGACTGGAATCGGGAAAGGCATATTCAATGGGTTCAATGTCGGATACTTGAATTCCCCTCGTATAATCCTCCACTTGAATAGTCATTTTCGCTTGAACGGGTGTTTGGTCGCCGTTCATGTCAACGAGGCTAAGTTGAAGTTGGTAAGCACCTGGGTTTAAACTATACCTGCGCAGGTCAAAGAAATCATCAATGATGCTGTCTTTCATTACGGGACTCGTTAATCGGTAGGCATCCGTTCGAACGAGGCGATCTTCCCGGCTGATACGAAGAGAAACGGCAAGTTCGGACTGTAGACCTCCCGCAACACCTTTGTAATTGAGGGAATATCCAACAAACTGAAAATACAATTCCATGTAATTATCCCCAGCCGGTGAACAAAACTGTTTAGTATCCAAATATACCCTGAGCTTTTGGCTAAAACCAACTGGAGCAGCGAGTATAAAAAAGGAAATTGCGCATGAAAAACGGATGATGTGTCTCTTCATTCCCCGAAAATACGAAAATCCTCAGTTAGGTGTATCATTCACTTATTGAACCATTCGTTTGATTGATTCAGCGAACTAAGCTCCCACCGGCTCAGGTTCGGATTTACGCTTTCTTTTTACCCTAAGCATTATGGCATCCACCACATAATACATCATTGGAACGACGATGATGGTAAGGAACATGGAACTGGTCAATCCGCCGATCAAGACCCAGGCAAGTCCGTTTTTCCATTCTGCACCCGAACCCGTTGCGGTTGCAATAGGCACCATACCAATAACCATGGCAATAGTAGTCATTAAAATGGGGCGCATTCTTTCACGCACAGCTTCCATAAGAGCGTCGTAGGTGTTTCTTCCTTCCTCTTTCAAATGGTTGGTGAAATCGACAATAAGTATGGCGTTTTTGGCTACAAGACCTAACAGCATAAGCATTCCAAGCATGGTAAAAATACCCATGTTAGATGCAGAAAGGGTAAGGGCCAATATGGCACCCACAAGCGAAACAAGAATAGAGAACAAAACCACAAATGGATAGATGAAATTATCATACAAAGCAACCATGATGAGGTATACCAAGATCAAGCCTATTCCCATGGCTGTTCCTAGAGCCCCCATTGATTCTTTTTGACGCTTTATTTCGCCTCCCCAAAGCATGCGTACATCTTTATCCAGAGGTTTTTCTTTCAAATACTTCTCAATCGCTGCAGATACGTTTCCTGATGCAGTACCAAGAACATACGAGCGAATGGTGGTATTGGCGATCCTGTTCTTGCGTTCAAGTGATCCGGATGCATTATCCACAGTTATACTAGCGAATTCGCTAAGCTGAATTTGTCGCCCGTCATTGGTGGAGAAGGTCATGGAACGAACATCGTCCACATTTTTTCGATCAAAGCGATCCATCATCACACGAATGTCGTACTCTTTGCCTTTACTGTCAAACTGGGCATCGTCATTTCCAGTTAGTGCATTCTGTAATTGCATCCCAACTACTGCTATTGGTAATCCCAGCTGACCCATTTTTTCCCGGTCAAGGTCAATACGAATTTCAGGAATAATATCCTCTGTAGAAATCGTCGGATCTTTGGCTCCTTCAATCGTCAACATTTTCGCTTTCAATCTTCTCGCCTCTTTCATTAATGTTTCCTGGTTTTCGGAAGAAAGGAAGATTTCAATCGGTGCTTCCTCGGATTCCACCATGCCAATATTGAGTGCTTTTGCCTCAACTCCGGGGTATTGATTCTCAATTTTCTTTCGGATAAGGTTCATATACTCAATGGTAGGAATTTCCTTTTGCTTACCTTCTTTCATTTTTACCGTCAACTCAGATCTATTTTCACTCCCAAATGAAGCAGCCCCCATGCCGGAACTTGGGCCTCCTACATTTGCAAACACAATGTCTACCACATCTTTTTGAGCAAGGATCATCTGTTCAATTTCCATGGTGGTGGCATTGTTTTCCTCGAAGGTGGTACTTTTCTCAAATTTAAGCTTGATCATAAATTTTCCTTGATCACCTTGTGCCACAAATTCTTGTCCTACAATTCCCAATCCCATAGTTGAAAAACTGGCAATAAAAATGGCAATAATTGCCAATCCTGCCCATATTTTATGGCGCAAAGACCATCCAACTAACAACACATATTGATCTGTGAATGCAGTTACACGCCTTTCAAACCACAAAAGAAAAGCCTGAAATGGTTTTTTCGGATTCAACTTGATTTCCTTTGCAAATCGTGAAGCCAACCAGGGCGTTAATGTGAAACAAACAAAAAGAGACATAAGCGTCGAAACAACCACTACAATCGAAAATTGATGTAATATGTCGGAAATAGTTCCTTCAATGAACACCACGGGGGAAAAAACCACCACATCCACAAGTGTAATTGCTAAGGCCGTAAAACCTATTTCGTTCCTGCCTTCCAATGCAGCTGTGCGTTTATCTTTGCCCATTTGAAGGTGACGGTAAATATTTTCCAATACCACGATGGAGTCATCCACCAGAATTCCAATTACCAATGACATAGCCAATAACGTCATCAAATTCAAGGTATACCCCAACAAATACATGGCAATGAACGTCGAAATGAGCGAGGCAGGTATAGAAATCAATACAATGAAGGCGTTTCGAAGACTATGCAAAAACAGCAACATGACAGCAGCTACAAGGAGGACAGCTAGTTCCAAATCATGAATTACCGCGTCTACCGATTCGATGGTGGGCCTAGAAGTATCAGTCGCAACCGTAAATTTCACACCTTCCTTTGTGTATTTTTTCTCAAGCTCCTTAAATTTTTCTTTCGTGGCGTTTGACATATCCACAGCATTCGCATCGCTTTGTTTTTTGATGCGTACACCAATACCATTGACACCATTGAATCTACTGACGGTTAGAACATCTTCCTTGTCATCCAATATTTCTGCCACATCGCCCAAACGTACTGTGGATGTTCCACTGGAGATCAAGATTAAGTTGCGTAAATCGTCTACGCTTTTTAACTTTCCGGCCAGACGCACAGTCATTTGATTGCTAGCGTCTTTGACTTTTCCGGTAGGGAATTCCACATTCGATGAGGAAATCACTTGATTGATGGAGGACATGGAAAGACCATACATTTTCAACTTCTCACGATCGACATTCACCCTAACGGCACGTTTTTCCCCTCCAATAATCTGGATTTCAGCAACTCCTTTCGTTTGTTTGATTTGAGGTAAAATTTGGTCGTCCATCAATTCCATGAAGTCGCGCTCCTCCATGTTTTTTGCTACAACACTCACTTGAAGTACCGGGGAGGCATTCGGTTCGATTTTAGCAATCACAGGTGTATTAGATCCCTCGGGAAGGGTGTTAATGACGTTGTTTATTTTACGCTGTGCGTCTTCCAATGACTCATCCATGTTGGCATTGGCCTTGAATTCCAGAAGCACGACGGAAGCGTTGTCTAGAGAAAAAGAGGTTACTTCACTGATGTTTTCCAATCCGCTAAGGGCATCCTCAAGAGGTTTCGACACCTGCGTTTCTACTGTGGCTGGAGCTGCTCCCGGGTAGGTGGTAGTCACGGTCAATACAGGAGGTGAAAAGTCCGGTAGCAACTCGTAACTCAATTGGTTGTAGCACAAAATACCCCCTCCAATCAAAATGGTGAAGATTACAATAATAAAGGAGGGTCGTTTTATGGATAGTTCGGTAAGTGTCATATCGACTGAATCATTTGGTTTTTACGTTGCTCTTGTTTTGTACGTTTACTTGTCCTTTCACAATGACGCGGTCCGATGGATTCAAGCCACTGATAACCTCAATGTAATTGGCATCTGACGTTCCTGCATTAAATGAGGTAAGTATCGCTTTTCCGTTTCGAATCACATAAACTTGTGGATTTTTAGAGGACCCAACCAGTGCTTTTCTCGGGATGGCTAAAGCGGTTTTGGATTGGTTGTTTACCAAACTTACCGAGCCATACATGCCAGCCATGAGCTCCTGTTTGGCATTTTTTACTAAAATCTGCACCTTGAAATTATGGCTCCGGTCTGCGACTACTCCTATATTTACTACTTTTCCAGCAAAAGATTTGTCTTCATAAACATCGGCTTTCACCTCTACCTGTTGGTTTAATTTGAATTTCAGAATGTCGCGTTCAGGAACATTTACTGTCAATTTTAAAGAGGAAATATCGGTGATTTCAAGCAAAGGCGTTCCAGGACCAATGACGGATCCCACTTCGACCATTTTTTTGGTAACAATTCCGCCGAATGGTGCTTTGATTGACGCATTTCGAATTTGTTTCAACAATTGTTTTTTCTGGATTTCTGATGAACGGATTCCAAGTTTGGTTTTTTCGGATTGTACACCCGGAATTACTTTGTCTTTGGACAGAACATCGTAGCGCTCATCGTCCTTTTTTTGTCCTTCTATTCCGATTTCAGCATTTTGCAATTGCAGTTGCAACAATTCATCGTCTACTTTCGCTATCAATTGACCGGTTGAAATTCGATCTCCTTCCTCAAAATACACTCGAATAATCTTTCCCTGAGCATCGGAACCTATCATGTTTTGTTTGTTTGGATCGAATGTTCCAAGAAAATTGAGTGCTTTTTCAAACGTATGATTTTCTGGATTGGATGCCTCCACAAGAATGGCCGCCTCTGTATCGTGAATATAAATTTTCCCTGAAACCTCCTCCTTGTTTTGTAGTAATTTGTATACCATAAAGCCAATGAGCAAAATCGCTCCAATGGATAGCAGGACGACTCTGCTTAGGTTATTTTTCTTTTCGCTTGTTTCCATTTTATTCTCTATTTATTAAGCTATTTATTCAATTCCACCAATTGTACGAAGGTATTCTAATTCCGATTGACGGAGTTTTAGATAGGCCGAAACGAGATTGGTTTGTGCCTCTTGAAGTCCATTCTCAGCTACGATTAATTCGCTTGATCCTATGATTCCTTGTTGAAATTTTTGAGCAGTTTGGGTATAAACCTTTTGAGCCAATTCAAGTTGCTTTTTCACCAAGTCAACAGATGTTGAATTCACTTCTATTTGTCGTTTGCCATTGGTTGCTTTCAAGTTCATTTGAAGCTCTACCTCTTTACGCTGGTTGTCAAGTTTCTCAGCGTTCAATGCGTTGACTTTTAGTTTGTGGTACTTTTCCAACCCGTCAAATAGGTTCCAATCTAATCTCAGTCCAACGAATGCTCCCTCTATCCCAACTCGGAAATCATCTTCGGGCTTCATGTTGTAATTATAGTTATAGGAGCCGTAAAAACTGAGGTTTGGTAAATAGGCCATACGCGTGCCTTTTTTCTCCTCTTGATTCAATTCGATTTGTGTATCAATGAGCTTTAGTTCCGCAAAATCTTGCTTTCCTTCTGCTTTCATGATGGATTTCTCCATAAGGTCATCCCGAACAATTTCCAGTGATTTTCCATCGGGTAATCCAATTAAAATGGCAAGGTAATCATTGAGTTGTTGAGAGGTAGCTAACAAACCCATCTGTGCGTTGAGTAGCGATAATTTATTAATTTCCATTTTATCCACCTCAAGGGGAACCATTAATTCTTGTTCCACCATTGACTGGGTATTTTTAATGAGTTTATCCATGTTGGTTAAATTCGTATCAATGAATGAAAGTTGTTTGTTGATTGCTTGTAAGTTAAAAAAGGTTGTTGCCACCTGCAGCTTGATGTCTTGTTTGGTAATTTCCTCTTGGATTTCAACGATTTTAGAGTTGATTTTTAACGCATTCAAACCGTAATTCACTTGTGGGTTATAAAGTACCTGCGTCAATTGAATGCTGTTACTTAAATTGAAAGGAACCCCAAACTGAACAGTCGAAAAAGTTCCAGGGGCCCCACCAAAGAAGGCGGCGGGCACGACTTGTCCAGGAATGATGGCGTTGTACTTGTAATCACCTGTAAAATTCAATTGCGGGAAACGTGCCGCTAAATAAACCCCGCGTTGTTCGTCATTCGCAGCACGACTAATGCCTGCATTACGAATGGAGTAATTGGCTGTATCAGCCATAGCAAGGCATGTTGCTAAGTCAAGTTTTCCCTGCCCAAAGCTTGCGTGGGAGAAAAGAATAAAAAATAAAAGATAGGTATTTTTCATAGCGTTGTTTTATGCTTTAGGAAACAAATAGGAAATGAGCATTTCTGTTACTGTGTTCTTGTGATGGTTCAAATAGGCAAGGTAATCTTGATCGTTCATTGAGTGAATGTTTTGCAACAGTCGGCGGGCAACGACAGGAAATTGACAATTTGACATAATTAACAAGGTAAGTCCAATAGGATCAATCTCCCGCATTTCACCCCTTTTTTGGGCAAGTAAACACTCATTGAAAATACCGGACTCATTTATTTTTCTCATCAATTCACTGTGGTCGAGGTTGGATTCAGCACTTCGATTCATTTCATTAATGATGAAGGTGGGTAGATCAGGATGACTTAAGAGAAATTCGTATTCACGGTTGATCAAAATGCGTACTTTGTTTTCCAAAGGTTCCTCCGAGTGGAAGACCGGAATCATGGAACTCATGAAATCCTCCATGGCAGCTGCAAAGATTAAGGAGAACAACTGACTTTTAGATCGGAAATAATAATTTACTAAGGCGACATTCATCCCGGCTACTTCAGCGATTTCACGTGAGGAACAACCGGCAAAACCTTTATTCAGAAAAACCGTTTTAGCAGCTTCTTTAATTTTTTGCTCAGTTGAAACATCTTTTTTCATCCGCTGCAAATTTAAACAACCATATTAAACAATTGTTTAAACTTGTTTTAGAAAAGCAGCAAACAGTTGAAAATAAATGTTAAAACGAGTTTACACGGCCACGTTGTGCGTTCTCAAGGCATCGTTTAAGGAAGTTTTTTTATCAGTTGACTCTTTTCGTTCACCGATAATTAATGCGCATGGAACTTGGTATGTCCCGGATGGAAATTCTTTTGGGTAAGAACCAGGTATAACAACACTTCTTTCGGGAACGTATCCCTTGTATTCTTTTGGCTCAGAACCTGTGACATCGATAATTCGCGTTGATTGAGTAAGTACTACATTCGCACCTAAAACAGCTTGTTTTCCCACTCTAACACCTTCGACTACAATGCATCTTGAGCCAACGAAAACATCGTCCTCGATAATCACAGGAGAGGCTTGAACAGGTTCAAGAACACCTCCGATTCCAACGCCGCCGCTCAAGTGTACATTTTTGCCAATTTGTGCACAAGACCCAACCGTTGCCCATGTGTCCACCATGGTACCATTATCCACATATGCCCCAATATTTACATAAGATGGCATCAAAATGACTCCCGAAGCAATAAAAGCACCATAACGAGAAATGGCATGGGGAACTACCCGAACGCCAAGTTCGGCATAATCTTTTTTAAGTGCCATTTTATCATGAAATTCAAAGGGCCCAATGGTTGTTGTTTCCATTTTCCGGATGGGAAAATATAAAATGACAGCCTTTTTAACCCATTCGTTTACTTGCCAGGTGCCATCCGGTAGGGGTTCACTTACACGTAACTCACCTTTGTCCAAAGATTCTATAACTGCTTCAATTGCCTTGATGGTTTCCGTATCTTTCAGCAGGTCACGATTATTCCAGGCTGATTCGATTATATTTTTCATACTAGTAGAAATTGGATGCAAAGTTACCTTATTTTTGCCGGGATGGGAAAAATCATGGGAATTGATTTTGGTTTGAAAAGGATAGGTCTTGCCCTTACTGATGAATTAAAAATAATTGCAAGTCCATTCAGAACCATCGAAAACAAAAATTGGTCTGTTGATCTTAGGTCGATTGTTGAGAAGGAGAATATTGAGTTATTCGTTTTAGGATTGCCAAAATCGTTGAATAATAAAGATATTGAAATGTCAGAACTTGTAAAGGGGTTTAAAAAGGAATTAACACTTGTTTTTCCTTCTATTCCAATCGCATTAATTGATGAGCGATTTACTTCAAAAATGGCATCGCAAGTTATTCTTCAATCGGGAGTTTCAAAAAAAAGAAGGCAAGACAAGTCTGTTACGGACATGATTAGTGCGGCTATCATACTGCAGTCTTATCTTTCCAGTGCAGAAATGTCCAAAAAATCTTAAACATCGGTGCGGTTTTATTCAATCGTTTATCTTTGTACAAACGCATTTTTATGATTTTACCCATAGTAGCATACGGTGATCCGGTTCTTAAAAAGCGTGCGGATGACATTACCGAGGATTATCCTGATTTGGATAAATTGATAGAAAACATGTACGAAACCATGTATGCCGCTTCTGGAGTAGGATTGGCTGCCCCTCAAATAGGTAAATCGATTCGCTTATTCATCGTAGATGGAAGTCCATTCGCTGATGACGAAGACGAGGAAGGAAATCCTGACCCTAAATCGGCTGGCATGGAGCATTTCAAACAAGTATTCATTAATCCTGAGATTTTAGTCGAATTGGGTGATAAATGGAGCTTTAATGAAGGGTGTCTTTCCATTCCTAAAATCAGAGAGGATGTTTTCCGAAAAGAGAAAATAAAAGTTCGTTTTTTCGATCAAAAGTTTGCGTTGCACGAAAAGGAATTCGAAGGGTATTCGGCACGAATCATTCAGCACGAGTATGATCATTTAGAGGGAAAATTATTCACTGATCACTTGTCGCCGCTAAAACGAAAGCTTTTAACCAAAAGGCTTACCAATATTTCTAAGGGAGTGGTTGATGTGTCGTATAAAATGAGTTTTCCATTAGTTAAAAAAGGTCGATAAATATGGAAGGAGTAAGAGTATTAATTTTTGGATTTAGTGCATTTTTATTGGTGTTGTTTTCCTGTGGCGGTAACGATAAAGAGACAAAAGGAGAGAAGCCCACGAGGGAGGAGCTTAAAGAACGGATTAACGTGATGGAAGATTCCATCAAAAGTCTTCAGTCAAATTTAGCTACGATTAAGCAAATTCCGAATTTAACCCATTACGAACTCATTAATCGCTTGTTGGATTATTACCATTTTTACCCAGAGGACGATTATGCAGCAGAATGTTTGGATAAAGTTCACATGAAATACACCGGGCTTAATATTCCATCTAAAGCGGCAGAATACGCAGATACCTTATTGCAGAAATACCCCCGTTATCCAAACCGTGCTCTTGTCTTGGAAAGTCAAGGAAGTACATTTGATGCGTTCCTTCAACCAAGAGATACTTCAAAAGTGCGTTATTATTACGAATTACTTTTGAAGGAAAATCCATCTATGAATAAGCAAAAACGTAAAGAAATAAAAGAACGTTTAAATCATTTGTCTTTGACCTTTGACCAATACATTGAATACAAGATGAATAGTATTCCGGTGCAATAGGCGCTTGTTAACGTTGTGTTAATGAGAAAAATTGATTGAAGTTGAGAAGTACCTTTGTTAGGTAATTTAAAATAAAACGCCATGAAACAATTATTTTTAGCCTCGGTTTTTATGTTTACAAGCACGTTGTTTTTCAACAAGGTTTCAGCCCAAATTGAATCAGGTGCCAAAATCGAATTTTCAAAAGAAACCCATGATTACGGTACTGTCAAATATGGTGGTGACGGTGCGTGTAGTTTCGAGTTCAAAAACACTGGTACCGAGCCCCTTATTATTTCGAACGCAAAAGGTTCATGCGGATGTACTGTACCTGATTGGCCAAAAGAACCAATTGCTCCGGGTGCAACAGGAACGATTAAAGTAAAATACGATACCAATCGTCCTGGACCAATTTCTAAAAGTGTTACCATTACTTCCAACGCAATTAACGAGCCGACGAAGGTAATTCGTATTAAGGGTAATGTGCTTCCAGCTCCTGAGGGAAATGCGCCAGTGAACAATTCTGGGGCCCCAACGAATAATTAAAATGGTCAAATGAGACACATTCTCTTACTCTTCATGGGTATAAATTTAACCGCTTCCTTCGCACAGGAAGCGGTTTTTTATGTCCAGAAAGCTCATATTAGATTTCCAAAAATGGATGAGGGACGTATCATTGAACACACTTTTATCATTGAAAATAAGGGTGATATTCCGCTTGAGATCCTCGGTTATGACGTCGAATGTTCGTGTACCTCTATCAAATACGATCCAAGACCCATACCGCCAGGGGGCAGTTTACCACTTACATTGCGCTTTGACAGTTCAGGAAAAAAAGGATATCAGGATCGATACATTTTATTGGAAACAAATACAGAAAGGCGAACCGAACAGCTTCATTTTGAAGTAATGATAAGGGCCGGTAAATAATGGTTAATATTCTGTTAATGCGGCACAATCTTTGTTCCCAATTTGTATATTTGAATTATTAAAATCTTTAGGATATGAAAAAGTTATTTTACTCAATGATGCTAACTGCCTCGGTTGGATTTGCTTCCAATACTACATTCGCGCAGGATGCTCCTGCCGCATCTGGGGCAAAAATTGAATTCAACAAAGAGGTTCATGACTACGGCACTATTAAGAATGGCGCTGATGGGTCATGTGTTTTTGAATTCAAAAATACAGGTGATACGCCGTTAATGATTTCCAACGCTCGTGGTTCTTGCGGTTGTACCGTTCCAGATTGGCCGAAAGAGCCCATTGCGCCAGGAGCATCAGGTTCCATTAAAGTAAAATATGACACTATGCGTACAGGTGAGATTAACAAAAGCGTCACCATCACTTCAAACGCTGTAAATGCTCCGGACAAAGTGGTTTATATCAAAGGAAACGTTTTGGCTCCTGAAACGGTCACCCCACCGGTAAATAACTCTGGTGCACCGACAAACAATTAAATCAACCTTTAATAGAATTTGAAGGCCGCTTTTATGCGGTCTTTTTTTATTAACAATAACAACAAACCTCAAAGGTAAATGGTAACTTTAGTGTATAATTTTTGGGAATGTTTATAGTATTTGACACCGAAACAACCGGACTTATCCAAAAGAAAAATGCCAAAATTGAAGAATTGGAATTTTGGCCCAGGGTTGTTCAATTGGCGTGGCAAATTCACGACAAAACAGGAAATCTTTTGCGACATGCAGATTTCCTTATTCAACCAAATGGCTTCAAAATCCCATACGATGCGGAAAAGGTACACGGTATCTCTACTGAACTCGCCGAAACCAATGGGAAACCTTTGGAGGAAGTATTGGATTTGTTTTTAAAAGAAGTTGAAGCGGCAGAATTTCTAGTTGGGCATAACCTTAAATATGACTTAGATGTTTTAAGTTCAGAATTATTTAGGTTGGGTCGCTATATCGATGTTTTTGATAAAGTGGTTTTAGATACGTGTACTGAGGATACCGCTAATACGTGCAGGTTACCGGGTGGCAAAGGCAAAAAATTTAAATTGCCGACCCTTGCTGAATTGTATTTTCATCTGTTCGATGAAGGTTTTGAAGAAGCACATAATGCCACAGCCGACGTTGAAGCTTCTGCAAGGTGTTTTTTCGAGTTGCTTCGTACACATCATTTTTCACCAGATCAGTTAGCAAAAGAAGCCTCTTTCCTTGGTACGTTTAACCAGTTTCAACCCCATCGCATCAAACGATATGGCATTACACATGTCAATCTGAAGCAGCTGAGTGATTCATTAAAACGGGAAAAAAACGATTTAAACGGTGGATTATCTGTCGATTATTCGGAACGATTACAACACGTTCCTTTTTCACACTTGCACAACCACTCACAGTTTACGGTACTTCAGTCAACTGCAACAATTGATGATATTGTAAAACGCGCAGTTGAATTCAATATGCCTGCGGTTGCATTAACGGACACTGCAAATTTGATGGGTGCATTTCATTTTTGCAAGGCAGTTAATGCGGTGAATGCGAAGAAAAGGGAAGAGGCCAACATACAGAATGGGTCAGATAATGATGTTTCTAAGGAGGCTCTCTTACCCATAATTGGTTGTGAATTCAATGTCTGCCGAGATATGTATGACAAGAAAAACAAAGACTTGGGTTACCAAGTAGTTTTTCTCGCTAAAAATAAAAATGGGTACCAGCAATTGGTAAAACTTTCTTCTTTGGCGCATACACAAGGGATGTATTATGTTCCCAGAGTAGATAAACAGGCAATTTTAACCTATAAAGATGATTTGATTGTTTTATCTGGGCATTTAAATGGTGAAATCCCAGGATTACTTTTAAATGTCGGTGAAACGCAAGCCGAGGAGTCGCTTCTGTGGTGGAAAGAACATTTTGGACAGGACTTTTATTTAGAATTGTGTCGTCATGGATTGGAAAAGGAGGATTATGTAAATGAAGTTTTGGTTCGCTTTGCTTTGCAACATCAAATTAAATTAGTTGCATCCAATAATACTTACTATGTCAAGGAATCTGATGCGGAAGCCCACGACGTTTTACTTTGTGTTAAGGAAAATGAACTTGTGTCCACACCAATAGGTAAGGGTAGGGGCCTTCGGATGGGATTTGAGAACAGTGAATATTACTTCAAGAGTCAAGAGGAAATGAAGGGCTTGTTTAAAGACCTTCCAGAGGCCATTGAAAACATTCAAGAAATCGTTCAAAAATGCGAATCCTATGACCTGGCGCGAGATGTATTGTTACCTGCCTTTGATATACCGGATGAATTCATTGATCCACAAGATAAGGTTGATGGTGGTAAACGAGGTGAAAACAACTATTTACGTCATTTGACCTACGAAGGGGCCAAAAAACGCTATGAACTCATTACCGACGAAATTAGAGAACGGTTAGATTTTGAGTTATCAACGATTGAACGAACAGGTTATCCTGGGTATTTCTTGATTGTCCAAGATTTTTGCAATGCAGCTCGTGAGATGGGTGTTTCTGTTGGTCCAGGAAGGGGATCAGCCGCTGGTTCAGCGGTTGCCTATTGCACAGGAATTACCAATGTAGATCCGATTGCATATGACTTGCTTTTCGAGCGTTTTTTAAATCCTGACCGGGTTTCAATGCCAGATATCGACATCGATTTTGATGATGAAGGTCGTGGAAGAGTGATTGACTGGGTTATTGAAAAATATGGTTCCAATCAGGTGGCACAAATCATTACCTACGGCACCATGGCGGCTAAGTCTTCGATAAGGGATACCGCACGAGTTATGGATTTGCCATTACAGGAGGCAGATCGACTTGCCAAACTGATGCCGGACATCTCTTTGAAGAGTTTGTTATCATTACCTGATATAGAACTTGCAGAAAAATTAAAAAATAACAACGAAGATTTTTCACGAGCCAAGGAGCTAAGGTTGCTTCACAAGGGAAATTCGCTGGCTTCCAAAGTTATTCAGCAGGCATCTCAAATTGAGGGATCAATCCGGAATACGGGAATTCATGCATGTGGAGTTATCATAACACCTGATGACATAACTGAGTTTGTTCCGATTGCTACTGCGAAAGATTCAAAAATGTACTGCACGCAATTCGATAACAGCGTTGCTGAATCAGCAGGATTGCTCAAAATGGACTTTTTGGGTTTGAAGACATTGACGTTAATCAAGGATGCAGTAAAAAATGTCGAAAAATCTCATGGTATAAAGTTGGATCCTGATGCTTTTCCAATTGACGATGAAAAAACATACACTCTTTTCCAAAAAGGTGAGACGGTTGGTATTTTTCAGTATGAATCGGCAGGAATGCAAAAGTACATGCGTGAATTGAAACCGACTGTTTTTGCGGATTTAATTGCGATGAATGCCCTTTACCGTCCAGGTCCTCTTGAATATATTCCATCATTTATTCGAAGAAAACATGGGGAGGAGCCCATTGAGTATGATTTGCCAGAGTGCGAAGAATATCTGAAGGAGACCTACGGAATTACCGTTTATCAGGAACAGGTAATGTTATTATCCCAAAAATTGGCTGGATTTACAAAAGGTGAGGCCGATACCTTGCGAAAGGCGATGGGTAAAAAACAAAAGAATGTACTGGATAAAATGAAACCTTCTTTCATGGAGCGCGGACAACAAAATGGGCATCCACTTCATGTACTTGAAAAAATATGGAAAGATTGGGAAGCCTTTGCATCATATGCCTTTAACAAATCGCACTCTACTTGTTATGCTTGGGTTGCCTATCAAACAGCTTACCTTAAGGCTAATTATCCTGCCGAATATATGGCATCGGTTCTTTCTAATAATATGAATGACTTGAAACAAGTCACGTTTTTCATTGAAGAATGCCGAAGGATGGGTATCCATGTTCTCGGACCTGACGTGAATGAATCTTTACATCGATTTACGGTAAATTCCGAAGGTGCCATTCGATTTGGACTTGGTGCCATAAAGGGCCTAGGGAGTTCACCGGTGGAGGAGATATTAACTCAAAGAGATGCGCAGGGTGAATTCAATTCTATATTTGATTTCGCGTCTAGGTTGAACCCGAAGGTATTGACAAAATCTACCTTGGAGAGCATTGCTTATGCGGGTGGTTTTGATGCTTTTGGTAGCCATCACCGCGCGCAGTTTTTTCATCTCGAACAAAACGGAAGGACTTTTTTAGATACTGTCATTCGCTATGGAAAGGAATATCAAGTTTCCTCTCAATCACCCCAAGGTACCATTTGGGATAACTTGGAACTAGGAGAGTCCGACACGGTTTACTTGCCAATACCCCAAGCGCCAAAAGTTTCGGAGTGGGGAAGTATCTATAAACTAAAAAAAGAAAAGGAAGTCGTTGGAATTTACCTTTCAGGACATCCATTGGACGATTTTAAAATTGATATTGAGTCATTTTGTAATGGAACTGTTTCCATGCTGCACAATTTGGAAGATTATAAAGGAAGAGACCTTATTATTCCTGGGGTTATAGCAGAGGTGGAACACAGACAAACAAGGAATGGTGAAAATTTTGGCACCCTTATCCTTGAGGATTATACGGATTCTTTCAAATTGTTTTTGTGGCGCGAGTCCTACCTGAAATTTAAACATTTTTTAGAGCCGGGTTCTTTTCTCGCTGTGATGGGAAGGGTAGAACAATCGAGGCGAAGGAATGAACTGGAATTTGTTTTAAGTAAAATTGAATTATTACCCGCCCTGAGGGAACGACGTTCAAAGGGAGTTCGACTGAAAGTACCTTTAAAATTAGTTACGGTTGATTTTGTCAATGAGCTGAATAAATTATGTTTGAACTTTCCGGGAAATTGTCCATTACAAATTCGGCTATCGGACGGACTGGATGGTACAGAGGTAAACATGGTTTCAAGAGCGGTCCGTGTTGCACCTGAAAACGACTTTTTTAAAGCCTTAGACCAATTAGATATTCGCTATGATATTGTTACTTGATGGGTTTAAACTTTCCTTTAACAACCTCAATTCTGTTATCTTTTGAATATTACTTGTATTCTCAATAAGTTCATCGATTAACGATTGAATAATACAGGTATTGGAGGAAGGTTCGAAATAGGAACGATCTAAAGTTGTTTCGTTCTTTTGCAAAAAATACTCGATTGCTTTGTCGTCATGAAATGAACCCTCGTTTGCCGGGTTAAAGTAAAAAAGGATACCGTATTTATTTTTTATGAATCTTCTGAAAGGTAAATTTAGGTTGTCAAGGTAGGCTAAGATGGTTAAGTTCGGAAGTAAAACACAATAAACAGGTATTTGGAGGAGTTGAGCTACTGAGCTGTAAAGAATTGATAGTCCCAAAGAGGTTCCTTTCTTGCTTACTATCATATCATGGAGGTGTACTGATCTCGGGTTTCCATACCTTTCATCGGAATAGGTGAAACCAATTATTTCGAAAAACACCCGGTTGAAGACTTTGATTTGTTCGAAAGAGGTCATTCTGGGATTCAACTCTAACCAGATTTTTTGTTTAATATGGTTGATTTCATCTAAAAGGAATGTTTCATCTTGTTCCGGATATTGAAGCCTAGAAAGTTGAATGAATGCGTTTAAAAGGTTTTTATCGTCACTGGCGGACCATTCTTGGAGTGCACTATGAATGGAAGCAAAACGGAGTTCGTCTATCAGTTTTTCTACGCGGCTATTAAACATACTACTGCTTTGTGGTTGCAGTTGATGGTTTTCCAAGTAAGGAATAATTCCTGTTCCAAAACGAATTAATTCATCTTTAATCTGTTCATATATGTACGGGTCCGGATCGTCCAGTAATTTTAACAGGCTGTCGGTTCTCTTTGTGTTGAAAAGCATTATTGTAAAATTAAGCTTCATCAAATCAATTTAGTCAGTCCAGTTAAAGAGGTTATTCAAAATCAAATGTTAATTGAAGTCAAAAAAAAAGTGGCTTGGTTGAAACCTTTTAGGATGAATCACGTTTTATGTCTTTACGGATCAATAATTAACATCTACAGGTTAAAAAAAGAGGCTTTGTAAAGAGTCTCTTTTTTTTTATTCTTCTTGGTTAGCGTGCAGGATGTTTTGTCATTTAATTAAAAAAAAACCTATCGACTTGCTAAACATCAAACATTTGTTATTTTTGCAACGGAGAGTTGGCAGAGTGGTCGATTGCGGCGGTCTTGAAAACCGTTGAACCGAGAGGTTCCGGGGGTTCGAATCCCTCACTCTCCGCTTGAATAAAATAAAATACCCCGAAAGGGGCATTTTATTTTAGGGGCATTCTTAATTTCACCATGAAAACCTTTTTTCAGGTTTGTACCAATTATTTAAGGCTGGACATTTTTCAAGTCTTTCTGATTTATCTTTATCTTTGATTTTAAAAACAGACTATTATGAATTACGATATTATTGTTTTGGGAAGTGGTCCTGGAGGCTATGTCACTGCGATTCGAGCTTCTCAATTGGGACTCAAGACGGCTATTATTGAACGAGAATCTTTAGGGGGTATTTGTTTGAACTGGGGATGTATTCCGACCAAAGCGTTATTGAAAAGTGCCAATGTATTTGAGTACCTTTCTCATGCAAGTGATTATGGTATCGAGGTGAAGGAAGCAAAGGCCGATTTTAAAGCAATGATCGACAGGAGTCGTGGAGTTGCGAACGGAATGAGTTCGGGTATCCAGTTTTTGATGAAAAAAAATAAGATTGACGTTATCAAGGGAAATGGTATCGTTAAAGCAGGAAAAAAGGTATCCGTAACTTCCGAAGATGGCAAGACAACAGATTATAGTGCTTCAAAAGGTATTATTATCGCAACAGGTGCAAGGTCACGTGAATTGCCAAACCTACCTCAGGATGGAAAGAAGATTATTGGTTACCGTCAAGCAATGACTTTAGAGACGCAGCCATCTAAACTAGTTGTTGTTGGTTCAGGAGCCATTGGTGTGGAGTTCGCTTATTTCTATAACGCCATTGGTACGGAGGTAACGATTGTGGAATATTTACCACGAATTGTCCCAGTTGAAGATGAAGAAGTTTCTAAACAATTGGAAAAATCCTTCAAAAAATCAGGTATTAAAGTGATGACAAATGCCTCAGTTGAGTCCGTTGATACTACGGGTAAAGGGTGTGTGGTAAAAGTAAAAACAGCAAAAGGAGAGGAAAGTATTTCCTGCGATGTTGTCCTGTCGGCTGTAGGAATCGCCTCAAATATCGAAAATATAGGATTGGAAGATGTTGGTATTGTGGTAGATAAAAACCGCATTTTGGTGGATGATTATTATCAAACCAATATACCGGGCTATTATGCTATTGGTGATGTGGTTCCAGGACCAGCATTGGCTCATGTTGCTTCAGCGGAGGGGATTATTTGTGTTGAAAAAATTGCTGGTCATCACCCAGAACCATTGGATTATAAAAACATACCGGGTTGTACGTATTGTTCACCTGAAGTTGCTTCAGTTGGTCTGACAGAGCAAGCAGCCAAGGATCAGGGCAAAACAATCAAGGTTGGTAAATTTCCTTTTTCGGCATCTGGTAAAGCAAGTGCTGCAGGTGCGAAAGACGGTTTTGTTAAGTTGATTTTTGATGATAAGTACGGCGAGTTACTTGGTGCTCACATGATTGGAGCCAATGTTACTGAAATGATAGCCGAAATTGTAGCGATACGAAAATTGGAAACAACTGGTGAGGAGTTAATTAAAACGGTGCATCCACATCCAACGATGTCCGAGGCCATTATGGAGGCTGCAGCTGCAGCCTATGGAGAGGTGATTCACTTGTAAGTCAGCTAATTATCGGGCGAGCATACAAATCGTATGGTTCAGCAGAAGTAATCTTTACATTGGTGAAATCACCGATGCGTAAATAAAGGTCTTTCTTTTCGATTAGTACCGTATTATCTACCTCTGGGGAGTCGAATTCTGTTCTACCTATGAAATATTGATCATCCGCCTGGTCGATAAGTACCTTAAATTCTTTTCCGACTTTAAGCAGGTTAATGTCATGACTAATACCTGCTTGCAGTTCCATAATCGCATTTGCTCGTTCCTGTTTCAGTGCATCAGGTACGTCGTCGTTGAGTGAATATGCGTGTGTATTTTCCTCATGTGAATAGGTAAAAATCCCCAGCCTATCAAACCTGCTGCGGTGAACCCAGTCATACATTTCTTTAAAATCCGCTTCGGTTTCACCCGGGTAACCAGCAATCAGTGTTGTTCTCAATGCGATTCCGGGAACTTTTTGTCGGATTGTTTCAATAAGTTCCTCTGTTTTTTCACGGGTAATTCCTCGACGCATCGATTTCAGCATGTTTGTAGACCCATGTTGAAGTGGCATATCAAGGTATTTACATATGTTAGGTCGTTCATTCATAACATCAAGTACATCCATTGGAAACCCCGAAGGGAATGCATAATGCAGCCTTATCCAATCGATGCCGTTCACGTCTGAAAGCCTTTTAAGTAACTCGCTCAGTGCCCTTTTTTTATAAAGATCTAGTCCATAATAAGTTAGGTCTTGAGCAATTAGCAGCAATTCCTTTACTCCTTGAGCTGCTAAGGATTTTGTTTGGTCAACAAGTGAATCAATCGGTGTCGACAAGTGTTTGCCTCTCATCAATGGAATAGCACAAAACGAACAAGGTCGGTCGCACCCTTCGGCGATTTTCAGGTAGGCGTAATGAGCGGGGGTAGTTAATAAACGTTCGCCTATAAGTTCATGTTTGTAGTCAGCCTTTAACGTTTTTAGTAGTCGAGGAAGTTCTCTAGTACCAAAAAAAGCATCAACCTCCGGAATTTCTGCGGTTAGTTCGTCTCTGTACCTCTCTGAAAGACAGCCTGTAACGTACAATTTATCGATGGTGCCTTGTTTTTTAATTTCGGCGTAATTCAAAATGGTATCGATGGATTCTTGCTTGGCATTATCAATGAAACCGCAGGTGTTTACGATGACAATATTGGTGTCTTTTTCTTGTTTTTCATGTTCCACATTAAAATCATTCGCCTTAAGTTGGGCCATGAGTACTTCAGAGTCGAACAAATTCTTGGCACAACCTAGGGTAACGACGTTAACCTTGTTGTTTTTCCGGGTTTTGGTTTTCATGTTACAAAATTAACATTCGAGTAAAAAAAATGGGTGAAAACAACGCAAACTCTTCAAAGTTAAGTTTCAAGTTCGCTACCTTTGAAGAATGAAAAAGGTTGGATGGTTGGCATGGGTATTTCCATTTTTGCCCTTGTTGGGATGTAAATCGAGTTCGGGTTTGGTATTAAATTCCCCTGCATGTGAGGAAAAAGCGATTTTGGGTGAAGTCGGGAATGCGACAGATCCACTAACAATTATAGGTGTGGCGGTAACTGGTAACAACCTTTCGCTTGTCGTTCAATACAGTGGAGGTTGTGCCACCCATAGTTTTCAATTGGTTGGATCCGAGTACTTAAGTAAGTCATTGCCACCGATTCGTCAGGTTGCACTTATTCACCAGGCCAACGGAGACATGTGCAAAATGCTGAAAACCGACACGTTGTGTTTTGACATCCGCGACTTGGCATATAAACAGGAGCCATCGAGTGAGGTGTTTCTAAACCTACAGGGGTGGAATGAATCGGTAAACTATGTTTTTCAAAAATAGCAATGTGATGAAAATAGGTGTTTTAATTTCTGGATGTGGCGTTTATGATGGCGCGGAAATTCAAGAAGTTGTTTTAACCATGTTGGCGATACAAGAGATTGGTGCGCATGCTGTTTGCATTGGTTTGAATGAGCCTCAGCATCATGTTGTTAACCACTTAACAGGTGAAGAAATGCAAGACCAACGGAATATGATGGTAGAAGCTGCACGGATTACACGTGGAAAGATTATCGACATAAGTGAGGTAGAGCCTGCTGATATTGATGGTCTTGTCATTCCTGGTGGATTTGGCAGTGCAAAAAACTTCACTGACTGGGCTTTCAAAGGTGCGGGTTCAAGCATTCATCCAAAGGTCAAGTTGATGGTGGTGAATTTGGTCAATATTGGTAAACCCATCGCTGCGCTTTGTGTAAGTCCGGTGGTTGTCGCAAAAAGCTTGGAAGGCAGTAACCTACGGACAAGGGTTACTATAGGTACGGACAAGGAATCCTCACCATACTCTATTTCTGATTTTGTATCAGGTCTTGAATCCACAGGTACTGAAGTGGTAATGAAAACCATTCGAGAAATAGAGATTGATGAGGCCAATAAAATCATCACAGCGCCTTGTTATATGATGGACGCGAATATTGTTGAGGTTCGAAAGAACATTCGAAAAGCCATTGAGGCGCTTAGGGATTTAATTGAATAAGATTACACCTTTTAATCACGCATTGTTAATACACGCTTCATTTTGTGTGTAATTTTCAATTACTTCATGATTCGAGTTTCATTTGAAAAAGTAAATTTGTGCCGTCAATCAACCAAATGAAATAAATCATGCACACGTACGGAAATCATCCTAAACCGAATCAACTCGAGTCTCATATTTCGTTAAACAACACCGGAGATCAATACTGGAACATCAGTGCGGCTGAATTAATTGAGGAGACTGTTTGTCTTGGTCAAGGTCGTTTGACCGATAGTGGTGCATTGGCAATTGAAACCGGAGAATTTACAGGTAGGTCACCAAAAGACCGCTTTATAGTGAAAGATGAGTTAACCGAGGATTCAGTTTGGTGGGGAAATGTAAATATTCCATTTAGTGGTGACCAATTTGAGGCGCTTTACAACCGTATGAAGGCGTATATCAATGGACGTGATATTTATGTTCGTGACGCGTATGCGTGTGCAGATCCATCCTTTGCCATGAAAATCAGGGTAGTTACCGAATACCCTTGGTCGAATTTGTTTGCATACAACATGTTTTTGAGGCCTAAGGATAGCGAATTGGCTGATTTTGAACCAGAGTGGCATATTGTGTGCGCGCCAGGTTTCAAGGCAGATCCATCTATTGATGGTACCCGACAATCCAATTTCGCAGTGATCAATTTCACTAGAAAAATGATCCTCATTGGTGGAACAGGTTACACTGGAGAAATTAAAAAGGGAATTTTTTCTGTGTTGAATTTTGTTTTACCACACCAAAAAGAGGTTTTGTCGATGCATTGTTCGGCAAATATTGGAAACGAACGAAACGATACAGCGATTTTTTTCGGCTTGTCCGGTACGGGTAAAACGACTTTGTCCTCAGACGAAAACCGACGGTTGATTGGAGATGATGAGCACGGCTGGTCGGATCAAGTTGTATTTAATTTTGAAGGTGGTTGTTATGCCAAAACAATTGACCTAACTAGAGAAAAGGAACCACAGATTTATGATGCCATTTCATTTGGGTCTTTGCTTGAGAACATCGGTTTTAAAGGCGAAACTTCCGAGCCAGATTATACAGATGGTTCCATTACGGAAAATACTCGTGTTTCGTATCCCATTCATCACATTGCCAACATTGCCGAACCTTCTATAGGAGCTACTCCAGAGAATATTTTCTTTTTAACTGCAGATGCCTTTGGGGTTTTACCGCCAATTTCGCGTTTGACGAAAGAACAAGCCATGTATCATTTCATGTCTGGGTATACCGCCAAAGTAGCTGGAACGGAGGTAGGAATCACGGAACCAACGACTACCTTTTCCGCTTGTTTTGGTGCGGCGTTCTTACCTTTGCATCCTGCGCGTTATGCCAAATTACTTGGGGAAAAGCTCGATGGAACAGACATCAATGTATGGTTGGTAAATACAGGATGGACAGGTGGTTCATATGGGGTTGGTCATCGAATGAAATTGTCATACACTAGAGCAATGATCTCTGCGGCACTTACAGGAAAGCTTGATGATATTGCATTCAGCACTCTTCCTGTTTTTAATTTATCCATGCCAACGCAATGTGAAGGTGTTCCTTCGGAAATATTGAATCCAAGAGATACTTGGGCCGATAAAGCATTGTACGATCAAACGGCCCGAAACCTTGCGGGGAAGTTCATAGCTAATTTCGAGAAATTTTCCGCTGAGACCGATGCTGCCATTCTAGCCGCCGCTCCGGTAGTGTAAAGTAAACACTGTTATTTTTGTTTTTTCAACCAGCCTCGACCTATAAATATAAAGAATAAGGTCAGGGCGAGGAAGATCATGATGCCAACTACGGTATAGTAACCGTTCTTGTACTTTAACTCGGGCATGTATTCGAAATTCATACCGTAAACACCGGCAATAAAAGTAAGTGGAATAAAAATGGAGCTCACCACCGTAAGCACTTTCATGATTTCGTTCATTCGCTGTCCTTGGATGGCATAATAAAGGTTCGCCATTCCTTCCAGAATTTGTTTGTTTGCGTCGATTTCCTCTATTACAGCCATACAGTTTTCCTTCAATTCAGCAAAATAATGGTGGTTGTCCTGGTCTAGAAATGGGCTTTTATGTTTGTCCAATTGATGGGTCACATCACGTATCGGAAGTACAATTTTACGTAGTTCAACCAATTTTCTTTTTTGATTCTCAATTGATTTAAGTGTATTACTTCCACCTGTATTAAGGAGCATGTTTTCAAGTGATTCAATCTGATCGGTAATATCTTCCAACACCTCAAAATAATTATCAATGACCGCCTCTAACATTCTAAAGAGCAAAAAGTCAGGTCCCTTCATACGTATTTTACCTCTTTTTCTTTCGATACGATCTCTAACATCGGTAAAGTGATCCGAGCTTTTTGTTTGAAAGGAGAGCAAGTAGTTTTTTCCAAGAATGAAGGTGATTTGCTCTTGCTGTAACGATGTGCCGTTATCGGATTGTGGGAGGGCTGAACGAATCGAGAAGAACATATAGGATGGATACTCCTCGAGTTTAGGTCTGCGTTTCTCTGTGTAAATGTCTTCTACGGATAGTTTATCAATTTCTAAGTGTTCACAAAGTTGTTCGATAGCAGAACGTGGTTCTAGGACGTGGAAGTTCAACCAGGAAACATAATCTGGGTCAATTGAATTTTCTACGAATTCGGCTGCGAAATATTCTGGCGTATTCTTTGAAATAAAATAAAACTCGTTGTCGTATTTATAGAGTTGGCAGGTTTTATCGTTATTCATTACGGAGAAGATTAGAGGTGTTTCATGAGATAGCAATACAATTCGATCATAGCCGTTATGTCTTTTTTATAGACTATTTCGTCTGGTGAATGCACATGGTCTTCAGGAGCGCCAATAAAACACCAGTCAATCGGAAGGTCGGAACGTTGTAGCATGGTTCCGTCGCTTCCTCCAGCAGATTCAACCTCAAGTTGGTATGGAACACCACTTAATTTGGTCAAATTCAGAATGCGCTCTACATAGGTTCTTCTAGGAATTCCGCTGTCTCGTAGTGAAATAGCGACACCGCCACCATGCTTAATGCCATGCGTGACCCATGTTATATCGCAAATCAACGATTGGTCAATTCCATAGTTATTTAGTAAATAATGAGCACAAAAACCAACGGTATTTCCACCATGTTCTTCGTAAGTGGAAAAAACGATGGCGCCATCTTTAAGTGTTTCAGCCACTTTTAAAGCGCAAAAAACACCTAAACGATTATCCATGTAGGGCGATTGTATAGCATCTTCCGTTTCTCTGAAATTGGGTTGGAAGGTAAGGTTGGTTCCTCGGTCAATCGTTCTGTCGCAAACATAGCGTAACGACCGCTGGTTGTCCCCCGTTTCGATGACCATTAATTCAGCTTCTACATCGCCTTGCGAATCGGTACCAACCAACGTTGTCCCATCGATGGTTCTTGGTCCACCGATGCGAATCAACTCTTGTTCGTATCCAACGGTAAATCCAATGCTGTCCATGTGGGCATAAATGGCTGTTCGCGGTTCACCAAAAACAAGGATGAGGCAATCTTGAAAACCCCGCCCTTCAATGATTTTTGGTTGAGTATTCCAGGAGGAACTGTTCTCGTGAACATAGGATAAAATAAACTTTTTAATCCTCCCCTCATCCCCAGAGGCACCTTGAATGGAAATGAGTTCTTTTAAAAGGCCAGTTTGCATATTGGATTTAATTTATGTCTGTATTTACTTCCCAATTCGCAATGTCATGTGTCATTAGAATGGTTTGAACGATTAATAATTTGTGTTTTTCAATGGTTAATTCCAACATTTGACCATCGTTCAAATTTTCTTTGATTCGAAGCTGAATACCTTGCTTTTTGATATGGTGCATGACAAATGGAAGTTTATCAAAGGTAACAAAAAAGGATATCAACGACGATGGGGTTTTGGCGACAACACATGCATTATTCAGCGCTTCACGTGCAGCAGCTTTATAGGCGGAAATCAGTCCCCCAACACCTAATTTCGTCCCGCCGAAGTAGCGAACTACAACAACCAACGTATTTGTCAGGTTCATTGCTAATAGTTGACCTAAAATGGGTGTGCCTGCGCTGTTGGATGGTTCTCCATCATCGGAAGCGCGCCATTGAATTACGTTGACTCCTAATCGATAGGCAAAGCAAAGGTGACATGCTTGAGGATGCTTTTTTTTGAGGTTATTCCGTATATCATCCAATGCAGATAAGTCTCTAAATGGATAAGCGAAAGCCAAAAATTTAGATCCTTTTTCTTTATAGATCCCAGTGGATGGTTCCTCAATTGTCAGGTATGTTTGGGTACTTGGTTCCAAAAAAAACAGTACTTTTAGGTATGCAATTCCGCTTACCTTTTTCTATTGCAATAATACTGATTTTTACCGCCTGTAAAAAAGATACGGATACCAAGGATGCATGTACGAATGGTTTTTTGGATATTGGAGAGCAGGGAATTGATTGCGGTGGTACATGCTCGCCTTGCATAGTAAATGAGCCTGAGTATATGTACATGGAATGCAATGGGGCGCCCGTAAATTTTCCAAATAAAAATCTACAGCAGGTAAATAACAATTGGATTCTGACAGCCAGTAACGATACACTTAGCATTCAACTCAATTTTGGAACCGATACAACTAACGGAATCCATGTTCTTCAAGGTTCCGGAAACCTTATTAATTACCATTCTGTGTTGTATTCAAATATGACAGGAGGGACCTATGGGATTTTTTACAATAACCCAGTTTCAAAAAAAATGGGCGGTTTTTTTCAAGCTAAATTTTGGCGTTCGGGCTTTGACGATACCTTATGGATTGAAAACGGACAGTTTGAATACATGAAGTATTAAATATTTCTTCATAGTGTCATTATGACACTAATCATTTTTTTTACTATTTTAGTCGTTTACAACTAAACTATTTTTGATATGCGCATTGGAATCAATGGCTTTGGCCGTATTGGTCGGTTGGCTTGTCGTGTTCTGGCCAACCGACCAGAAATTGACCTTGTTGCCATCAACGATTTGATGGATGTCGATTACCTTGTTTACAGTCTGAAATATGATTCTACGCATGGTAGGTTTTCAGGCTCCATTGAAAAAACGGATGGTGGAATCTTACTTAATGGGAAGTTTGTAAAGGTTTTTTCCGAAAGGGAGCCATCGTTAATACCTTGGGATGATTTGGGGGTGGATTCGGTACTTGAGTGCACCGGACTTTTCCTAACGACAGATTTATCTCGTAAGCATCTTGAGGCCGGAGCGAAACAGGTAGTGCTTTCCGCTCCTGCAAAAGACGATACACCAACTTTCGTAATGGGTGTGAATCACCAATTGTTAAAGCCAACAGATAAGGTTATTTCAAATGCTTCGTGCACAACCAATTGTTTAGCTCCATTGGTAAAAGTGGTACATGACCGTTTCGGGATTGACGAGGGCTTGATGTCAACGGTTCATGCCGTAACCGCAACGCAGAAAACGGTGGATGGCGTATCCCTGAAAGACTGGCGCGGTGGTCGTGGGGCATATCAGAATATTATTCCATCTTCCACGGGAGCAGCCAAGGCGGTTGGACTGGTTTTGCCTGAAATGAAAGGAAAGTTAACAGGGATGTCATTTCGGGTACCAACAGCAGATGTTTCCGTGATCGATTTAACTGTGCGACTTACCAAAGGCGCCTCCTATTCTGAGGTATGTTCAGCAATTAAGGAGGCATCCGAAAATGAATTGAAAGGAATAATGGGATATACGGAAGATGAGGTCGTATCAGCTGACTTTATTGGAGATTCTAGAACCTCTATTTTCGATGCGAAGGCAGGTATCGCTCTTAACGACCGATTTATGAAATTGGTGAGTTGGTACGATAACGAATGGGGTTATGCCAATAAATTGGTCGATATAGCCGTATACGCGTTTCAGTTGAAATAAACTCCTAGGTTGAATTTCGTTATCGGTTGATGATGAATTCTTCCCCAATCAATTGATTCTGAGTACTCGATTCAAGGATAACTGCATATTTTCCAGTTGGTAAGGTGCTTACCAGCAACGAAATTTCCTCATTGCAATCATTTACAGCGAATGAAAATACTGTCTTCCCAAGTGCATCGATGATTTTTCCAGTAAAAGATTGTTTCCTTAATGATTCCGGAACACGAATAGTAATGTTTTCTTGAGTAGGATTGGGGTACAATGTTAACGAATGCATATCAACCTCTTCACTAATCCCTGTTGTGGAAGTAATGTTCGGTTGTGACAAACGACTTGTTGTGTAAATACGGTACTCAGCTGGCGAAAGATTTAACTGCATATTCACGTCAGATACGTTCACGCTGTCGCCGGTGTAGAATTCGTACCACCATCCTGTTTGGGTGAATCCGCCGAATATATTGCTGTTGTTAACACTAAAATTCGACAACATGAGCAGATCCATATCGGGATGCTCGTACACGATTTTTTTCACATTACTGGTTAGGCTGAACGAACAGGTCCCATCGCTAAAAACCGGTGATGAGGTTCGTAAATTCAATGTAGCCTTGTACACCTCGTACAACTGTTTTCGGTAGGTATTCAACCAATAGGACCAGAGAATTGGCTTATTGCATGTACGGCAAGGTACATCTATGGAAATGTCGTATCCTAGTTCGCCGAATTGCCAAATCATTTTTGGTCCCGGTGTTGTAATCATGGTTACAGCAGCTGCCTGTGAACGAAGCAATGCAACCAATAAGTCTTTCACATCGTGAGCGGGGTTAGAACTGTTTCCAAATTCCAGGCATTCGAACATTCCGCGTTCCTCATCATGGCTTTCAATGTAGGTTACGAGGTGTGGATCTGCCCATCCTCGGTTGGTATGCACACCACCTGAAAGATTGGAACTATATCCTTTCATAGCCTGATGGTATTCATAGGTCAAGTTTCCCCAGAGCATCATTCCGTAGTCGGAAAGCAGTTTTTCCTCGTTGTTGTCTGCCCAGTGTTCAAGAATGATGTAGGCATCCGGTTTAATGCTCCAGATGCTATCTGCCATGCGCTTTAGGATGTTGATGCGCGTATTGCTGTAATTGGCTCCGCTGTTTACAAACCCTTTGGTGTAATCGAATCGAAACCCATCAATGTGGTATTCCTCCACCCAATGACGGTTTACACGGTCGATGTAATTCTTAGTGGCTTGAACTTCGTGGTTTAAGTCATATCCCCAACAGTAGGGTGCGTGAGGACAAACGGCATTGAACCAGGGATTGTTCGGTGCAGGACGATTATTCACGGCGTCCCAATACATATTGACCATTGGGTTTTGACCAAATGTATGGTTAAGTGCAATATCCATGATAACAGCAATTCCTCGTGAATGGCATGCGTCAACAAACTCTTTGAATTTTTCAGGAGTTCCGTAATATTTATCTAGGGCCATGTGGAAACTTGGATTGTAGCCCCAGCTTTCGTTGTTTTCAAATTCACCTACAGGCATTAATTCAATGGCGTTTATTCCAAGGCTGTCGAGGTAATCTAAGGTGTCAATAAGCGTTTGGTAGTTTCTTTTCGCCACAAAATCTCTGACAAGCAACTCGTAAATCATTAATTCCGATTTCGTTGGTTTCTGGTAGTTGTCGTTTTGCCACGTGAAATTTACCTGATTTGTTTCGAAGAGGCTTATAAAACCCGTGGTTAGTCCTGTTGGGTAGGGGTAGGGGTTAGGGTAAGTCAACGCGCTGATATTGCCGTCGTTGGCTGGGTCGGCAATGCGTTCACTCAAAGGGTCCGCAAAACGCGATGTTCCGTCAATAAGGTATTGGTAACCAAAGGTTTGGTTTGACTGTAGCCCTGTTATTTCCAACCACCATAGCGAAGAATCGGATGTGCAATTCATGTGGTAATTCAATTGTGGTTGCCAATTGTTGAAATCCCCCAGAACATAAATATGCTGTTTGTCAGGTGCAAAGAGTTGTAGCAAAACTGTACTGTCGTTGATTCTGTTCAGCCCTTGCCGGTATCCCGCCGGTGGATTTTGTATATTCAACGGTGGATTTACGGTGTAAAAAAAGGTGTCAGACAAGGAAATTGAACCGTTATCGGCAATGAATTCCACGAGGTGTTCGCCAGGTGTGTTCACATTCAACGCGTGGGTAATGCTAGTTGTATTGGTTAATGTATGAACCACGTTCCCGTTGTCTTTTATCGTGAGCACTGCATTTGCGTTCGCTTTACCAACCACATTTATTTGCGAACCCAGGTCACAAACGGGGTTGTTTTCCGGTGAGAAGATTTTTGCTAAAAATCCAGCATTGACAGGATATACCTCATAAAAAATATCGCTGCCGTCTGCATTTCTACCAACAATATTGCCACTTGCATTTCGGAAAACAAAAGCGAGTTTAAGAACGGTGGTATTGGCGGGTAAATTATAGAATGCATCGATATCAATGGAAATCTGGTGCTTGTTATTTCCTATATTCGTCATGACAACTGAGGCGTCTGCTGTTCCCCAGTTTCCTTGAACAAATTGCCAATTGGAAGGAGAGGTGCTTTGGGTCGTGATTACTCCAGTGTGTGCATATATGGTTCCGACTCCGGTAAGTGCCGCATTGCCTTGTGTGGCATCATAGGTGATGGTGACCACATCGTTGACTGTAGGAAAAGCAGGCGATACATCTAGAATTTGTCCGCAAACATACATGTTTGAGTATATAATACTTCCCCAAAAAAGCATCCATTTGTTCATGTCTTCCAGTTATTTAATGGTTCAAAAAAAGCCCGGGAAAGGCACCCGGGCTTTAAAATGGTTTAGTTGCACTTATTTTTTGATCAACTTACCTGTTTTCACGGCATCACCTGCCTTAACTTGGTAAATGTATGAACCTGCATTAAGCGCTTCTGTGTTGATTATAGCAGAACCTGTGTTAGACACAACTGCAGTTGAAACTTCTTGACCTGCTAGGTTGAAGATGCTGATAGTAACGTTTTTCTCACCATTGATAGCATACGTGAATTCAGCAGATTCATTTACAGGGTTTGGAGAAACAGTGACTTTGGAAATAACCTCTTCGTTCAAGCTAGCAGCACATGCAGCACATGCATCCCAAGTGTAACAAACGCTTGTTCCAGCTTGTGGGATAGTCAATGTACGGTTGATGTTACCACCTCCATCATCTACACCACATCCTCCAGAAGCGATTGTGTTGGCTGGATCGGTTCCTTCGTTTGATCCCCAATCGCCATTGACGAATTTGTAAAGCTGTGTACCACCAATGTTTGCATTTGGATAAGTGATGTCAATCGACCAAATGTTGTTTCCAAGAGATGCCATTTCACACGTTGCATCGGATGGAGTCCAAGAAGCGATTGCCGTTCCGCCTGCATCAGTTGCTCCGTTGTCGCCAAAATTCCCACCGATACGGATTCCATTAGGACTTACAGTGTTACCGGCAGCGATGTAACCGGTTACGTCCACCTGATAGGTGACGGTAACTTGTGCCATAGCAGAAAATGTTAAGGCAGAAGTTGCTAGTAGAGTAAACATTTTTTTCATAAAAACAGTTTTTAATAATGAAACGTAAAATAAACTGCCAAGGTTGACAAAAACATAACTTAGTGTCAATTTGACGCTTTAAAATTAATGAAATGATCATACAATCCAAAAATCTTTTTAAAAAAATGTATTAGTTTGGTGAACATTTAGATGAAGAATCGGTTATCGCCGCCTTAATTATCGTTTTTAACAGTTGTTTTCGTTGGAAGTAAAAGTTTTAAAGTCCTTATTTTTCGTCCTGCTAGCCGCAGGTTTAACACTGCCTTTTTGTGCCGGCAGTTTTACCTTTGCTGATGCAGCACGCGGGGTAGAGGTGCTTCAACAATTTCTTGAAGGCGGAAAATTCAATCAGCTCTCATATCCCGACGCTACTGCTCCCGTTGTAAGTTATTTCGTGGCCTGGTGGTCGCCGGGACAATGGTTGGTATTGTATGTGCTGCAACAGTTGGGTTTGGAGTCCGTTCAAATGCAACAAGCAGTTTTGATTTTACTATGTGCGGGCATTTCTTTGTTTGGTTTTTATCGCTTGTTTCATTTAATGGGTTACACCACCGGGGTAATCTGGTGGAGTTTATTGCTCATCTTATGTAATCAGGCCTTTTACTGGCATTTTTTTATGTATTATGGCGGCGAACTATTGTTATTAGCGGTCTTTCCATTTTACATGAATTTTTTAATTTCGGGAAGTGAACGAAAACCAAGTATACAGGTTTTTCTATTAGTTCTTCTGTGTGCCCTAGGTCTTAGCGCGAAAAGCACTTTCGTTCTGTTTCTCGTTGCAGGTGGAATATTTGTGCTGCATCGGACCTTTTTTCGTCCGTCAAAAGGTGGAAAATGGACCTCGCTGGTTGTTTTCTCCTTTGTTTCCTTCGCATTCGTTCTTACCTACCAGTTGTTCTTTCTGTCCTTGGGATCAACTCCCAGTTCTGCTGTTGACATGGAGGGATATCAAGGAGTTCCGAACACTTGGTTGGGAGATTTCTCGTTTCCACTGGGCGCTGTAACAGGAATTTTCCTGAGAATATCATTTTTCTTCTACAAAGCATCTATTTTGCAAGGCTATGCTTGCTGGTTACAGGTTTTTCCGATGGTGCTCTTCGTCCTTTTGGTATGGACCAACTACCGAAAAGCGTCTGCTCCTGACCGTGATGTGTTGCTGTATTTTGTTTTGCCTACCTTGTTGATGTTCGTGTGCTTATTCCTAATGAATCGCGCTGTTTCATATGAAATGCGCCATTTTGCATTGCTCTCTTTTCTATTGACTCCAATGCTTGTTCAATGGGGCAGGGAACAATTACCTTTGGTATTGAATAAGGTTTTGTTACCCTGTCTGCTCTTACTTGATGTATCATTAGGGGTAAAAAGTTTTCTTGATTTTCAACCTGGAAGTGGCATTATTCAGGGCATCAAGGTAGAAGCATGCGATGTTACACTGATGAAAGCCATTGCTAAATGGGACCAAAACCATAAAGATGGGTTGTTCGTGATAGAGGACTATTGGTTTCCCTGCCTTGCTGTTCGTCGAAACGATAAACTGGTGTTGAGGCTCAAAGGTGAAACTGCATTTGTGATCTCCGGCATGGAGCTCCCAATTCCCGACGTCTTGGAGAGTAAAACCGTGCAAAAATACAACGGAAAGGAGGTGCTATTGGTTGTCAAAAGTGAAAAAAGTCAGTTATTTCGTTTGTTTCCGTCTCACCGCTTCACGAAAAGAGAACAAGTGGGTGCGTTTTTTCTTTTTACGGGAGTTCCTTAAACCTCATTTTACACGGCCAGCGCGTTTATCACTTGATTTATTACAGCACTATGGCTGTATTTTTTTGCCGCTTCGCGCATTGTTTCTGCTGACGGGGATTCACCACAGAGGAAATCATCCATTTGTTGGCTTAGGTCGGAAGGGTCACCAGGCGTATACAATCTTCCCAGTGTACCGTTTTCCAAAATTTCAGGACTTCCGCCTGAACGGCTTGCAATGATAGGGGTGCCCATGGCCATGGCTTCTATGGTCACCATGCCAAAGGTTTCAGCACGTGATCCTAAAACAAACGCATCTATGGCCCGGTAAAAGGTGTTGATGTCTTTCCGAAAAGGACGAATGTGCACCCTGGAACTGAGCTGGTGTTTTTCGATCGTTTGCAACATAGCGTGGTAATAGGTGTCCCCTTCGTTTCGTGTGGGTTCGCCCAATAAACAGAGGTGTGTAGTTTGGTTGTTCATTTGAGTCAGGGCTTCTAGCAGGAGCAATTGACCTTTATGGGGATCGAAGCGTCCAATGAGTCCAAAAATCGGAACATCCAATGGGAGCTTGAGTGCCTCCCTCGCTGCACGTTTGTCCAAATCGGTATGCAACGCTTGAATATCTATGCCTGAGGGAATAATACATACTCGCTGTGGGTCCATATTAGTCATGGTCAATACTTGGTTTTTTAACCAATGCAATGGGCAAGACCATAAATCAATGTACGAAAAACGAAGTGTGTGCAAGAGGTGTTTTTTTCTCACGCCTAGCTGCATTTCCATGAAATAGGAAAGGTGAACATTGCTATGCCGTTTGGCAATTACGGCCAGGCTCAGGTCGCGGGTATCGCGTACGATCAAGTGGGTTGCTTGCAAGCTGCGCAAGATGCGTGCGAGGTTTTTACCGGACTTAAAATCGTAGTATTTTCTATGCACAGGAATAGTAAGAAAAGGAATTCGCACATCTTCACAGGCTTTTTTTAAAGGGGAATTGGCTTCTCCAATGACCGTGACATTCACCTTTCGTTCGGTCATCCAGCACGCATTGCGCCATTGGTTCATTTCCAATCCACCCCAACTTTTGGAAGTGCACAGGTAAACGACATGGCTCATTTGCTTGTTTTCCATGGGTTAATTCGTGTTTGCTGATGCTTGATTTGAAGCGGAAATAAAGTCCCAAACAAGGTAAGCGAGTGCTTTTCCAACGACTTTTTCTTCGTATGCATTAGTAGGGGCTGCCTCGGGAAGGTGCAAATAGCTAACTTGGGAATTTGTAGCCATGCTGTAAAGGAATTTTCGTACTTCTTCTAATTGAAAGCCAGAAGGAGTAAAGGCTGAACTGGGCAGGTAAGCGATGGAGTCCATGTCTATTTCCATCCCAAGGCACGGTGAGGATATCATTTTTTTTGTCAAAGCTTTTGCATCTTTTTCAAAAGATGCTTTGCCCAGCAAGTAATCTTCGAAAAAGGAATGGTAAACGGCATTTTTTTCCAGGAAATCCAATGTTGCTTGATTGTTGTAGGCTTTGTGCAGCCCAAGTACGGAATAGCTGTTGAGTCGCTTTTCCTCGAAGGCAATGGAAAATGAGTTCCCGCTGTGACGTCCCTCTGGAGCTCTGCAATCCGCATGCGGATCGATGTTGACAACATCCAGTTGGTGTTTGTGGATATGTTGAATGGCTCGAATGATGGGTAAGGCATTGTTGTGTCCACCTCCAATTACAATAAGTTGTTGATGCGTGTGGACGTTTGTTTGGATGAATTCCTGAACCAATTGATCCAGTTCCTTTACTTCTTCTCGGAGTGTGTCTAGGTTATCGCTTGTGCTTTTGGCTCGGATACTTCCAATTAAGCAGATTTCGTTTCCCTTCAGGAAGGAATTACTTTGCATATTGACAAAACGAGAAATAAAGCTCTTAAAGGCGTTTTCTGCCCCAGGATTGCCCAAGTTAGCACGCGGACCAATGGATTCCTCGATACCTAAAATCAGGAAGCTGTGATCAGGACGTGGTTTTCCGAACTGCATTTGTTCACCGAGTCGGATTTCTCCCTTACGTTTCAACGTATATGAGTGGAAATAATCCCCGGGAATAAATTCCATTGCCGCATTCATGTGTTTTGACTGTTGATAAGATCGCAAAGGAAAGTTGGTACGCTCATTGGTTTTCCTGTGTCTTTGTTAACAAAGACCAACGTCGTTCTTGCGTTACAAAGTTTTATTTTTTCCGCATTGAACAACTCGTATTCAAACGTTATTTTAACACCCTTCAGTTCGGTTAGGTGTGTCACTACTGTAAGATCATCGTCGTACCTAGCGGGGTGTGCGTAATCAATACTTAAATGTACAACAGGGAGAAGTATTCCTTGTTTTTCAAGTTGACTGTAGGCAATTCCCAATGCTCTTAGTGCTTCGACACGTCCCACTTCAAGGTAGGTGGCATAATTCCCATAGTAGCAAAAGCCCATTTGATCTGTTTCGCTGTAACGAACGCGCAAATTGTGTATGTGTGTAAAGCGTTTTTCCACTTTTTCTTGTTACGTGATAAAAATACAGATTAATGCCAATAGAAGTCGCGTAAAATCTGTAAAAAGCGTATCTTTAGGTTTCAATCATTCATTTACTGTTTTGGCAAAATGGCGAAATTTTTTCAATGAACGAATGAATTAATTTCGAAGTAAAATATTTTTAAAAGTCAAGACATAAAAAACTTTTTTTTTAACTTTTAAATGTAAATATTTGTACCCTTATCAACGGAATCAACCAAGCGCTTCATTGTAGAAGTATTCCAACTGGTTTGATTTAGTTAAAAACGTATAAACAACGGGTAAAATGAAGAGAAATCACGAAGGCATTTGGCAGGCATGTTTGAAAGTAATAAAAGATAACATTCCGTTGGCGGCTTTTAAAACGTGGTTCGAACCCATTCAACCCGTCCGTTTGGAAGGAGATGTCTTAACCATTCAGGTTCCGTCCCACTTTTTCTATGAATGGCTTGAGGAGCACTATATTGTTTTGCTGAAAAAGGTGATTAAAAAGGAAATGGGGAATGATGGAACCCTAGAATATAGTATTGTAATGGAAAACAATACAGCGAACGCTTCCCCGTACACGGTAAAGCTTCCTGCCATGAACAAGGCATCCTTGAAAAACGCGCCAGTGAGTGTTCCATTGAATTTGACAGAGAACCACATTCGTAACCCATTTGTGATTCCAGGATTGAAGAAAGTAAACGTTGATTCCAATCTGAATCCGGCGTATTCGTTTGACAATTTTGTCGAGGGAGATTGCAACCGATTGGCGAGGGCATCTGGTTATGCTGTTGCGAATAAACCTGGTGGTACCGCCTTTAATCCGTTGTTGATTTATGGTGGAGTGGGCCTTGGTAAGTCGCATTTGGCTCATGCCATTGGCATTTCCATCAAAGACCAGTTTCCGAATAAAACGGTTTTGTATGTAGGTTCAGAAAAATTTGCGCATCAATTTATAGATGCCATTAAGAATCAAACAACGAATGATTTCATTCATTTTTACCAAATGATTGATGTGTTGATTATCGATGACGTGCAGTTTTTCTCAGGTAAAGAAAAAACGCAGGACGTATTTTTCCACATCTTCAATCACTTGCATCAGCATGGAAAACAGATTATTTTAACCTCTGATAAGCCACCGGTAGAAATGCAAGGCATGGAGCAGCGTTTGTTATCGCGCTTTAAGTGGGGCTTATCGGCTGATTTGTCTGTACCGGATTTGGAAACCCGTATTGCCATCCTTGAGAAACGCATGTATGGAAACGGTATCGAACTTCCTCGTGACGTGGTCGAATACCTCGCCTATTCAATCAACACCAACGTGCGTGAAATGGAAGGTGCAATGAACACCTTGTTGGCGCAAGCATCTCTTAACAAAAAGGCTATCACGCTTGATTTGGCAAAGCAAATGGTGGATAAGTTTGTCAAAAACACGGCACGCGAAGTATCCATCGAATACATTCAAAAGGTAGTATGTGATTATTTTGACCTTCCTATCGAAATGCTGAAATCCAAAACACGTAAACGTGAGGTGGTGCAAGCTCGACAGATTTCCATGTACTTTTCGAAAAAACTTACCAAGTCTTCGTTAGCGAACATTGGAGCGCATTGTGGTGGGAAAGACCATGCAACCGTTCTTCATGCTTGCCGCACGGTGATGAACCTTTCCGAAACGGATAAACAGTTCCGCGCGTATTTGGAAGAACTTGAGAAAAAATTGAGTATTCAATAACTCCTTCTCCAAACTCAAAATAAAGATATATCAATGCCACTTTCTGACTCTACTATTCTGTTGCTATGCATCGGCATTCCGGTCTTGTTGTTACTCTTTAAAGCATTTATTATCGTCCGTGAGGCCTCTGCCGTTGTAATTGAGCGACTTGGAAAATTTCACCGCATTGTGGAGCCTGGTTTTACCCTTGTGATTCCTTTTATCGACCGTAAGGCGGCTGTGATTAACCTGCGGGTTCAACAACTCGATGTTTCGGTAGAAACAAAAACCCATGACAATGTTTTTGTGAATTTGAAGGTCTCCGTGCAGTACAAGGTCGGAAAAGATCAGGTTCGCGAGGCGTATTATTCGTTGGAAAATCCCTCGGAACAAATCTCCTCTTATGTTTTTGACGATGTTCGTGCGGAGGTGCCAAGGTTGGAACTTGACGATGTATTTGCGAAGAAAGAAGACATCGCTTTGGCGGTACAAAAAAACATCCACGACAGCATGGATGAGTATGGTTATCATATTCTTAAAGCTTTAATTACCGACATTGACCCAGATCACAAGGTCAAGGATGCGATGAACCGCATCAACGCTGCCAAGAGGGAAAAGGAGGCGGCTTTCGAGGAGGGTGAAGCGCACAAGATTAAAATCATCAAAGAGGCGGAAGCAGAGGCAGAGGCGAAGCGTTTATCCGGAGAGGGAATTGCACGTCAGCGCCTTGAGATTGTCCGCGGTTTCAAGGAATCCGTAGAGGACTTTAAAAAATCGTTGGAATCGGTTACGCACGAAGAAATCATGCAGTTTGTACTCATGACACAGTACTTCGATACCATCAAGGATATCGGCGGAAATTCCAAGAATTCATCGATCCTTATGCCACACTCACCCGGAGGTATGCGCGATTTTCAAGACCAAATCATTTCTGGAACACTGATTGGAAACAAGCTGAAGGAAATGGATGGAAAGAAGTAGTTTTTCTATCCCCTGTTTTGTTACTGAACCGTTAGTCATTAGTTCATTTCCTTTTTGTATCGGGTTTTAACCAGGATTTCAACCTCCTTTTACCGTTTTTGATAGCATCTGTCGTCACTTGGTTTTACCTTAAATCGGACCTTATTTTAAACTTCCTTATCAAGCTACAGATCAACGTCAATTGTCGCCAATGCACTGCTTTATAGGGTAGGGAGAACACTACTTTTTACGGTTAACAATTTTTCCATAGTGTACTATTCTCTGAATCGATTTTTATTGAAATATCAAGGTGATCTAATACACGTTTGATGTGCATACCTTTTGCAAACTTACTTAACCACAAACGCCTTCCTAAGCGGCTGACCGTCAACTTGCATTTCCAGAAAATACCAACCGCTTTCAAGCTGGCTCACTACTATACCGGTGGTTTCCCCATCGGGAAGGAGTTTGCCTCGCTGCATGATTTGTCCTTTGCCATTGATAATTTGATAGACGGTTTCTACGGATTCATACCCAGGAACTACGACAAAAACAGTACTTTCCGCAGGGTTCGGAAAAAGTTGAATGTCCAATGCCTCATTTAATTCAACAAGAGAGGCATTGCTGCTTGTGGTGCATGCGCATTTATTTTTCGCAATACCCGTATCCACTGTGTCGGGTGCGAGGTAGTTCACTTTCACCCAGCATTTTTGTCCAGGTTGTTGAGCCGTAGCGTTTTTAATTTTGAAGGTGTGCCAACCCGTATAGGTAGCGGTTACAGAATCAATTATGTTTCCCGTGTTAGAAAATGAATCAATGAGTTGGCAATCTTTATCGACAAACTGCAAGGTTAGGGCAAGATCACTTTGTTCGGGATATACCTCCATATAAATCTTTTCACCTGCTTTTGCGAACACTCGCCCCACTACTCGGCAATCCGTTGAATTATTGGGCAAAGCTCCTCCCTGTTGCAAGGACCCAACATGGTTATCACCGAGGTCATTTGACATCTCCCATTCTTGTGTAATGCGTTTTGCTGGACGGTTGTAGTTTGCAGCAATGCCTTGCGGTGCCCAAACGGCATATCCACGTCTTCCTTGTGAAGCGGTTCCGTCGCAAGGAGGAATGGCGATGTCAACTTTTCCGCCTCCATAAACCGTTGCCGTAGCTGTTCCATTGGCACCGCTGTAATCGGATAATACAGTTCCATCAGGCCAGGATGTTTGAACACCTGATAAGTTTTGCCATTGCGTCCATTGGTCGTTAACCGCAATCAAGGCTTTCGCTTGTCGTTCAAAAACCAACGCATCCGCCGCCTGCCAGCGCACTAAGTAGTTTCCTTCTTTAAAGCGCAGGTTCTGGTGGCACCAAATGAGGTTTTCAATGTCCGAGAATACAGGGAGTTGAGTGGTATTTGTTGGTTCGTGGTTAAAGCGGTTGCCCAAATACCCAATATTGAATAGGTCCTCAAAAAACAGTTGAGGAGCACCATCCACGGCAAGAGCGATGGCGTGCACAACACTTCGACGTCCGTCGTTTGGTTCGATGTGTGGGGCGAGTTCAGATCCAGTATTCCATCCGGTGTAGTTTCCTTGAGTACTAAGAGTTGGGCGATATGTATCGTGGTTGTTTACAAATGGCACGGTGCGTTCGCGGTTACTTTGCTGGTATCCGGGAACACTACCAAGATCGAAGTTGCCGTTCCCGGAAACGATACCAGTGAAGGCATTTCTCAGAGCGAAGTCGAAGGTTCCTGCTCGGTTTTGAACGGCATTGGCCCAGCTATCGAGCTCGTTTCCTCCACCAACCCATTCACCAACAGCGAACATATCGTTCCCGCCGTTGGCCCATAGCGAGCCGAATTGCAGGTTCCAAAGGAAATCCTCTGACACATAGCTAGGGAAGTGTTTTACTGCGTCGAGTCGCACCCCATCCCAACCTACTTGTTTTTTGTACCAAATCAACCAGTTTCGCATTCCGTCGCGCATGTAATTGGATGTTTGGGCGGGATTGTAAAGGGCGTTGCTGCTTGTTCCAAATGCACCTGCTTCGTATGAAACATCTGGACCCCAATATGGTTGATTGATATCGTTATTGCAACAAGCGGCACTTGGATTCGGATAAAAATTTTGCCAGTTTTTGTGAAATCGACCGGATCGACTCAAGTAATTTGCTTCCGTTTCCTGCAATGCGGGGGTTGTATAACTCGAATAGCGAAAGTTCTTGAATTTGTTTGTTTGACCATCGTCCATGGCTGCAGGATCTTGTCCACCAAGGCCCGCACCGCTGCCCGCACCTGTTACATGATTCAATACAATGTCTTGAATCACATCGATGCCATTGGCCTTCATCACCGCCACCATACGCAACAATTCATCTTTGTCCCCAAGGCGCGTTCCACTTGAATTTTTTTGGTACTTATCTCCTAAATCGTAATGGTCAAAAGGAGCGTAACCAACACTGTTTGTTCCCGTATTTTTGATGGTTGGAGGTATCCAAATTGCGTCAATGCCAAGTGCTTTTAATCGCGGTGCCAATTCAGTTAGGTAGTTAGCCCAATCGTTGGGGAAATTGCTGTTCCAGTAGTCCCACCAAAAGCCTTGAAGTACAACTTGACGCTTGGGATTGTTGACTTGCGCTGAGGCAGTAAACTGCAACAAGAACACAAAAGAAACAACGGTCAGAAGATGGCTTATTGCTGTTTTTTTCATCCTTATTCAGAGATTAATTTGTTCTTTTTGAGAGGGAGAAAGAGTGATTTGGTTAGCACCTACATTCAATTCAATAGTTGAATTTCCTCTGTTCTCCAAAATCAATTTATAATCACCTACCTCCACGTGAAGTGGCTCGTTTTTATAGTAGAACTGAAATGCGTATTTTTTCCAAACTGCAGGAATGACAGGGTTTATGTATAATCCTTTCTCTGTAACGCGAATTCCAGCCATTCCCTCTACGATGCTCATCCATGTTCCTGCCATGCTCGTGATGTGCAAGCCTTCAGCTACTTCGTTGTTGTAATCGTCCAAATCCAGTCTAGATGTACGCAGGTAAAACTCATACGCTTTATCTATTCTACCGATTTTAGCTGCAATAATCGCATGAACACAGGGCGATAGGGAGGATTCATGTACGGTAAAAGGTTCATAGAAGTCGAAGTTATCACGGATAACGTCTTCCTTAAAATGCTCTTCAAAAAGGTAAATCCCTTGTAACACATCCGCTTGCTTGATATAAACAGAGCGCAAGATTCGGTCCCATGACCAATGTTGATTTATTGGGCGTTCTTGTTGAGGTAGTTCCGAAACAGGAATGAGTTCTTTGTCTAAAAAACCGTCTTGTTGTAAAAAAACGTTCGAGTTCTCTTTAGTGGGAAGTACAAGCTCATCTATGATGCGTTTCCAAAGGTCCATTTCCTGATGGGAAATGAGGGATTGACCTTCCATTTTCTGCTCTACATCCAAGGCGTAACTCAAACACCATTTTGCTATGTAGTTGGTATACCAGTTGTTGTTGATGTTGTTTTCATACTCGTTTGGTCCGGTTACCCCGAGCATAACGAATGCATTTCGATGGGCTGACCAATGCACGCGCTGTGCCCAAAAACGTGCGATTCCGACGAGAACGTGCCTACCATAGGCTTCAATATAGGTCCAATCGCCCGTATGGCGATAATAGTTGTAGATAGCAAAGGCAATGGCACCATTTCGATGAATCTCCTCAAATGTAATTTCCCATTCATTGTGGCATTCTTCTCCGTTCATGGTCACCATCGGGAATAATGCAGCACCATTTATGAAACCCAACTTCTCTGCATTTTCAATGGCCTTATCCAGTTGGTTGTAGCGGTACATCAATAATTGTTTTGCTACTTCTGGTTTTGCTGTTTTCAGGTAAAAAGGTAGGCAATAGGCTTCGGTATCCCAATAGGTTGCACCACCGTATTTTTCACCTGTAAATCCTTTCGGGCCGATATTAAGCTCTGCATGCTTACCTGTGTAGGTTTGATACAATTGAAAAATGTTGAATCGAATCGCTTGCTGTGCGGCTTCGTCCCCTTCAATCCGAATATCAGCGTCTTTCCAAATGTTGCTCCATGCCTCGCAATGTGCTTGATGCAACTTAGGGAAACCGGTTGTGTAAGCCTCCGTAACCTTATTTATGGCCCGGGCAACAGTTTCAAATTCTCCATGATGCATGCTCGATGCTATGGATACGTATTTTTTTAGGGTATACGTTGTTCCTTTTTCGAGGTAATGTTCGAACTGGTTGTCGACGTATAAAGGACGCACATGGGTGTTCGGATGGATTTCAAGCATTTTATCGCCTTCCCAAAATGAAAAACGCATCGCCGTTGCTACGAGAAACTGCGTTTTTTTGGTTCGAGCGCTGACCAATCCTTTTTGAATTCCAACGCGCTGTACGTCTTCTTCCCAAAAGAATTCATCGTAGTTGGCGTCTTTATTCGCAACGTTGTTGTCTAAATAAGGAGTAAAACGTACGTTTCCAGAAAAATTCAAAGGAGTAATGCTGAATGCAATGGCAGCAAGTTCATCATCAGCCATGGAACAAAATCGAACGGACTTAATTTCCAGTTCTTTTCGATCGTTCAACGTACATTTGAATTTACGGGTAAGCGTTCCCGTTTGCATGTCCAATTCGCGGTAAAAGCCTTTGATTTCACAGTCGTTCATGTCCAGTTCGAATCCGTCTACTTCCACACGGATACCAATCCAGTTGCATGCATTAAGCACCTTTGCAAAATATTCGGGGTATCCGTTTTTCCACCAACCAACACGGGTTTTATCAGGGTAATATACGCCGCCTACATAGCTTCCCTGTAGTGATTTACCAGAAAAGTGTTCTTCAAAGTTGGCCCTTTGACCAAAGGAACCGTTGCCAATAGAAAAAATACTTTCAGCCTTTTCGTTTAGTTCAGGATTAAAGGTAGATTCGATGATCTTCCACTCATGGATATCAAACAGGTTTCGCATAGTTTTCCAGCTGAAAATGTTCTAAACTTGTTACAAATTCGTCGCACAAATCTTTGATAGCGGAATTTCCTACCCCAATGACACGGAACCCTCCTGATTTTCCGGCCTCCACGCCACTTTGAGCGTCTTCAAATACCAGGCATTCGAAAGGCTTTAGTCCTAGTTGCTGAGCTCCCGATAAAAAAACATCCGGTGATGGTTTGGGAGAACTAGTATTGTTACCGTCCATTACAACATCAAAATAAGAGGTAATTTGAAGAAGTTCAAGAATCAATGGGGCGTTTTTACTTGAAGAACCAAGTCCAATCGAAAGTCCATATTGCTTGGCCTTTTTCAATAGATTCGCAACTCCGGGAAGGAGGTTGGAAGGGTTTAAAAAGCGAACAGATTCCAAATAACAATCGTTCTTGAAAACAAGAAGATCGTTGAATTCGACTTCTGACAATTTAATTCCACCCATAGCAAGTATTTTTTCAAGGGAATGGACGCGACTTACTCCTTTGAGTTGTTCGTTGTCTGTTTCATTGAATGCTATTCCGAGTTTATCGGCTGTTTTTTTCCATGCTTCAAAATGGTTATGTTCGGTTGAAACAAGCACCCCATCCAAATCAAATAATAGACCTTTTATGTTACCCACGCGTCACTGATTGATCGGTTAGAAGAAAGTTGGCAAAAGCGGCTAGAACGAGCGACGCCCCAGCCAATAACATCGGTGAAATGGCGCCCATTCCTATGGCGGAGGAGAGTACATTAACTCCTCCGAGCGCTGCTACAATTTGGGGAATAACGATGAACATGTTGAACAATCCCATCATCAAGCCCATTTTACTTTCGTCAACGGAACTAGACAACATAGCATAAGGCATGGATAAAATACTTCCCCATGAAAAACCGATACATGCGAAGCAGAGCCACAAATAGGAGGGATCTGGTATAAATGCCATGGATACAAAACCAAGTCCTCCGATGGCAAGACTTCCGAGGTGAATCCATTTGCGGTTTATGGCAAAACGCGAGGTGTAAAACGTGAGTAAGAGGGCAAACACCATGGAGGTAAGTCCGTATATACCCATGGCTGAACCTACTTTATCGGAGGCTTGCTGGAAAGCAGTGTTCAATTGATTAAATTCCATCTTTTCAGAGGCGATGTCTAAATTAAAGGCAGTAGGGTCAGGAGCTGGGGCATTAAAAAGATGTTCGGTTAGGGCAGGTGTGGCCATGCTCCACATTGTAAAAAAGGCAAACCAACTGAAGAATTGGATCAGTCCTAGTTTCCACATGGTAGAGGTCATTCCTTTTACGGACGAAACAAAATCCGTCATGAAATTTCCTTTTTTTTCGTTAGATTTTTGCTCTAATTCTAGTTCGCTTGGTGGGTATTCTTTGGTGGTAAGCACCGTATACAGAATACTAATAAGAAACACCAAGGCTCCAATTCCAAAAGCAACTTTAACATATGCCGGTATAACCGATAGGTTGTCGTCTTCTTTGAATCCCATTTTGCTTACCATCCATGGAAGATTGGAAGCAACCCACGTTCCAATTCCAATAATAAGTGTTTGCATTACAAACCCATATGATCGTTGTTTTTCCGGCAATTTATCGGCTACCAGAGCCCTGAAAGGTTCCATGCTAATATTGATAGATGCATCGAGCACCCAAAGCAAACCTGCAGCAACCCATAACGTTGGGGAGTAGGGAACAAAAAACAGTGCGAACGAACTCAATACTGCTCCAATCAAGAAATAAGGTCTCCTCCTTCCAAAACGTGGCGACCAAGTGCGGTCACTCAAGTATCCAATAATGGGCTGAACTACCAATCCGGTTAAAGGAGCGGCAATCCAAAGTCCAGGAATATCTTCAGGTTTTGCTCCGAGCGTTTGAAAAATCCGCGACATATAACCACCCTGTAGGGCAAAGCCAAATTGAATTCCCAAAAAACCGAAACTCATGTTCCAAATTTGCCAGAAAGAAAGCTGCGGCTTCGTACTATGCTGTTCTTTTTCCAAAATGTAACGCGTTATTTGGTGAAGATTTTGTAATCCCAAGGTTCCATCGAAAGTTCAAGACGTTTCTTGCATTTGATTGTCTTTTGGTTTTTTCCGGATAGCCAATCGGTATAAACGCCTTTCAATCGGGCATCTTTAAGACTAAATGAGGCGTTTTTTGCAGACAAGTTAAGGAAAACCCACACTTCTTTTTTTCCAGACTTACGAACAAATGCGAATATATCGCTGCTGTCTCCCGTGGGAATTACTTCAACGTTGGCACCATACTTACCTGCCCACATAGCTGGATGTTCGTGGTGAAGTTTATTCAACTGGGTGTAGAAATAAGTAAGGTCCATAGTTGTCCATGGAATGGTGTCTTTTTCGAAAAAACGAAGTCGCTTGGTCATACTCGTTTCCTGTCCATTGTATATGAGGGGCATTCCCTCGATGGTATTGGCAAGAACCGCCATAGCCAAACGGGCATCTCCTAGTCGTTCCATTTCCGTTCCATTCCATGAGTTTTCATCGTGGTTGGAGGTAAATTGCATCCTTAAATCCTCGGGTTTGTATTTTTCCCGTTGTTCTTCCAGGTATTTTTCAATCGCGGCTTTTCCTTCCTTACCTTGGGCTATTTTATTCATGATGTGATGGAATTCCCACGCATAGGTCATGTGGAACGCTTCGTGCATCGCGGGTTCCTCTGCCTCCGCGAGGAAAAACAGGTCTTTAACCTTGTCCAATTCCACACGCATTTCTTTCCAGAAATCAATAGGAACCCAACCTGCTACATCACAACGAAAGCCATCGATACCGTATTTTTCAACCCAGAATTTCATGGCGTCAATCATTCGCACCCGCATTTCTTTGCTCTCGTAGTTTAAGTCCGCTACATCCCACCAGTCGGTACCAATGGTTGGTTGAAGGTTACCAGTGGAATCCAAGGTATAATACTCTTTTTTTCCTTCCTCTACCCAGACATTATCCGGACTCGAATGGTTGGCAACCCAGTCAATGATGATTTTCATTCCCTGCTCATGAGTGGCATTAACAAGGTTCGTAAAATCTTCCTCTTTGCCGAATTCAGGATTGACACCTTTGTAATCTTTTACGGCGTAATAACTTCCAAGCCCTCCTTTGCGGTTTTTCATACCAATCGGATGAACAGGCATTAACCAAATGATATCAACACCCAATGCTTTTAAGCGAGGTAAATGCTGTTGAAATGCCGCAAAAGTTCCTTCAGGAGTAAACTGTCTTACGTTTACCTCATAAATTACCGCGTCTTTAGACCACTCAGGTGCGCTTTTGAATTGCCCAAAACTAATTGGTTGTAAACAAAGTGTTATAAGTAGGGATAAGCACTTTTTCATGGGCGTTCTTTTACGAGCATTTGTTGATGATAACGTACCAAACCATCGATCGGTTTGCGGATAATTTCCCCGCAGTTCACTTGATGGGTCAAACACGCATTTTTCAGTTCCTCCTCAAAAATCGCGGCAACAGACCCGACAAAACTTGTTTTTACGGATTGGTAATTTGTATAACATTGCACGTGTTCCTCGAGAAAGAGGCCAAACCCGTGAAGTAATAATTTTTGAATATAATCCGTGTGTCGAAATGCATGAACTACCGGCATGAATGAGGCAAGATAAACATTTGCATTGGGCTTGCGGTAAACATGGTCCACAATCGTGCTTTTGTCTAATTTTCGTTCGTTCGACAAATGACTTTGAATGTCATGAGGAAGTTTGTGGTATAGAAAATCGGCTAACAACCGTTTTCCGAAAAAACTCCCACTGCCTTCATCGCCGAGGATATAACCAAGGGCAGGAACGGCTTCGGAAATGGAGCTTCCATCGTAATAACACGAATTTGACCCTGTTCCTATAATACAGGAGATGAGTGGCTCCCCTTTGAAGGTGGAATAAGCACAAGCCGTAAGATCATGATCCACCATAATTTGGGCTTTTGGAAAAGCACGTTGAAGTCCATTTTCTATGATTTGGTTGAGTAAAGGATCCGAACAGCCTGCGCCATAAAAGAAAACGTTCTGTACGCTTGGTGAAACAGAAAAAAGTTCCGAGTTGCCTTGGACGGCATCGAAAACGGTCTGCTCGTCATGGAAATAAGGGTTCAACCCCATTGTCGTGAAGTGCGATTTTTTTTCACCGTTTAAACCGATCCAATCGCTTTTGGTTGAGCCACTTTCTACAATTAAAATCATCGTTGAGTATGAAAGGTTAAATAGCTATGTGTCAATTTTACACTTTGCGAATATATGAATATTCTTTGTTAACTTTGATTATGATTTCGAAAAATAAACACGAACTCAACCCACGTGTTTCGGCTGATTGCGTCATTTTTGGTTTCGATCTCAATCAGTTGAAGGTGTTGCTCATTGAGCGCGAACCTGTTGAAGGCGTGGATCCTACTTGGGCACTTCCCGGGGATTTGATTTTCGAGGATGAGCACCTCGATCGCGCTGCTGAAAGGGTTTTGAAAGAGTTGACGGGATTGGAAAATATTTACCTTGAACAGGTCGGAGCTTTTGGCAATCCTGAGCGGCTAAGTCGTCCCAACGATCAACGTTGGTTAAAAGCGGTGAGAAAAAATCCAGATGAACGTGTTATTACGGTAGGGTATTTTTCACTTGTGAACATGAACGATTACATTCCACAAGCTTCTTCGTTTGCCAAAGCGGCGTATTGGGTTCCATTGGATGAAATTAAGGAGTTGGCCTTCGATCATTTGGACATTTTACAAGCCGCGATGGTTAAATTGAAAGATAAAATCCGACTTCAACCCATTGGATTTAATTTGTTGCCTGAAAAATTCACCCTCACCGAATTACACAAGCTTTATGAGGCAATTTTGGGGCGCGAGTTAGATAAGCGTAACTTCCGAAGAAAAATGCTGAAGTTGGGTATTGTAGAAAGCCTCGATGAACGTCAACTCGGAGTACCCCACAAACCATCTCAGTATTTTCGTTTCAATGAATCCAACTTTCGTAAACTTGCGAAACAGGGATACGATAATTTTGGGTTTTAATCTTTCTTAACGATAAATTAAAGCTACAAAGTGTAAAATTGACACAAAGAAACTATCTTTGCCTTAACCTTTTACAATTTTTCATGAACCCAATACCTAAACGAGCTAAACCAATTAAGCCCTTTCATTTCATTGTATTCGGTGGAACGGGTGACTTAGCATACCGTAAAATTTATCCTGCACTATTTTATCGGTTTGCGGACGACCAAAGTGCGGTGCCTTTCACGATTTTTGCCATCACCCGAAAAGAAATGGACCGTAAGGTTTTTGAATCTACTTGCTTGGAGTTTATTAACCTCGAAGCTGAAATGGCTATTTCAGAGACAAAAGTTAATGAGTTTTTAAAAAGGGTAATCTTGGTTCAGATTGCAGATCATACGCAAGCTGCATACAAACCATTGAAGGACATTATTGACGAGAATCCACAATACCAGAGTATCTTTTACCTTTCCACTCCATCGGATGCGTTCGGACCGATTTGTGAAACCTTGAAGCAGTGCGGGTTGATAAACCCAAAAAGCAAAGTGGTACTCGAAAAACCTCTTGGAAATAGTTTGGCTTCCTCTATAGCGATTAACCAAAAAATTAGTAAAACCTTTGGTGAGAATCAGATCTATCGTATTGATCATTACTTAGGGAAAGAAACTGTTCAAAACCTTATGGTACTGCGCTTCGCTAACCATTTGTTCGAACAAGCATGGGATGCGGACCACATCGATAACGTGCAAATAACCGTAGCAGAAAGTATTGGTGTAGAGCAACGAGGTGGCTATTACGACCAAAGCGGTGCACTTTTGGACATGGTACAGAATCACTTGTTGCAATTACTTTGTTTGATTGCAATGGAGCCACCAGCACGCCTTGAGGCTGATTTCCTCCGAAATGAAAAACTGAAAGTCCTTAATTCTCTTAGAGTCATCGACGAACAAAACGTAGAAGACGAAACAGTCAAAGGTCAATACACCCGTGGAGTGGTCAATGGAAAACAATTGAATTCATATCTAGAGGATATTGACAAATATGCTTCCAACACCGAGACTTTTGTTGCCATTAAGGCGCACATCGACAATTGGCGTTGGAAAGGAACACCTTTTTACCTAAGAACGGGAAAGCGAATGACCAAACGCTATTCTGAAATCGTTATAAATTTTAAGACGGTCAAACACAACTTGTTTCCCTTGCAAGGGAATATTCCAGGGAATAAGCTCGTTATGAGGTTGCAACCCGAAGAGCGGATTGAGTTGGTACAAATGACTAAATTACCAGGTCCCGGAGGGTACAGATACAGACCCATATCCCTAAAACTCGATTACATTGATACATTTACGGAACGCTTCCCGGATGCCTATGAACGTTTGATAATTGATGTTCTCCGTGGCGATCAAACCTTGTTCATGCGACAAGACGAGCTCGAGGCAGCATGGATTTGGATTGAATCCATTGTGGAGGCGTGGGAAAAAACAGGACATCGAAACGTACTTTATGAAGCTGGTACTTGGGGGCCTGGACAACAAATTATGGACAAAAACCACACCTGGACGGTGATGAGAAAAAATGAAGATACAGGAATTTGATAACCCAGCAACCCTCGAATTTGAATTGTCTGCCAAGTTGACTAGTCAAATTAAGGAGGCAATCGAAACATACGGTGACTGCAGGATATTACTCTCCGGTGGTAAAACGCCTTGGGGACTTTACAACAAATTGAGCGTCGCCGAATTGGATTGGAGCAAGGTCTATATTGGCTTGGTGGACGAACGCCTTGTTCACCCAGATTCTTTTGAAAGCAATGAATCCTCCTTGAGAGAAGTTTTCTTAGAGCATTCAAACAGCATTGTTTCCATGTTACCCAAGTGGGAAAACGGTTCGGACAATTTAGCTATGGTAAGGGATGCCTACCAACCCTTTATGGATCGAACCGATATTGTGGTTCTCGGAATGGGCAACGATGGGCACACCGCGTCCCTATTTCCGGGAGACCCAGCATCCGAAGAACTGCTCCATTCAACTCTAGTTGGTATTTTTAATACCCATGCACCCAATCACCCAATAAACCGTATCACCTGCAGCAAACAAATGCTAGTTAATGCTGCCCATGTATACCTATTGATTACTGGGGAGGAAAAAAAAGTTGTTCTAAATCAAGCCGAAGAAAAACATTTCCCCATTGCATCAGTCGCAAATGAAAAAGAAAATGTGGAAGTATTTTACACCATATAAATATGAATGTAACTGTTAAGAAAGTAACGGACCGTATAATTGAGCGAAGCAAAGAAAGTAGAGATGCTTATCTTCAATTGATGCTAGAACAATTTCAATCGATTCCAAGAAGAAATAAATTGTCCTGTGGAAACCTAGCCCATGGATTTGCTGGCTGCGAAAGCCACGATAAATCTGTTCTTGCAGAAGATGTTCAGCCGAATTTGGCTATTGTAACGGCATATAACGATATGCTTTCTGCACACAAACCTTATGAAGATTACCCCAAAAAATTAAGGGCATACGCCAACGAGAATGGAGCTGTAGCGCAAGTTGCAGGTGGCGTTCCGGCAATGTGTGATGGCATTACTCAAGGTAAGGATGGCATGGAATTGTCGCTTTTTAGTAGGGATGTCATCGCACTATCCACCGGTATTGCTCTCTCACATGACATGTTTGATGGCTCATTGAATTTAGGGATCTGCGATAAAATTGTCCCTGGAATGGTCATGGGAGCTTTACGGTTTGGGTATTTGCCGACGGTTTTTGTTCCGGGTGGACCTATGCCCTCAGGAATAAGCAACGAAGAGAAAGCCAAAATAAGGCAAGCCTTCGCAGAGGGAAAAATTGATCGGGCAACCTTGTTAAAAGGAGAATCCGATTCCTACCATTCACCAGGAACATGTACTTTTTATGGAACGGCCAATTCGAATCAAATGCTCATGGAAATCATGGGGCTTCAATTGCCAGGTTCGAGTTTTGTGAATCCTGGTACACCTATGCGTGAAAAGTTGAACGAAGAAGCAGTTAAAACCGTATTAAACTTAATTGAAAAGAAGGACTTTTCATTGACGATGGCCTCTGTTTTTAGTGAGAAAACCGTTGTTAATGGAATGATTGGCTTGCTTGCCACGGGTGGATCAACGAACTTGACCATTCATTTGATTGCTATGGCTCGGGCTGCAGGTATATTAATCGACTGGGATGATTTTTCTGACTTGTCTTCTGTCGTACCCTTGATGGCAAAAGTATATCCTAACGGTGCTGCGGATGTGAATCATTTTCATGCTGCCGGTGGTGTTGGATTCATCATGCGTGATTTGTTGGAAAATGGCCTCCTTCATCAGGATGTTTATACCATCCTCGGTTTTGGCCTTTCCGAATTCACAAAGGAACCTAAAATAGTGGATGATGCCATTCAATTTGTGTCTGGTGAAATACAAAGCTTAAATCCTGCTATTTTGCGGTCTTCCAACAATCCTTTCTCGCCAGAAGGTGGAATTCGAATCATGAAAGGAAACATTGGAAGAGCGGTAGTTAAAACGTCAGCCGTGGCAGAAGAACATTTTACTATTGAAGCACCTGCGATAGTTTTTGACGAACAACAAGACCTAATCGATGCATTTAAGAGAGGTGAACTTGACCGTGATTTTATCGCTGTTCTTCCTTTTCAAGGACCTAAGCAAAACGGCATGCCCGAGTTACATCAGTTGACGCCAACGTTGACGATACTTCAAAAAAGAGGTTTTAAGGTTGCGCTGGTAACGGACGGCCGAATGTCAGGTGCATCAGGTAAAGTTCCTGCCGCCATTCATGTGGTACCTGAGGCAAGAGATAATGGTCCAATTGCGCGGATTCAAACCGGTGATGCCATTCGTTTTGATGCTAGGACGGGTACCCTGACTTGTCTCTCCGCTGATTTTGAACAGCGGTCACCTCGCCAGAAAGAACGAAATGGTTCTTTTGGACTCGGAAGAGAAATGTTCGCCAATATGCGCGCTTTGGTTTCCTCCAGTGAGGAAGGTGCAAGTTTTATTTTATAGTGTATGGAAACTCAAAACGGTATACGTAATATCCTTGCCAATCATCCGCTGATTCCGGTTGCGACGATTCATTCCACAGCATCCATTGATGCTACGGTTCAACAGTTAGTCGATCAAGGCATTCATTGCATTGAGGTTACCTTGCGCACAGCGGTTGCATGGGATGCCATACAAGCTATCAAGGAAAAATACGGTGATGCGTTTACGGTCGGTGTGGGAACCTTGGTTCAGGCAGAACAAGTGGCAATGGCGGTTGAACTCGGTGTAGATTTTATGGTTTCACCAGGTTTAAATAAGCCACTCATCGAAGCATTTACTTCTTGTGAAACGCCTTTTATTCCTGGGGTAACTACCCCTTCAGAAATCATGGAAGGAATCGCACTTGGATGGGATACGTTCAAGTTCTTTCCGGCCCATGTTTTTGGTGGATTGAAGGCGTTGAAAACGTATGGACAAGTTTTTCCAGAGGTTCGTTTTTGCCCAACCGGAGGTATAAACGAAGAAACCCACCAAGAATTCCTTGCAATTTCCAATGTAATCTGTGTTGGTGGCTCTTGGATGATGCCATAAAAAAAGCTGCTTTTCAGCAGCTTTCATTAGGGTTTTATTAGTTAGTATCCCGGATTTTGAATTAGGTTGGGATTTAAATTCAAGTCAGCTGTTGGAAGAGGGTAGAGGTTCAAATGGTCGGACACACTTCCTCCGGCTACTGTTCCACCCTTGAATGGCCAGATGTAATCTCCACCGGTGAACAAGCCAAAACGTATTAAGTCTGTTCGGCGGGTACATTCCCAATGAAGCTCTCTTGCACGTTCATCAAGGATATCGGCAAGGGTAACGCTACCTAAATTATGTGTTGAACCACCGTAAGCTCTTTCTCTTAGGGAATTCACATAGTTAAGCGCTGTTCCCGCATCTCCATTTCTTAGGGACGACTCCGCGTACATAAGAAATACATCTGCCAATCGGAACATAGGGAAATCTATGTCCACAAAAGCACTTGTTCCATTATTTGAGGCTAAATCACCAGTAGAAGTTCTATTCTGATATTTTGGCAAGGCATATCCTTGGGTGAATGATCCTAGGTTGGTAATTTCTTTACTTTGCCCTGTTCTGTAAAATTGCCAGCGATTATCAAGCATCGAATCAGGAAATTTGTCCACAAAAGGTGCTGTAGTGCGCAGGCCTCCCCATTTTCCATTTACACCGTAATCTGCTGCGACCATCGATCCTCCAATGGAAGCACATACCATAAAGGTGGTGCCTCCCCAAGTTTGAGCGTACAACCCGTCATAAACGACCGGGAAAATAATTTCCGGAGAGGTATTGTTGTCCGCACGGAACAAATCGGTGTAGTCATCGTCCAGTTGAAATGCATTGGAGTTAATAATTTCCTGACAATAGTTAGCGCATTCTGCATAGCGGCTTGTACCCGTATATACTTCTGCATTCAAGTACATTTTAGCAAGTAGGAATTTGGCTGCGGCTGAGCTGGCATGACCGTATTCAATATTTCCTGGAGCCATTAATTTGTCCTCGATGTCTTTCAATTCTGTTTCGATATAGGCGAACAAATCGTTTCTGGAAATACGGTTTGGCTGATAAGCACCTACTTTGTCATTCTCGGTGACGAAAGGAACATTCCCGAATAAATCTAAGGCATGGTAATAGCTCAACGCGCGAAGGAATCTAGCTTCATTGCGATACAACCTTATGCGTTCTTGAGTTCCTGCATCAAAACCTCGCTCTGTCATTTTTTCATCACTTGATTCACGGATGAATTCGTTGCAAAGCGTAATCTGATAATAAATTCGGTAGTACATCCCCTTGATGAAAGATGTTTCTGGCGACCAAGTCATTTTGTTTAATTCAGGAATTCCGGGGTCGTTCCAACCACAAACAGCTTCATCGGTAGGTAATTCTTGTAGGTTGAATAGCACCCGCACATAGGCCGAGAAGCCCTCGTCGATGCCCGCAATATCTCCCTTTCCAGCAGGACCTTGCAATCCCGTCATAGACAAGCCTGAATAAAGTTTGGCCAATACATTGATGTAATTATCCGGATCGCTGTACACCACCTCGGAATTCAACCCGTACTTTGGGGTTTTGTTCAATTGTTTCTTGCACGAATTGGTGCCGAAAAGCACAACCACGCATATAGCAAGCAAAAGAAATTGTGATACCTGTTTCATAGCTCCTTAGTTAAAAATCAAACGTTAAATTCAATGAGAACACACGCGGTCTCGGATAAAAATTGTTATCTATTCCGCCACTGATTTCGGGATCCTGGCCAGAATATTTCGTCAATACAAAGACATTCGAAACAACAAATGCCACATTCGCTCCAATCTTCTCCTTGGTGAATTTCAATTTACCAAATCGGTAGGCCAAACTCACGTAATCCATCCTAAGGAAGTCAGCACGCTCCATGTAATGATCGCTCAATAACTGACGCTCAGTAGTGTATTGGAACTCCTCCTCATAATACAAACTGGAAATATTATTCAAAAATCCTTGCGTTCCATTCACAGCTTGAAGTGTTGCATTGTTGGAGTGCAGGTTGTTATAAATGTAACCTCCCAATTCACTTCTCATTGACATACCTAATGACCATTTTTTGTACTGGAAATTCAATGATAATCCAAGGAACCAGTCAGGTGCAGCCTTTTCAAAAATGTAGCGATCGTCAATATTGATGACGCCATCACCGTTTCGATCGACAAATGCGTCGGTATCTGTGTAGGTTCCTTGAGAAGGATCATTCGGATCAATCAAACTTCCCGATTCAATCGCGTCACCATTGGCATCATACTGCTGTTCGTAAACGAAATAGGAAAACGTCGGGTTTCCGATTTGATGAACTTGAATGGTATTGCTTAGACCACCTGCGATTCCACCTACTTGAATTCCGACTGAGGTTGAATCCACAATCTGGGATAATTTCAACACCGTATTTCGATTATAAGTGGCGTTCGCCATGACATCCAATCGCATGTCCTTTTTAGCTAAAATGCCAAAACTTGTGGTAATTTCAATTCCTTCGTTGCGCATGCTTCCCACGTTGGTGAGAATTTGGTTGGTGAAGTTGGTACCAGCAGGAACAGGAACGTTAGCCAATAAATCACTCGTTTCTTTACGGTAAATATCCACTGATGCTGTAAACCTGTCCTTCAATAATCCAATGTCCAATCCAACGTTGTAACTCGCAGTGGTTTCCCATTTCAAATTGGCATCAAACCCATCCGGACGCATTACAGAATAAAACTGCCCGCCAAAAGCATATTGCGCTGTGGTGGAACCAATGTAATAGTTGGAAATGTAAGAATAGTCGCCAATCCCATCTTGCTGCCCAGTCACTCCATAGCCTGCCCGAAGCTTGAGCATATTAACAAAGGTAACAGGTTTCATGAACGATTCGTTAGATATCAACCATGCACCGGAAACAGAAGGGAACAAACCCCATCGCGTTTCTGGACTAAAGCGCGAAGAACCGTCACGACGAAGCGTAGCATTCAATACAAAACGGTTGTCATAAGTATAGATACCACGTCCGTAGAAAGATAACAAAGCGTTGTCTGTGTAGAAAGGATAAATGGAGCTAGGTGCCTGAATGATAGAATCTTGTGCCTCGTTCCATGTTGGTAACGTATCCGTTGGGCGATCTGTGAACCAATCTTGCCAAGAATATCCTGCAGTGAGGTCAATAAGGTGCTTACTTTCTTTGTCGCCATTATTAAAATTAAGGTAGGCCTCCAGTAACTTGTTACCTTTTCTTTGGGAGTACCTGCCGTAACTTCCTTGCGTGTAAAATCCACCTGCAGAATTCTTTGATTCGGAATATGCGCCACTTCCATTAGATAAATCAATACCTCCATTAACCACTGCCTTCAGTTGAGGTAAGAAAGGCATCTTGTACGTAATTTTCGCATTACCGATGTAACGCCAAACATTGCTGGTATCTACACGTTGGTTCAACAAACCAAGGGGATTTTTGGGTGCAAGGTTTTCTGGAAGAAACGTGGTCGTATCTATCCATTCATAATAGCCGTTAAAAAGTGTTGTGTCTGAGTATACGGGTTGGGTAGGGTCGAAAAAGGCGGCACCCAATGCACCTCTGTTGGCAAACGTTTGGTTTGTTTGCACAAAGCGCTGATTGACTTCGAACTGCAAGGATTTGTTCAAAAAAGTAGGCGTTAAGTTTAAGGAAACCGAAGTTCGATTGAATTGGTCTCTTCTAAGCAGGCCATTTTCTAGGCGGTTTCCAAAGGAAAGACGATAAGGTAAAAACTTGATTCCTCCCGTTAACGATACATTGTTATCGGTTGTATACGCCTGTCTAAACACTTGACGTTGCCAATCTGTGTTAGCATCACCCATTATGGCTATTTGGTCCGGAGTTCCGTTGGCCTCTACTAGTTTTCGAAACTGATCACCGTTTAAGACGTCCGCATATTTCGCGATAGTGGAAAGCGAATGTTTGCTATCCAACACCACATTTAACTTTTCAGGATTAAGACCGTTTCCTTTTTTGGTTGTAATCAAAATAACACCGTTGGCTCCCCGCGACCCATAAATCGCCGTTGCAGACGCATCTTTAAGGATGACAAAGGAAGCAATATCGTTGGGATTGATAAGCGACAAAGGATTTGCTGCTCCTGCGATTCCTCCATTGTCCAAAGGAACACCGTCAATAACAATTAAAGGGTCGTTACTTGCGTTAATGGAGGTCCCACCGCGAAGACGAATAGTAGATCCTGAACCTGGGGCACCGTCGTTGGTATTTATGCGCACACCAGCGGTTTTTCCCATAATTAATTGTTCTGGAGTGGAAACTGATCCTTGATTGAAATTTTTCTCATTCAAAACGGTTGCTGCTCCGGTTAAATCTGAGGTGCGTGTTGTTCCGTAACCAATAACCACTACTTCGTCTAATTCGATTTCCAATGATTTCAGAGAAGCATCCGCGGTAACGGTCTCTCCCGGTCCGACGGTAATGGTACGTTTTGTTTCCTGGAATCCTGTTGCCCTGAAAATAACTGTAAAATCTCCAGCCTCCAGAAGATCGATAACATACTTTCCTGATTCATCTGTTTGAGCACCACGGTTTTGTCCTTCAAGAACTACTTTGGCTCCGTACAAAGGTTTGCCTGTTGAGTCAGACAGTGTTCCTTGTATCTTGCCTCCTTGACCGAATGACCATGCATATAAACATAAAAAGGTGATTAACGAAAGGAAACGTATTGCTTTTTTCATAACTGCAGTTTAAAGGTTTCTAAACGACTACATTGTCAAAATTAAACGAAAATTTAATATGTCAAAATGACACTAAGAAATTATTTTACCTCCAATTCGAAATTTGAATTATCCTGTACCAAGTCAAGGGTTAGGGTTTTCAGGTTTTCGTCGTACAAAAAAGGAAGAATGGTTTCACCTAACATAACGCTTTGAGGTCTATGTTGAATTTGGTGTAAGATTATGCGCATTTTTCTTTTTGAGCCAGATTGTTTCCCTTTCGAATCAATACGCAAGGTAACTGCTTTCTTGTTGCAGATTAGGTCAAATTGCGTAATGGAATATTCGCTTGTACTCAGTGCATTTGCATTTTTACCGTCGTCTTCATAAAGAATTCCGTGAGAGGATTTTACCTGAGAATCTAAGTATACATGCACTTCCAGCGAATCACTGTGGTATTTTTCAGTGTTGTTTAAGTGCCTTGTCATAGGAATTATGGCCCCAGCTCGAACCAAAACAGGAATGTGGTAAGGCGTAACTTGATATTCCAAGTCAATAGCATTGATATTGCTATTTTCGATGCGAGTCCCCCGATGGAAGTCATACCAAATGGATGTTGGTGGAATTCTTACGGTTACATGGTTAGCAGCACTATCTACCACTGGTGTTACCAGAAAATCTTGTCCCCAAAAATAAGTTTGGCAAGTGGGGGAGGCGGAAATGTCCGCATCTTCGAATAATAATGGGCGCATAAGTGGGGTTCCTGAAGTTGAATTCTGATAGGCTAACGTGTAGTTGTAGGGTAGCATGGCATACCTGAGTTCAATCGCCTTGCGGGCCAATTGTTTCGTTTTCTCATCCTTGAAAACAGGTTCGCTTGCTACCTGCTCCTGGGCGTGCGGCCTGAAAACCGGTTGAAAAACGCCGTATTGCAACCAACGAATGTATAGCTCTGGATCATCTTTGGCACCAGCGAATCCACCAAGATCTGAGTGCATATAACCAATTCCTTGCATGCCCATTTGCAACGAAATTTCCATTTGGGATTTAAGCCCACCCCACGTTCGGTTCACATCACCCGACCATGGAATTATTCCATACCGCTGACTGCCCGAAAACCCTGACCTCATAAGTATGAATGGTCGGTTCTCAGGGAATTCCTTTCGAAATCCTTGGTAAATCAACCCAGCCCAATCGTGTCCATACCTATTGTGCAGTTCATCTGCTGAACCTGTGGCATGATACAGTCCTTTCGGATGAACTTCGGGTTCTCCCAAGTCCCCCCAAAAACCTCGAACGCCCATTCGATGCAAATTGGCATAAACGTTCCAAAGCCAAGATTTACCTTGTTCGCTATAAATGTCTATCAAACCCGTATGACCAAAATAAAAGTCATAAGTAAATGGGTTACCCAAACTGTCGGTACATAAAATACCACCATCTGCTGCCTCATTCCACCGTTTGGAGGTGGTGAGTATAAAAGGTTCAGTAATTAACACTGTTTTAATCCCAAGGTTGGTGAAGTCCTGAATCATGCGCTCACCCGTCGGAAAAGAGTCACGGTAAAATTCTAGGTTGCCTAATGTTCCTTGGATGTCCTTTCCAAACCAATACAAATCCAACACCACCGCATCTAGCGGTATATCGTCATTACGGAATTTTTCAACAACGGCCCTTGTTTCATTCTCCGAATGATATCCAAATCGACTCGCAAAGTTGCCAAAAACCCATCTCGGAGGCATTGGTTGTCTACCCGTCATGGCAGTGTAGTGTTCCAATACCTCTTTCCAGTTCTCTCCTGCGGTTACTTGATAGCAATAGCGTCCACTAATGGTTCCATAAGTGAGGGTATTGTCCTTTTGAGTATCTAGATCGATAAAACCAATAGGAGCATTGTCAAAATGGAGCAAATATTTTTTAGAACTGAACACAATCGGCATGGTGTAATTCATCAATTCTGAACGTTCCTCATAGCCATAATGTGCTTTGTTATACAATTCTAGTCGGTTTCCTCGACGGTTCATTCCCAATGCACGGGCTCCTCCGCCAAAGAGCTGTTCGCCTGGACTTATCGAAAACCCGAGATGATGCATATTGTCATGGGCGTAATATCCTTTTGATTCGGTGAATAACAACTCTTTTTCACGGTAAAAGCGCAACTGAAAATTCAATTTATCTACCTCTAACCGCATGCTTGAATTGCGGAGTGTCAGTTGCTTTTTCATGTCCCGAACGTCAAAGGGTTTTGATGTTCTTTTGGCAATCACGGCATGTGAGGTTTTCTTAGTCATTTCACCTGCAGGAAAAAACCATACTTCGAGGTTATGATTGGAATAAGCTGAAATTTCATAAAAACCATCTGACACTTCAATACGGACGGATGTGTCTGTTTCCCTCCAACCGATAAATTGGCGATTTGACTGGCTATAACCATTTGTTAAAAGGAAAAGGAATAAGAAATTAACAATTGCTTTCATTTGGTCTAATAAAGTTCGAGGATCATGGGAGTTTTTGCACCAATTTCCAGTGCATTGATCTTGAGGTCAACCTCCTTGCCTGATAAAACATCCTTACCTTTGCTCTTTACTCCCAAACCTTGATGAAAACGCTTTAAATCCAACGATTGAGTAGTAGTGTTGTTGTTCAGGATGACCATGACCGTTTTTTCCTTCCAGATCCGAAAGTATACGAACACATTGTTTTCCGGAATGAATTGAAGGGTTTTACCGTTGTGAACTGCTTCATTGGTTTTACGCCAGTTCAATACCTTCGATGTAAAAGAATGATATGCCTCCTCTTTTTCATTTCTTCCAGAACGAACAAAAGCGTTTGTTGCATCATTAGGCCAACCTCCCGGAAAATCCCTTCTAATATCGCCATCACCCGCTTCTTTCCTTCCTTGCATTCCCACCTCACTGCCGTAGTAAATTTGCGGAATACCCCGTATTGTACTAATCAGAGTTAATGCCAACTGGTAATCTTTTATATCAGAATACAGTTCGTTAAATCGCTGTGTATCATGGTTTTCCATGAAAACCAGTAGGTTATTCGGATTATCGTATAAAAAGTCATTCACGAAATTCTCATAAAACCGAACGCAACCTTTGTCCCAGCCCTGCTCATTTTCTTTGAAAGCTGCCATCAAGGCATCATGTAGAGTGAAATCCATCACGGAGGGAAGGTGGCTATTGTAATGGTCAATTGCACCAATCGGACTGTTTTTTTGCCAGTAGGAAACTTGAGCTTGGTCATGCAACCATACCTCTCCAACAAGGTTAATTTGTGGGTATTCGCTCATGATGGCTTCCGTATAGGTTGATATGGCGCTTTTGTCGTTGTATGGATATGTATCAATCCGCAAACCGTCCAAATTGGCATACTCCATCCAAAAAATGGTGTTTTGAATCAAGTAATTTAATACCAATGGATTGGATTGGTTTAGATCCGGCATTGACCTAACAAACCACCCGTCATCACATAGCGTTTCGTCTTGTTCTGCGCGATAAGGATCCATTTGAGCCGAAATGCGGTAATGCGTTTGCTTGTACCCAGGAAATTGATGAATCCATTCATAGGTAGGCAAGTCTTTCATCATCCAATGATTGTTGCCCCAATGGTTGGGTACAACGTCTTGTATAACTTTTAAGCCTTTTTCATGCGCTTTCGTTACAAATTGAACATAATCTTCATTCGTTCCATACCTTGGGTCAATTTTGTATAAATCACTCTGTCCATAAGTGTGGTACGAATAAGTGGAATCATTATCTTCAAACAGTGGGGTTGGCCAAATAACAGATGCTCCGAGCTCTTGAATGTAATCTAGGTGTTGGGTCATGCCCTTCAAATCCCCTCCATGCCTGCCGCCGGAATGTGCACGATTCACCTTCTCAGTAACAGATGCATGTGAGTCATTAGATAGGTCCCCATTAGCAAATCGATCCGGCATTAAAAGGTATACGACATCGTTTTGGTCGAAACCATTTCGTTCAGCTGATCCGGTTCGCCGGGATTTCAATTCAAAGGATAAAGTCAACACTTTACCTTTAAGGTTGGTCAATCGAATTTCATAGTTCCCTGGTTCTTTTTGGGCAGTATTTATCTTAATAAAAAGGTAATTCGGGTTTTCTGTTTTGACAACTCCATTAATCAACAAATCATCCGATTGAACCGTGCAGGTTCCAATTCCTTTTCCGTAAACCATTACCTCCACTTCAGAATGGTGCATGTCAGTCCACCAGAAAGGTGGCTCAATTCGTTCAATCCCTTGTGCTCCCGCAGAAAAGGAATATAGTACTACCAAAGAGGCAATGAAAGAGTGAAATAGATGATTCATTTTCTTAGTCCATTAGATATGTTTTTCTGACGGAGCCATCCGACATAAGCTGTAATACTACTGTATTTGCAATGGGGTAGGATAGGGGTTGCCCTAATAGGTTAAACGTTTGGATGGTCGCTACTTGATCTAAGTTATTATCCGAAATGCCCAACGGACAAGGGTTATTGAGGTGTTGGAAATTGATTTCTGAACTAGCCGAATTCGCCCGGTTCGAAATAAAAGTTGCCAAACCCATTGTCACATGGCCTCCCCACGCTTGGAAAATGGCATTCTGGAAATCAGCGTCGCTGAATCCATAATCCAAGCCCTTGTAGTTATCAGCCAAAGCAGCAGGTTCTATCAAATCCTGTTTGTTGACCAATAACATGTTGAGTTGAGCATTAGAAAAAGAACTATCCAGAAGTTCTCCCACATAAAATGAAAGTTGATCCGCAAAGTAAGGGACAGAAAGGATACGCTCATATAAAGGTCGGGATTCGGTTGGGTGACTCCAATCCAACAACGGCCGCGTCGACCAATTAATACCCATCCAATCAATGCCAAACGTATTGTCCATGTCATATTCTATGAAAACAAATTTCCCATCGGAAGGCCTTTGATAAAGAAAATAATTGTTTTTGTTGTACGCATAGCCATCCCAATGACCACATAGTAGCTCAACGGCCAACGCCCGAAGGTATTGGTCAACATCAAATAGTTGTTGAATCAAACAGGGAAAATCAGCATCAGAAGTTTGATTTAGGGCGGTAATGAATTGAACCAACGGACCATGATTTCCGGTGGATGTATTCGTTTTTAATTCATAAAGGTCCACATAATTGGCAGGATTACTACCCAAATAACCTAGGTTGGCTCCCCAACTTGCTTTGTACAAGTTTCCATCGTCGTCGTTCGGGAAACGAAGTTGGAGGAATTCCTCGTCAATGTGTTCGGAATTGAAATATAAGCCACGGTAAGAGCCATTGATAAACAGCTTAATATAACTGTTCCTCGGAGCGCATGCTCCTGAAGTTTTCAATAAGTGGAAACTCAAATAGGACCTTAATATCGATGGATCATTGTGCTCGCCGTTCAAATTCAATTTCTCAAGTCCATTCCATTTGTTTCCCTGAATAAAAGAATTGAAAGATACCTTAAACGATTTTTTATCCGCAAACCGCGATGTGTTTCCTCGCAAACGAAACCCAACATTGGTAACTGTATCTGTCCCATTCGAACTTTCATAAATGAAGGTCGCGGGATATTCATGATTCGATGTCAGATTGTCCGGGTGAAACAGCAAAGCCAAACTATCAGGAGAAACAAGTATCCGTATAGTTGCTACTTCATCCTGCAAAAAGGCTTGGTTGTTAGGCGGGTGAGCGGTTTGGGCCTTGGAATTAATCCCAATAAACAATGCAATAAACAGAATTACTCGTTGTATCATAAAGTATGTTCATTATGTCAAAAATACACTAAGAAATGTAAGAATGAACAGAATGGTAGTGTTATTTTTTATAAACCACTACGTTCTGCCCCTGTGATCACCTCCAAAGATGTTCAATTAAAACGTTAAGAAAATGAGAAAAGTGGGTTGGATAATCCTGGGTCTAACGTTCATTACGATGGGAGCATCTTCTGTCGATGAAAAGGAAACGGTGGAATCAGATTTAGAACAATTGTGGACTGCCGATATTGGTTTTACAAGCTACAGAACTGAAAGTGTCACGTTTGAGGATCTTATTTGTATTGGATCCAATGGACGCCATTTTATGGATTATGCGCTAGACGAGGACAATGGTATTTACCTACTTAATCGAAAAACAGGTAAAATTATCCATCGCTTCTCAGGCGAACAGTTTGGTGATATGGATGTCAATGGTATACTCTACCACGATGGGAACATCTTTTTTGGGAACGACAATGAAGAAGCAATGTCCGTCACCAAAACAGGTAAAGTGAACTGGAGAATCCACGTTGCAGGTGATGTAGAACACCAACCTATCCTGATTCATAACGGTAAGAATCCATTCGTTGTTTTTGCTACCGAAACAGGTCAAGTTCATGCCGTTCATCCCAAAACGGGTAAAACGGCCTGGAATTTTTTCGTCCCAGATTACAAAGGATGGAAACCAGGGGATAGTCGTACCGTTTTCAAAGTGAAAATGTATTTCCATTCTGGTCAGCGTTTTTTTGACGAACCTGCCGTACTGGATCTCAATAGCGATGGGGTGGAGGATCTTTTGTACAACCACGACTATGGCAGCCTATTGGCTCTAGATGGAAAATCAGGGAAACCAATATGGGCAATAAACAGCCGAATTAACAATAAATACGCTATTAACCTCGGTACTCAAAAGCCAATGATTATGGGTAAAGGGAAGGATGCTCGAATCGTTTGTCCAATTCTCGGGGATTATGATGAAGCAACTACTACTGTCGGAAAATCAGGAATAGCGATTTTCAATACTAAGGGTACCTTATTGAGTATTCAAGAATGTTCAGAATCTCTCGGTAACCCGAAATTAAGTCAAAGCGAAGGGACTTTTATGACGTCAAAAGCCCTGTTGATACCCGATAAAAACAACACTGCTGTTCGAATCATTCCCCTGGAAAACGCAACGGCATTGGACGATGAAGGAAATGCCTACTCACGTTTTCCCGAGGCGCAAATTGCCAAGCGGCAAATTCATTTCAACGGCGAACAGTGCATCCTCGCTGTACTGCAGTATGAGTATGATAATGACCTCGAACAGAGTCCAGTGTTGATTATTGGCACTAAAACGGGAAAAGTGCATAAAAAAACATATATGCCTTGCACGTCTGAATACACCCCAGAAATATTGGATGCGAATGAGGATGGTATGCTAGATGTTTTAATTGGAGGCTTCAACGGTAAATTGTATTGCTTCAAACTGGGTATTTCTAATGATAAATTGGTAAAAAATTAAAAAATAGGACTATGAACGCATTTAAGAAGAAGAAAGTAGGAATGGTTGGATTATACAGCGGACTCTTGTTGATTTCATTGTCTATACTGGGGTTCATATACCTTAATGAATTGAAAAAATACCCAAATGGTGTCAATCCACCGCTGGAAATAGGGATGCCGTACACTAAAATCATGATGAATTCGCAAAAAGCTTTTACCTACCATGCGCCGTCAGGAACAACGGTTTTCATTCCCGCAAACGCGGTAATCACCAAAAATGGAAAACCGGTTAAAGGCAAAATAACCCTTCAATTTCGCGAATTTCAAAATGCAGACGAAATCGCATTATCCGGTATACCCATGCAATTCGGCCCTGACCGTACCGATTATTTTTCATCTGCCGGAATGATGGAACTGCGTGCTTTTCAGGGAGAAGAAGAATTAGTATTGGCAAAAGAAGTTACTATTGAGCTCGCTGCACCATTCGAACCGGACGTCACCTACAAGCTGTATAAACTTCAAAATGAACAAGAGTGGGACGAAGGCAAAAGCTTTAAGCGCGAAAAGAAAGTTGGCAAGACCGAAAGAATTGGATCTTCCTTGAAGCCAAAAAAGTCGAAAAAAGAGCATAAAGAAATGATAAAAAAACAGTCTTTGACCAACGAGTCTGCAGGTTCGTTTGAATTCGAGTTGGTTGGAGACCCGGTTCGAATGCCTCATTTGAAAAGCTGGGAAGGCGTGACTTGGAGGCTTCTTTCTTGCGATACAACGATTGAACCGTCCCAGGCGTTAAGATTCAATTGGGATATGATTGACATTGCGCAAATTCCGGGTCGAAAAGGAACCTTTGATTTGAAGTTTTCCAAAGAATCGCTCACCTATTCGGGAGATATCATTACCACCAACTTTTCTATGGTGGCCTGCCCAAATTTAAAAGAAGCGGATCTAAGTGCAACTATAAAACAGTTTGATGAAGATATTGTAGCCTTCAATGACCTCATGGTAAACGTTCGGAATGAGGAGGGACGAAAGAATACCGAGGCGAGTATAATAAGCAAGTTCACCATCAGTTCGTTCGGTATTTACAACATTGATAAACTAAAAAACCTGAATCAGGCTCCACACATTGCCCTGAGTTTTGATTTCGAAGACCAATTAATACCAGAGTTAAACCATGTGGTTTTATACATGGTGATGAAAGATGAACGAAGTGTATTTAGCTTCAATGCTTTTGAATGGGACGAGATTCCATATGTAGGAGGGGAGTGCTATTTCTTCGCAGTTCTTCCCGGTAAGGAGGTGGCTTACATTTCTGCTGAACAAATCAAAAAGAAACTCGGTACGCAAAAGCTATCAAACTACGTAAAGAACGAATACCATTTCAAAACCGAACGCTTATCAACAAGTGATTTCGTAAAATTGGTCCTTCCTAAGGATGGAGAGTCAACGTTTATATAGGTTAAATCTTTGGAAGATAGCAAGAGGGTAGATGCGTTGTTAACTTCTTTTTTTATTTTTGATACAATGATTCCAAACAAAAAAATCAATTTTCCACTGCTAACTGGACCATTTAAGGGGTCAACGGTTCTCCTATTAGCCTTGTTTTTAGGGTATAGTCAGTCTCTTTTTTCTGCCTCCATTCCTCCATTACCTCCTGATTCATCCGATGTGTTAAAAGAACAATGGCGTTATTGTGGAGATCCTTTTTTGATGGACCTTGCTTGTGTTGATTCCGTTAGTGTTGGCATGCTTCTTCACCCTTTAATCGCTCAGGCACGTACCTTTTATGGCCTAAGAGACATAGAGGGTAGTGGCCATGAACCGAAAGTGTTGATGTTTTTTCATGAAACAGGAAACACCAAAATTAAAAACGACGAATCAGCCTGGTGTAGCGTATTTATGGGGTATTGTGCCAAGAAACAAGGCTTTCAATTTTCAAAATACATGAATGCGAGGTCTTGGTTAAATGTGGGTGATACAGTAAGTAAGCCCCAACCGGGAGATGTCGTCGTTTTTTGGAGGGAAAAAAAGGACTCTTGGAAAGGTCATGTTTCCATTTATATTGGAAAATCAGTAGATGGGAAGGAACTCTACTGCCTGGGTGGAAACCAGAACGATGAGGTGTGCATTCAAACTTACGATGCAGAGACCGTGCTCGGATTTCGAAGAATCACCTCAAAACCGCTGGTAAGTGGTAAGTAAAACAACCTTATTTTTTCGTGATTTCAACAAATTTCATAAGGGGTGAATCCTCCTGAATGAACTGGCTAATTTGGTCGTAGCGAATTAAAAGCTCTGGTGAACCAGCGGCATAAGGCCCAATTTCATATTGACCATACGTAAACCTTAAGCCCTTCTTGGTGATGGAAAAATTGTCAGGAAGGAAAAAGTCTCCTCTTCCAGGAGTGAATTCCCAACCGCTGGAACCATTTGCTTTTATAAACGCTTTTTCACCCAAGCGCTTAAGTTCCTTTTTGTATCCGTCTTTTAACAAATCATCAAGCTGTAACTTTTTTCCCGTTCTAAGATCGAAATTATAATTGCTAATGGAACCAGAAGGATGTGCCGCACCATAAGAATAGGAGTACCAACTAATTGACATACACAAAAGGTCTTCCGTTTGGAGGTCCGATGAACAACTAATTTCTTCAGCGGATGCCTCGTAAATACTTTCAACCTCTTGAACCTTGGAAACCCACTTTTTCATAGATATGCTGCCTATAGGTTTGTCGGTGATTGATTTAAAAATGACCGCGTTTATTTTTTCTGAAACCTTAGGATCTGTCAATGCAACAAGCATTTGTTTCACTTTTATCTCCGCACAAAACGGTTCGCTGTACTCCTCTTCCGGATCGGCCTCAAAACATTTTTCAGATTTATAGTTCTTGTAGGAAACGTTCAGCCCGCTTACAAATTTCTCCTCCTCAACCTCTTGATTAGCCGTATCAACGGCGACATCCTCTTTTTTATTTTTAGTATTTCGTTTGTTGTCGTTAGCATTTCCCCCACAAGAGAAAAACAGTAACAAAGAGGTACAAAAGACAATGATTTTCATTTCGAAGTTTTTAGAGCTCTAAATTAACAAAACATACAACAAAAAAGAGGCTACTTAACAAGTAGCCTCTGTATTTTTTGTCATGCCGCTTTCTGACACAACTGCTTAAGTTTCTCTTTAGCCCGTTTGAAGTAAACATTGATTTGAGCTTCTGGAATGTTCATCAACTGTGCCATTTCCTTTCCGCTTAAGTTGAACATGAACCGATAGGTAATCAGCATTCGGTCGCGCTCACACAAATATTGAAGTGATTTACGGATCTTGCGTAAATCCGAACGATTGACATCTTTTTGTTGATGATCTGGGTATAAAATCTGAGTGTTTAAAGGTACGTAATCCATTTTTTGCATTTTTCGAATGGCATCAAAACAAACATTTTGAGTCAATCGGTACAACCAAGATTTAAAATTTCCTTTTGTTGGATCGTACAAATGAACCTTAGCAATTGCTTTAATAATGGCGTCTTGAGCCAAATCTTCTGCAAGGTATTGGTAGCGGCTTGGTAATGATTTTCGGGCAATAGCTCGAAAATAACTCATTTGCTCCGTGATGAGCTGCACATTTGTCTTCATAATTCAGGTTTTTTAACAGTTCAATTTATGAAACGTTATTGTTATGATAATATTGTGCAAGCACATAAAAAAAAATATGTAAGCATATTAAAAAAAGATTTAATCAACTGAAAAACAATTGAATAATAAGTTTTAAATATTATGTTTTATGTTTTATTTTTTTTGAGTCAGATGAAAATCACACGCGAATTTATTCCAATGTGTTTACATGTTTATAAAAAGAGGTATTTTAGTTCAAACAATACGAATATGAAATTACTATCCGCTTTTCTGCTTTTCCTTTTCATTATAAAAGGAATTAATACAAATGCTCAGTATACCTCGAATCGGTTTTATATAAATGCCAAATATGGGTATGGTGCTTTTACAACGAAGGATTTTCACGTGTTTGGTTTAACCGCAAATTGGGTGGTTCATGACAAGGTAAGTGTAAATTACCAATTCGAATATTTAAATCGCAACGATGATGTCCGGCATATCCATACACCTTTGGGTTTGATTGGTGGACCTATATTGTTACTAGCAGGATTGGCAAATGCTGCAGATGGAGATACTACCACTTCCGGAGGTGGAACCGCATTCTTGGGTTTACTCGCTTTTGTGCTTCCGGATGGCGCAAGTTTCCATCAAAACATCGGATTTCGAGGAGACATAAGTCCATACGCCAATATATTGGGTATAGATTTTATAAAAGACCGAGAATCAGGATATAAATCCATAAAATATTCGTGCTCTTTGGGGGTGAAATTAACCTACATCCTCGCTGAAAAAATGGCTATCAGTGGTTTCATTGAGGCACGAAAAGTGGCAAGTATTCCCGTTGGTTTAGCGGGTGGAATTCAACTAGGTTATGGGTTAGGAACAAGGTAAAAAAGAAAAAGTCATCTTTTGATGACTTTTAAGATAAAAACGTAAGGCTAATTATTGGGTAGACCAAGTACATACGGTTGATAATTCACATTCATTTTGAATAGTTTCAGCTTCATCCTTAGTCAAATCGTTATATTCAACGGTGTTGCTAAATCCTCCCACAGTACATGTACATTTGTAATCTTTTTTGCAAGAACTGAATCCCAATAGAACTAACGCTCCTAATAGCAATGTTTTTTTCATTGTAAAATATTTAATGATTTGATGTAAATATAAGCACAATTCCAATTGCACCCATCCCGAATCACCTTTTTAACAAACAGACGGAATAGGCTTTGATGGCTCGCTGTTCTCCAAATGAGTCCACCTTTTCATGTGTGGTTGCCTTAATGGAAATACATTCCGGTTGAACAGCTAAAATAGGTGCTAGAACCTCCACCATGGCAGGAATGTGAGGGTTCAATTTGGGCTTTTCCAAAATAACCGTACAGTCAGTGTTAACCAGTTGAAAACCGCGTTCTTGAATCATCTGCATGACACGTGTCAATAGAATGGTTGAATCGATGTTTTCAAAAGCCGGATCAGTATCTGAAAAATTAAAGCCAATATCCCTTAAATTGAGCGCTCCAAGCAAAGCATCGCAAATGGCATGTATCAGTACGTCCGCGTCAGAGTGACCAACGGCGCCCAATTCCGATGCTAATCTCACTCCTCCAACTATGAGATCCCTACCTGGTGCTAGGCGATGAACGTCAACCCCAAAACCAATGCGAATGTCCATATTAAAACCGGGATTTTACTCAGGTTGAGTAGCTGTACTACTTGCTTTCTTACCAAAATGGTAACGCAAAGTGAAGCGTAGGGTATTTGCCAGTGGACTTTGTCTTCCAACGGCTGCGAGGTACGAAACATCAATCCCGAACATGTTGTATTTGAAACCTGCCCCAATGTTAAAATACTGGCGGTCACCTTTGTTTTTATTCTCGTAAAAATAACCGGCACGAATAGCTAAAACGTCGTTGTACCAATACTCAAGACCTGCGCAAATGTTTATTTCAGCTAATTCTTCTTTGAAACGGGTTCCCTTCACCACTTCGAAGGTACCATCGGCATTTTGAATGTAGTTGCCGTTTTCATCTTCGGCTACCACCCCAGGGGCATCATAAAACGACTGAATCATTCCTCCGATAACACCAACATCGTCTGTCCTCCCAGACAACATAATATACTCGTTTGATTCAATTTGTCCGTCGTTGTCCAAATCTACAAAGTCATAATACGCCGGTGTCGGTACCAATAAACGCTGTAAATCGATACAAAACAATAGGCTATTATACTTATCTAGTTCTGCTTTAAACGAATTTCCAATTTTTAAGTTCATAGGAAGAAAATCCCTCGATTGTAATTCTGAATAGGCTATTTTGTTCCCAATGTTATTAATGGTCGTAGCGAAGGTGTAAGTACCATCCAAACTACCAATTTCTGCATCCTCATTGAAGTAAGTGAATGATAAATCCGCCGCACCTGCAACCCCTGCTTTAGTATTGACACCATTCACTGTCAATCCCCCTGTTAAGTTGGAATATGCAAATTTCCCATTGATACCGATACTCATTTTTTCACTTAGCAAGAAGGCGTAGGCACCAGTAATTTCGTATTCACTAGGCTTATCATCCCTAATTACGTTCCCACTCGCATCAGTAAAGGTAATTTCCCCTAAACTAAAAAATCGTAAGGCACCTCCAACAGCCATTCGGTCATTTATTTTGGTATAACCAGCTAGGTATGAAAGATGAATGTCGTTTGTTAATTGCCTAAGCCACGGAGTGTAAGATAAACTGATTTCTGATTTATCTTCAGCAAAATTGAGCATTGCTGTATTCCAATAAATGGAATTTGAGTTTCCACTCAAGGCTGTACCTGCATCACCCATTCCTCCTGCCCTTGAATCTGGTGTAATCGCCATGAAAGGTACTGCAGTAGTGATCGTGTTTAATTGCAGGTCATTGTCCGTAACTCCTGAACTCGTGGGCTGTGCCCAAGAAAAGAAGCAACCTACGGTAAAAACAACTAACCAGACAAATTTTGAATTCATTCTTTTTGTTTTAAACATACAAATATAGGTATTTCAAATGGCAATTTAATTCGGTCTATTTTAACAGTACTAATTTTTCTATTTTCTCAGCCATTTCACCGATATCATTGCGCACTTTCAAGCGATAAACATAGACACCTTTTGCGAGTTGATCCCCGAAATCGTCGCGTCCGTCCCATGCAATTCCGGCTGAACGAAAGCCCTCCATGGCAACAGACCGATCAATGGTTCGAACCAATTTTCCAGAAACTGTAAAAATTTCTAACATGACCTCTAGTTGGGAACAAACCTGATTGTGTTCAAAGAAAAATTGGGTACTTGTTGTAAAAGGATTTGGGTAATTCAACACGTGGTCAAGTGTAAGTTGTTTTTTCTCCTGAACTACAAAATCTATTCGTGCCTCAGAGGAATTATTGGCAACGTCCCAAGCCTTGAGAGTAAGTGTATGTTTACCTTTTTCAAGCGTTGGTAAGGTATAACGAACGGATCCAGATTGATAGGTGTCAAGGTTGGCCGTATAGAATTCATTTAATACCAATGGGTTTGATGATTCATCGTCAATTACCGCAACGATGTCATGCCCTATACCATTTCCTACTGTATTAATGCCATTCTCGTCGAACAGATCAGCAATTAAAATGGGCGTTTCATCTGTAATTCCTCCACTCACAAATTGTTCGTCGTTCAGATAAAGCGTGATATCTGGGCCTTTCTGGTCATTGATTCCGATGGAATCGATTCCTCCAACTATGAAACGCTGATCCTGACCACCCGCATCGGTAATGGAATTGTTCGCATAATAGCTTATTTTTCCTGGTCCGAAAGAATAATTGATGTCTTTGGGAACAATGAACGAAAAGGCAAATGCCCCGTCGCTAACTGTTGCCTGTCCCTTGTAGATGATATTTCGCTGCAATTCAAACGGGATGACATCGGAGGATGGGTCCTGCTCGAGGGTATAGAACGTTTTAAATTTATCAAAAATACTAGCCCCTAGCACACCATCGAAAGAAGAAAGGTTGTTTCCGAATTGGTCCTCTACATGACCTTTAATAGTGACCTTTCCCAAGGCACGCATCGTATCGGTCATGAGTGCTGGATCTTTTCCGTTTATGCTATCGGTAACGATATTCAATCGTGGCAAGGCAATGCGTAAGGCAGGATCACCAATAAGTGTGAAACTTCGTTTATTATCGGATGCACCCGCTGCATTTTTTGTTTTACGAACGATGTCGCCAAAAGTCAAAGGCTGCATATTGGCATCGCGTGTGAAAACAGTTTCAAAGAACTTTTGTCCTGTAATGGTATTAACACCAAAAAAGACCGATCGGGTGGTGGTCATCAAGGCAATGGCGCCACCACGAGGATTAAGAGATACCCATTCCCCGGCCGATACCCTCGAGGGATCGTCGTATTTGGTAAATTCGCAAGTTGCCGAAACAAATAAATTGAGCCTATTGATATTGCTCCAGGATTGAATTTGGGGAACCGTTACGACACGCTCTTCGGCAAGTCCAACTTCTCCACCATGTCCTACATAATTCAAGACTAATGCACCACGCTCCACCCAGTTGGTAATGGCTTCTTGAACATCTGGATAGCGCTGCCCTCCTGCCGTCGAAACTTGGGTGAAAGCATCAAGATACAGTTTATCACAGTTCATTTCCGGATGATTCGTTCGAACATAAGCAAATTGATCTTCCGTATCTTCGTTGATGAAGTAACCGCCCTCCTCGTCATCAGCAATTTGAACATAGTTCAAACGCCAATCCCCAAAGGTTTGTTGAGTTCCTCCAACGGAGCAGGAATTTCCGGTGTTTCCTTGAAACAACTCCGAACCATTTTTCATGTAATGTTCAATCTTATCTACTTGCTGCTTGGCAGAATTGAGGTCACTAATCAACAACCTTCCAACGCCGATATCCATCAAATCCACAGATGCGATACTTTCACCATCGTCTAACATTCCGTAATAGTCATCGGTTACCAGTGCTGAGATGTGGTTTTCTCCATTGGGCATTTGATAGGTAGGGACGAAATTATTGTTGTTGGAAACCCTGTTTTTAGGATCGAATGTTCCGTCTCCAAACAAGAGCAGATAATCAGGCATATTGGAAGTATCTCCGTTAGCGCGATCGTGAAACATTTTTGCGAACAACCTTATAGCGGTTGGGTCAAGCATACCGGAACTAAATTCATTAAATACCTGCTCCGTACTAACCACATGAACCGTTAACCCTTCTTCTCGATGAAGATTTGCCAAGCGCTCTGCCTGGTTTAGAAAATCTTTGTGTGAAACAATTAGCAAATCAGCAAAGGGTAGGCCGTGAAGGTTTTGCGTTGAAACACTTCCCTTAAATACCGGAGTGAAATAATTTACACCATTAGAGGCTGTAAACTCACGCAATGAATCGGTTTCTACAACGTAGGAAAACGCATTACCAGAAAGATTTCCAATCACCCTTTTGGGTGAGTGCCTATCTGTAACATCCCAGACAAAACCACTGGCGGGAAAACTGGATAGGGTAAACTTGGTCTTTTTACCTGAGCCTACGGATGGAATGTCCCTGAAATTGAATTGCCCGCCTGCAAATACCAATCCTCTCCGCGTATTGAGTGTAATTCGATCCAGATAAACCAACGTACTTGGTGAATTTCTTGTAATGTTTATTTTCAACGGAATGCTTGCACCATTAGAAGAAAAGGAAAACGAATCTTCCGACCGAATGTAGTCAGATGAAACGGATGGTAGCGTTTCACTTAGGAGAACATTCCCGTTTACGGAATAGCGGTGTTCTGTTCCAAAGGAGCTATTCGAATTGGTTGCAATAGCCGTTTTAAAGAAAACAGGTGAGCCGTTTGAAATGTTAGGAACACTGAACGAAAAAACCTTTTCGAGTTCGGTATCGAAAACCTCTCCGTACCAACGTTGACCGCCGCTGACAAGGTTCACTAAGTCATTTTCATAAACATCATGATAAGAATAGGTAGTGATAGCAGTGTCTTCTATGAGGGTATTGGCGTTTAAGTTTTCAATTCGAGCTGGTGATTTGGAAGGGTCAATGTTCAAGAAATAACAGGAGACATCGGAGTAAATGTTTTTGTCTTGATCAAATAATCCACCTGCTTTCAAAGACCAACGCGAAGGACCCCAACCATAAAAAAGGATGTAATCCTGTGCGTCGAAACTCCCATCGGATTCGCCTGATACCAATATACGATTGAGTGCCAAGTCATCTGTTTTTACGGCACCGTTCGTTTCAGGAAGTTTTCCATCACCATTTCCAAATATGTTTAGGTGCATAGGATTTAGGTTATCGACGTCGATCCCACAACTTAATAAGAACTCGCGATCGATCTTATATACGCCATCTTTGGTAATTTCTAATTTATACCAATCCCCACTTCCTTGTTTCAATACGGAGGAAGCTTCAAATTCTTTTGGTTTGTTATTTTGTGAAAGTTTTGGGCTTATCTTAAATTCCACCTGGGTTATCCGCACAACTTCGTTATTCAACAACTGATAGGGTATAAACGAGCCAGTAAATGCATCGACACCTTTTTCTTTGGTGCATTTTAGTTCAGGATGGAAGGAATTTGGCACATTCACATTCAGCTTTTTTATAATTTCAAGGTCCTCCTTCGTGGCAGTACTGTAGATTACATTTGAAACACTGGGGATATCAGCTGTAAACTTTGTATTCACTTTGAATAAGAACCTCGGCTCACCTAAACCATTGAACTCCATGCCATCTAAAACAGGTATCAACAGTTCTTGACCCATGTAGGATACGGTTACAGGTTGTTTCCAATTCAACGAAACGGATACTGTTTGTTGTGCCCTGGTATCGAATGAATTTGTAACAGACAGGCACGCAAGTACAGCGAATAGGGTTAAACGGAAAGACTTTGGATAAAACGACTTGAGATAGATCATCATGGAACGCAAAGTTAGTGCATTGGAAAAAAAACGCATGTTTTCTTTGATTATTTTGAATGAATTGCAATATTTGTAACCTTTAAAATAAAAATGCGTTATCTTTGTTTGGATTTTTTGAATCACGATACAACCGTTTGATGAAACAAATTAAATACTCAATAGTTCTTACGCTGTTTTTTGGTTGCTTATCAAGCGTGCATGCTCAGGACCCAACCTTTACACAGTTTTATGCAAATCCACTCTACCTAAATCCGGCCTTGGCAGGTTCTCACGGTTGTCCGCGTTTTGCATTGAATTACCGTAATCAATGGCCGCAGTTGTCAGGAAATTACATTACCTATAGTGCAAGCTACGATCAATATTTTAAAAATATTTCGGGTGGTTTTGGCATTCTAGCTTTGCATGACCAGCAGGGACAAGGTACTATTAGTACCACGATGGGTGGTCTTTTTTACTCGTATCATGTAAAACTCAATCGTAAGTGGAAAATGTTCATGGGTGCTCGTGCTGCCTGGATTCAAAAATCATTGGATTGGGACAAATTAACCTTTGGTGACATGATTGATCCTAGACGTGGATTCATCTACTCTACTGGTGATGTGCCTCGCGGTGGTTCCCGAGGATTTTTCGATGCCTCAGCTGGTGCTGTCATCTTCAACAAGTATTTCTTTGCAGGTGCAGCCTGGCATCACATGAATCGTCCAAATGAATCAATGATAGTGGGGGAATCAAGACTGCCGTGGCGCTTTACTGGTCATCTTGGAGCGGATATTGTCCTTGGTAGGAAAACGCGGTTTGCAAACCGAACGGTCATCATGCCAAACGTTATCTTTCAGTACCAAAACGGCTTCATGGAATTGAATTTAGGAACATACGTGAAATATGGTCCTTTTACGGTTGGAGCTTGGTACAGAAACAGAGATGCCTTTATTCTTACTGCAGGTATCAACAATGGTAAATTTCGTTTAGGCTACAGCTACGATGTGACTATTTCCAAGTTGAATAACGGCGTATCTGGAGGGTCGCACGAGGTTTCCCTGGGCTTGAACTTATCTTGCCGGATCAAACCAGTAGCATTTAAAACATTATCTTGCCCTTCTTTCTAATGGGGTGTAACTAAAAAAATGAATATGCGTTTTACCAAAGTTCGTTTTAATAAATTGTTCATGAAAAATACAAGTTTGAAGTCAATTTCCTTGAAGCTTATTGCTCCGGTGGCAATGGCTATTGTGGTCTTTTCGTGTATGAAAGATGCATCAAGCGTAACGGGTTGGAACTATAACGATTCAAATAACGGAGGTTTTGAGAAGCCACCGTTTGATGAACAAGAAACCGGTCCCGGTTTGGTGTTGGTTGAAGGTGGTACATTTACCATGGGGCGCACCGAACAAGACGTGATGTTTGATTGGAACTCGCGGTCTGCACGTGTTACCGTTTCTTCCTTTTACATGGATGAAACAGAGGTGACAAACTTTCATTGGTTGGAATACATGTATTGGATTTCCAGAGCTTACCGTGAGTACCCACAGGTGCTACAAAATGCGTTACCCGACACGCTATGTTGGAGAAGTCCTCTGGCCTTCAACGAGAAATACGTAGACTATTATTTGCGTCACCCTGCCTACCGTGACTACCCGGTAGTAGGTGTTTCTTGGTTGCAAGCGAATGATTTTTGTCGTTGGAGAACCGACCGTGTAAATGAATATGTACTCATTCGTGAAGGGATCATTCAGTGGGATACTAAGTTGAAAAATGATTCAACCTTCAACACAGATGCCTACCTAAACGGAAGGTTTAAAGGCTTGACTTATTTGCATGAAGAGGGATATCAAGATGCCAGGTTACATGTTGGAAGGAAGAATCCGGATCCTACTACAGGTTATTCATACAATGCGGATCCCTCTAGTCCAACCGTTAATGAAACTGCCCTCATAGAAGCTGACCTTGTATTGGACGAGGAAACGGGGAAGAAAAAGATGAAAATATTGAAAAGAGAAGGGAAACTGCATAAAGGAGTGCCGAATATCGATCCGGATTCGAAGCGACCGAACAGGTACGTTCGAATTGAAGATGGTATTTTGCTTCCTGCTTATCGCCTCCCGACTGAAGCGGAATGGGAATTCGCTGCTGCTGGTTTGATTGGTAACATGATTGGACCTGAGACGATTGACGAGCGCCGAATTTACCCATGGGACGGTCATTGGGTTCGAGACAAGAATGCGCAGTTTCAAGGTGATTTTCAAGCGAATTTTCAGCGAGGAAGAGGAGACATGATGGGGGTAGCCGGTCACCTAAACGATGGTGCGGATGTTACTGCTCCTGTCACATCATTCTGGCCAAACGATTATGGGTTGTACCACATGGCGGGCAATGTGTCGGAATGGGTATTGGATACCTACCGTGCTATGAGTACTGAGGATTTTGACGATTTTCGTCCCTTCAGAGGAAACGTATTCAAAACTAAGCGATTCAGTAGCGAAGGAATTGTGGATAAAAACAGGGACGAAAACGGTTTCGGTGCTACGGAATACGACGTGCATGGCATGAAGGAATACCTAAACGAATTTGAAAGGGTTCGTTTCCAGCGAATATCCGCGGCCAAGCACGATCCAGCAGACAAGAATATTACCAAAGGTGCCTCCTCTCAGGTTATGGCAAGGAATCCAGTCAATATGGGTAATTCACCGTCATCTATTTACCAGGCTAGAGGAAACAAAAAAGACTCTGTGGAATTGGATATGATTCGCAGGTTAAACGAAGTGTTGGATGAGGCCATTAGGTTGAAAAACGATGGGTTTGACATTGAAGCCAATCGTTTGGTTAGGGATAATATTTATGGACCTCCTAACTTGTACGCCGAGGATATATATCGAACCGATTGGTCGAATACGCCATCAACACAGACAGGTCAATCGCTTTTGAAACAAACTGAGAATCCAGCAAGCGGTGACACGGTTTGGTACGGTGGAACGAGAGACAAGAGGCCCCCTTTGTTCTACGAATACCGAGCATACAATTATCCTGGATCCAAACCCAATCCAGATTCTAAGCTGTTGGATCCTTCCACAACGGTTGGTTTTTATGCTTACGGTTATGAAATCATTGAAATGTTGAAAGAAGGTTTTAGTCAATTTGTATCGGATACACCTGGTAAATTGAAATACCGAGCTGTAACAGAAGAGGAAAACATTGGTCGAATGAATTACAAGAAATCCGATTACCGAGATTACCTAGATGGTGATATAGAGTCTTCCATTCAATACAACAATGGAAAACGCCTAGGTGATATAAACAATGGTGTTCGTGACCCTGACATGGTTATGTACCAAAGTGATGACGAGCAATATAACCTCGAAGGAGGTGAGTTAGCTCCTAATTCCAGTGGATGGCCAACTTCCTTGGTATCTAACAGGTCAAAGGTGTACAAAGGTGGCTCTTGGAGGGATCGTGCATATTGGCTCGCAGTTGGTAACCGCCGTTTCCTTGATGAAGATAAATCAACGGCAACCATCGGTTTTAGATGCTGTATGGATCGAATTGGTAGCCCAACAGGTAATAACTTTACACCGGCTAAGCGTCGAAGAAGGTAAAACGATAATTCAAAGCCCGGAAACGGGCTTTTTTTATGCCTATGAATATTACCGATAACTTGTATGCTCTTTTCACTGCTTGTGCTGGTATTAGTACGGATACGCGAAACATACATCATGATTGTCTGTTCGTATGCCTTCGCGGGGCCAATTTCAACGGGAATGATTATGCACTTCAAGCCTTGGAGAAAGGTGCGAAATATGTTGTTTCGGATGATCCTCGGTGGGTTGGGGTAGAAGGGATTCATGTTGTTGATGATTCCTTGCATTTTTTACAGGGTTTAGCTAATTATCATCGTCGGCAATTCAATATTCCAGTTATCGGAATAACGGGAAGCAATGGAAAAACCACCACCAAAGAATTGATGGCTGCTGTTTTAAAAAAGAAATACAATGTGCTTTTCACCCAAGGAAACCTGAATAACCATATTGGGGTGCCATTGACCTTACTCCAATTAAACCAATCTCATGAATTGGCAATCATAGAAATGGGTGCCAATCGTTTGCATGATATTCAAGAGTTGTGTGCAATTGCCGAGCCTACCCATGGTATAATAACCAACATAGGAAGAGCTCATCTTGAGGGATTCGGCTCCTTGGAAGGAGTTATTCGTACTAAAAAAGAATTGTATGACTCCATTGACTTACTCGGTGGTACAGTTGTTTTCAATGCTGATGATTCCTTATTGCAAGGGAATTTACCGAAGGGTGCAAGCCTTTTTAGTTATTCCTCTGAACATTCATTGGCAGATGTACATGGCCAATTAGTTGGAGGGAATGAATACATGTCTTTTCGTTGGAGTTATTTGGATTACCATTCGCCTAAGATTCAAACGCAATTAACAGGAACGTATAATTTGTCCAATTTTCTTGTAGCAGTTTCCTTCGGAGTATTGTTCGCTGTTCCAAGTGAAGCTATTTGCATAGCACTTGAGGCATACACTCCAACAAATCAGCGCTCTCAAATTACCCTAACCAAACGAAATAAGCTTATTTTAGATTGTTATAATGCGAATCCAACGAGTGTAAGGAACGCGTTATTGAGTTTTTCAACCTTCCCAGCCGACCATAAAATGGTTGTTTTGGGCGATATGTTGGAGTTGGGTTCCGATTCGTTGAGCGAACATCAAGAAGTGATTACCCTACTTAACGATCTGCAGCTTACGGCAATTTTAGTGGGTAGCGAATTTTCCAAAGCTATCCAACATAATGGTAATTTTCAATGTTTTCAAACAGTACAAGGGTTGATTGAATCACCTATAACCGAACAATTGAATAACTATTGCATCCTAATCAAAGGGTCACGCGGCATTCAGTTGGAACAATTAGTGCCTTACCTTTAATTCTTTATTGAAGTATAGCTCTTGAAATCACAATTTTCTGTACTTCGGAAGTTCCTTCATAGATTTGCGTGATTTTCGCATCTCGCATAAGACGCTCCACATGGTACTCTTTTACAAAACCATAACCTCCGTGAACTTGGACAGCTTCAACGGTTTGTTCCATTGCTACCTTGGAAGCATAAAGTTTAGCCATTGCACTAGATAATCCATAATCCTTACCTGCATCCTTGTCGCATGCTGATTTGTAAACCAACAAACGAGCAGCTTCAATTTCGGTAGCCATATCCGCAAGCTTGAAAGCGATGGCTTGATGGTTGGCGATGACTTTTCCGAATGCTTTTCTTTCTTTGGCATATGCTGAGGCTAATTCCAATGCACCTGCTGCTATACCCAAGGCTTGAGCGGCAATTCCTATTCGTCCACCGGAAAGAACCTGCATCGCGAATTTGAATCCGAAGCCATCCTCCCCAATGCGATTTTCTTTTGGAACTTTCACATCGTTAAACAACAAGGTGTGCGTATCAGAACCTCGTATACCCAATTTGTCCTCTTTGGCTCCAACGATAAATCCTTCCATGCCTTTTTCTATGATAAACGCATTGATTCCTCTGTGTCCTGCTTCGATGTTTGTTTGTGCAATCACAAGGTAAACGGATGCAGTAGATCCATTCGTAATCCAATTCTTGGTACCATTTAGAAGGTAATGGTCCCCCATGTCAAAGGCAGTCGTTTTTTGTGACGTGGCATCCGATCCAGCTTCAGGTTCCGATAGACAAAAAGCACCGATTATTTCACCCTTTGCTAATGGAATAAGGTATTTTTGTTTTTGTTCTTCAGTTCCAAATTTTTCAAGTCCCCAACAAACAAGTGAATTATTTACCGACATGCAAACTGAGGTAGATGCGTCAACCTTCGAAATTTCTTCCATCGCTAATACATACGATAAAGTATCCATTCCGCTGCCACCATACTTGGGATTTACCATCATTCCCATGAATCCCAATTCTCCCAGTTGACGAATTTCTTCCGTCGGAAAACGTTGGTCCCGGTCACGTTCGATGACCTCTGCTTTTAACACATTTTGAGCGAAATCTCTTGCCGCCTCTTTTACCGCGAGGTGTTCTTCTGTTAGTTGAAAATTCATGGCACTTTATCGTATTAAATTTCCTATCTTAGACTGAATACAAATTTAATTGAATAATTTTATTAAGCACTAACTTCTCATGTCATCGTACAAATTGATTGGTATTATGTCTGGAACTTCCTTAGACGGGGTTGATTTGGCATGTGTACGGTTTGAAATGACGCCTTCTGGACACGAATTCACGTTGGAATGTGCTGCCCATATGGTCTTTCCAGAAGATTTATTGTTAAGACTAAAAGAGGCAACCACTTTATCCCCACCACAGTTATTTGTTCTGGATAAAGAATTCGGTAAATTCTTAGGGGAATGTGTGTTGAATTTTTTAGATGGGAACAACATACCACCGGACCAAATAGATGCCATAGCTTCGCATGGTCAGACGATTTTTCATCAACCAAACGAGGGGTTTACTCTCCAAATTGGTTGTGGCAGCAGTTTGGCGTTCACATCTGGTATTCCAGTGATTAATGATTTCCGTTCACGGGACGTTATTGCCGGCGGTCAGGGTGCTCCTTTGGTTCCAGTAGGGGATTTTGGATTGTTTTCTTCATTGGCTGAAGCATTTGTCAATATTGGTGGCTTTGTCAACGTCAGCCGAAGAAACGGTAATTCGATCAGTGCATTTGATGTTTGTCCTGGTAATTTACCTCTTAACTTATTGGCCGCTAACAAAGGATTGACTTTCGATAAGGACGGTTACCTTGCTTCCAAAGGTGAAATCAATTTCTTTCTTCTGGATATGTTGAATTCGTTGGAACATTACCGTCAAAAGGGACCTAAATCATTAGGAACGGAATGGTTGGAGGAACATTTTTACCCACTCGTTAAATTCGATAAAGAAATTGAAAACAACCTACGAACTATCGTTGAACATATTGCCATTCAGTTAGGAGGAACCTTGAATGATTTTGGTATTAAAAACGCATTATTTACGGGAGGCGGTGCACGTAATACGTTCTTAATTGAGCGAATTCAACACTATTTTAATGGCGAAGTTCGCATTCCTTCAAACGAAATCATCGATTTCAAAGAGGCAATTGTTTTTGCCTATTTGGGGGCTTTGTATATAGATAAACAAGTGAATTGTCTTAGCAGTGTTACTGGCGCCTATAAAGATGTTATCGGTGGTGTTTACCATATTGTGGGATGAATTGACACTCCTACCAGTAAAGAAAACTTGTTATTTTTGCCCCAAAGTTGAAATTATGCTGGAACGCCTTAAAAAGTTTGAAGATAAACAAGCCGAAATTGTTTTTGAATGGAAAGATCCTGAGACGGAGGCACGTGGATGGGTGGTGATTAATTCCCTTCGTGGAGGGGCGGCTGGTGGTGGAACGCGCATGCGCAAGGGCCTCGACAAGCGGGAGGTTGAGTCATTAGCAAAAACCATGGAAATCAAATTTACCGTGGCTGGCCCACCCATTGGAGGAGCTAAATCAGGGATTGACTTTGATCCTTTTGATCCGCGCAAAGAAGGTGTTTTGAGGCGCTGGTACGCAGCCGTTACGCCCTTGTTAAAACACTACTATGGAACCGGGGGAGACATGAATGTCGATGAAATCCATGAGGTGATTCCTTACACCGAAGATTGCGGCGTTTGGCATCCGCAGGAAGGGGTGTTCAATGGGCATTTTCAACCGAGAGAAGCACAGAAAATTCATCGTATTGGTCAACTAAGATCCGGTGTTTTGAAAGTTATTGAAGACACACGTTTCTCGCCCAATCCTTCGAGAAAATATGTGGTCGCTGATATGATAACCGGTTATGGCGTAGCGGTTTCATTGTTACACTACTATTCGCTTTGGGGAGGCTCAATCGTTGGAAAAAGAGTGATTGTGCAAGGTTGGGGAAATGTGGGATCTGCTGCTGCGTATTATTTGTCCTCTTTCGGAGCATCCATTGTTGGAATCATCGATAGGGCCGGTGGGTTAATGAATGCAGAGGGATTTACAACTGAAGAGGTGCGTGATTTGTTTTTGTCAAAAAAGGGAAATACATTACATAGCGATACTTTATTGCCGTTTGAGCAAGTGAATGAATCGATTTGGGGCATGGGCGCGGATATATTTATTCCATGTGCCGGTTCAAGATTAGTCAGTGAAAATCAATTGGAACAACTAATTTCAAGCGGTGTTCAAGTCATATCTTGTGGGGCAAACGTTCCCTTTGCCGATCCGGAAATTTTCTTTGGCCCAATTGCGAACAAGGCAGATCAAACGTTAACGTTGATTCCTGATTTCATTGCAAATTGCGGTATGGCTCGGGTATTTGCCTACCTAATGGCTAATGACTTGAAGCAAATAACAGATGAAGGTGTTTTTCAGGATGTAAGTGAAATCATATACGCTGCGCTTTCGGAGGTTCATCAGAAAAACCCGAATTCAACCGGATTGGCTCGAAAAGCATTTGAACAGGCCTTGGATAAGTTGGAGCGGTAATAATTAAACTTGGTTGAAATTTGGGGTGTTTCCTCGATCAATTTGAACATAAGATTTTTTATGAGATTCCTTATGGGATTTAGCCCTTGTATGTTGCGCATTAGTTTCTTTTAGCATAGTACTAAGAATTGTTTATGTACAACGCTTTGTGTCTTTACTCTTAATGGACAATCTCCATTCCACCTTTTGGTCTCAGAGCGGCTTTCCATTGGAAATTGGGTAGAAACTGTTCCGATTTATTAATTTTATCCATCGGGTAAAACACGCCTTCTGGTTTGTCATAGTAGGTGATGTCCCTTACTTCTCCACTATCTAACATAACGCGCAGGTTACCCGCATAAAGCCGATTCATTCCTAGGCGCTTAATGCGCAGGGTGCTGTCGTTTTCCTCTTCATTTTCAGGATAAAATATGGTGTGAGCGTTGCCGCTCACATTGGTCTGGTATAGGTTATTGTCTCGAAAATAGGCCATAACTTTTCTACCAGCAACCTGGTTGTAATAAGCGCCCGAATCGATTTCCATGAGTGCGCTAGCGTTTTCCATCATCTCAATCCGCTCCACCAATGTGTCATTCAAAAATACCAGCATGCTGTCTCCTTTTAATTCCGAATTGTCTGACCATACAATAGGTTCCTTGTACATTTCCATCATGCCATCGGGTTGAAGGTACATCAAGCTGTCACAAATGGCTTGCACATTGCGGTTGTAGAACTTAACATTTCGGCTGGCCCTTGTATATAGTGGCTTGTCGAGCGTATCATTTTGGTTGAATAAAGTGTCCGCATGGATATAGAACGTGTCTTTTTTTTGCACTTTGACTGCCAGTACGTGTCCGGTCAGAAAGGAAGAATGCTCCTTCTCTGAACTCAATGCATAATCGCCATAAAACTGTGTTTTCTCAACTGTATCCTTAAAGTCTACATGTCCTTTTCCAATGTTTCTACCCAACGAAGGTTCGTAAAGCAGCGTATCGGCTTTGATTACTTTTGACTTCTCAATGATTTTCGCCTCGCCAATTAAACTTCCGTCTTGCAACTGTACATCGTACCAACCTTTTTTGCACCACATTTGTGTTTTACCGTGGTTTATTTTTGTTGGTCCAAAGAAATAAGTTATTTGTTTGGCGTAGTTAAACCGCAGGGTATCTGTAGTCATGCTCAGTGAATCTTTGCGGTATTTTACTTTTCCACTGAAGAAAAAGTCCTTGCTGTCCGGGTAAAAATACCCTACTTTGGAACTCAATGTTTCGTTGGAAGTGATGCTCTCTATTTTTGCCCCATTGCGGTAAATACCAAGTCCTTTTTTGGTGTCGTATTCCAGAGAGTCAGTAATGATTTTATAGGCATCATCTCGGACACGAACATGCCCCCAGAGCTTGGCGTATTTGGTTTTTCCATTGTAATATAGCGAGTCGCAGAACAAATTGACCACACCTTTGGTGATGTGAACTTTGCTGTAGGCCCGTACCTCCATGGTTTTGTCGAAATAATGTGCTGAATCGCAGTACATGGTATTGCCTTGATAAACGAAATTGACTGTTCCCGTCAATCGGTGTGCTCCGGTACGTTTGTCGTAGCCTAGTTGTTCAGAACCCGGTAATAATTCAAGGATGTTGTTTTGCGCAGCAAAAGTTCCTGCAACAAAACACAGTAGGAAAACGCCGATGTAACGCCTCAGATTCAACGAGAAAAACGTATTTACAAGGTAAGTGTTTGCTGACGGTCCGGACCCACGGAAACGACACGAACCGGTACCTCAAGAGCTTGCTCCAAAAACTGGATGTACGATTGAAGTTCCTTAGGTGCCTCGTTGTAGTTACCCAGATTGGTAAGGTCCTTTTTCCACCCAGGGAATGATTGGTACACCGGTTCGATGTGTAAACCATCAGTGTCATAAGGAAAGTAGTCAATGGTCTCACCATTGATTTTGTAATGCGTGCATACGTCGATATGGTCAAAAACACCTAGTACATCTGCTTTCATGATACACAATTCGGTCACGCCATTAATCATAATTGCATATTTCAATTGAGGCAAGTCTACCCATCCACAGCGTCGGGCCCTTCCGGTGGTTGAACCAAATTCGCGTCCTTCCTGACGCATCTGCTCACCCGTTTCATTGAGCAATTCGGTAGGAAAGGGACCACTTCCAACACGAGTGCAGTAGGCTTTCATAATACCGATCACTTTTCCTATTTTAGTCGGTGCTATTCCAAGACCTGTGCAAGTGCCAGCGGTAATGGTGTTGGAGGAAGTCACAAAAGGGTAGGTACCAAAATCGATGTCTAGCATGGTTCCTTGTGCGCCTTCTGCCAAAATGCGTTTTCCTTCTTTCAGTGCTTGATTTAGGAAGTGTTCACTGTCTACGGCCTTGAGCTCTCGGATGGCATCGATACTTTCAAAAAACGATTGTTCCTGATGGCTTAAGTTGTATTCAAAACCTTCAAAATGCTTGAGGATTCCGATGTGTTTTTCGACCAGTGCATCGTATTTTTCTTGAAAGTTAGGGGAGAAGATGTCCCCAACACGCAACCCATTTCGACCGGTTTTATCCATGTAAGTGGGACCAATACCTTTGAGGGTACTCCCTATCTTTTTACTCCCCTTAGCGGCTTCCGATGCTGCATCGAGCAATCGGTGTGTTGGAAGAATCACATGCGCTTTTTTGGAGAGCAACAACCTCGATTTGAAATCAATCCCGAAGGGGGCAAGGTTGTCTAATTCTTTTTTAAATACAACTGGATCGATAACTACACCATTTCCGATCAGGTTGATGACGTTGGGGTGAAAAATGCCCGATGGTATTGTATGAAGTACGTGTTTAATTCCTTCAAACTCCAATGTATGTCCTGCATTTGGTCCTCCTTGAAAGCGTGCAATGATATCGTAATTTGGTGTAAGCACGTCCACAATTTTTCCTTTTCCTTCATCGCCCCATTGCAGGCCTAGTAAAACGTCCACTTTCATGCGTTAGTTGTTTGTTATCGTTTTCTTTTCATTTCGTGTGCCGTAAAAATAAAGGGAATGGTGATGGATGGTAACGCCCAATATTTCTTCGATTGTCGCTTTAATGGTTTGGATCCTCGGGTCACAAAATTCGAGGAGTTCTCCCGTATCTAGGCACACGAAATGGTCGTGTTGTTTAGAACCATGTGATTTCTCAAATTGAGCCATGTTTTTACCAAACTGGTGTTTTCGGACAAGGTTACATGCCAAAAGCAATTCAATGGTATTGTATAGTGTGGCCCTTGAAACACGGTAATTTTCAGCCTTCATTTTAAGGTAGAGTGTTTCGATGTCAAAGTGTCCATTGTACTTATATATTTCAGCCAAAATAGCAAAGCGTTCCGGGGTTTTCCGGTGACCGTTTTGTTCGAGATACGCTGAAAAAATGTTTTTTACCTTTGCTTGTAGTTCCGGACTGGACATGACCTTTTGTAAAGGCCAAAGGTACACATTTATTGCTTAATATTCGTTAAAAACATGCGGGGATGTATTTCCCAATTAGATGCATAACACGGGGCTTTAACCTCGAAATCAAGTTGGATCTTGTTATTTTTTTTTAATTTCACTTAGTGGGTAGGTTATCACGTATTTCGTCCTTTTCGATGTCGGTCTTGGTTTGGGGCTTATTGGGTTTGTCCTTGTTGATGTTTCGATCAACGCATGTTGTCAAAGACGAAATTTCATGGGATGTACTTGGATATTACCTACCACTTCCAGCTACTTTTATTTATGGCGATCCCCTGCTTGATCGAACCGAATGGATAGAACAAATTAATCAGGAACGAAAACTATCAAGTTCGCTTTATCAGGTATCCACTACACCTAACGGAAAACCGATGTATTTTTTTCTGTTTGGTACAGCGCTTTTTTACTTGCCTTTTTTTCTAGTTGGACATGGTTTGGCTTATCAATTTGGATTTCCTCCCGATGGATTTTCGATGCCTTATCAATATGCGCTTGCACTTGGTTGTGTGATATACACATTAATCGGCTTGTGGTATTTAAGGAAAGTCTTGCTCGCATTTTATAACGAAAAAATCACATCTGTTGTGATGGTTATCATTGTTCTCGCGACCAATTATTCGCACCACATGACCATAAAAAACCTAGAAACGGTAAACTTGTTGTTCATGTGCTGTGCAGTGTTGATTTGGAATACAATTCAGTGGCATAAACAACAACATTTCCAGCATCTTCTTTTCATAGGACTTTCAGTCAGTTTAGCAACCTTGATTAAGCCCAGTGAAATCTTAATGCTACTCATCCCAATTAGCTGGGGAATCTTTGATCGTCAATCCATGGTCGAAAAATTTCAAATGCTTTGGAAATTTCGATTACACCTATTTGTTTTGGTGCTCCTATGCGGTTTATTGTTTGTTCCCCAAGGTTGGTACTGGTACTTAAAAACGGGCAAGCCCTTGTATGATTCCTATAAAAACCCTGGTGTAGGTTTGGATTTTTTTAATCCACATGTATTTGAGACCCTGTTCAGTTACCGTAAAGGTTGGCTGCTTTACACGCCGGTAATGGTGTTTTCTTTGTTAGGTTTTGCCACGCTTTTTTCATCTAACCGCAGTGTTTTTTATGGGGTTCTTCTTCCTTTTTTAGCGTTTTTTTGGTTGGTTTCCAGCTGGACAGAATGGTGGTATGGTGCAGGATTTTCCAATCGCCCACTTATTGCCTATTATCCGCTATTAGCTATTCCAATGGGAAGTTTTTTTGACTTAATACTTAAGAATAAATCATTTTGGCGTTACGGTTTATTTACACTTTTATTCACGTGTTTGTTTCTCAACCAGTTTCAATGGTGGCAACTTAGAAATTACATTTTAGACCCTTACCGCACCACAAAAGCGTATTATTGTGCAACTTTTCTAAAAACAAGGGTGACTGAAAGGGACAAAGAATGCTTGTTAATCGATCGCGTTTTTTGGGGTGAACCAGTGTTTGAGAAGAAAGGAAATTACATCGAAAAGCGATGGATGGATACTGACTTTAGTGATCAATCGCTTGGGTATTTATGTTCAAAAGAGAAAGAGGAATTTGCATTCACCCATCGAATTCCTTATCACCGGCTTACTTCAAAAGACCACGTTTGGGTACGTGTTTCGTTCAAATATAAGACAGATAAAAAAGATGCACTTGTGTTCGCCATGATGATGGATAGGGCAGAGGGTGCTTATGGCTACAGGGCTTGGGATTTACCATTCAGTACAACCTGGAAAAAAAGGGAGTTCTTTTTCCTTACGCCTGAAATTCGTTCTATAAAAGATGAGTTAAAATTTGACTTTTGGAAAAAATCACCAAGTTCTTTGTGGATCGATGATTTTCAATTGGACATTTTCGAACAGAAGTAACTAGGTAAGTTTTTTTTTGAGGAAATTACATGCCAAACAATTCGGCTTCAATCGCATCTATGAGGGTGTGAATTACTTTAATGTGAATTTCTTGGGCACGATCGGCGTATTCGCTGTAGGGAGCACGAATCTCAAGGTCGCAATTGGCCGCCATTTTACCACCGTCTTTACCGGTTAATCCCACTATTGCCATTCCTTTCTCACGGGCTGTATGCATGGCATTTAACACATTGACCGAATTACCGGAGGTGGAAATGGCAAGTAGTACATCTCCCTTTTTTCCGAAAGCTTCTATAAACCTAGAAAAGACATGATCGTAACCAAAATCGTTTGAAACACAACTAAGGTGGCTTGGGTCTGAAATCGAAAGTGCAGGTATTCCCGGACGGTTTTGCCTGTACCTTCCAGTTAACTCCTCAGCAAAATGCATGGCATCGCACATTGAACCACCATTTCCACAACTATAAATGTGACCTCCAGCTTTGATTCCTTCAACCATTATTTGAGCTGCCTTCGCTATTCGTTCATGGGTTGCAGGCGAATTAAATTCACGAAGCACGCGTTCGGCAGTTTCAAAGTGATGAGCAATGCGCTTGGTATCCATGCAGTTTTTTGCCAAAAGTACAAATAATCCAAAATAACTCGCCTACAACTAAATCACTCCTTGAATGCCTACAAAAAGAATGTATATTTGCTTTGTGTCAAAGGCATTTTTCAATAACAAAGTTGTTTGGATTACCGGAGCTAATTCGGGAATTGGGAAGGAATTAGCCTTTCAGTTGGATAGGAATGGAGCGAGATTGATTTTGTCAGCAAGGAATGAAAAAGGACTTAATGAGGTGTTGGAATCTTTGAATAACAAGGAACATCATCTTATATTACCACTTGATTTGGCTTTTTCCAATCATTTTCAGGAATTGGCGGAGAAAGTCTTTCATCATTTTGGGCGAATAGATATACTCATCAATAATGGTGGAGTCAGTCAGCGATCGTCGGTAAGCGATACCCCGCTTGAGATTGACAGGAGAATAATGGAAGTCAATTATTTTGGAAACATTGCATTAACAAAGGCTGTTCTTCCTTACATGATAAAACAGCAAAGTGGTCATATCGTCGTGATCTCCAGTATAGCTGGTAAATTTGGTTTTTTTCTGCGCTCTGCCTACAGTGCTGCCAAGCATGCCTTACACGGGTTTTATGAAAGCCTTATGCTAGAGCAGGCGCCTAACAATGTGATGGTAACCCTCGTTTGTCCCGGGAAAATAAATACGCCAATCTCTAAAAACGCATTAAATGCAAATGGTACCCCACATGGTCAAATGGATCAAAATCAAGCGAATGGAATGCCTGTAGATGCTGCCGTGAAAGAAATGCTTTATTCCATTCAGAAAGAAAAAAAGGAAGTGCTTATAGGTAAAGGTGAGTTATGGGCAGTAACAATCAAACGCTTTCTACCAGCTCTTTTTTGGAAACTTATAAGGAAGCAATCTGCGACATAAAAAAGGATCGTTTAATTTATTAAAAACGTTGAAATAATTTCCTGAACGTTTTTGATGCTTCGAAAATACACATCTTCTTCTCCTGTGTAAGTAATCACATAGAAAAAATGGCCGTCAACTAGGTAATGCTGTACCCAAGTCAATAGCATGCCGTTCACCACGTTTGTAAAACGTATCCGACGTGCGGTTCGGCCTCCGAGAATAACATCATAGTTCTCAATAATTTCCCCTTGTTGAATTTCATTCCTAATTTCCCCCTCTATCATTGCCATAATGTCGGACAATCCAATTTCAGCACCAAGGTCTTGAAAAGTCACTGAAATATTTTCTTGGAAAAGGTCACTTTCAGAAGTAATTTTTGTCGAGATCATAAGGTCGACACCGGTCGACTCCTTTTCAAGGATCATGGTATCTGGATAGCTGATTTGATACTTTTCTTTTTTTGCTACCTGCCATTTTAAACTATCGCTTTCGAAATAGGAGTTCCCCAAAAAAGCAGCGTGCGAAAAAAAGAAACAAAAGGTAAATGAAATGATAAGTGGTGTCTTCATATGATTCTTTGTGTCAAATCTACAACAATCTATTATATGATTATCAACCCAACTGGTCAAAACGAATAGTTATGACTTGACTATTGAATAGAGCACGTTGTCTCATTCATGGGAATAGTTCCAAAATTATCCTGGTAATAGGAATTACAGACATCCTGAGCTTGTTGCAATGTTCCTTTTACAGTCAAGGCAAGGTAGGCTCCTCCTGGATTTTGACAAACGCAATTGTATTTTTTTCTGGTACAGCTGGTTGCGCTCATCAATAGGAAAACAAATAGAACACTTGGGTAATTCCTTAATATTAACATGATGTTTTACTTGAGATCTACTGTATAACGATGTGGTGTTTTTTTTAGTATTAACTAATTTAAACCTCGACCGAGACAAATATAAGATTCTTACTCGTTGATTTTGGACGTAGGTTACCAAATGCTTTAAATTATCCTCCAAAAATTCTATTTTCTTGTGTACTTTTATTGCTGATTTTACAGGTTATTGCCCTTAAAAAACAGGTAGCAACTAAAGATATGATAGGATTAAAAGAACAGTTTAGTACTAAATCAGCCGAACAGTGGTTAGCTGATTTAAGCAAAGAGCTTAAAGAGGAGGATTTCCAACGACTTTCTCGGAGGAACGAGCTGGAAGGATTGGAAGAATCCGCCATCAATCATGCCGATGTACTTTTGAAATCGATAAGTTCTAAGGGATTAGCATCAAGTGCATCTTCAAGACCTTTTGATCAGACTGTTGGGAATGGCGTCCATATTCTGCTTCAAGACGAAAATGAGGCAAACAAAATCGCTCTTGAACTTTTAATGAAAGGAGCAGATTACCTTGTTTTCGACTTCACTAAGGCACATCAGAGTATCAATCTTAAAAAGCTTTTTGAAGGAATTCAATTTGAGTACATCTATGCCAAGTTCATTCCCACAACAGCAATGCAAGTAAAAGAGATTTTTCATTTTTTTGGAGGTAGATTGCCTCAAAAATGTGGGTTCGGCTACGACCATTTTTCAAGAAATGAGGAGACGCTTTTCCAAGAACTGTTGAAGCAAGCTCGAAACGCTCAATTCCCTTTTCTCGAGGTTAATGGATTTGGTGTACAGCAATTGGGGGCTAATTGCCAACAAGAATTAACTTTTTCTTTGTCAGTAGCACATGAATATTTAGTTCTTCTTATGGAGAATGGGTTATCAGTGGATGAGGCGAGTGCTTGTATCCATTTTCATTCAGGGATTGGCTCGTCATTTTTCTACGAAATCGCCAAATTTCGAGCATTGCGATTATTGTATGCTCACATGATAGTTGCTTACAAACCGGAACATGGATGTTCATCAAATTGCCTTGTAGGTGCAAGCATTGGTAATATCAATAAATCGTTTTTAGATCAAGATACGAACCTGCTTCGTAAAACAACCGAGGTACTGAGTGCAGTAAGTGCCGGAGTGGATTACATCATTTCACATGAAATCCAGCATCGTGAATCCGATCAACAAACTTCCATGTACCAGCGCATGTCTCGGAATATCCTTCCCATCCTTCAAAACGAGTCGAAGCTTGTCAATCTAATTGATCCAGTTGGAGGCAGCTATTTGGTGGAAACCCTTACAGATAAACTCTGCGAGGCGGCATGGAAAAACTTTCAGAACATAGAAGGCCAAGGTGGAATCTCACAACCTAATGCACTCCTTATTTTTCTGCAGCAAAAGTTGCTGCCTACCCGAGAAAAGAGAATACGGCGGCTTTTATCGGGAGCAGATCAGTACATTGGAATAAACACTCTTCGGTTGGAAGAAAAAAGCGAAGTGCACCCTCCTTCCGATATCCAATACCTCGGAATTCCTTATTTGTCGCTTGAAAATGAATTTAACAAGCCAGCATGAAACGATTTGATTTTAACCAATATTCCTGGTCAAAAAAGCATGTAGACGCAGGTCGATCTCAAGAAGGAACTGAACCATTCGAACATGTAGGATTTGTAGCTGGTCAAGCACCCTTTTTACGTGGTCCTTATGCTACCATGTACGCCATTCGACCATGGACCATTCGCCAGTACGCAGGCTTTTCAACCGCCGAAGAATCCAATGCCTTTTACAAACGTAATTTGGCTGCAGGACAAAAAGGACTTTCGGTAGCCTTTGATTTACCTACACATCGGGGATACGATTCTGACAATGAACGAGTGGTAGGAGACGTTGGTAAAGCAGGTGTAGCAATTGATTCAGTGGAAGATATGAAGGTACTTTTCGACCAAATACCCCTGGATCAGATGTCTGTATCAATGACAATGAACGGAGCGGTACTTCCCATAATGGCATTTTACATCGTGGCCGCAGAAGAACAAGGAGTGCGACCCGAACAATTATCGGGCACCATTCAAAACGATATTCTCAAAGAGTTCATGGTGCGTAACACCTACATTTATCCTCCTGAACCCTCCATGCGCATTGTTGCTGATATTTTTGAATATACTGCGCGAAAGATGCCTAAATTCAATTCGATTTCCATTTCGGGATACCATATGCACGAGGCAGGTGCGACGGCTGCTCTTGAATTAGCATATACCATAGCCGATGGCTTGGAATATATCCGAGCAGGTTTAAAAGCAGGAATGTCCATAGATGATTTTGCACCGCGTTTAAGTTTTTTCTGGGCAATCGGAATGGACTATCATAAGGAAATTGCAAAGTTGCGCGCTGGTAGGCTCTTATGGGCAAGGCTGGTAAATGATTTCAAACCCAAGAATAAAAAATCATTGGCTTTACGGACCCATTGTCAAACCTCTGGTTGGAGCCTTACTGAGCAAGATCCGTTCAACAATGTTACGCGTACCTGTGTCGAAGCACTTGCAGCCGTTTTGGGCGGAACGCAATCTCTACATACGAATGCACTTGATGAAGCCATAGCCTTGCCCACAGACTTTTCGGCGCGAATTGCCAGGAATACACAGATCTACCTGCAGAAGGAGGTGCACATCACCCCATTTGTTGATCCTATGGGTGGTAGTTGGTTGATTGAGGAAAGAACCAATGAACTGGTTGAGGAAGCGTGGACACTCATTCAGGAGATAGAGTCTTTAGGAGGTATGACCAAGGCCATAGGTACAGGTCTGCCTAAATTGAGGATTGAGGAAGCAGCCGCCATAAAGCAAGCACGTATCGATACTGGTAAAGAGGTGATTGTTGGAGTCAATAGATACGAGATTGAAGACCATGAGAAAGCCTCGTTGGAAATTCTTAGCATTGACAATACCAAAGTGCTCCAACAACAAGTTGATCGATTGAATCAATTAAGGAACTCGAGAAAAAATGATCGGGTATCAGCAGTATTGAAAGAATTGGAAAAGGGGGCAAGTACAGGCATTGGGAACTTATTGGATTTGGCTGTAAAATGTGCCAGAGAGCGCGCCACTTTAGGCGAAATATCGAATTCACTTGAGGCGGCTTATGGTCGGTATCAAGCAACTATTCAAGCCATTTCTGGCGTTTTTTCAAAAGAAGTCATGGAGGACAAAGAATTTACACAAGTGCGCACACTGGTGGAGAAATTTACACACTTGGAGGGACGAAGACCCCGAATCATGATTGCTAAAATGGGACAAGATGGCCATGACCGTGGGGCGAAAGTCATTGCCACCGCATTTGCTGATATTGGTTTTGATGTCGACATTGGGCCGTTGTTTCAGACACCTCAAGAAGCTGCTCGTCAAGCGGTAGAAAACGACGTTCATGTTCTCGGAGTATCTTCTCTTGCTGCAGGTCATAAAACGCTAGTTCCTCAAGTCATCCAAGAACTGGAAAAGTTGAACCGGGGAGATATCATGGTTGTGGCGGGTGGTGTCATACCTGAACAAGACTATGAGGCCTTGTATCAAGCTGGTGTATTTGGAATTTTTGGTCCGGGAACCAAAATCACGGTAGCAGCGGGAAAAATCCTTCATTTGTTGCTGGAAAGTATACAGGATTCGTGAAAATTTGGTTATTTTCGGCATAATAATTGAAAAGACTTTCCTTTGGTAATTAGCTCGGATGGAAGACAACAGTTTACTTTCGAAATTTATTTGTAAAAAGTTGGCCTTTTGTGTATCCAAATGGAACTTACGTCGTTGAACCGATTAAAAATGAAAAACATGAGAAAAATATTCTTTTCCCTGATGTTGCTAAACATCGTTTCACTTCCCACTTTCGCTCAAGAGCATCCGTATCCGGAACTTCAAATTTTATTTGCTGATGCGGATTATGAGAAACTAATAGTTAAGGCAGAAAAACTTTCACTTAAATACCCAGATGAACCCTTGCCGGTGATTTATTTTTCCATGGGGCTTCATTCTATTTCCAAAACGGACAAAGCCAGTGACCCATTATACGCCAATGCATGGAAAGAAAGCATCACAAAAGCTTCCACTGCGATTAAGTTGGACAACAAGAAAGGTAAAGGACAACTCAAAGAAGGCTATTACAAAGATTATATCCTTGAACTTGAAAGCGAAATTTATGAGTTTTTTACCATTGAAATAGAAACATCTTGGTATACAAATAAGGATTTAACGAAGGCACAACTGGACAAAGACACCAAAATGCGAGACAAAATGTACGGGGAATTATCGAAAGCCAGCGGATTCGCTGGTACATTCACCAAATTGGCTCCACAAATGGCGTTTTACAATAAATACTTCGATGGAGCAATGAAGTTTTATGCCAACGACAAAACGACGGCAACGGCCAAATGGAAAGAAGCAAATGACTTAATCATTGCGGTTAAGAAAGAAAATGTGGTCATTGATAAAGCCAACGCTGATGCACTCAAAAAAAATCCAAGCGCCAAACAAAAACCGCGTAAAATGTTGCCAGATTCGATCGTTGGTTTCAACGATTGGACCGAGATCGAAAAGAAAATGTTTGTCCATTGTGGTTTATTAAGTGCGAATGCCCTGAACAAGGCTGCTAAACCGTTAGATAGGGATAAAATTTTAAACCTTATTAAGGAACTCATAACCGGAGATGCAGATTTAAGCACGTTTTATGAGGAGCAATACGAGAAAATTGGCATTAAGTACTAGAAACAATACATCTTTTTAACATACGAGTTTTTACAAAAAACACAAACTATGGTAAATGTTGACAGGTCTTGTGTTAAACTTGTGTCATGAAGCAGTTGCCCGATTGGTTAAAAAATAAATACGCTTACGCCACGATTATTTTCTTTTTGTATGTGTTGTTTTTAGACGATATGGACATATTTACCATGGTCAAATACAACAGCCGTCTTCGAAGCTTAGAAGCATCAAAAGAAAAGTTAGCTATTGATCTAAGGCAATCCAAGTCCTTGCTAAAAAAACTAAGAAATACCTACGAATTGGAAAATTTTGCCCGTGAGAAGAAATTTTTCAAAAAGGAAAACGAAGAAATTTTTGTTATTACCTACCAGGATTTATAGTTTTCCTGTAGACTGTTGAAGATACCCCGTAAGGTGTCGTTTTTTTAACTGTGCACCAGGAAAATAAAAGTTCAATATTTGGATGTAGCTAAATCCTTGCTTCGCCATTTTCATCGCTCCCTCTTGACACATACCGACCCCATGCCCAAATCCTTTGCCCGAAAGGATAACTTGGCCGTTTTCAGGATAAACACTGAAAAACGTGGATTTTAAGTTGAACTTATCTCGAAGATCCCTAAGAGGAATGCCCAATGTAGGATGCAAATAGAACGCTTTTCGATAGGGTTGATCAAAGAAAAACATCGCATTTAGCAGTGTGCTGTCTGAAGTTGGGTAATGGAATTGATTAACCATTACATTTTTCCATTCCTCCATCGGGATTGATTTTTGCCATGTTGCCTGTTTCGAATAAGTACAGAAGGTGTCCTTAAACGTTGACAAGTACTCAATTTTTGAGTTCCATACATGTTGGGGTTCAGCCAGTTGGCCTCCGCAATTCGCGTGGAAATAACAATCTATGAATTGCTTTTTTTTATCTAAAAGTACATGGTTTTGGGTATGCCAGACGGCAGTATCTATTAAAGCCGTGTTTTTCAGCATCGAGAAGTACGCTTGGCAATGCGTCCGGTCACAAAGGTCAAAACCTTCTTTTTTGTGTTTCCCCATATATTTTAATGCATAGGTTCTGCTCATGACGGCCTGCGCTTTGTAATATTCCAAGTGTTTTCCACCACCTCCTTCCGACTCAACCACTCCAGCCAAGTAGTTGTTCATTTCAGCAATATTAACGATAGTTAGTCCACTGGTTCCTGAGCTTATTTCAAACTCATCTTCGTAACGCCGTGCTTTTAATGAGGGGGCAGAAGGTGCAAGTTCAATTGCATTTTCGTACTCAGTTGGAACAAGCAGCAGTTTTTCAAAAAGTCCTAATTCTTGTGTTCCTTTTTTGACAAGCACACGGCCGTTTTGCCATTGTACATCCAAAAAATCAAATTGCTTGATAGTATCCAATGGTAACGTATCTAAAAACATCAAATAATTTCCCTTGTGGTGTGCAATGGTAATCCGTTTAATCGGTTGGTCGCGGTAAATGCCGATACGCATGCGTTGCGATAAGAGCACGCTGCAGCAACATAAAAAAAAGGCTGTCAAAACCATTTTCATGCTGCAAAAGTAATTCTAGAAAAAATGCTGAAAAGGGAGTTAATTAATAGTTTTCAACACCGATAAGGCAACTTTCTTGCTAGCTCCACCAATCCCGAGAAGATTTTTTAAGTCGCGATAGTCTTCAAGGAGCGCGCTCCTATCTGGACCTTCATTCAGAAGTTTACCTAATTCTCCCCTTATTTTATCTGCAGAACAATCTTGTTGAATCAATTCTTTGACAACTTCTCTATTCATAATTAGGTTTACCAATGAAATGTAGTTGACCTTAATTAATAGACGCGCGATTAGGTAGGAAATAAAGGATCCTTTATAACATACCACTTGAGGGCAACCGATAATGGCCGTTTCCAAGGTTGCGGTGCCCGATGTTACCAACGCCGCTTCCGAAAAGTGAAGTAAATCATAGGTTTGACCATATACTATGCTTATGTTTTTATTCAGAAAAGCATCGTAAAAACTTTTTTCAATGCTCGGTGCACCTGCCACCACGAGTTGGTATTCCGGAAAGGACTCCATCGCTTTCAACATGATAGGGAGTTTTACACGGATTTCTTGTTTTCGGCTACCAGGTAAGAGCGCAATGACCTTTGTTTCGGCTTTCAGTTGGTTTTCAACCATGAAAACTTCTTTCGAACGCGCCTTGGAGAAATGATCAGCGATGACATCCATCAATGGATTTCCTACGTATTCCACTTCGTAATCGAACTTTGCATAAAAGGCTTTTTCGAAAGGTAAAATAACATACATGTGATCAATTGAAGCTTTGATTTTGTGCACCCTTGATTGTTTCCATGCCCATATTTGTGGAGAAATGTAGTAATGTATTTTGATTCCTTGCGCTTTTGCCCAAGTGGCAATACGAAGATTGAACCCAGGGTAGTCAATCAAAATCAAGGCATCCGGACGGTATTGAAGAATGTCTTGTTTGCAAAGCCTCAGATTTTTAAAAATGGTACGTAGGTTAAATAATACCTCTATAAAACCCATGAAGGCCAATTCTGAAATATGTTTGACCAGAACACCTCCCTCGTCTTTCATTTTATCGCCTCCCCAGCAGCGAAAATCAGATTCCGGATGTATTCTTTTTATTTCTTTGATTAAATGTGCACCGTGCAAATCACCTGATGCTTCACCGGCTACAATGTAGAATTTGAGCGAGCGATTACCCATTCTTACACGTAATTGACATAGATGATGAACGGAACAAAGCAAAATGTTCCCAATATGACACCCATGGCAAAATCGTATTTTTCCTGGTTGATTGCTTTGTAGAACCACAATAAATTGGAGATCGCACCAATCGAAATGAATTTCATTCTGGAAGCTGATTCGATGGTGAATTTGTACCATAACGAATCAAATGTATAGTCTTGTAACCAAGCAAGTGCAAATAATACAACAGGTAAAAATACAAAGGGTGAAACAAGACCTGTAAGAAGTCCCAAGGTGTGTTGGCGAGACCAGTTTCTTAAATTCATTCGAACATTGTTTTAAAAAAATCCATAGTTGAGTAGGCTGTTAAATCGAAGTGGGTAGGCACAATACTGGCATAACCTTGACTTAACGCCTCTAAATCCGAACCGGGAAGTGGGTTCTTAGGCAGAAAATCACCCGACATCCAATAGTAATTTCGTCCGAATTGATCTTGCCTTTTATCAAAGCGATCCTCCCAAAAGGCATGTGCTTGCTGACAAATCTTTAAGCCTTTTAGAGGAACTGCTGTTTTTTTTGGAACATTAACGTTCAAACAAACATGTTCTGGTAATTCTTTCCGAAGGACGTGATGTAAAATGCGTTCAGCAACTTGTTGTGCCTCGCTGAAGTCGGCATCAGCAGCAAAATCGGCGAGCGAAAAACCGATGGAGGGTACGTTTTCCATAGCACCTTCTATCGCAGCAGACATAGTACCCGAATATAAGACATTTGTTGAGGAGTTTTCACCGTGATTAATACCTGATAGAATTAAATCAGGTTTTCGGTGAAGCACCTCGTAGATTCCTAACTTAACGCAATCGACGGGAGTGCCTGAACACGTGTATGCCTCATGTTGAGGGAACAAACGGGAGGGGTCAAGACGGAGGATTTGATTGATGGTGATGGCATGCCCCATTCCCGATTGAGGTTTATCAGGTGCTACCACCAGGACCTCCCCAAAAGAAGCTGCAACCTCTACAAGAGAGTGAATTCCTTTGGAAGAAATACCGTCATCGTTCGTTACAAGAATTGTAGGGGTCATGAACCTTGGTCGAAAAGTTAGGTACGAAAGTAAGGATAATTCATCGACCCGTTTCGTTCATAGGTGATTTTTGTAACGCATTTTTGAAAAATGAATGATGAAAAAATGGTACATTTGATTCCATAAATGAGAGGCATTTGAAAGGAAGAAATTCGATAGAACTGTTGGAGGAACTGGAATTAATTACGAACCAGTTTTTAGCGTTTTTAACCACTCGAATCGCACCTTTATCAACGAATCAGTTAAAATGGTCTCAGGGTGGCGCATGGTCTTGCTCAGAAGTAATTCAACACATGAATGCCTATGCCGCGCATTACCACCCTACATTGTTAAAAAAAATGGAAACAGAGGGAAATGAACAACCTGTTTCTCTTTTCATATCTTCCCCTTTGGGAGCCTCTGCTTGGAAATCCATGAGCCTTGGAAATGCTGGTAACATTCGTAGGAAGTTCAAAACCCCCAAACTATTCAACCCAATAAAAAATAATGTGTTGGTGCGATCCAATTTCCTTGAGGAGTGCCAGCAGCATCAGCAAGTTATGTTGAAGATGTTGGACGAAGCAAAAAAGGTGAACCTTCGGAAGGTAAAAATTCCATGGTCCTTATCCCGCCTGATTCGTTTGAGGCTAGGAGATGCATTGATGTTTATTGTCTATCATAACCGTCGTCATCAACAGCAATTAATGAATATCTTATCGGATTCAAAATTTCCCCAATCTTGATGACAAAGGACTATGCGTTTTGTTCTGTGAGTATTGCTCCTATGCGCAGGGAAAAAAGCGATTCGTCTGAGATGGTCTCGCAATTGATTTTTGGAGAAACGGTAGATGTTATCGAATGCGACGAGCCATGGGTTAAACTAGTTTCCCGATTAGATCATTATACCGCTTACGTAGATGAAAAACAACTATTTTTTCTTTCTAAGGAGGAATTGAATGAATGGGAACAAACCGCCCAATTTCAACGAACATTGACTTCGGAAATACAAACGGAAAGGGGTAAGCAACAACTATTTATCGGTTCTCGTATTGGTAACGGCAAGCAGTTTAATATAGGTAAGCATAGATATTCTCTTCCTTCTGAAATCGAATTACCCCGAATGTCAACAGAAAATGTTTGGAATTGTGCCCTAAGGTTCTTGAATGCGCCTTATTTGTGGGGTGGTAAGTCGCCATATGGCGTTGATTGTTCTGGGTTCATTCAACTTGTTTTTCGAACATTTGACATCATCCTTCCTCGCGATGCGTGGCAGCAAGCTGAGTTAGGAACAGAGGTTTCCTTTGACGAAATAAACGAGGGAGATGTCGCTTTTTTTAATAATGCGGAGGGGAAAATCACTCACGTAGGTATCATCGATTCATCCCTCGAAATCATTCACGCATCCGGATGGGTACGAATTGATGATTTAACTCAACAGGGGATTGTCCGAAGGTCAGATATGAAATTGAGCCATAAATTGTGCGCAATAAAACGATTTAAATCACCGAAAGATTGACACTAATCCCTTCAAATAGCGATATTTGTACTATGTATTACCTTAATATCGAACGTGTATGAAAATATTAATTACTGGCGGTGCTGGTTTTATCGGAAGTAACCTGACCAAAAGACTTGTGAACGATGGTCACAAGGTGGTGGTCTTGGACTCGTTATTGAGGGGAAATAAATTAGACAAGGAAACCTATGGGTTGATTGATTTTGTAAAAGGTGATGTACGCGATTTATCTACGGTCGTTAAGGCGAGTAAGGGGTGTGATGTTGTGTTTCATTTTGCAGCCGTATTAGGTGTAGACATTGTAGCAGATAATCCTGTTGAAACCATGGATGTAGAGGTGATAGGGACCCGTAATGTGGTAGAAGCAGCCATCATCAACAACGTCGAAAAAATCATGTATGCATCTACCAGCGGGATTTACGGCCATACGGCAATGGAGAGTGCGTTGACAGAAGAAGTACTCGTTGATCCAAGAACTTCCTATGCGATGGCGAAACGGTACAATGAAATTTATTTGGCATCGCACCATGAAGAAAAGGGATTAAATGCCGTTTCACTTCGTTTTTTCAATGTGTACGGTGAAAACCAAGATAACCGAATGGTCGTTCCAAGATTCTTTGAGCAAGCAACCGAAAATCAAGATATTACTGTATTTGGGACTGGCCGGCAAACCCGTGATTTCACGTACATTGATGACACTGTCGAGGCATGTATACGCTTAATGGAGTTGACGGGATATCACATTGTCAATATTGCCAATGAAGAAGAATGGTGCATTGATGATTTGGCGAAAAAAATCAAATCCATCACGGGTTCTAAATCACAGATTACTTTCTTGGAGGCACCCAAAAAACGATACGATTATGAAGTGGAAAGAAGGGTGGGTAGCTCCGAAAAGCTTTTTCGCCTGACCAATTATAAGCCAAATACCAGTTTAGAGGCGGGATTAAATGCTATTTTTGAGAATAACTATTTGTACAAACCAGTCAAGCTATGAAAAGGGACCAAGAAATTTTCAATCTGATTGAAGAAGAGCACCAAAGGCAAATAAATGGTATTGAGTTGATTGCATCTGAAAACTTCGTTAGCGATGAAGTGATGCAAGCGATGGGAAGCGTCTTGACTAATAAATATGCCGAAGGGCTTCCGGGTAAAAGGTACTACGGTGGATGTGAAGTAGTGGATAAAGTGGAGCAGTTGGCTATTGACCGTCTTTGTCAATTGTTTGATGCTAAGTGGGCAAACGTCCAGCCACATTCGGGTGCTCAGGCCAATGCAGCCGTATTTTTGGCTTGCCTGAAACCGGGGGATACAATTCTGGGTTTTGATTTATCGCATGGCGGACATTTGACACATGGATCGCCCGTGAATTTTTCAGGTAAATTGTACAGACCTACTTTTTACGGAGTCGACAAGGAAACAGGATTGATCGATTACGATGTTATGGCTACGACCGCGCGCAAGGAAAGCCCCAAAATGATTATTTGTGGAGCATCCGCTTACAGTAGGGATTGGGATTACAAACGCATTCGTGCTATTGCGGATGAGGTTGGTGCCATCGTTCTTGCTGATATTTCTCATCCTGCTGGACTGATAGCTGCGAAATTATTGAATGATCCATTGGAACATTGCCATATTGTAACTACAACTACCCACAAAACATTGCGAGGACCTCGCGGTGGAGTGATTATGATGCGCTACAATGGCGATAATCCTTTTGGGCTTCGTTGGAACAATGGAAATTTGAAGTCAATGGGGGCCTTGCTAGATGGGGCAGTTTTCCCCGGCACACAAGGGGGACCTTTAGAACATGTCATTGCTGCAAAAGCGGTAGCATTTAGAGAAGCATTATCTCCGAACTACACAAGTTACATGAAACAGGTACAGTTGAATGCCCGAACCATGGCAGAAGAATTTGTGAAGAGAGGATACCATATTGTTTCAGGTGGAACAGAAAACCATTCTATGTTGATTGACTTGCGATCGAAGGGAATCACAGGAAAAGAAGCTGAACAGGTTTTGGTTTCGGCTGACATCACCGTAAATAAGAACATGGTGCCTTTTGATACAGAATCACCTTTCGTAACCTCTGGAATTCGTATTGGTACTTCCGCTATTACCACGCGTGGCGCAAAGGAGAATGAGATGTCTTGGATGGTGGATCAAATTGATCGTGTGCTAATGAACAAAGAAAACCAGCAGGTAATAGGAAACGTGCGCAAAGAAGTGAATGAAGCCATGCACACCAAACCCTTATTCTCGTTTTAATTTTCTTATGCGTATTTGTAAAACAGTTTTAGAAACATATACGCTACGGAACTAAAAGCAAAGAATCCTAGAATCAGAAACGTGTAAGAGGTATAGCCTTTGGTTCGAATGATGAGGTAGTTTAGGATACTTAAGACGAAACCGAATCCAAAAGAAAGTACCAAAACGGACATAAAATCGCTGTATGGAATTTGAACGTTAAGTGCTACACCAATCCGAACTGTTCAAAATGGTGTTTAATGTGTTTATCGTGTAAGCGAATCCATTGATCAAACGTTAATTTTCCGTAGTAAGGATGTTCGGTTGTTTTGGATGGGTTTTCCTCGAATCCGTCTATAAAATCAATCCATTCTTCTGCAAATTCATCAATGGCTAAATCCAGTTCTTCATGACGAAGTTGAGCATTTTCAGGTGAAAAGGCCACCTCGATATTCTTAGCCATTGGTTTATCTGTCAACAAAAAGGCTTGCATCTTTTCAATCGCCGATGCTTGTACTTCAGATGGGAAAGATATTTTACCACTTGCCATTTTGAAAGATTCAGAAAGGTGTTCAACCATTCGCTGTGCACTCATTCTTCCCCAATTAGGCTTAGTTGATTTATTTAACTGGTTCAATTGTACCAGCATATCCTCAAGAGACAACATCCGACTTATTTTGAACCGATAAGAATGTGAAGGCTACGGGGAACAACTTGAACGTTCAAGGTATTTTTGACGGTCATTGGTTCACCATCGTAATGGGCCAAATTGTTTTGTTTCATTTTGATTTGTGCGTTCTGAAAAGAGACGATTTCGGAGAACTTTGACTTGTGTGCAGTTTTCTTGAAAAAGTGGTAAATAATACTCGGAGCAGACCATATGGAGAATGGTTTAAGAATAACCATTTCAATTTTTCCGTCTGTTACGTCTGAATTTGGTGAAACAACAAAACCATTACCAAATTCGGATGAATTCGCAATGGTACAAAGCACAACAGGAAGGCTTTTCACTTCACCGTTCATGTCTACTGATACGTTGATTGGGTTGTATTTCCAGAATTCCCTTAAAATGAGCTTCACATAACTCCACAGTCCACGTTTGTGGTACGCATCAAATTTCTTGGCAATCAGGGCGTCAAATCCATAACCTCCAATACCCAAAAAAGGCCGCTCGTTGACTTTAACTGTATCCATTTGAATGGATTGATCGGTATTGATGCATTGCACAGCTTTTGCAATATCTACCGGTATTCCAAGGTGTCGCGCCAAACCGTTTCCTGAACCACATGGAATGATTGCCATTTTCGTTTTTGTTCCAATAAGGACTGTGCCAACCTCATGTACGGATCCGTCTCCACCAACAGCGCAAACGATATCTATGCCTTCTTCCGAGGCCTTTTTAGCAATTACTTTTGCGTGTTCTTTATACTCCGTATAGGCGATATCGAAACTGAATTTGTTGTGATCCAAGTATTGATTGATGATGGAAGGAAGCTCATTTTTCTTCCCAACACCAGAAATCGGATTGATGATAAATCGAATATGCTGTTTCATCGCTGAAAAGTTTTGTTGTCTATTAAATCGCGGTTGTAGCGCTGCATGAGTGCTTTAAAACCGGTTAGGTCTTTTGATAAGGTTTGTTTGTATTTTGCAAGTGAATCAATGTGAACACCTTGTGAGGAACGCACGTTGTACAGATTCGTCACATGATTGTCTTTAAAAACGGCCATGTGCTCATTGTAAAAAAGGTGATATGTCCCCTCCAAATAGGTCATGCCTGCGCCTGTTTTACCTTGAAAGTAGGACTTCCCAAAGCCATAAAAGGTAGTTTTAATGTTCAAAATATCCAACAAGGTAGGCATTATATCGATTTGCTGCAAGAATTTTTGTTCTTTTTTGACCTGAATTTTTCCTGATGGGTGATAAAATGCGATGGGGATACGGTACATCCATTGTTTCGAACCAAATAGTGGATGGGTGCTGGGAGGGGTATGGTCCGCAACTAAAACGAAGAGGGTATTTTTATACCACGCTTGCTTGCTTGCAACTTCAAAGAATTGTTTTAGTGCCCAGTCTGAATAATTGATAGCCGCACAAATAGGCTGTGGACCATGTATAACCTTATCTTTTCTATTAGGGGGAATGGTATATGGGTGATGTGATGAGATAGTAAAAAGTGTGCAGAAAAAGGGTGTACTCAAGGACGATATTTTTCTTGCCGCCCAAGGATTAAAATAGCCGTCCCATATTCCCCAAATACCATTGAAATGGGCATCGTTTCCGTATTCGTTGCGGCCAAAGTAGCGATCGAATCCAGCCAAGGATGCATAACTGTCAAAACGCATTGAACCATTGTTCGCACTGTGAAAAAATGCAGAAGAATACCCTTTTTTCTTAAGGATTCTAGGTAAAGTCATCTGCTTGTTATTGCAGTATGGCGAGGTGATGAATGGGTCGTCCATCCAGCTGGGCATAGAGCCAATGACTGCTGGAAGTGCCTCAATTGACTTTCGACCATTAGCAATGCCGAAATCAAAAAACAAGGATTCCTTGCAGATCGAATCGAAAAAAGGCGAATAGGAGGTGGGTTGGGCATCGGAACCCGTAAATTCACTGCCGAACGATTCCAGTATAATGATGACCACGTTTTGTTTATCAGGTAGAATGTTTATCGGACGGCTTGTTTGAACTGGATTGAAATGCATTCGTTCCTTATCCAAAGACATAAAATGAAGGTACTCCAATGGTGCCTTTCCAAAGGATTTAAGCATGCAAAAAGGCGTGTTTAATACCAAAGGAACTTGTTCGGTTTGACAATACTTCGATACATCTAACGTGCTAATCGGTTTAAGACCAAAACCTCCTCTCCCCACTACAACAACCAGAGGGAGGAGGAATACCCAGTTCATCCCCAGATGAAGCCAACTAAACGTATGTTCCTTGTCTGATTTTGCCTTACGATAAAGGTAAATACTGCCCCAAAACAAACCAACGAGCACAATCGATAACCACCAGAATTCGAGTAAATAGGGCAATAACAAATTGTTAAAATCACTGCTTTCAGAGAAGGTGCTGAATAAGTCCGATGTGGTTCGCTTGTTGGTGAATTTAAAGTACTCCACATCCATTAAATTCATAACCAAAATAAGGAAGTGAATGCTGTGAAAATGAATGGCTTGGATTTTTTCTTTTAAGGGTTGATAACGAAGAGATAGAGGGAAAATTTCTATGACGATAAAAGGAAAAAAATAGAGGCAGATGGTTACCAAATCTATCCAGGCGCCGAAGAAGAAATCAGCAATTCCTGCTTTCTCAAAGGCTGCTCGATTCGAAACATAAAACAGGATTCTCGTAGCATTCAATGAGCAAAATACGATGCCCAGCCGAAGCAAAAGGGGTTTAATTTTTAACGAGAAAGAATGAATTTCATTCATTTGTAGGCAAAGGTAAAAATTATACCGCCAAGTTTTATAATATTGTGAAACGAACGCATCGGTTATGGCTCCACGCAATTTTCTATTTAGTTTCTTTTTGTTATTATCAATTGCTGCCATTTCGCAAGGAAAACCTGCATATGAAATCTTTGATGGGCTTGGAAAAAAAACAGATTTCAGGAAATTACGAAATGCTTGCCTTCGTTCGGATGTCGTTTTTTTCGGTGAATTTCACGATAATCCAATTGCTCATTGGTTGCAACTGGAATTGCTAACGGAGCTTACTTCCGCTAAGCCTAACGAAGTACAATTGGGATTTGAAATGCTTGAAAGAGATCAGCAATCTCTTTTGCAGGCCTATATGGAAGGGGGTATTAGTTATAAACAATTTGCTGATACCACGAAGCTTTGGGTAAATTTTGAAACAGATTATTTACCTCTCATTGATGTTGCGAAAATGCACCACTTACCTGTTGTTGCCACCAATGTGCCCAGAAGGTATGCCTCCAGTTTATTCAAGAAAGGCTGGCCTTTTAGTGATTCATTGAGCGAAAAAGAAAAAAGTTGGATATGTCCATTGCCGTTTGATATCGATACGACACTATCCCAATACCGCCAAATAAAAGAAATGTCGGAACATATGAAAGGCATGTACATGTTGGAAGCACAAGCACTTAAAGACGCAACCATGGCTCAGTCTATTGCCCGTTCTTTAACACCAAATTCCATTTTTCTGCATATCAACGGTGCATTTCACAGCGATTTTTATCAAGGAATAGCCTGGTATTTGCGAAAATCAAAGCCAGACCTAAAGATGGTCTTTATTTCCACAGTAAGTCAAGCAACTACCAATAAACTCGATAATGAGCATAATGGGAGAGCAGATTTCATAATCTGTGTTCCCGAAAACATGACAAAAACACATTAAATCAGCAAGATGAGAAAAATTTGCAGTTCTATTTTTATGTTTGTTTGTGTTGGCATGTTACACGGACAGATTGTTATTCAAGCCGAAGAGAACGTGTCAAAAAATGGTAAGCAAAATGACACAAAAAAAGAAAAACCTATCGATGGATCTAGTGCGATTCGTTTCGGTACTAACTGGTCATATACGATGCGAAATTTGAGTGAAAACGTAGCTCCTTATGGTGACTCTTTAGGAAATCGGGCAACTGAAACCAACCTGAACTGTTGGTCGTTCGGTTTAGGTGTAACAAACAAATTGAATACGCACTTAAGCTGGACCGGAGCCTTTGCTTACCTTAAAAACGGTGAGAATTATTCCTTTACCGATGAGGCGCTTGATTCCACGTTTCGATCAACCACAACTTATTCCTACTTGGCTTTGCCCTTGCAGCTTGATTTCTCCTACGGAAAATCGGTCGTATTTTACGCTGGTGTAGGTGTCGTTCCTCAGATTTTATCCCGGTACAAACAGGAGCGCACTTGGAAAGTTGGAAATTCAGCCGAAAAAGAGGAGGTATGGAAAGTGAAACCCGATTATGGGCCAAACATGTTTGTTTTCAGTTTTATTACCCATTGCGGACTGCAATTGAACCTTGACAACACTTGGGGTGTCTTTTTCGAACCGCAACTGCGCTTTCAGTTGAGTTCAACCTACCAATCACAAGATTCCTATGTCCACAAAAACCGCTCTTATGGGGTCAACTTTGGCATTTTAAAGTATCTATAAAGGAACGATTGGTAAGTATTGAACCAAACAAGGCGACCGAATAGTGCAATTTTGCCTGAATTCAACTTAAGAAATCAATCATGACAGTAAAAGAGATAACCAATTACCTGGAGGTTTTTGCTCCACTCTCCATGCAGGAGGACTATGACAATTGTGGGTTGTTGATTGGAAACCCAAATGAACATGTCACAGGTCTACTCGTTTGCTTAGACGTTACAGAGGCTGTTCTAAATGAGGCGAAAGATCGTTCCTGTAATATGATTGTGGCACATCACCCCCTTATTTTCAAAGCCATTAAATCATTGACTGGAAGAGATGTAACCGAACGTCTGGTCCTTCGGTGCATTCAGGAAAAAATAAACGTTTACGCCATGCATACCAACCTAGACAACCATCGCTTAGGTGTGAATGCGGAAATAGCCCGTAGGCTTGGACTTGAACGAACAAACATCCTTAAACCTATGAGTGGTCAACTGCTCAAGTTGGTGGTATTTATCCCGAGTTCACATCATGAGGTGGTAGCTAAGGCACTTTTTGAAGCTGGTGCAGGTCAACTTGGTGCCTATGATTCGTGTCATTTTTTCTCCGAGGGAACAGGAACGTTCCGTGCATTGGATGCAGCTAAACCTTTTGTTGGTTCGAAACTTCAACTCCACCGCGAACAAGAGGTCCGTGCAGAATTTGTGATTGACCGCCACCACGAACACCGGGTTCTTTCGGCTTTAAAAAATACACATCCCTATGAGGAAATCGCGTATGACCTCCTTCCGTTGCAAAATAGGCATTCGGAAATGGGAGCAGGGATGGTTGGAGCGTTGGCAACTCCCATGGATGAATCGGCATTTATGGAAAGCGTAAAATCAATATTCAAATGTGGGTGTATCAAGCACACCGAATTGCTTGGAAAGCAGGTGCGGAAAATTGCTGTATGCGGGGGAAGCGGTCAGTTTTTATTGAAGGATGCTGTCGCCCAAGGTGCGGATGTTTTTATCTCATCGGATTTTAAATACCATGAGTATTTTGATGCCGATGGACGCATATTGATTCTCGATATTGGGCATTATGAAAGCGAACAATTTACAATCGAACTAATTGCTGATATTTTGAACAAAAAATTTACTAACTTTGCGGCTCATTTGACTGAAGTAAATACGAATCCCGTAAAATATTATTGATTCATGGCGGCAAAAGCAGAAGCGAAAAAAGAAGTGAAGATTGCAGACAAATTGGATGCACTTTATGAACTTCAAAAAATTGATTCCGAAATTGATAAAATCCACACGATTCGTGGGGAGTTGCCTTTGGAGGTAAGTGATTTAGAGGATGAAATTCAAGGCCTTGAAACAAGAATAGCCAATATTTCCGAGGAAGCAAATACGCTTGAAACAGAAATCCAAGAGCGCAAGAATGCGTCTAAGGATGCCGAGACGGCTATCGCTAAGTTTAAGGAACAGCAAAACAATGTTCGAAACAACCGCGAATTTGAATCCCTAGCGAAAGAAATCGAATACCAGGAGCTCGAAATTAAATTGCACGAGAAAAAATCGAAGGAAGCAAAGTTCAAGATTACTTCCAAAGTAGAAGTGCTCGAGGAAGCAAAAGCAAAATTGGAACTTAGAAAACAGGATTTGCAGTCAAAACAAGCCGAGCTTGACGAAATCGTTGGCGAAACCAAAAAGGAGGAAGATGCCTTAATCAAAAAGTCTGATGCGGCTAAGAAACTTATTGATGACCGATTGGTTTTTGCTTACAACCGACTTCGAACCAACGCCAAAAATGGCCTTGCGGTTGTGACCATTCAACGCGATGCTTGTGGAGGATGTTTTAATAAGATACCACCCCAAAGAAGATTGGATATCGTGGCAAAAAAGAAGGTTATCGTTTGCGAACACTGCGGACGTATATTGGTGCCACCGACCGATGCCCATGAGGATTAACGAAGAAAACGAGGTTCGTTCTTCAACAACTAAGCGATGAAATTTAAGGATTATCCGCTCTCGGATGGGCTTAAGAATCAGCTCGCCGAAATCGGGTTCAATCGTCCCACAGACATTCAGTTTAAAGTCATTCCCCATGTGTTAAACGGTGAAAACGTTTTTGCAGTGGCTCAAACGGGTACCGGAAAAACAGCTGCTTTTGCTATTCCTGTTTTGCACAAGGTTGAAAAATGGAAAGCAAAAGGTTCCAAAGGTATAAAGTGCCTTGTTATGGTGCCAACACGTGAGTTGTGTCGGCAAATAGCCACGCATATTTCGAATATCGGTAAACAAACTTCTGTCCAAGTATTTGGATTACATGGAGGAGAAGAACAGGACGCAGCATTCAAAAAAGCCTTAAAAAATCTGGATATACTGGTTACGACGCCGGGAAGAATGTTTGACTTGGAACATCAAGGTGTTATTTCGTTGAACGAAGTTAAAATATTGGTTCTAGATGAGGCCGACCTTATGCTGGATTTGGGATTTCGAAAAGATATTTTCGCCGTTTGTAAAAAGTTAAAAAAAACACCACAAACCCTTTTTTTTACCGCAACCATCAACCGTAAAATTAAGACGGTGGCTTACCAAGTGGTTAACAACCCTATTCGTATCCAGCTTTCCCCTAAAAACCCAGTTGCCAAAACCATCGATCATTCCGTTTTATTTGTCGAAATGGACGATAAACGGTTTTTTCTGGAGAATATGATTCAAAACGACCCTGAAAAACGCGTATTGGTTTTTGTTCGTACCAAGGTGCGAGCGGATCGAGTTCAGCAAGCAATGCACCGGGTTGGAATTGCTTGTTCATGCTTACACGGCGGAATGGAGCAGGAGGATCGATTTAAAATCCTCGATGCGTTCAAGTCTGGAACATCAAACGTTTTAATAACGACAGATGTGTCGGCGAGGGGCATCGATATACCATCAGTGGATGTGGTGGTTAATTACGATATGCCTGAGCATCCTGAAACTTATGTCCATCGCTGTGGAAGAACGGGGAGGGGAAATAAACTTGGAAATGCTATATCCCTTTGCAGTCCTGGGGAAATGCATTTATTGAAAGAGATAGAAACCTATACCGGACAGGAGATTGAGCGCTTTGAGTTGAGCGGTAGGGATTACGCCGATATTGTTTTTGATAGCGAGGACCCACATTACGATTGGCAAAAATTGATTAAGCAGGCCAATGAGGAGGAGGGGACAATGGATTCGTGGTAATTCAAACAATATTAACCTCCCTCTCTAGAATAATTCCAAAAGATGCATGGACCGTTTCAATGACTTGTTCAGATAACTGTAAAACTTCTTTTCCAGTTGCGTTTCCATAATTTACCAATACCAGCGCTTGTTGGTTGTGAACGCCGCATTCACCAAAGCGTTTTCCTTTTAATCCACTTTGTTCAATCAACCAGCCAGCAGCCAGCTTTTTAGATCCTTCACCGGCAGGATATACAGGAGCATTTGGAAATCGATTTAAGATTTCTTCCGCTTTTTCTTCGCTTACAACTGGATTTTTGAAAAAACTTCCAGCGTTTCCTAGTTGAGCGGGATCAGGAAGTTTGCTCCTGCGAATCGAAATCACTGCAGCACTTACATCCTTTATCGAAGGAGAAGTGATGCCCATTTTTTCCAATTCTTGCTCAATGGCACCGTATTTTGTATTCAGGATAGGATTTTTTGACAAGCGAAAAGTGACAGTTAAAATCACATATTGTCCTTTTAGTTTTCCCTTGAAAACACTGTCGCGGTAACCGAATGCACAGTCGGAATGAGTAAAGGTGTGTACCTCCTTAGTTTCGATATGAAATGCTTCCAGGGAATGAAAAACATCTTTTATTTCTACTCCGTATGCTCCAATGTTTTGAATGGGGCTTGCACCAACACTCCCGGGAATTAGGCTTAGGTTTTCAATACCACCAAAGCCATTGGAAACACATTGCATTACCAACGAATGCCAGTTTTCTCCAGCACCGCACTTTATCAAGACTTGTTCGTTGCTCTCGGAAATGACCTCCACACCCGGAATACGGTTGAGTAGGATGGTACCGCTAAAATGCTCAGTGAATAGGACATTGCTTCCACCACCAAGAATGAACGAAGGCCGGCCTGCAAGACGGTTGAAAATATCCGTCAGTTCACTTTTGTTTTGAAATGTTTCAATGCCATCCGCGCTAGCATGAACGCCAAAGGTGTTGTATGGTTTAAGGTCAAATACCGTTTTTTTCATGTGTTAAAGGTACGGATTTCTTTGCGTTTTAATTGATTTCACATCATGTTAACTCTAGCTAAAACATCCAACAATGAACGCAGGTATGCCGCAAAGAATGTGTATTTTTGTATTATGTTCGTTTGGAAAAAATCGTTGGAAGAATTGAATGCAATGGGCGAGAATACCTTGCTTTCTCACCTTGGGATGCGGTGCACTGAACTTGGCGATGATTACCTCAAATTAACAATGCCGGTTGACAAACGCACGCACCAACCCATGGGAGTGCTACATGGTGGCGCCACTGCAGCATTAATCGAAAGTGTTGGTTCCATTGGCTCAGCCTTGTTATTGGATTTGAATGCCTATCGACCTGTTGGACTTGAATTGAACGTCAACCACATTCGCGCCATTTCAGAGGGCATGGTGGAAGCAAAAGGAACCATTGTGCATGCAGGCAAACGTACACACATCTGGCAAGTGGATGTGAGGGAAACGGCATCTGGAAAACTGGTAGCAACCGGTCGTTTAACGGTAATGGTGTTGCCTCTTAATTCGTAAGGAATGTCTGATTTTCTGGCATACCGAATACCCGGAGAAATGCAAGTTTCAAGGACTGGTTGCCTCAAGGAATTGATACCCACGGATGAACTTGAAGGTTTTGTTTTTAGTGATTTTACGGGCGAACGAAGGTTTGGTTTTGTGGAGAATGAGGTGATATTTGACAAATGGCATTTGCATGGAAATATTCCGGAAATCATTTCAAAAGAGGAGTATTTGCGACAGGCTCAAAAGCTCATTCAACAAATGAAAAAAGGCGAGGTCGAGAAAATCGTGTATTCTCGAGTTAAATCGGTTCCAATTCGTGAACAGAACCTCAATGAACTTTTCATTAAGTTGTCGGATGCCTTTCCGAATGCATTCGTTTATTTGCTGTCATCCCAAAGCATGGGAACATGGATTGGAGCAAGTCCTGAAATTATTCTAACCAGGAAACATAACCAAGCCATTACGGTTGCTTTGGCTGGTACAAAGCCAATATCCGACGCATCGCCATGGACCACAAAAGAAAGAAGAGAGCATTCTTTTGTATCTGAGCACATTGAACGGATTTTGAACGATATTTTTCACATCCAACCTAACAAGAAAGGCCCGTTCGAAGTAGAGGCAGGACCTGTAAAGCACCTTAAAACGAATATTGATTTTGATCTAAGTAAAGAACAGGAAAAGTCCTTTCTTTCCTTGGTACATCCCACACCAGCTATTTCTGGTGCTCCCGTTTCCAAAGCCGTTTCGATTCTTTCCGAAACCGAAAGGCATGAACGGAATTTATATGGGGGATTTTTCGGTCTTTTTGAACAGAATGAGACCTGTTGTTATGTTAATTTACGATGTTGCCGCATCATTGGGGACCATGCTTTTCTCTACATTGGAGGGGGCATCACCGCAGAATCGGACGCTTTTGCTGAATGGGAGGAAACCGAATATAAAAGTTTAACTTTATCCTCATTTATTTCCTGAATGATTTCTTCTTCCAATAAATCTATCGTACAAGCCATTGTAAATTGCTGCCTTGAACACGGAGTAAACGATTTTGTACTTTCACCGGGATCAAGGAATGCGCCATTTTCAATTGCTTTAGATGAACATCCCGATGCGAATACGCTGGTGATACATGATGAACGAAGTGCTGCTTTTTTTGCGCTTGGAATGATCCAGCAGCTAAAACGACCTGTTGCGGTTGTTTGTACCTCTGGATCCGCGCCTCTAAACTATTACCCTGCTGTTGCTGAAGCATATTATCAAAGTTTGCCTTTGCTTGTTATCTCAGCCGATCGTCCCGAAGAATGGATTGATCAAGGCGATGGACAAACCATTGTGCAGCGGGATCTTTATAAAAATCACATTCGCTATAGTTGCAACTTCGGAGAGTCGTCTTTGTTGTCAAAGGACCTTTGGTACGTAGAGAGGGAAATGGCGGTTGCACTTTCCATGGGTAATGGCAACTGGAAGGGCCCCATTCATGTAAACGTGGCGTTGTCTGAACCGCTATATGATACCAGGGAATATGTTGTTAAAAAACCGAAGAAAATTTCGCTCATCCAGTCAGGTTTTGCACCTTCATCCGAGGTGCTTGAGGCCTTAAAAAACAGCTGGAATCGGAAAAAGAAAATGATTTTGGTAGGACAATCACTTCCTAGTCATCGCTTAAGTCGCATGTTGGAACAATTGGCCAAAGATACATCGATTGCTGTACTCACGGAAAACACTTCCAATACAACTGTTCCACACGTAATACCATGCATTGACCGGGCGTTAAATGTAATGAATGAGAAGGAGGTAGCCGAATACCAACCGGAGATTCTAATTACTGTTGGAGATGCTGTTGTCTCCAAACGAATAAAAACCTTTTTGCGGGCCTGCCAAGGCTTGGAGCATTGGAAGGTCGGGTTCAATTTTCCTTACATGGATACCTTCCAAAAATTAACGAACAGCATTCAGGCTACCGGGGAAGAATTTCTTTCTTTTATAATAAATGAAATTCATACCGAATCAAATGCAAGCAATTTTGGATCGCGTTGGAAACAGTTGGATTATTTGGCGAAAGATCGGGCACATGGCTTTTTGGAAAAGGCTCAATTCTGCGATTTGAAGGTGTACGATTTGCTATTTCAATTCATTCCAGAAGGTGCACATCTCCACATGGCGAACAGTTCGGTAGTGAGGTATTGTCAGTTATTTGACCCAATCCCTGGAATTAGTTACTGGTGCAACCGCGGTACAAGTGGCATCGATGGCAGTTCGAGTACAGCGGTGGGAGCAGCTTTCGCAAGTCCAGGCGATATTCATGTCTTGGTTACGGGGGATTTATCCTTTTTTTACGATAGCAATGCTTTTTGGAATAAATACGTTCCAACCAACCTTCGAATCATTCTCATCAACAATGGAGGGGGAGGAATATTTGATATCATTCCTGGACCGAGAAACACCAAACAGCGGGATAAGTATTTTGTTGCTTCACATCAATTTCAGGCCAGGGAATTTTGCGAAGGCTTTGGCTTGAATTACCTTTACGCTTCAGTGGATAACGATCTTTTAAGCTCATTGGAGGAATTGTTTTCATCTAATGAAGAACAGCATCCAACCCTTTTGGAGGTGAACACCACGGACATTAGCAACCATTCGGTGTTGGAAGATTATTTCCGATTCATTCGAACCTCGGACAAATAAATAGTTAACTTTATCCACAAAAAAAAGACCTATGAGCATTGACTTTGGTGCATTATTGACCCCTGAAGGTTTGATGTATTTACTTATTCTATCCCTTTTAGAAATCGTATTAGGGATTGATAACATCATTTTTATCAGTATTGTTACGGATAAATTACCTGAGGAAAACAAGCGAAAAGCCCGAAATATAGGGTTGACGTTAGCGTTGGTCATTCGTCTCGTTTTGCTTTATTTTGTTGCTTGGATCATGTCTATGACCGGAGAGTTGTTTCGTGTTTTTGACGTTCCAATTTCTGGTCAAGGATTGGTTTTGTTACTTGGTGGCCTTTTTCTAATCTATAAAAGCACCATCGAAATGCACAAAAGTGTAAAGGGATTGCACGATGAGGGCGAAAAAAACCAAAAAAAGAACTTGGCAGGTGTTATCAGTCAGATCGTTATGATTGATATCGTTTTTAGTTTTGATTCCATCATTTCAGCGATTGGGATGACCAATGGAATGGAAAAAGAAACGCACCACGATCCACTCATTATTATTTACGTTGCCGTGATTATTTCCATGGCCGTTATGTTGATATTCGCCAAGCCAATCAGTGATTTTATTAATGCCCGTCCAACAATCAAAATGATTGCACTAGCGTTTCTAGTTACTATTGGTGTCATTCTCATTGCAGAAGCATTTGGCCAGGAATTGCCGAAAGGTTACATCTATTTCGCTATGGTATATGCCTTGTCTGTTGAATTCTTGAACATCCGAATGCGACGTAACAAAGGCGCTGGAGAATAGGGCTTTTAACCTTAATCGAAGCTGTAGTCATGGATGAAACGGTATTTGCAAATTTAAGGCTGCAACTAGAACAGCAAGAATGGCCGAATGTATATTTATTTAAATTCATCGTGCCAAACGATACGCATAAGGTGGCATTAGTGAATGCCTTGTTCGATGATACCGCTGGTATTGAATACCACGAGTCGAGAAATGGTAAGTATATAAGTGTTTCCGCCAGAGAATTTATGTTGAGTGTCGATTCCATCATTGATGTGTATGTGCGTTCTTCGAAAATTCAAGGTTTAATTGCATTGTAACTGATATGGTATTGCTTGGATTTTCATTTTGGAATACGGCCGTTGCTGTCTTAACAGTATCGCTAGGTGGACTTATTCTGTTTATTGCGTATCGAAAACTGTTGCAATACATGGGGAAGGGGCAACCTGTTGCGGATCAGTATTGCGTGCTTTATCCCTTGGAGGTTAGTCCGGCAAAAGGGATCATTGAAATTTACTACACGGCTGAACATCCAAAAGAAGTGATCGTTGAGGTACTTGATGAATCACTTTCCATACTAAAGGAGATCGACCACCGAAAGTGTGAAATCGGGGGAACAATTGTTCGTTTTGATACAAAAAGTATTGAAAATGGCACCTATTTTTACCGCTTGCGCACGGACAACCAACAAACCATGAAAAAAATGGCCGTTAAAAATCTTTAAGGTAACGGAAGGTTTCCAATAAAAGGAAGAAGAATGTTCAATCAGTTTCGTTGAAAACACTATTTTTGTCTACAAGTTTAAACATGAAAATAACACGTATATGGCAATAGAAATTACAGACCAGAATTTTGAAGAGCTGGTAAAAAAATCGGATGTTCCAGTTCTAATTGATTTTTGGGCAGAATGGTGCGGTCCATGTAAATTGATTGGCCCAGCCATCGAAGATTTGCATAATGATTACGATGGTAAGGCCATTATTGGAAAGGTCAATGTGGATGAAAACCCAGGTGTTGCCTTTGAATTTGGCGTTAGAAATATCCCGACCCTTATTTTCTTTAAAAATGGTGAAGAGGTAGACCGTCATGTCGGAGTCGCACAAAAAGCGCAGTTAGCTTCCAAAATGGATGCCCTGTTAAATTGAGAAATTAAATAAAAAAAACCGCTTCAAAGCGGTTTTTTTTATTTAATTTCCAAACATCTCTGTAATGGAATCTTTTTGGCGCAGACTAAGGTATTACGGTATCGGTTTTGGTATCGGCTTGTTATTTGTTTTTGTTTTTTTTCAGAACCGAGGTTGCTCTTGGCTACCAGCAAATCGTGTTAAAAACAGCATCTTAGACCGCTTGTTGGTTATTCCCGAAGATCAGGAAAAAGCCATGAAAGAAAAAGATTTGCTGGTTAAGGATATAGTAAATGCCCTAAACGAGGGAAACGTTGAATTTTCCGAAAGTAAAAAAGGGGATCTGCTAAAAGTGTATAAAATCCTGCATACGCTTTCTTCGGGTAAACAAATGACCTTTTATTTTACCTTACCCAAGGAAAGTTTTGTTTCGGAAGTACATTTTACTGAGCCAAATGCGCAATCGGTTCGAAGTAGCAAAAAAGGAAGCGGTAGAATAATTCGCATTCCCAAAGACCGTGACCTCGTGTTTTTGGAGCCTGATCCTATTCTGCAGTGCATGGTAAAAAACCTATTTGTAAAGAAAGAGAAAGCTATTTTAAAGGCAATGAAAACGAATGGTCGTATCGATTTTGAACGAACCCGTTTTACCGCTAAACCCAAAGCAATTCAAGTATTGACCGTCAACAACCCCAGTGGTGAGCTTGTTCGTTTTGAGGCTATTTGGTATAAAAACAAAGTGAATATCACCTCAATGACATCTGAAAAAAAAGTTGATTGTCGATGACTTTTGAATCAAGTTTGTTGATAAAAGCGAGCTAAAGGTCGGTTAGGCTTCAACGAATTTTATATTTTTGGAACGTGGAACTTAGTGCAGGACAAATTGCAGGGCTGATTCAGGGAACAGTAGAAGGTGACGATGCAGTGATCGTATCTGACATCGCTCGAATTGAGGAAGGACGTGAAAAATGCCTTTCTTTCCTCTCCAATCCTAAATACGAGGAATACATTTACACCACCGGCTCATCGGTTTGCATCGTCAACCATGACTTTAAGCCATCGAAATCTTTACCCTCTTCTCTTACCCTCATTCGAGTAAAGGATGCCTATGCTTGTTTTGCCAAATTGCTTGAATATTATACACAATTAACGGCAAAAGGTCCAGGAAAGGAAGAGCCATCTCACGTTTCAGAGGACGCGGTTTTAGGTGGTGAAAACTACATCGGAGCTTTCTCATACATCGGTGCCGGGGTTCGAATTGGTTCCAAAACAGCCATTTATCCAAATGCTTACATTGGAGACAATGTGCTCATCGGTGAGGGGACTATCATTTATCCTGGTGTCAAAATATACCAAGGCTGCGTAGTTGGATCCAATTGTATTATACATGCCGGAACTGTAATAGGTGCAGATGGTTTTGGTTTTGCACCTGACGAACATGGACATTTTAAGAAAGTTCCGCAAATCGGAAACGTTGTAATCGAGGATTTTGTTGAAATTGGTGCCAACACCACCGTAGACCGCGCTACAATGGGCTCAACCATTATCCGAAAAGGGGTAAAAATCGATAATTTATGTCAAATAGCCCACAACGTTGTAGTGGATGAACACACAGCAATTGCCGCACAAGTGGGAATTGCAGGTTCAGCTAAAATTGGAAAACATGTTATGATCGGAGGCCAAGCGGGCATTAGTGGACACCTAACGATTGCCGATCAGGTTAAAATCGTGGCACAAACGGGTGTTCCTTCCAACGTACGTAAACCTGAAACACTCATGGGGACTCCAGGAATTCCAATCGAAGAGTTTAAACGCGCGCACTTTGGCTTTCGAAAATTGCCACAGAT
>JBILRE010000001.1:0-415896 GCA_044372835.1 Crocinitomicaceae bacterium | reverse complement strand
AGTGTACCAGAAACATTCGTTGTTCCGTTCCAGATTCCACCGCCCGTAGCGCTGAATCCTCCGTATTGGTAGCATCCATTTCCTAAGGAGTAACGGAAGGTATAATAGTATGTATTTGGCGCAAGACCAGAAAGCGTGGCTGTAAACTCGTCGTTGTTTCCAGATTGGCTATTGAAAGTTGCGTTGCTCCATGCACCGGCTGCCCAAGTGGACGGATCTGTGTTTGCTGAATTCACACCTACTTGAACCGTTAATCCTGCTCCAGCACCTGCACTTTCTGTAACACCCGGCTCATAGGCCTGACCATAAACGCTGAACGTTCCTGACTGACAGATTGAACCTGTTCCTGGGAATTGCAAGTTTGCCCAATCAACTCCGTTAACAGTAAGCACACCGTTTACGTTGGAGGTACCGTTCCAATATCCTCCCTGGAAACCACCGTACACGTAACAAGCGGTTCCATTGTTCGAATAACGGAAAGAATAGTAATAGGTTCCAGGTGTAAGTGAAGCACCAATCGCTCCTGCATACTCGTCGTTGTTTCCAAGTTGTGCATTGTAAGACGCATTCGTCCATGCAGCAGCTGGCCATGTGGCAGGGTTGGTGTTTGTTGTTGACACACCTACTTGTACTGAGATACCTGCGTTTGCTCCTCCAGCCGGCGTAAGGCTTGGCTCATACACTCGGCCATACACATTCGTTGATGCACCACAAGCTATGGTTGCATTTGCAGGCCATTGAACGTTTGCCCATGTAATGCTAGGGCTGATGGTAATGGTGTTGGTTACCGCTCCTGAACTTGAACAACCAAGGGGCGAAGCATAGTTCATGGTAACTGTTTTACTTCCGTTTGTCAACCATGTAATGGTCATTGTATTGGAAGTAGATGTTCCACCGCTGTTGATGGTATAATCTGTACCATTCACACCGCTTGGTACCCAAGAGTAGTTTGTTTGACCTGCCGTAGCCGTATAGGTAACTTGTGCGCCCATACAGCTTGGAGTCGTAGGCGTGGCAGTAAATACCGGTGCAAAGGGTGTACCTGCAACAATTGTAATTAGGTAGTCTTCTGTTTCACCCCAACCATAGGTTGCACATGGATCCATGGCACTTCCCGCTGTATTATATACGTCACGTATACGCATTCTGTGTGAACCTAATGGAGGTGTACATGCTAAATTGATTGGGAAACTCACCACTTGGTATGCCACTGACGTTGATGCTGTAGAATAACCAATCAACTCACCTGCGTCAGAGAAATCATTGTCATCGTTGTAGTCAACCCAAACCGCGAAGTTTTGGGCGGTAAAGGCACCAGCCGTTACGTTAACGTTATATGTGTTTGAAGGATACATGTTAATCGTTGGCAACGATGAATAGAACGTATACTGAGGTGAACTCAAAGCGGATGTTGATGTGTTGTTCAACAACGTTGTGGCTCCAAGAGTTATGGTAACGTTTGTAATCATGTCACCATCTACCGTACCCTCATTACCATTTTGAGGAGTTGTACCTGTATAACCTGTGTAATCCGGATTGCAATATGCGTTAAAAGAAATTAAAATTGGAGTTGAAGTTCCAGTAGCACCTCCATTAGAACAAGTCACAATACATCGGTAGTAGGTTGCTGCAGTTGGGGATGCCACGTATGTTGCAGATGTTGCTCCTCCTATTGCAGTCCATGGACCTGTAGCTGATGGCCCTGATTGCCATACGTACGAAACACCTGTACCTGTTTGTGCTGTTGTAATACCCAACGTTGTAGATCCACCTGCGAAAACTTGCGAAGACGTAGCAGTGGTTGCTCCAGGGTTTGGAGTACCCGCACATGGAGGCAATGTTATAACCGTGAAAGTGTAATCTTCTGATTCCCCTGAAATTGCTACAGGACATGAACCTGGTGTAATAACATCGTAATTAAGAACAACGCGCATGCGGTAGTTACCAGCAGGAGTTCCTACAGGAATAGTAATTGTTCCTGTAAATGGACTGTAATTCCAAGCTGTTGTGATTGCTATCTGCTCGTTTGCATCTGCAAAATCCAAGTCGTTGTTCCAGTTGATCCAAACTCCTATACCTGCGCCGCCTATAGTTGCATTATGCGCAACAGAGAAGTTTGTTCCTGTTCCAATGCTATTGCTTGCAGATTGGGCAATAAAGTTTCCATAACCAGCATTTGATCCAGTTGCGTTTGCAATATTTGCCGTACCTCCAGTAGTCGTTAGATTCGATATGTAGTATGCAGATGTGCCCGTTGGAAGGCATGGCCCGGTGAAAAAGGAAGATGATCCTGTCCAAAGGCTCGTTCCTGCTCCACCACAATTCGAACGCACCCAAAAATAATACGTCGAATTTGCTGTTAAGCTTGTCAAATTTGCTGTAGTCACCCCAGCTGCAGAAGTACCTGTAGGGGTTGTCCCGGCCGTTGGAGCTGTTGCTGAAGTTGAAACATAATATTGGTATCCTGAAGCAGGTGCTGGCGATGCCGCTGTCCAGGAAATTGTTGCAGTTGTTGAAGTGATTGCACTTGAGACCAATGCGGATGGTGCAGAACACGCGGGTGGTGTTACAACGGTGAAGGTATAATCTTCTGATTCACCGGTTATTCCAACAGGACAAGCGATAGGTGTTGTCGCGTTATAGTCGACAACAATTCTCAATTTTTTATCTCCAATTGAAGCCCCTGCCGGAACCGTCATGGTACCTGTAAATGTCCCATAATTCCAAGCGCCTGTTGTTGCAATTTGATCACCGACATCTGCAAAACTGCCGTTGTTATTCCAATCTACAAAAACAGTGACTCCAGCTCCTCCAACCGTTGCGGTATGTGTCACACTAAAATTAACGGTAGATCCAGCGTATTGACTGGCAGATTGAGCAGAGAAGTATGCATAACCCCCATTTGCAGCGGTGGTGTTCGAGAAATTAGTGATCCCACCTGTTATCGAAACGTTGGAGATGTAATAAGTAGGTGTCCCTGTTGGGGCGCACCATGTCGTATGGCAAATTTCAATTCTTCCGGCACCTCCTGCACCACCCGTTCTATTTGTTGCGTTGGTACCTCTTCTGGCACCACCACCGCCACCACCGCCGGCAGTCCCATTAGAACCATTGCCACCAACAGTGAGGTTTGTTCCATTTCCTCCGGCAAAACCTCCGAGTGGAGCCACACCACCATTTGGCGTACCACTTGTATTTCCTGTTATTCCTGTACCAGTGGTACCCCCTGCAGCCACATTGGCACCTGCACTGCTTCCTCCACCGCTCGCAAAACTTGCAGCAGAAGCAGCACTGCTATTGCCGCCTGCGGCTCTAATTGAGCCTATGGAGGAAGCAATTGTTCCTCCCAAAGCACCTGCACTCTGACCTGCCGTACTTCGGCCGATTCCAGCCGAACCACCTGCCGCAAGTACAGTAGCTCCTGATGCATTCCCAGCGCTTGCATTGCCAAAAAATGTATTGCCTCCAGCACCGCCGTTTCCGCCCGTGCTAGCTCCAGCGGCTCCACCGGAACCTACCGTAAGGTTGTAGGTTGTCCCTGGAACCACGGAAATGGTCGTTTGCGCGTAAGCGCCGCCGCCGCCGCCACTGGCATTAGCACCTGTTGAAGCGGTAGTTGTTGGTGAAGCAGCTTTAAACGCACCACCTCCACCTCCACCGGCTCCCCATGTTTTTACAACAATGGAAGTCACACCCGGAGGACATGTCCATGTGTAATTTCCAGGTGTGGTTTGCACGTAGGCCTGACCAAATGCCTTGATTCCAGCCATATTGGTCAGTAGGACAAGGAACATTAAGACGGGTGAGTTCTTTAGAATTACACGCCTTAAATTAAATTTTTCCCAAGATGCGTATGCATTAGTACAGTTTTCCATAGTTTGCTTTATATCCTTAAAAACATGCCGTGGTCTAAGCGGCGTGCTGCTTTTAACAAATGGTGCGCCAAAAATGAATTTTCGGCCAAACTCTTGAAAAGTCTCTAATAAAGATGTAAAAGACGCGCCATTTTGCAGCTTTTTTAACTTTTCGTGAAGTGAAAACCTCCTCTTGTTCCCAGTATCCATAACGGGTGTTTTGTTTAGTTTCATGATACAGTTCGTTTTAATTGGTGGTTCAAAGCAAGTGGTTTTTACTTGATCACTAGCCGCCTTTACAGGATCACAATTTGAAAAGCCGTATATCTACTTAGATGGTGGTAGAGGAAATGGGTTAGGAGGTGAGGGGTTAGAGGTGAGAAGGTATTGAAATGCACGCGATGCGCTAGGGAAAATCAATGTTTTCTTTTTTGTCCTTTGCAGATTCACTTTTCCACTGATCGAGTTTGTTCTTTACCTTAGAGGTTTTTTTCTTTTCCTCGGGCTTTTGTGCAGGCTGGGAAGGGCCTAGGTCGATGCTGATGGTTTCCCTGTTCCCATTTTGGGAATTATACCTTTTTACGGTGGTATCGTTCTTAAACAGTCCGAATTCTGTTTTCAGCATGCTTTTAATTGTCTCCTTTTCCTGCTCTCGGCGCTCTTTTGCATCTTGCTTCATCGCGTCTTTGTCCCAGGAAATAGTTGGGTTATCGAGGTCGCCTGTCATGCGCATATACACTTTCAACCCCGTACCATCGTCTATTTCTTCTCCAAATTCCGTTTGCTTACGCTCCTTTAGGTCCCTAAATCGAAATGTAAACCGATAGTCCACCTTATTATCAAAGGTGTGTTTGCCACTTACCACCATATCCAATACGGAAGATGACACCAACATCTCGGGTATTTCGAGCACACCGTTGTTGATTTCGAAGGTGTTTTCGAGCGTGTTGAAATCGAGTTGTTTCAGTTTCGAGCTAAGGCGCTTGATGTTCTCCTTGCCAAGTACAGCTTTCGCCATGCGCGTATCCAAGCTTTGGACTATGCTTTGTAAAGCCTCCACATTGCTTAACTTTCCATTCACCACTTTCATGTACACCTGTGCCTTGATATCATTGGAGATCACGCCCGTTTCAAAATCAAAGGGTGCCTCAAAATGAACGTTTGCCTCGGCATTCCCGGAAATGTGTTCAAACGTTATAACCTCTTGATCGAAATTATTCCATTCTTTGAATAATTTCTTAAAATGGATGTTTTGGGAGGCAACATCCGTGCTAAGGTAGAATTTCTCAGGATTGCGCTCCTCCACTTTCATGCTACCAGCCAGATCTGCGTCAGCATTTCTAGCCCTGAGGTTTTGAAAAGTGATGGTTCTACCCTTCACCGTTAATTGGCTTCCAACATTATATAAACGGTGTTTATCGTAAGCGAGCGAGCGTACGTCAAGGTCCACACGCGCATCTATGTCGTCGGGCAGCACATAATCCTTAGGTTGATCAATCTTTTCTTGTTTAGTCGAAACACCGAGGTCTTCCACTTTGATGTTTTTGCTATTTACAGCCACCTCAGCAATAATATCCCCTTTATTTTGTAGATATGGAACAATATTTTTGAATACGCCATCAAGGGCAAGGTCTGTGGAACCCACCTCCAGAGACACCCCTTCCATTCCGGCCTCGTCATTGCGTAAATAAAGCTTGCCTTTCATGTTCCGGAACACCCTTTTGTCATTTTTTAACTGCGTGTCAATGCCCTTTAAATGTACCTCTCCCTGACAGCGACGGACTTCAATGGTGCTTTTAGATTGGGATATTTGTTGCACCACATCAAACTCGGTATTTAGTCCCAGATAGCCGTTGATTTGATCGATATAAGGCAGTGAAAACAGGTCATGCACAAATCCCATGTTGAGGTTTCCACGCGCCGAACCTTTAAAATGAGGATTTGAAAACTCGGTAATATCCAACTTTCCTTGAAAAGGGCCTGCAGGTGTATTCAGGCGAAATTGTTTGAACGAGAGTTTCTCTTGTTGCCCTTCTTTTTTTTCGTATGTCCCCTGAAGTTGAATGTTTGAAATCCGTAATTTTTTTATTGGATCAAGCAATGAACCGTTGGTAACCCCAAAATGGCAAGCCATAGAAACAGGTGCATCTGTTTTGTTTTCCCCATTAACGTTGAGGTCAAAACGGACATTGCCTTTTCCTTGAAACTGGCTGATTTGATCGATGCCTGCAACCCTTAATTTATTCACTGCATCTTCAAATGACAACTTATCTGCCCTCAACTTGAAATCCAAGGAATCGCGGTTGATTTCACCTTGAACGATAAATGGCAATCCTGCGATACTGATGGTGGATGCGGGCAAAAGGTACGTTGAGCTCTTGTTATTGATGTGCATGGTAAAGCGACAAGCGGCAGCTTGATTCGACAAGAGCGTTAACTTGCCACTCCTTAAGGCTTTAATATAGAAATCCGAAGCCACTTCCATATCAAACTCATCCTGATTGAATTCACCTGTCAAAAGAAGTTCGCTTATATCAGAGCGGTAATGTTGGCTTGAAATGGCGTTATCGTAGCTTAAAGCGACCTGTTCCACCTTAAGTCCTTGAAGCATGAGTTGGAAGTCTGACTTTTTCTTGTTGGAGGGTTTGAAAATATCGTAGTTTACCTCACCGTTTTTTCGGACTTTAAGATGCAGTTGTCCTTCACTAATATCAATGGATTTCAAGTTGTAATTCTCGTTCCAGATGTCCCATGGGTTGAATTTAAGCCGGATTTGGTCGCTGCTAAAAAGCGTGTCGTTTTTTGATGGCTTTTTGAAAGCGTCACGAATGTACACCCCATTAAAATCAATCGACAAGTTTGGGAAAGTGGCCCAGAACGTCAAATCCACCTCTGCGACTTTTACCTCTGTTTTAAGGTAACTATTCACATGTTGGATAACATAGCCGCAAATTTCATCCTTGAACACATACAATAGGAGCGTAATAAGGCAGCAAATAGCGGTAATACTGCCAACGAACCATTTTCCAATTCTGATCCATTTTGCTTTGGTCATCGAGAACAAAAATAGGTTAAGTGTTTTGGGGTTTTCATCGCTGAATTTGAAACTTATTAACGCGTCTTTGTTACAGAAATCCATAAAATCACGCGAATAAAGCCGAATTCTTGATTGACTATGCTCAGTTGTGCACACAAGCTGTTATCTTTGCCTCCCAAAACGATTAAAATGAGTTTATTGACAGTTGGCAGCGTTGCTTTCGATGCCATAGAGACGCCATTTGGTAAAACAGATAAAATTGTGGGTGGTGCGGGAACGTTTATTTCCCTTGCATCCTCCTTTTTTACCCGAAATCAGCGCCTTGTATCGGTGGTTGGCAGTGATTTCCCAACAGAAACGATTGCTTACCTTCAATCCAAGGGAATCGACACCACAGGCTTACAGGTAAAGCAAAACGAGAAGACCTTTTTTTGGTCGGGGCGCTACCACAACGATATGAATTCTAGGGATACGTTGGCAACCGAGTTAAACGTGTTGGAGCATTTTGATCCTGTTATCCCTGAAAGCTATCAAGATACGGAGTACCTCATGTTAGGAAATCTTACGCCAGCAGTGCAGCGTTTAGTGATTGAAAGGCTACACAACAGGCCAAAATTGGTCGCCATGGATACCATGAATTTCTGGATGGATATTGCCATGAACGATTTAAAAGAGACATTGAAATTAGTCGACGTACTGATCATCAACGATGAGGAAGCCCGTCAACTTTCGGGCGAATACTCGTTGTTGGTTGCATCCAGGGTTATTCGTAGCATGGGTCCTTCGATTTTGATCATCAAAAAAGGCGAGCATGGCGCACTTTTATTTCATGGTGAGCAGGTGTTTTTTGCTCCTGCGCTTCCCCTAGAAAGTGTGTTTGACCCGACAGGCGCGGGTGACACCTTTGCCGGCGGTTTCATGGGCTATTTGGCTTCAACAGGAGACGTATCGTTCGACAACATGAAGCGTGCAGTAATTGCGGGCTCGGCCCTTGCCTCTTTTTGTGTGGAGAAATTTGGAACAGAGCGCCTAATGGAGATTGAGCGAAAGGACATCGAGGGCCGGATGGCTGAATTTGTATCCTTGACCAATTTTGAAATGATTCCTACTTTGCATTAAAAAACCATTGAACATGGAAAACTATTCACTGTTAGAAGAACTAAAGACATTAGCACAGAACGACGACGCGTTAGCTGTCAGTAGAGAAGTTAATGAATTAAAGGTTCGATTTGACGATTTGATGATGGAACTTGAGCGCAAGGATCAAATTGCGGCCATGGATGCAGAATTGCGCGGTGAGACGCATGAACCCATTGATATTAAGCCTCTTAAAGACGGTTTTTACGAACTTTACCTTTTGTACCGTGAACGACGCAAGGAGCAAACCGCTGCTAAAAAAGCGTTGGAAGAAGGAAATTTGACTCGCAAGCGGCAATTGATTGAACGCTTGAAAGCGGTTATTCAGCATGAAGAAAACATCGGCCATGCCTTTGCATCCCAGAAAGAGATTCATGAGAAATGGAAGGAAATCGGTGATATTCCGCGGCAAGATCGAGATGCGGTACAACAAGAATACTCAAAATTGTTGGAGCAGTTCTTTTACAATATCAACATTTATAAAGAACTAAAGGATCACGACTACAAGCGTAATAAACAATTGAAACAGGAAGTCATTGATCAGATCAATGATCTTTCAAAGATAGACACCGTTAAAGACGTTGAATCTCGGTTAAGGCAATTGCAAAATGAGTGGGATGAAATAGGCCCAGTACCAAATGCTGAATGGGAGGAGCTTAAAACGACCTATTGGACGGGGATAAAAAACACGTATTCACGCATTAATGCCTATTATGACGACCGCAGGGTGGTCATGCAGGAACGTATTACACGCAAGCGCGCCTTAATTACACAAGCGGAAGAATTGGCTTCCTCAAAAGATGAACTTAAGCAGGTGGCACAATGGGAGGAGGCTACCAAGAAAATTACTGAACTGCAATCCGCATGGAGGGAAATAGGTCCAGGTCCGAGAAAAGAGAATGACGAGGTATGGCACCTATTTTCAGAACAATGCAATGTGTTTTTCAGTGCAAAAAAAGATTTTTTTGGAGAAATCCGTTCACAACAGCAGGGATTTGCACAGCAAAAACAGGGCTTAATCGCCAAGGCTGAGGCATTGAAAGATTCGAACGATTGGAAGGCAACGGCAGATCAATTGATCAAACTTCAAAAGGAGTGGAAACAAATTGGCCACGCTGGGCAACGGCAGGAGCAAAAGCTATGGTCTGCGTTTCGTGGAGCGTGTGATGCTTTTTTCAATTCGAGGCAGAAACATTTTGAGGCGCAAGACGAGGAGTTAGAGGCGAATTTAACGCAAAAAGAAGCGATAATTTCGGAAATCGAATCTTATGAATTGTCGGAAAACCGGAAGGAATCGTTAGAAAAATTAAAGTCATTTTCATCCTCATTTAACGCCATTGGAAAGGTTCCGATGAAGCACAAAGATCGCATTTATACGGCATTTAAAAGCGCCCTTGACAAACAGTATGGTCAGCTGAAACTAGAGGGTGAGGAGCGTGAAAAAATATTGTTTGAGGCGAAGATTGAAACGTTAACGGCAAGTCCGGAAGCGGGAAAAGCATTGGCAAAGGAACGTTCGGATTTACGTCGTCAAATCGATCTTTTACGGAAGGACATTATGCGTTACGAGAACAACCTCGGTTTTTTCGGTCGATCAAAGGGAGCTGAACAAATGAAAAAAGAGGTGGAAACGAAAATTGAGCAAACAAAGCGGCGCATGGATGGTTTACAACGTAAACTAAAGCTCATTCCGAATGAATAGGTTCGTCAATGTTTTAATGCTCTTTCTCTTTTTCCCAGCCATGGTGCTGGTGATTTTGATAGCCTTTGACCTTCCATTGGAATTTCTGGGGACCTCTGGGTCACAACTTACCTACAAGGTAGAAATACTTGGTGGATTTGCTGCTTTGCTCTTATTCGTGCACCTTAGAAGAAGCATGCAACGATGGATGGGAATGAACTTGGTTTCTCAGACGGAAAAATTCTTATGGATTCAAGAAGTAAGCCCTGCCCGAATGCGTCGAGTGGTGGTTTACAACTTGTTGGAAACAGGTATTTTTGGGGTTATAGCTTTTGGGCTATACCTAGTCACACCTTTCGCTTGGCCCTTAAGTCTGTGCTTCGGCATCGTCGCACTAGACTCGCTTGTTTTTCTTCTAATTGGGAAGACGAAACGCTACTTTCGCGCAGGCATTACCAAAAACGCGGTGGTAGTTGCTGACAGGGATGTTACGGTGGCTTATTTTTCAGGACTAAGGCGTGTTCACCGACACCAAGAATCGTTGTTTTTTGAATACATCAAAGGAGTTCAATTGTTTTTCCCATTGGATTGCCTTCAAAAAGAACACGAGGAGGATTTTTACCGCATCATGCAAGAACAGGTGGATCCAGAGAAAGTGTTTATTACCCAGCGACGGCAGGATTAGCCTTCGTTGTCAATAAAGAGTTTTTTCAATTCAGTTGCCTCATGTGGCTTCATCTTTCCAGCCAAAATCAAGCTTAACTGACGTCGGCGCAATGCCCCCTCAAAGCGTTGGATTTCCAGTTCTGATTCTGGAATAAGTTCGGGTACTTCGATGGGAGCACCGTATTGATCGACCGCTACAAAGGTGTAAATCGCTTCGTTGCACTTTTCCCTCTTTCCTGTCATGTGGTCTTCCACATAAACGTCTACAAAAATTTCCATGGAGGAGGTAAAAGCCCGAGATACCTTTGCTTCCAATGTGACGATGGAGGCATGTTTGATTGGTTTTTGGAAGGAAACGTGGTTCACCGATGCCGTTACGACTACCCTGCGGGAATGCCTGTGTGCAGAAACACTGGCAATCACATCCATCCAGGCCAGAAGTTGCCCACCGAATAAATTACCAAGGGTATTGGTGTCATTTGGCAACACCAGTTTTGTGGTGATTGCAAGGGTTTCAGATGCCTTTTTTGCCTTCATGTCAAACTTTTGGCAAAGGTACAATAACTTTGAATACTTGTGCGGAGAGACAAACGAATGATAGGAAAAACGGCATTCCTCAACGAACTTAACAATAAACACTTTTAATGGCCGTTTTACGGGCTGTTAAATGAAAGACATGAAAAGTAACATCATTCCCCTTTTGCTACTTGCATCGATACTCCTTTCCTCCACAGGATGTAGGAAAAACGAATGCGTAGACGGCGAAAAAGCCGTTCTTCGAGACTTGAACGGACTCGACGGCTGTGGGTTTGTTGTGGAACTCACAGATGGAACACGGTTAGAACCCGCCAATCTAAGTGACTTTTCCGTTTCTTTAACCGATGGTAAGCCCGTTTGGGTTGAATACCACGAAATCAGCTCCGGGTCTATTTGCATGGTGGGTACGACGGTCCAGATCGATTGCCTGGAGGCGAGGTAAACAGTACTTTTTGCGGTTCTATAAACCTAAGAGAATCGCGTGTGGGTCTTTCGCTCCAAACAGCATGCGCTCAGGGTTCTCAAGCATCTCCTTCACTTTTACGAGAAAACTCACCGATTCTTTACCATCGATGATGCGGTGATCATAGGATAGCGCAAGATACATCATTGGACGAATTTCGACTTGTCCGTTAATGGCTACAGGTCGTTCTACAATATTATGCATTCCGAGAATAGCAGACTGTGGTGGATTGATAATAGGTGTCGACATCATAGAACCGAAGACGCCCCCATTGGTGATGGTGAACGTTCCACCTGCCATGTCATCGGGAGTAATTTTTCCATCCCTTGCTTTCACAGCAAGTCGTTTAATTTCTCTTTCAATCTCTGCTAAACTCAATTGCTCGGCATTCCTAAGCACGGGAACCATCAACCCTTTGGGAGAAGATACGGCAATTCCTACGTCTGCATACTCGTGAAATACCATATCGTTTCCATCAATCTGCGCGTTCACTGCAGGAAATAATCCAAGGGCTTCGGTAACTGCTTTCGTAAAGAACGACATGAATCCGAGGTTTACCTCGTGGTGTTTGGCAAATTGGTCTTTGTATTTTTTACGAATGTCCATGATAGGCTTCATGTCGACCTCGTTAAAGGTGGTGAGCATGGCCGTTTCGTTTTTAACGGACACGAGCCTTTCTGCTATTTTGCGTCGCAGCATGCTCATTTTTTCCCGTCTCAGTTCTCTGCTACCTCCCCATCCTGACGCTGCGGCAGCGTCAAATCCAGCAGACATAGCAGCCAACACGTCTTGTTTTGTGATGCGTCCATCTTTCCCTGTCGCCTTGATAGCTTGGGTAGGGACGTTGTTTTCAGTCATTATTTTTGCGGCTGCAACGGATGGCGTTCCAGAGGCATAATTAATAGGTTTTACCGGATCTGGACTTGGCACAGGAGTCGGCTTTTCTTCTGCTTTAACCTCGGTTGGCTCCACCGTTTGTTGCACTGGTGTGGGCGCTCCCTCGGGCCTACTCGCGGAGGTATCGATCAAGCAAACGACTTGTCCAACTTTTACGACATCACCTTCAGCAGCCTTGAGTGTAATCACCCCGCTTTCTTCTGCGGGTAATTCCAGGGTAGCTTTATCTGAATCGACTTCCGCAATCGGCTGATCTTTCTCAACGAAGTCGCCGTCTGCCACTAGCCATTGTGCGATTTCCACTTCCGATATTGACTCGCCCGGACTGGGCACTTTCATTTCTAACATCGACATACTTGTCTTATTTTATACGTTTACAGTTGCATATTCAAAAAGGTCTTGAAACAACTGTTTCAAGCGTTTTTCATGTAATTTTTTGGAACCTTCTGCGGCAGCGGCCGATGCCGGTCGACAAATTCCCACGAGCTGTTTCTCTCGAAGTGCCATGGCCATGTAGGTCCATGCCCCCATGTTGGCAGGTTCTTCTTGGGCCCAAAGGATGTTTTTTGCGTTTTGGTATTTTTCAAAAACGGCAGTAAGCTGATTTTTAGGCAATGGATACAATTGTTCCACGCGTACGAAGGCCATATTTGTTACCCCTTTTTCCTCGGCCTTTTCTTTCATCTCGTAATAGAACTTTCCGGAACAAAGCACGATTGTATCCACTTGGTTGGCGTTTACACCTTTGTCATCAAGTACTTCCTGAAAACCTCCGGTAGCCAATTCATCTAAGGAAGAGACAGCCTTAGGATAGCGCAGTAACATTTTTGGGGAAAAGACAATCAATGGTTTTCTAAAATCGCGTTTCAACTGCCTCCTTAGCAAGTGAAAATGATTTGCAGGAGAGGAAGTATTTACCACCTGCATGTTTGTATCTGCACATTGTTGAAGGAAGCGTTCCATCCGACCACTGGAATGTTCAGCACCTTGTCCTTCGTAGCCGTGGGGCAACAAGAGCACAAGTCCGCTTTGTGTCGCCCATTTGTCTTCACCTGCCGTTATAAACTGGTCAATCATGATCTGCGCGCCATTGAAAAAATCGCCGAATTGTGCTTCCCAGATTGTTAGTCCTCGAGGAGTTGCGAGTGAGTAGCCGTATTCATATCCCAGCACACCATATTCCGATAGAAAGGAGTTATAAATGTAAAACTTTGCCTGTGCATCGGTCAGGTGGTTGAGGGTAATCACTTCTTCCTCGGTATCTTCGGTTTTAACGACGGCATGACGATGGGAGAATGTTCCTCGTTCGACATCCTGACCCGATACGCGCACCGGATGGCCCTCAACGAGAAGGCTTGCGTAGGCTAACATTTCTGCTGAGCCCCAGTCCAATTTATCGTTCTCAATGGCAGAAAGGCGGTCTTCGAAGATCTTAGCAATTTTCCTGAAGTACTTTTTCCCTTCGGGCAGTGTTGCCAGTTTTCTTCCGAGTTCCAGCAAGGTCGCTTTATCCACACCGGTTTGCGGGGAGGAGGAAAAATCAGCAGCTTGTCCATGTCGAAATCCCTCCCATGTCTGGCTTAAAAAGTCGTACACATGCGCCTTTTCGTGTTTGCGTGACGCCTCAAACTCATTTTCAAGGAAATCCAAATAAGCACTTTCAATTTCCTTGGCAGCTGCGCGCGTCATTGTTCCTTCGCTTTCTAGTTGCCTCAAGTAAATTTCACTTGGATTTGGATGTTTTGCAATGAGGTTGTATAAACTTGGCTGGGTGAATTTCGGTTCATCTCCTTCGTTATGTCCGTATTTCCGATAACACAACAGGTCAATAAAGATGTCCATATTAAATTCCTGTCGGTATTTAACCGCTATTTCAACTGCATGAACTACCGCTTCTACGTCGTCTCCATTGACATGAAATACTGGGCAAAGGGTTGTTTTCGCCACATCCGTGCAGTAGGTAGATGAGCGTCCGTCGAGGTAATTGGTGGTAAAACCAACTTGGTTGTTGATTACGATGTGAATGGTTCCCCCAGTGCGGTAACCATCCAATTGCGCCATTTGTATGGTCTCGTAAACGATTCCTTGTCCTGCTACGGCTGCATCTCCATGAATCAGGACAGGGCAAATTTTATTTTCATCGTGAAGGACGTGATCGATTTTGGCACGTGCAATTCCTTCCACCACGGTGTTTACAGCCTCAAGGTGTGAAGGATTAGGAGAAAGGGTGATGCCAATTTCTTTTCCGGAATCAAGTGTTACGTTGGAAGTAAAACCTTGGTGGTATTTTACATCCCCATCGAATGACTCAATGGCATCGAATTCTTTGCCCTCGAATTCTCGGAAAATATCCCTAGGACGTTTTTTGAAAATATTGGTAAGGGTATTCAATCTTCCGCGGTGGGCCATTCCCATTACGAAGTACTCAATTCCTAAGCCTGCGCCCGTTTCAACGAGGACGTCAAGAGCGGGTATAAGTGCTTCACCTCCTTCGATTGAAAACCGTTTTTGACCTACGAATTTTTTACCTAAAAAAGCTTCAAAATTACTGGCATGCTGAAGTTTTCTGAAAATCTCCACTTTTCGTTCGGAACTGAACGCGTAGCGCTGTTTTAATTCGACTTGGTTTTTTATCCATTCGATGCGCTGTGGGTCCCTCATGTAGAGGAATTCAACTCCAATGGACTGGCAATAGGTTTGCTTGAGGTATTCGATTATGGCGCTTAATTTAGCAGGACCAAGTCCAAGTTGTTCACCTGCTTGAAACACTGCGTCAAGGTCAGCCGTTTCTAAACCAAAATTTTCGTAATCCAGCGTTGGCGTATGTTTTCTGCGTTCCCGGACAGGGTTTGTTTTGGTAAAAAGGTGGCCCCGTTGACGGTAGGCTTGAATCAGGTTAATGACACGAAATTCTTTTTGAAAATTTTCAGGAATTTCTGCGTCTTCATCGTAAGATGTTCGAGCAAAATCAAAGCCTTCGAAGAACTTTTTCCAACCAAGGTCAACGCTTTCAGGGTCGGCTTGGTATTGTTTATATAAATGGTCTATGGCATTGACATCTGCATTGCCTACATAAGAAACTTTATCCATCATGTTTACAGCGCGCTTAAAGTGAAACAAATTTAAACATTTCGTTTCAATATCGAACAGGATACTTTTTAATGGTACCAACGGAGGCTCAACGCCATTTTGCTTTTATGGTTCAGGTAAATACAAACGCTTTTTGGATCAGACTTGACATTTATGAATCGATTTAAATCCATTCGATACGTTTTCTAGCGACTGATTCGAATGCATTAGCTCGTCCTATTGATGGGGTTTTATTACCTTTACAGACACGCGTGTTAGTTATTCGGGACATACAACATTTACCCTCGTTACCCAAGCCGGTGTTAACGATTGGTACTTTCGACGGTGTTCATGTCGGGCATCAGCAGCTGTTAAGGCAGGTATGTTCGGTAGCACACGACATTCATGGCACTCCCCTTCTTCTTACCTTTTCACCTCATCCCAGGATGGTATTGCAGGGAAGCAACTGTGACCTCAAACTGATTCAAACGGAAGAGGAAAAACTTGAAAAACTGAGTGGATTTGGTTTACACTCCACCGTTTTGTATCCCTTTACGAAAGCCTTTTCCCAATGGAGTTGTATGGACTACATTACGAAATTACTGGTCGACACCTTGAAAGTACACACGGTGGTGATTGGATACGACCATCGTTTTGGGGCTAACAGGGAGGGTTCTTTGGTCTTTTTACAAGAAATGGGGAAACGTTTCAACTACCGCGTCATTGAAATCCCTGCGGAGGAGATAGACGCCATTAACATCAGTTCAACAAAGATCAGAAAAGCCATTGAAACGGGTGATATCGCACTGGCAAATCGGTACCTAGGTTCACCTTATTCCTTGCGGGGCATGGTGGTTCATGGCCAACAATTAGGCAGGACCTTAGGTTTTCCAACGGCGAATATCCGAGTGCCAGATCCGGTGAAGATTATCCCTTCCAAAGGCGTATATGCAGGCACGGTTAAAATCAATAGTCGGGTATATAAAGCAATGATCAACATTGGCAATCGACCTACGTTAGGAGCAGAGAATCCCTTATCCATTGAAATGCATATATTGGATTTCTCAGGCGACTTGTATGAAAGTTCCCTTGATGTTTATTTTTTACACCGTGTGCGCAATGAACGAGCCTTTCCAGACTTGGAAGCGCTAAAAAACCAATTAAAAGAAGATGAAACATTTGTTCGTCAGCTGGTTGTTATTTAGCTTGGGCACGGTTGTTTGGGGGCAGGACTTCCCTGTTTACACCCTTGAGCAGGTTCAACATGCGCAAGCTGATACTGTGTTTGGCTTGGATTTAAGCAAACAGAAACTGGATGAAATCCCAGTAGAAATCAGTCGATTTAAATCCTTGATCTATTTGAATGTCAGCCGAAACAATTTAAAGGAGTTACCTGATTTTCTTGATAGCTTAACACAACTTGAAATACTGGATGCAGGAAAGAACAAGTTCACTGTTTTTCCAACGGCTGTGTGCCGCATGTACCACTTAAGCACACTGGTTTTGAATCGCAATGCCTTTTCTTCCATTCCTGATTGTATTCGTTATGCAGAAAAATTGGCGTTCATCGACCTCTGGGACACGCCGGTGTATACCTTTCCTGAGGGATTATCGCACCTTTCCGAATTGAAAAAAATCGATCTTCAGGGAGTAAAATACGGCCCGAGTTTTCAGGATCAGCTCAAATCTAAACTCCCGGGGGTAGAGCTCCTAATGGATCTTCCTTGCGATTGCATGGATTAATTTTTCATTCGCACTTATTTTTTTTATGGTTTTATATGTTTATATTTGACTAATCTAAAACTAACCATATGGGATTATTTGATAAACTTTTTAGCGGGCCATCACAACCAACAACGTATGCGCCTACCTCAGAGATGGAAGCTTGGCTAGGCATCATGTACAGTTGCATGGCCGTGGACGGAGATGTTTCACAAGTTGAGATCAGCAAGATGTCAAACATGATTGTGTACAAACAACATTTTAAACTACAAGACTTCAAATCACAGATCACCGCCGTAGTGGTTGTGCACAAACGCATTGGTGGCAAAGCGATGATTGATGCCTGCGCTCCTCATGTTTCTGCGGACTACCGTGAGACATTGTTAGCCATTGTTTGTGAACTTATCTTAGCTGACGGAGTGATCGATAAAGAAGAAAAAGAACTAGCTGAATACATTACAGAAAAGCTTGGTATATCATCAGAAAACGCAATGAAAATTGTGGAGGTTATGCTCATTAAAAACAAAGGAAACAAAATTCTGAAATAAGCGTTGGATCCTTCTTATCCGCCATTTAAAGACGGATTAAACGCGGAAAACTTCCGTTTGCGGTTTCTTTTTTAGGCAAAAAAGCCTACCTTCCGACCCACAACGGAGCGTATGATTAAGGACATTGAGACCTATTTTGTGGAGGGCTGTGGAAGGTGTTCCCTTTTCGCTACCGATCAATGCAAGGCTGTTCGGTGGAATAAAGAGCTTCTCCTTTTGCGAGGCTTTATTAATGAACTCGGCCTAGAGGAAACGGTCAAATGGGGTGTACCATGTTACATGTATCAGGGCAAGAACCTTTTTATGTTGAGTGCATTCAAGCATTACTGCGGCATTATGTTTTTCCAAGGAGCTTTATTGCGGGATGAGGCTCAGTTATTAGCGAGGCCATCGGAACAGACGCAAGCAACAAGGCAATTGCGTTATACCAATACGGAGGACATCGTTCATCAAAGGGAATTGATAAAAAGCTACATATTGGAGGCCATTGACATCGAGAAATCCGGCTTAAAAGCGACAAAGACTGCACCAGAACTACCTATACCTGAAGAGTTGCAAGCGCAATTTTCTGCTGACGAGGCGTTTAAACATGCTTTTGAAGCGCTCACGCCGGGCAGACGACGCGGTTATTTGTTGTTTTTCAATGGGGCTAAACAAGCTGCTACGAGGTCGAGCCGTATTGAAAAGTATAAAACCCAAATTTTTCAAGGAAAAGGCATGAATGATTGAATGTGCCAGATAATTCGCTCTCAATCAAAGCATTAATAAAAACCTCTTAATTCGGTCTTAATTCGGTCCTAATTCGGTCTTAATTCGGTCTTAATTCATAGTTGTTAACAAGTCATTGGTGATGAAATAGCATGCATCTACTGAAAACTTAAGTCAATTTATTGATAATATTGTTGGGGATTATGTGCTTAACACCATGAAAAGCAACTGGTTTCCAACTAACGGAAAGATTGAACATGAGCAATCAAGGGCTTTATCGCGTGGATGAGCAGACGGAGGAATTGGTCCGACTGCAACGCCTTGTCAAAGGCTCCATACTTACCGGATCTGACCAAGAACTGAATGCTTTTTTCGGTGATTTAAAAAGTGCTGTCCTAATTGTAGATACAGACTTTCGTATCATGTACCTCAATAATACTGCAACTAACCTAAACATTGATAAAACCTTCGATGCTGTTAAAGGTACCTTAGTGATTGAGTACATCAAACGCATTCTTCATCCGAGTACCTTGTTGCACTTTTATGAAAGCTTGATCAATCGTACCGAGCTCAAATTGGAAGGTGGATTTGCCCTCTCTCGCATCGAAAAATTGCTTTTTCACCCTATCGCGAACGAAGGTTTCGTTGTGAAAATTTTACTTGACGAACTTTATACCGTTTCAGCGTCCAACCTGTTTCGTTACTTCCCCGGCATGCCCATCGGGTATTTTGGATTTGACCTGCTACCAGGCAGGAAACTTTCTGTGCGTTTCGTTGGCGACAATTTTCATAGCCTGTTTCCCTACATGGACATGGAACGCTTACTAAAAGAGGAGCAATACCTATTAAACTTCGTTCACCCAGAAGACTTGCCTGATACCTTAGCCCGTTTGCAAAACAACCGCCGGGGGAAAGATGTCCTGAACCTGGAACTTCGGATGGTCGACGAAAAGGGTGAGTCAAAATGGTTTAGAATTATTGCTGGCAGGTTTTCTGAAAAAACCGAAAAGCATTTTTGGCTAGGATACATTGAAGACATTCACGAAAAAAAATCGGCGGCTCTTGACAGGGAAAAACTGGTACACGAAACGCTTGACGATGAGCGTCACCGTATGTCAATGGAATTGCACGATGGCCTTGGACAGAACCTCGTCGCACTCAACCTCTATATTTCCAGCTTGGCTTCGCAAGAAAACGAGGAGGTGGTTGGCACCTGCCGGCAATTAACAATCGACAGCATTATGTTGATGAAGTCAATGTGCTACAACCTAGCTCCGCCAGAATTGGAGAAGGGACTTCTTCACGCCCTTGATGTGTTTTTTGGCAAATCGAATGAATTATCCACCTCTATCGAGTATTCCTATAATGCCAAGGTTGGACATGTCAAGCCATTGGAATCAGAACGTGCCTATAACATTTTCAGAATTGTTCAAGAATTTGTTACCAACTCGCGCAAATACGCCTCATGTTCGAAGATAGAATGCGAAGTAACGGTACGCAGGCAAAAAACGATACTTATGCTCCACGACAATGGCGTTGGTTTCGACATGGACAAAATCAAAAACGGTTTTGGCCTTAAAAACATGCAAAACAGGGCTAAAATTGCCGATGCCCATCTTGAATTAAGCAGTAATCCTGGCGAAGGCACCTTATTGGTTTTGGAATTCTGATTTCCTTAACACTCAGCATTGTTTACTTTGGCATTGGATTTTTATTCTGCAACAAATTTTCCCGTTATTTAATGATGCGTTAGATGTTTTGATGTGGAATCTATCGTGAACCTTGCGAAAAACAGAATGAATTTGTCATTCAGGTGAGCCAATAAATTCCCATCTAAAAATAATGTATTTTCAAAACATTAACCTGTGTATTTTCAAAATATACCATCGTACATTTTCAAAATAGAACACTCCGTAACATCAATAAATATGCGGTGAATGCTAGATGATATCAATAGCGTAATATAAAGGTGAAATGCAGTGTGTTTTCAAGGTATGATATTGCGATACCTCAAATCAAAGAGTAGTGTATAATAAAAATAGATGGTATAGCATATTCAAAGCAATAAACAGTGCATTTTCAACGTTAATACTAGTGTATTTTCAAAGTTATAAGTAGTGTAAAATCAAAATTGTATGTATTTTTGAACTATTAAATATGCATAAATGGGAGCTCTAAGGACCATCAAAAAGGAAATGGATATTTACCTCAGTAAGTATCCCGTTTTGGCATTAACTGGGCCTAGGCAATCGGGTAAAACCACTTTTTTGCGGACCCAGTTTCCCAATTATACTTATATCAATTTAGAAAATTTAGACCATAGAAATTATGCCATCAATGATCCCAATGGGTTTCTGGCAGAATATGGCGCATATGTGGTATTGGATGAAGTGCAGCGGGTGCCTGATTTATTTTCTTACATCCAAGCGAAGGTAGATGACGACCAACTCATGGGGCAGTATATTTTATCGGGTTCGCAGAATTTTCATTTGATGCGCAACATCTCACAAAGTTTAGCGGGACGGGTGGCTCTGTTTAAGCTCTTGCCGTTTGACCTTCACGAAATGCAAATGGCTGGATGGCTTGATTCGGATTATGCGGTCAACCTACAGCGGGGATTCTATCCTGCCCTTTATGACCGGGATATCCCTTCGAAGGTGTTTTATGCCAACTACATACAAACGTATGTTGAGCGTGATTTGTCCGAACTGCTCCAGGTTAAAGATTTGAGGCAATTCAGGAATTTCATTTCCCTTTGTGCTGCGCGAGCGGGTCAGTTGCTTAATTTGAATTCGCTGGCAAATGAGTGCGGCATCTCACAGCCAACGGCCAAATCGTGGCTTTCGGTATTGGAAACCAGTTACATCATTTACCGCTTGCAGCCGTATCATTCCAACATGAATAAGCGGATCACCAAAAGTGCCAAGCTCTATTTTTACGATACGGGCTTATTGTGTTTTTTACTCAAAATAAGGGATGCTTCGAGCTTGAAGATTAGCCCATACAAGGGGAATTTATTTGAAAACTTCGTTGTAAACGAATACATAAAGCAGAATGACCACCAACACTTACTCTTGGATTTTTGGTTTTGGAGAGATGCAGTAGGGCATGAAGTAGACCTCATCTGGCAGCACAGTGAAAAATTGAATTTGGTAGAGATCAAGGCCAGCGAAACGATCATGCCTGCCATGTTCAAAGGGCTACGTTATTTTGAAAAGTTTGTTCCGGACCGGATTGAAAGCAAAACGCTTGTACACACAGGCTCGTTCAATCAGAACAGGACCGACGCAAAGGTGTTGAGTTGGAAGAATATTCTGAAAGAGTAATGTTGTAGCCCCCGTTCAGCAGGATTTAAATTCCTACTGAACGGGGACGCACGTCAATGTTTTTATCACTGTGTTCACCTACATTTGAAACCGGTGCTAAAAAACATCGGCCATGAAAACCATTCAATTCGTCGCAAACGATTTAATCGAAAAACAATTCGCTCAAACACTTAAAGAAAGAGTAAACGCTTATTTCAAGACAAGGGGTATTTCAACGAAAGGGAATACACGCTTAATAGTCAAAGCGCTCGTCATGCTGGCGATATACCTTACCCCTTTTATAGTGCTTTTAACGGTTTCCGTTCCAAGCTGGATGGCGGTTTTGCTACTTATTGCAATGGGTGTCGGAGAGGCTGGCATTGGTATGTCCGTAATGCACGATGCTTCACACGGGGCATTTTCAAGGAAGAAATGGTTGAACGAACTTTGTTCTTCCACGATGTTTTTATTAGGAAGCAATACCTTTAACTGGAAGATACAACACACTCTTTTACACCATACCTACACCAATATTTACGGCTACGACCAGGACATTGAATCGAAAGGCTTGTTGAGGTTATGCCAGCATGCTCCTTTGCACAAGGTCCAACGGTTTCAGTACCTATACGCCTATTTTTTATACGGCCTGATGACGCTGTACAAACTAATAGCAGATTTCCGTCAGCTGATTGACTTCAACCGAAGTGGCATGACCAAGGCCCAGGGACGACAACCGGAGGTTGAGGTACTCAAATTGATTTTAGTCAAAGTCCTTTATGTCGCCATCATAATTGGCTTACCCTTGTGGCTGACTCCCTACACCTGGTGGCAAGTGTTCATCGGCTTTTGCCTCCTGCACCTCACGGCCGGAATAATCATGAGTACGGTCTTTCAAATGGCCCACGTGGTGGAAGGGACCGCGCAACCCCTTCCTGATGAAAATGGAATCATTCATTCGGATTGGACCGTGCACCAATTAACTACTACATCCGATTTTGCGCGTTCGAATAGAATACTCAGTTGGTACGTGGGTGGACTCAACTTTCAAATCGAACACCACCTGTTTCCGAACATGAGCCACATCCATTACCCTCACATTGCTCCCATTGTGGCGCAAACGGCAGAAGAGTTTGGTTTCACCTACAACTTGAAACCCACCTTTTCAGCAGCATTCCTTTCGCACGCGAAGCGCTTAAAGGAATTAGGTCGCTGAACGTTCCGTTGCTTGGGATTTGAAATCCTCCGTTGCTTGGGATTTGAAATCCTAAGCAACGGAACTTTAGAAAAAAATTAATACATTGGCGGCCATGAGTTCAAATCAATCCATTAGGAAAATCATCACCGCCTCGTCCGTTGGAACCTTGATCGAATGGTACGACTTTTACATTTTTGGAAGCCTAGCACCAATCATTGCCACCCAGTTTTTCCCCGAAGAGAATCCAACTGCGGCATTTCTAGCTACCTTAGCAGCGTTTGGTGTGGGGTTCGTCATTCGTCCTTTTGGCGCGTTGGTGTTTGGCCGTTTGGGTGATATAGTTGGAAGAAAGCATACGTTTCTGTTGACCTTGTTGATCATGGGAGGTTCTACTTTTGTCATCGGACTCATACCGGGATTTGAAAGCATAGGGATGCTTGCGCCGATTTCGGTCTTTGTTTTTCGGGCACTTCAAGGGCTAGCCCTCGGAGGCGAATACGGAGGAGCAGTTGTGTACCTGGCCGAACATGCACCCGAGAATAAAAAAGGGTATTTCACGAGCTTCATACAAACCACGGCAACGGTCGGTTTGCTGCTTTCCTTGCTCGTTATTTTAGGTTGCCGCTCCATGATGTCGGCGGAGGACTTCAACACCTGGGGCTGGCGCCTCCCCTTTCTTTTCTCTTTTTTCCTGATTATCCTCTCCTATTACATACGGACCAAAATGGAGGAATCGCCTGTTTTTCAGGAGTTAAAAGCCAAAGGGCAAACGTCTAAAAATCCGTTAAAAGAGAGTTTTGGAAAATGGTCGAACCTGAAGTTTGTCCTCATAGCGCTTTTTGGTGCTGCCGCCGGACAAGGAGTGGTATGGTATACCGGACAGTTTTACGCGATGAATTTTTGCATCAAAACGCTCAGCATCGATGCCGAGCAAATTCAATGGATGCTGATTCCTGTGTTGCTGATTGGAACTCCTTTCTTCATCATTTTTGCCAGCTGGTCTGACAAGGTGGGAAGAAAGTGGATCATGCTGACGGGTATGGCATTGGCCGCATGCAGCTATATGTTCCTTTACCAGCAAATGGCTGCACAAGCCGATTGGAAAACCTGGAAGCCCGTTAGCGAAAAGCCGGTCATAGTGAAAACCGAAGAAGGTAAGGCAGAAAAGGGACGAAAAGTCACCCTGGAACATACGTACACGAACGGAGGGAACCGAACAGAAGTCATCGAATATCCCGACAAAGGCAGTAAAACGGCAACAAAAACAACCAATACCATTACCTTGCCACAGAAAAACCTACTTGTCATCGGCCTGATTATCTTGGTTCAATTGCTATTCGTCTGTATGGCGTACGGTCCCATTGCTGCGTTTTTAGTGGAACTCTTCCCTCCGCGTTTGCGGTATACTTCCCTTTCGTTGCCTTACCATATAGGAAACGGTGTGTTTGGCGGATTGACACCCCTTATCGCTGAATCCATGGTGCTGGGAACGGGCAATATTTTCGCAGGGCTTTGGTACCCGATCATTGTAGCGGCCATTACGGTGGTAGTAGGGGCTTTTCTAATTAGGGAGAAGAGGTGATTATCAGAAAATCAGTACTTTTAAGCGAATAGAACTACAGCCAATGAAACTCAAAACACTCCTTTTCATCGCCCTAAGCTCTTTCGCGGCGCGAAGCCAGTCTACCCTTATGGTGGGCAATACCGAAGTGGAAGCAGATACACTCATCACGGGCCTCGATATTCCCTGGGAAATCATTTATGGTACCGATGACCACATCTGGACTACCGAACGTAAAGGCATAGTTAGCCGCATCAATACTATCACCGGGACGAAAACGGTTATCCTTGACTTAACCGGTTCCGTTTACCAACAATCGGAATCCGGTCTGCTGGGAATGGCGCTTCATCCTGACTTCCCTAATACACCGGAAGTTTTTCTAGCCTATACCTATGGTTCCTTTAGCAGTATTCGTGAACGTTTTGTTAAATACACGTTTAACGGTTCTTCCCTTGTCAATCCAGTTACCCTTTTGGAAGATATTACGGGAAATACCACCCACATTGGTGCACGTTTTCAGTTTTTACCAGACAATACCTTGCTCGTTTCGACAGGTGATGCCCAGAACACAAGCTTGCCGCAAAACATGACCTCGTTGAGTGGAAAAATCTTGCGGATGAATACCGACGGTTCCATTCCAGCCAATAACCCAGATCCGACAAGCCATGTCTACTCGTATGGCCACCGAAACGTGCAAGGGATGTACCGCGCACCAAATGGCTTGATTTATTTGTCTGAGCACGGCGCTTCAAGCGACGATGAATTCCAACTCCTTGAGCCCGGACGAAACTACGGATGGCCAAGCGTGGAAGGGTTTTGCGACCTCTCCGGAGAGCAAACGTTTTGTACAGCCAATAATGTGAAAGAACCCTTGACAGTTTGGACACCTACCATTGCTCCCTCCGATATGCTCTGGTATGAAAATCCGAATTTCCCAGAATGGGATGGAAAAATGCTTATGACAGTGCTTAAAGACAAAAAAGTCATCGCATTGGAACTCAGTCCTGATGGTACACAATACGTTTCTCAAACCCACTACTTAACGAACCAATTCGGACGCTTGAGGGACATTTGTGTAGGGCCCGAAAAAGAAATTTACCTGGCTACCAACGGTGCATCCTGGTCGAATACCAACCCCAATACGCACAGCATTATACGACTGAAAGTAAGCGGAAATGCAGGGATAACCAATCAACAGGCGATTAATCGCATGCACATTTACCCGAATCCGGTGTCGGAATGCCTGCACATTCAAGTGGATGAAAGCCTTGTAGGCTCCATAGCCCACATATCCGATTTCAGCGGCAGAATCATCACGACCTTCGAAATAAGTTCAACGCATGCTTCGGTTGACCTAGTTTCCTTAGCACGAGGAACGTATCGTTTGGTACTCAGAGACAATTCCGGGAATCAATCTTCGCTTAAGTTCTGCAAGTAGGTATATAGTTTTTTAATAGGCTTTCATTTTCAGGTTTTTAAGTCACATCGCTTTTTTTATCTTTAAATGTTAATTCCATTTTAATACGGATACAATGACCATTAAAACCCTTTTTTCTAAAAGCGATAAACCGCACGCAAATAGGCCATTCTTGCTTCTATGTGCCCTTTTCGTTCTCTTTTTGCTCGGATCTAACCCTGCACTAGCCGGCAGATGTACCGGTTCTGAAAACTGCACCGCATGCACTACGTGCAGTTCATGTGAATATTGCAATTCAGGTGCAGGAACGTGCGGCGTATGCGGCAGCGGAACAGGCGATTCAGGCGATTCGAGTGGCGGATTTTTAGAAGGAATTAGTTCTAACTGGATGCAATGGACCGCCGGAATAGCGGTTGGTGGGTATTTGTTGACAAGGCTTTTTAAGAAGTAACGGGAGCGAAAGTTTTTGGACCGCTTGCTTTCGTTTATTACTAACGGCTTTTATACTTTGAGGTACAAATAGGGTACAAAAACAGTTGATTAAGGTGATTTAACCCTTTAAATCGAAACTCTTAGTAGCCCATAAAGTAGGTCCTGTTATATCGGCTTTCTGTATATAAGCAACAAATCTTTAAAGACCGATGTAAGCAGCAATTAAAATAATAACAATAACAACAACTACCTCTATTAAAGTAACCATTAAACAACCTGCATATCCTTTAGCGTCTTCTTTGTTCATTTTCCCTTTTATTTTCCTAACCAATTCTTTGTAAGTAATTCAGGCACACCCAAAGTATGTTTGATACATTCTGTTTTGCAGCCGTTATTTTCCGATACAAAACCTCGAGAAAAGGCACAAAAAAATTGATATTGTAGAATCGAAATAAATCATTCAAGTTACAAGCAAATTAAATGATTTTTATTAGTTTCGTTTGTGTTTAGAAGAAAAATATAAAACGGATTAAAATCAAAACCATGAAAAAGTATTTTATATATTATACGAGCATGTTTTTAATTTTAAATCCTATTAATAACTTGTTTTCTCAAGACGCTTCTCTAGTTTATAAAAATACTGTAAACTCGACTGTCACAATACTAACTGATAATGGGTCTCTAGGCTCAGGTTTTTTTGTTGCTCAAAATATAATTGTGACAAATTATCATGTTGTGGAAGGTGCAAAGAACGCAAATTGTTATTTGAATAATTCAGATATTGAGTATCAAATTGATGGTTTTGTAGGAGTTGATAAATCTATAGATTTAGTATTATTGAAAGTGTCAACTCTTAATAGGCCAGCAATAAAGTTTGCCGCAACCTCTGCATCGATAGGACAAAAAGTTTTTGTAATAGGAAGTCCCAAAGGTCTACCAGCAACAATTTCCGAAGGAATTATTAGTGGAATGAGGGATTTTGAAGGAAACAAATTACTTCAAATGACAGCCTCCATATCAGCAGGTAGTAGTGGAGGAGCAGTTTTAAATATAAATGGTGAATTACTTGGGATTTCAGTTGCTCAACTTAATGATGGACAAAATTTAAACTTTGCAATACCAAAATCCTACCTTCAGATACTCTTAGATTTTAAAAAAGATACGCCAACAGCATTATCCTCGTTAATTTCTTCCGATCAACCTCAAAATGAATCTCCCAATTCCTACTCATCCTCAATAATAGGAAATCCAATTAAATTAGGAAGTATTGAGGTTGCACAGAAAGATTTTCCCAATTATTTGAACTGGGATGATGCGATAAAATCTTGTGCTGATTTAGGAAACGGATGGAGATTACCAACTACTGATGAGTTAAACCAGATGTATAACAATATAGAGATTCTTGGCAATTTCAAGTGTACTTATTGGAGTAGTTCAAATGCCGATACCGAAAACAGTTGGCAATTCAACTTCTGCAGTGACAGTCACTGGGCCAAACAGCTAAAGTGGGTCAATCTCCCTGTTCGTGCGGTACGGACTTTTTAACATTTTTCTAATAGGGATCAAAATATCTCTTTATTAGCTATAAAATTCGTTACTTTCCGATACAAAACTTACTAAAAATATTCCCCAACAAATCCTCGGTCGAGATATCTCCTGTGATGCTGCCTAGGTCGAACATGGCTTGACGGATATCCATAGCGACGAAATCGGCGGAAATGCTTGTTTCTAACCCGTGTAATGCGCTCGAGAGTGCCGTATGCGTGCGCTTTAACGCTTCTGCGTGACGCAAATTTGAAACGATGGTTTCGCTTTGAACATCGTAATCTCCCCTGACGGCTTGCACCAACCACTCACGTAACGCCTCCACACCTTCGCCAGATTGCGCGCTGATAGAAATGGTTTCAGGTTCCATGGTGCCGTTTTCCGAAGCGAGGTCGTGCTTGTTTGCGACCACCACAATGTGCTTATCCGGGTGTTGCCCGCGAAGTGCTTCTGCCCAGTGACAAACGTCGACTAAACTGCCGGGAACAGACAAGTCTGCCATGCATACCACTAGGGATGCCTTCGAAATTTTTTCATGGGTACGCTCAATTCCCATCGCCTCGATTGTGTCGGCATTTTCACGGATTCCTGCCGTATCGATTAGTCGAAACAAAATGCCATCGATATTCAACCTTTCCTCAATGACGTCTCGGGTCGTGCCCGCAATGTTGCTCACGAGCGCACGATCTTCCCCCAGCAACTGGTTCAGTAGGGTGCTTTTGCCTGTATTCGGTGCTCCGACGATGGCAACAGGGACACCGTCTTTCAAGGCATTTCCTAGTTCAAACGAGCGGATGAGCCGGGAAAGGTACGTCAGCACTTCGGAGAGCAACGATTTAAGTTCGGTGCGGTCGGCAAATTCAACGTCCTCTTCGGCAAAATCGAGTTCGAGTTCTACGAGTGAAGCAAAATGGATGAGTTTCTCGCGCAAGGTTTTCAGTTCGCTCGAAAAACCACCACGCAATTGCTTGAGGGCAACGGCATGTGCCATGCGTGTTTGAGCGGAAATGAGATCGCTAACCGCTTCTGCCTGGGAAAGGTCCATGCGGCCATTCATGAAGGCCCGTTGGGTAAACTCACCTGGCAATGCCAGACGGCAACCGTTGTCGGTGAATAAGGTCAGCAGTTGTTGCTGGATAAAGGTAGAACCGTGACAGGTGATTTCCACGCTTTCTTCGCCTGTAAAACTTCGGTTTTCCGCAAAAAGGGAGATGACCACCTCATCGATGATTTCTCCGGATGATTGGATGACGTTTCCATAATGCACCGTGTGCGAGGCTTTATCAATAAGCGTACGGGAGAAAAAACGCTCCGCGAGTGCCCAACTTCCTTTACCAGAGAGGCGTATGACGGCAAGCGCACCCATTCCGCTGGGTGTAGCAAGTGCACAAATAAGGTCATTGTTAAGGGTCATGCGCAAAGATACGGCGAGAAAACGGAAAACCGAGGAGCGTTACACATCGGTTTGCTCCCTGTACAAATGCAACAAAATGCCATCGCTTAAACTCAGTCGTGGGGCATGCACTTCGTTGATTCCCAACTGTTGTAGAATGAACTGGAACACCTGCATGGCCGGAACAATAACGTCTGCCCTGTCCGCCTTGATGTTGTATACCGACATACGTTCCTCGTTGGATAAGGGTGCCATGTCGGTAAAAAGTTGCTCAAGTGCTTCCATTGTCACGGGAGCTTGTTCTTCCTTCCCAACGAGCAGCGCATGTATCTTACGGATATTTCCACCTGTACCGTACAAGCGATGGGGAACGTGGTGATCCACCTCTCGTTCGAGCCATTCACGCATGTTTTGCCATTCAATAGGCGTTCCTTTGCCGTTCAGGATACGTAAGGTGCCGAGTTCAAACGACCGTGATGCGCGGCGCTTTCCATTTTCGAACACGCTGATCTCAGTGCTTCCACCGCCGACATCCACCACTAGGTAGGGCAAGTTACGGTCTACCGAAAGCAGGTCGAATGACTCAAAAAGCAACAGGGCCTCCTCTTCCCCGCTTATGGTTTCGAGGTAGATGCCGCATTGTTCGAAGATCATGTTGCGCAATTCCGCTCCATTTTCCGCTTCACGCATTGCAGAAGTTGCCACAGCGCGCATGACTTGTACCTCATGTACTTCGGAAAGAAGTTTGAAGGCGCGCATGGTTTTGATGAACTGCAGCGATTTGTGGGAGGTGATGTACCCTTTTTTAAACACATCATCCCCTAGGCGAAGGGCCACACGGTCTTGAAAAATCCGTTCAATGGAAATGCCTTTCTTCCCATTTTTAATTTCCACCACATTGAGTCGGGCGGCATTGGTTCCTACGTCGATGGCTGCGTACCTCACTGCAAAACTTTTCGGCAAATATAACGTACCGACAGAAATGAGAACGCCTTCCGATTAAATACTTTCTGATTCCTTTGTTTCCTTCAATGACTGAAGGTCGTGGTAATGTTGGTACAATTCATATTGCGCGTGAAAAAGAGGCAGGTCGCGACGTTTGAAGGTATTTTTCAAATCACCGGAGATGGTCCGTGCCTTAAGACTCCCCTTCCATTGGTAATCAAAAATACGATCGAGTTCCTCCTTGATATCGGGGTCATTGACTACCATACCTACTTCGATCCGGCTGTCCATGTTGCGTTCCATGAAATCCGCGCTGGTAATGAGGTGCACCGGTTGCCCATCGTTTTGAAACACTAAAAAACGCGCATGTTCGAGGTATCGGTCTACAATGCTAATGACTTCTATGTTTTCGCTTAAGCCTTTTTTACCTGGAATCAAACAGCAAATACCACGGATAATCATTTCCACTTTCACTCCTGCCGCGCCGGCTGCATAGAGTTTTTGAATGAGTTGATGGTCTGTTAGGTTATTGATTTTAATGCGTATTCGTCCTTTTTTCCCTCTTTTCACATGCTTGATTTCGGCGTCAATAAGCGCGAGTATTTTTCGTCTGTTGTTGAATGGAGAAACGAGTAAATGACGAAACATCGGCCGATCAAGGTTGTGCTCGAACAGTTTAAACACTTTTTTCACCTCGGCACTGATTTGTGGGTGACAGGTGAGTATGGCAAGGTCGGAGTAAATGCGTGAGGTGTTTTCGTTGAAATTTCCGGTACCGACATACGTGTACAATTTTTCCTTGCCTTTGTCCATGCGTTCGATTTGCATCAGCTTGGAATGCACCTTTAAATGCGGGACCCCCAGTATCACCCGCACCCCGCTTTCTTTCAGTAAATCGGCCCAGTGAAGGTTGTTTTCCTCGTCGAATCGGGCTTGCAATTCGAGTACCACCGTTACCTCTTTTCCGTTGTACGCCGCTGAAATCAATGCATTGACCACATTGGAGTTTTTCGCCAAACGGTAAATATTGATGCGAATAGCCCTCACCTTGGGATCAAGGGCCGCTTCCCTTAGAATATCAACGATGTGTTCAAAGCGTTGGTAAGGGAAATGCAGGAGTACATCCTTTCGTTCAATGGCTGGTAACAGCCTTTTTTGGTCTTTGAGTAAGGGATGAAAATTAGGTGGTTGTGGCACGTATTGCAGGTCCTTTCGATCGCCAAAGGGGAAGGACATAAAATCCTTGAAATTGTGGTAGCGGCCTCCGGGAATGGTGTTCAGTCCTTGGCTCATTCCCAATGCGTGGGTAACAATTTTCAGCAGGTCTTTGGGCATGGTGCTGTCATAAACCAAACGGAGGGGATCACCTACTTTTCGAAGTTGAACGCTCTTTTTAATTTTCTGCATGAAATTAGCCGACAGGTCGTCGTCAATATCGAGTTCTGCATCGCGTGTGAACTTGAAGGTGTAGGCATGGATTGTTTTGGGTTCAAACACACTAAAGATAGACGACAAGTTCAAGCGAATTAGGTCATCAAGAAGAATAACGAGGCTGTGATCTTTTTTGTCAAGGCGAAAAAAACGAGGTTGCTTGTAGGGCAATTGAATCAGTGCGAAGCGTTTTTTGCCTTGTTGATCCGTCAATGAAACCGCTAAGTAAATGGCATCGTCTCTAAGCGTAGGAAATGGCCGTTTGGAATCAATAAGGATGGGAAAAACCTCGTGACGTACTTTTCGATTGAACATGTCTTTGAGGAATTCTTGGTCTTCCAGTGGCAGTTCTGTTTCATTCACCACATGGATGCGCTCTGATTTCAGCAATTCAAGAATCTCTGCGTATGTTTTCTCGAAAATGCCTTGTTGTTTGATGACTTCTTTACGAATGGCCTTATATAAATCTTCGGCTGAACCTTTGAATCCTTTGATTTTGACCTTTCCGAGCAGCATTTTTCTGCGGACGTATGCCACACGAACACGGTAGAATTCGTCCATGTTGTTAGAGTAAATCCCCAAAAAACGAATGCGTTCAATGAGTGGCACATTCGGATCCATGGCTTCCTGTAACACACGTTCATTGAAGGAAAGCCAACTTAATTCTCGGTTTACAGTATTCATATGGTAAAAATGGAGAATCCATTGATTGAACGTTGAGATTCTGTATTAACTTTTCAATAATCTTTATGTGGATTTCATCAACCAAGCGCCCTAAACTCAACAAAATTATCCCGTCGATACATATTGACTTATTGTTTAGTTAAAGGTAAATTCATAGAAGGCAGTTATTCTTGTGCTATGGCTTTTTTAACTCAACGGGCATATCAAGAACGTGTCAAAACCCCAATCCTTTCTACGAAGTTCGCTTACAGAATCGCTTCTGGAATGTTTGGCTGGAACCAGGTCAATCAGTTTTGCAAATCGACCTGGAACATGCAGATCGAAGAATTTCTTGAGCAATACAAAGCTCAATCAAAAATTGCACACCACGTTCCTGAACAGCACGTTAGGCGTATTCCAAAAACAGGGCCTTTGATTATTGTTGCCAATCATCCAACGGGAATCCCTGATGGACTGGCGATTCTGGATACCATTATCCGTATAAGAAAGGATGTTAAAATAATTGCAAACGAACTTATGCATTCCTTTCCTCCTTTAGCTGCCTTTACCATACCTGTAGATCCTTACGGAACCAAGGAAGCCGTCACCAAAAACATTGGGCCATTGAAGTTCGTATTTGAATGGCTTAACGCAGGGCATTGCATCGTTCTATTTCCTTCCGGAGATGTCGGGGATCTGGATACACATGCAAATGCGATTAATGAAAATCCATGGCATTCCACAGCAAAAAAAATCCTTTTGCGTTTTGACGGGAATGTTTTACCATGGGTAATAAATGGCAGCAATAGCAATACGTATTATCGCGTGGCGGGCATCAGCCCAGTAATCAAATCTGCCCTATTGCCCAGAGAAGGGTTGAATAGAAAAAACCGTCCCTTACAATCGCATATCGGAAAACCAATCGTTTTAAAACGAGGGCCTGAATCCTTATTCGATCTAGAGACAACTTTCAGGTTATTAAGTCAAGTTACCGGAAGTATTCCAACATTTCGATTTCAAAATAAACTGCAAAAGAACTTGAAAGAGGTTTTTGAAAGCAAGACATCTCCTTTAATAGACAAGATTGATCCAGACTTACTGGAAAAGGAAATTTCATCTTTGGGGAATCCTCTGACATCAAAGGGTCCCTTACAAGTATTTTCATTTGAAGGAACAACCCGTAAAAACCTCATCCAGGAAATAGGGCGACTGAGGGAAAAAACATTTAGGGAGGTCAATGAAGGGACTGGCAATCCTCTAGACCTGGATATATATGATCAAACATGTACCCATCTGGTTCTTTGGGACAGCAAGGAAAGATGCGTAGCAGGAGGTTACCGAATGTCTTTCGGTTCAAAAATGACTGAAAATGTGTTTGAAAACTCCAGTCTGAATCCACATTATTATGACCACCCTAAAATGCGAGAAATATTGGTCAAATCAGTCGTACTTGGGCGCGCATTTGTATCACTCGAATACCAATGTAAACCATTTCCGCTATTCCTATTGTGGAATGCCATTGAAATGCTGGTAAAAGCAGACCACCAAATAGCATTCATTATTGGGCAAACAAGTATTCCTTCAACCTACCAGGAACACTCAAAATCAATGGTCGTTTCCTTTCTAAAAAAACATTACCAACATTCTGAATTTAGTGCCTTTTTTACGCCCAAGAAAAAATTTACGCCGCTTGACAACCCATTCATCAATGACTGGATGAACAAAAGCAGTGATAAGGACTTAAAACGACTGGATCAGATAATTTCAAATCTTGAAACGAACGGTGAAAAAATACCCGTATTATTTAAACGATACCTAGATCAGGGTGCTAAGTTCTTGTCTGCCAATATCGATCCGACATTCAATAACAGCCTTGATGTGCTGATGATTTCTTCTATCGCTGACATAGGGTTTAGCTCCCAAATTAAAAACTAAAAATAAGATGTTAGTGCCTTGATAAAGGCTCTTCGGTCGTCAAATTGAGGGTTATGTCCTGAATGAGGAAGTGCCACTAAATCGCAATTCAAAGCCCGAGCAAACTTCTCACTTTCCGAGAGAAAAAACAACTCGTCGCGCGCACTACATAGGACTAAACAGTTCATTTTTCTAAAGCCATCAAGCATACCGGGTTCCATCTCCCGTTGGAGTAAATCGTTCATCAAGGCACGGTGCTTCAAACGAATTTCGGGACTTATCTTTACGAACATTTGGTTTAGCAGCTTGTCTGGAATGCGGGTATCAAACATACTCACCAAATCAAGCAGCCGCTGGAGCGAATGGTAGTCCTCAAAAACAAACAATTCATGGAGTTGGTTGACCAAAAAGCGCTGACATACTTTTTTGACCATCGATTTATCGAATACGGGTCCTGGACAATTAGCGAAACACACTTTTTCGATGCGAAATGATGGATTGCAATGAACGAGGTCCAAGGCGAGAAACCCACCGTAACTTTGCCCTAATAAGCTGAAATCAGAAATCTTTAGCGATTGCAACAATGCCTCTACAGCCAGCCGTTGGGTTAGGAGGTTTGGATCTTGGTTCGAATAGCTTTCACCGAACCAGAGTAAATCCGGAACCACTACGGTGTAGTTTGTGCAAAGTGCTTTCATTTCTGCATGGTAGGTCAACACGGCGTCGGTATTAAAGCCATGGAGCATAAGCAACACCGGTCCTTTTCCGCCTTTCCAGAATACAATATGAAACCCATCGACATCTAGTACGTGTCGTTGAATGCCTCGTTTTTTCAGGGACCATTCTGCCCACCTACGGTACCTCACGACGGGTTGAAAGGGAGTAAGTAGCCCTATGCCCCACCAGAATAATTGGCGAAAGAACGCTTTTACTCGGAGCCTAAATGAAAACGCTATGACCTGGTTTTCCACGCTCATTTTTCTCTCAAAAATACTTGGTCAACAAAGGGATCGAGGTGGTGATTCAGTTGAACATAAAACGAACCAATCACAGGATCAGGCCGATAATAATCGGTAGATATAATCTGTGCCTGGCTATGGATGCAAGCATCCCAACGGCTGTAATCGTTCGCTCGCGCCTCAAGCGTTCCGGCATCCGATCGGGTTCGAACCATGTATAATGCTGTCAGGGCACGGATTTCTTCTTCTTTTCCGACTGGATCGTTCTTAATGACAAAAGCCGTTGCTGGGGCATTCGGCTCTCCGTAAACAAACATGGGACGTGAACGACCCAAGGTTAAGTCGTTGGTATACTGCTGATCAATGTCGCCATCCAACATGAAAAACACTTTTCCCAAGCATTCATTCAAGCTTGGCCAGCCCTCCTTTTTCAGTCGTTCGTTCACCGATGAGTATGCCCCTTGCAGGTCGGATGGTGAGTACAAGCGAGATTCAGAAACGGGGAATACCGATCGTATTTCATCATCCAAATCATTCAAGTCAATCGAATCAACGGATAATGCTTTTCGAAAACCGAGAAAGCGCAGTGTGTTAGAATGGTTTCCGGGGGCATCCCTCTTCACCTCGATATTGATAAAAAGTGGCAAGTGCTTGGGGTGTTTATCCGACCATTTGTGAAGAGAAAAAAGGGCTTGCTTAAATGTAATGTAATTCGTTTCATAGTCTACATCGGCGATATGCAGCAATTTAAAACCGGGTTGTTTCAGCTCTTTGACCTTCGATCTCTGTCGCATGCCCGGAATAAACGCATTCAACCTTCTGCGAAAATAACGGCCGCCTTTTGGATCTGGACAAACATCGAGTTCAAAACCCAATACGCCATAAACGTTCAATTGATTTTCAAGGGTTTCGTGGCCGTAATCGAGTTGAATGGGATTGAGGTCGTTGCCGAGGCGTTTTTTAAACCGCGTGAGAAAACGCAACACCCGAGGATCAGGTTTGGCTTTGTAACTGTTGTGCGAGGCCAGAATGCGTAGGTCATTGAGCCGAATGGAATCGGGATATTGAGCGTTTACAGAGTAAACAACTAAAAATGAAAAGGTTATCAGTAGTAGCCGAAACATAAAAAGGGAGCCAAAAGCTCCCTCAAGTTACGAGATAATTTTCGAAATTAAAAATTAATCTGTGCTTGCAAGCGCAACAAGCGACCTTGCTGAAAATTGTCTTGTTTGACATAATCTTCAAACCTTCGGTATGAAAAGGTGTACATTGCAACCAATTCAAACGATTTGTGTGGCTGCCATTCTACACCGATTTCATACTCGTTTACTTTATAACTACGAGCATCTAATTCATGCTTCTTACCGCCGTCGTAGTATTGTGCGCGTGCAAAAGGAATGAGTGTTTGTTTGTCCAATTTGAGCATGTAAGACAAGGTGATGTATCCTCCTTGTAGGTTTTGCACTTCAATTGAATCCGTAAACTTATTGAACTCTGGTCCCTTACCAATGTTGTATTCTGCTTGAATTCCAAAAGGCTTTGGATAAAGCACGAATGTGGCAGCCAAACGTTGGTCAAGGTACTCACTATCCTCTGCTTTGTTAACCCCAGCAGATGTGGATAATAGGGTAAATGTTCCCGTATACCCCTGTATACCAGCCTCAATCACTTGGTCTTTCATTTGAAAAGGGTAACTCAGACGGCCAACCACATGCAGGTTGTTATTTCGCTCTGTTTGATTAGCTGTTTGTCCGTTATAAGCCCCAAAGGCAAACACGCCGTAATCCCCTGACCCTTTTAATCCATCTTTCACCAAAGAGGAAAACAACGAACGCGTTTTTTTAGGTGCCCAATAAAAAAAGGCACCAAGGTCACGTTCGTTTGAAACCGCACTATTCAGCGCATCGTTCCGATCAAGTGGAAGCCGGTTTTGGCTGGACTGCATATTTTCAAACCCAAAAGGGACTTTGCTTTGTCCAAGGCGAATGCGAAACTCGTTGTTCTTGTCTAGACCTACATCGAAATAGGCGTCTCGAAGTTGAGCAATATGACCAGTTGTTCCGGCGGAAGATGCGAAATCTGGTTGGATGTACAAATAAACCCTTTTGGATATTTGACCAAAAAATATAATTCGTGCCCTCCGAATGAAAAATCCTCCGTCGTCGCCCCAAGATTTGTCGCACTGCTCACATTCCAAATCAGGGTTTGTCTCAAGCAACCGGTTGTACCTTGCCTGCAAATATCCTCGGATTTGAAAATTCTCATACCATTGACTTGATTTTGGATCTTCTTTCGGTTTATTTTTCGTAGAGTCTGCCTGGGCCAATACTGCGAACTTGAAAAAGATCATCGCCATCATTAATAAACTTCTTTTCATTTAGATGTATAATTTGGTTTGGGGCAAATGTAAATCTGTTCATATTAATTTAATACATTGTTTATTTACATTTAAACTAAGGGTAATACAGGTAACCTTTTGGTAATATTTCAATGGCTTACTGTAGACTTACAGGCCCTAATAAAGACCTTTTTTAGGGTAAAAAGGATTTGCAGTCACGTAACATTGTTTACAGTGCCATAATATTCAAAGGGTATCAAAACCCGAATAAATCAAGCTTTCAGTTGAAATTAATTGGTCTTGTTTCATCTGCTTCGTACTCATATTAAGCGCAACGTTATGTTTACGTTAACAAACCAATTGATAGTATTGAAAAAAAATCATATCGCATACATTTACCAAAAATCTAAACTGTTATGGCATCCGAATTACTTAAATTCTTTATCCCTCAAGACAAGGTGTTTTACAACCTTTTTGAAAACGCGAGTGCAAACCTTGAAAAATTAGCTAGCCATTTGGTAGGGGTAGTAAACGAAGCAGATTTTAACAAACGTGCTTCGTTCATTAAAGAAATGGAAGATCTTGAGCACAAAAATGATTTACTTACCCACGAGATTTTTGTGGAACTAGGCAAAAATTTTATCACCCCGTTTGATCGTGAAGACATCCACAGCTTGGCCACTGCCTTGGACGATATTGCCGACTACATTTATGCAGCTGGGAAAAAAGTCAACTTTTACAAAATCGATCCAACCGAAGATTCTGGCATTCAAAAAGCAGCCGACGCTATTCTACAAGCTGTTTTGGCCGTAAATTCTGCTGTACTTGAACTACGCAACCTGAAAAACACCCAGAAAGTGGTTGAGTGCGTGGTCAAAATCAACAGTGTTGAAAACATGGCCGACGAAATTTTTGATTTGAGTATTGAGCGCCTGTTTGATTCGGACGTGGACGCCAAAACCCTGATCAAAAAACGAGAGATTTACCAAACGCTCGAAACCGTAACAGACAAATGCGAAGATGCTGGCAACGTGATTGAATCAATTGTGGTAAAATACGCTTAATTACTTCCCTTACTTCCTTTAGTTATGTTGAATTTATTACTTGTCGTTATCGTCATTGCCCTGCTATTTGACCTAGTAAATGGGTTTCATGACGCGGCGAATTCGATCGCTACTGTGGTGTCTACCAAAGTATTGACACCATTTCAAGCCGTTGTGTGGGCAGCCATGTTTAATGTCGCCGCGTTCTGGGTTTTTGATATGAGCGTCGGAAATACGGTCGCCAAAACCGTGGACAATAGCGCCATCGATTTATGGGTGATTTTGGCCGGCTTGCTCGCTGCTACCGTTTGGAACTTATTTACTTGGTGGCTAGGAATTCCTTCCTCTTCCTCTCACACCCTCATCGGCGGTTTTGCCGGTGCTGCCGTCGCTCACGCCGGATTTGATGTAATTGCCTCAGGAGAAATACTGAAAGTTACGTTGTTTATCTTCCTTGCGCCTCTCATTGGCGGTATCATCGCATTCATTATCGCTTTGGTAACGATAAGCAGGCGTTTTTTGCTGAAGTTTTTCTTGATCACAGGTGCAACAGTAGCCTTTTATTTTCTGACCGATTACATGGTGGAATACATGGATATGAAAAAAGAGATGATGTACATCGTTGTGGGGATGATGGTATTATTTGTTTTGGCATATGTATACTACATGCTTGTTCACGGTAAAAGCCAGACAGCCATGAAGGAATCGAACATGTACAAACGTTTACAGTTGCTTTCCTCTGCTGCGTTTTCGCTTGGACACGGTGGCGCAGATTCTCAAAAAGTAATGGGAATCATTTGTGCTGCGCTAATGGTGTATGGCAACATGCAGCGGGAAGCAGGAACAGAAGACAAAATCAATCCGTATCTCAAGATTTCCGAAGTCATTCAAATTGAACACACCAACGATAAAGGAAAAACCGAAAAATTTAAGCCTGAATTCGGTACAATCGCTAGTGTTTCCTTCTATGCCAGTGGTGACGACATCCTTGACATGAAGAGCCAGGAGGTCATTTTCCACGAGGAAAAGCTAAACACCAAATACCCCTATGCAGCAACCTTCAAAAACTTCAAACAAGCCGACGAGGCCCTTGAAAAATTGCACATCTATTCCAAGGGTGACAATATTTACGACTCTGAAACCAAAGAATTAATCTTCAAGGACAAGGAATTAAATCCGAAATACAAAAAAGCGGGAATGTTCATCAGTTCCATCAAAGGAAAGGAGTTGAAAGAGGGTTACAAAATCAAAACAAAAGTCAACTCGGACACCATGCCTTTTTGGATTTCGTTTGGTTGTTACCTGATGATTGGGATCGGAACCTTGTTTGGTGGATGGAAAATCGTCAAAACAATGGGGACTAAAATCACTAAAGTAACACCGTTGGAAGGCGTTTGTGCCGAAACCGCAGGCGCGTTGACTTTGTTCACTGTTAGCCAAATGGGAATACCTGTTTCTACCACACATACCATCACCGGTTCTATCATCGGGGTTGGTGCCACCAAAAGGCTCTCAGCCGTTCGTTGGGGCGTGACCATCAATTTGCTCTGGGCTTGGATTCTTACCATTCCGGTGAGCGGACTTCTAGCAGCGTTGTTCTATTACGTGATTTTACTTTTCAAATAAAGGATCCAACATATTACGTTATAAATCCTCCAAGATTTTTGGGGGATTTTTTGTGTAAACAAGTGATTCCAGTATTTTTGGAACATGATTACGCCATTCAACGACGAATACTACATGAGGCAAGCGCTTCAGGAGGCTCAAAAGGCTTATGAGCATGAGGAAATCCCTGTAGGTGCAGTCATTGTTGCTCAACATCAAATCATTGCTCGGACACACAACACAACAGAACGTCTAAACGATGTTACGGCCCATGCCGAAATCCTTGCCATTACGGCAGCGGCCGAATTCCTGGGAGGAAAATACTTAAAAGGGTGCACCCTTTATGTCACCTTGGAACCATGTACTATGTGCGCCGGAGCACTTTATTGGTCGCAAATTGATAAAGTTGTTTTTGGCGCCCGAGATGAAAAACGTGGCGCGGGTCGCTACCAAAACCAATTGTACCACCCCAAAACCCTTATAGTTAACGGAGTACTCGAAAAAGAATGTGCCGAACTCATGACTTCCTTTTTCCAAAACAAGCGTTAATTACACACTTTTATAGTAAAATGGGCTTGAAATCAAGCAATTAACATATAATCGCACTTTATTAAAGGCAATTTGATGGCTTAGGTCAATTTTAACCGTAAATTTACAACGTACTATTAGAATCAACTAAATGAACTTTACTCCGATACGTTTCGAAAAGAACCACAATGCTGCGTTTTATACGGAACTCAAGAAAAGGGTGAATACCTATTTCAAAACAAACAACATTTCAAAACACGGCAATGCGAACATGGTGATTAAGACCTTATTCATGCTTACGCTATACGTTACCCCACTTGTTTTGATCCTCACCGTTGTAGAATCGAACTGGTTCGCCATCTCTATGTGGACCTTAATGGGTTTTGGCATGGCTGGCATTGGCCTATCTGTCATGCACGATGCCAACCATGGTGCTTATTCTTCTAACAAGAAAGTAAACCAATTCGTTGGCTATGTCATTTTTCTACTTGGGGGCAGTGACGTGAACTGGCGGATTCAACACAACATTTTGCACCATACGTACACGAATGTGAGTGGCATTGACGAAGACATCAATCCGGGAGCAGTAATGCGCTTTTCTCCCCATGAAAAACGGAGGTCACTTCATCGTTTTCAGCACTTTTATGCTTGGTTTTTTTACGGGTTGATGACCCTAATGTGGTTTTTAACCAAAGATTACCGCCAAGCCATCCGTTACCGTGAAAAAGGGTTAATTGAAACCCAGCAAATCCGTTTCGGAACGCACATGGTCGTGATCGTGTTATCCAAGCTCGTTTTTTCCTTTATCATGATCGCCCTACCAATTTGGCTTTGTCCTGTTTCATGGTGGGTGAGTGTCTTAGGTTTCTTGTTAATGGAGTTCATCGCCGGATTTACCCTTGGATGCATCTTTCAGCCTGCTCATGTGGTGCCTACCTCCACGTACTCCGTTCCTGATGAGTCTGGAAACATCCAAGCGGATTGGGCGGTTAATCAGCTTTTTACGACAGCCAATTTTGCTCCGAAAGCGAAGTTCTTTTCTTGGTTTGTTGGGGGATTGAATTTTCAGGTAGAGCATCACTTGTTCCCAAACATTTGTCATGTTCATTACCCTAAGCTTTCTAAAATTGTGGAGGAAACGGCCAAAGAGTTTAATTTGCCCTATCATTCCAACAAAACCTTTATTAGAGCGCTTATCGAGCATGGAAAAATGTTACGTAACCTTGGTCGTTACGACGAAGCTCCTGCCGTTCACTAATCCTCACACGTGGAATTTGATCGCTTCATCGACTTTTGCTTGCAGAAGCCTTTTGTAAGCGAAACCTTTCCTTTCGATGACAAAACCCTTGTTATGAAGGTCGGAGGAAAAATGTTTGCCCTTGCCGATGTGGACGATTTTACTAGCATCAACCTGAAATGCGACCCTGAGAAAGCCATTGAACTTAGGGAACAATACGCGGGGATTTCTCCAGGCTACCACATGAATAAAAAACACTGGATTACTGTCGATGTCAATGACGATGTCCCTGATACACTCCTACAAGAATTAATCAGTGAGTCCTACACGCTTGTTTACGACTCGCTTCCGAAAAAAGTAAAACATGGGCTTGAGATGGGATAAATACCTCTGGTCCGTGCGCTTGTGCAAAACGCGCTCTCAAGCAACAGAGGCATTGAACAAGGGTCGAATTCGGGTCAATGAACAAGCCATCAAGCCCTCCAGAACGCCTCAAATCGGCGACCACATCCAGGTAACCAAGCACAGCGCTACGTTTACCTATAAAGTACTTCAATTACTAGATAAACGGGTCGGTGCCAAACTTGTAGTTGATTACCTGCTCGACATCACGACGGAGGAGGAGCGCGAAAAACTAAAAACATACCTTTCTGCACAAGCTGGTTACCGCCAATGGGGAACGGGGAAACCTACTAAAAAAGACCGAAGAGACATAGAGGACTTTTTCACCGACTGGGAGGAGGAATAAAGGCACTAATAAATCAAGCTTCTAACCACTTGCTTAACCTGTTCCATACGTTTTTCCATCGTTCCATTTACAATGGTAAAAGGGATTTCTTGATGGTGCAATTCCTGTACATATAAATCAAACAAGCGTAAGCGCTCATTGGGATGTTCCCTCAATGGGTCTGGTTCCCATGGCATATCAGGCGTGCATAAAAAGAGGTGGTCAAAGGTTTGCATTTGAAAAAGATCATCGATCAATTCATTGTTGCTGTGATAGTTGTACGAGTGCCAAATACGCATGACCGTCATTTCGGTATCGCACACCAGAAAGGGAATGGTATCATCCGCTTTATTCAAGTCAAACTGCATTTGAGCAATTTTGGGTAAATCGCTTTGAAGGTATGCTCTTCCTAACCCATCTAGGAACTCCCTCGCATATTCAGGGACATACATTCCACCGTAAAACAAACTAATCGCTTGTGCCAAGGTTGTTTTCCCACTGGATTCTGGCCCTGTTACAGCCAGTCGAATACCTTTTAGGTGACTAATTGCCTCTTCCATGCGAAAAATCCAAAAATAGCTACCAATGCGTACGTGACATAAAGCAACGAAGAAAGTAGCAGGCCATTTGCGAAAAACAAACTGGCAGCTACGACATCAATGACAATCCAATACGTCCAGTTTGCCAAGTATTTACGGGCAGTCATCCAGGTGGCAGCCAACGAAAAAACCGTGACGAACGCGTCGCCATAAGGACTGTTTTGTGTGGTGAATTGATCAAAAACATACGCTACAAGTAACCAACTACCTGTACAAAAACCAATCAACAGAATGTGTTTTTCCAAGGGCAATTTGCGGATGCTTTTAGAGCGCTCTGTCGGTTTTGACCAAGAAAACCAACCATAAAACGCGAGCACTAAATAAAACACTTGTAAACCCGTTTCTAGAAACAAGCGATTTCCAAAAAAAATATACGCATATATGAAAGAACTGATCGCTCCAATAGGCCAAGCGATTACCCAACGGAAGGAAGCAAATACAACATACAACAATGCAGTAAACACAGCAAGCCATTCCCATCCACTGGTTTGGGAAACCATATCAATCAGCTTATCGGTTTCAATCATTCCGTGTAAATTTCAGAAAAAACGAGCACAAAAAGACTGGAAACCATGGCGGATTTGCGTAAATTCGTAGATATGACCTTTCGCGACCTTAAACTATGTGAAACTGTTCTGAGTGCCATCGACTATATGGGGTTTAAAGAACCCACGGCCATTCAACAATTCGCCATTCCTGCCATACTGAACCATAAAGACATCATTGCCTGTGCGCAAACAGGAACAGGAAAAACAGCAGCGTTTATTCTTCCCATGTTACATATGTTGGAGGATAAGAAAGATAATTCGATTGCCACATTGATCATTGTGCCAACGAGGGAACTTGCGGTACAAATCGACCAAGAAATTCAAGGCTTAGGGTATTTTGTTTCGTTGGGTTCAATGGCCATCTATGGCGGTGGTAGCGGTAAAGACTGGAACGAGCAAAAAGAAGCCTTAACGGAAGGCCGTGACATCATCGTCGCTACACCAGGAAAACTGCTCTCGCACATTGCTCAAGGATATGTGGATTTTTCAAAACTGAAATTTTTGGTACTTGACGAAGCCGATAAGATGCTCGATATGGGTTTTTCTGATGACCTGATGCAAATCATCTCCAAATTACCAACCGAACGCCACACACTACTCTTCAGTGCCACTATGCCTCCTAAAATTAGGGAACTTGCCAAACGCATTCAAAAAGACCCGGAGGAAGTAACATTATCTGTTTCCAAACCTGCTGAGGGAGTTTCTCAAAAGGTTTATTTCACCTACGACCAGCAGAAAATTCCTCTTATCGCGGAGCTATTAAAAGAACGAGAGCATTATTCCAGCATCATCATTTTTACGAGCTCCAAAAGCAAAGTGAACGACATTGTCCATGGCTTGCGAAGACAGGGCTTTCCCTCCCGAGGAATTTCCTCTAATCTTGAGCAAGAACAACGGGAAGAATTGTTGCGCGGATTCCGATCAAAACGCATTCGCATAGTGGTCGCTACCGATGTAATGAGCCGCGGCATCGACATCAAAGAGATTAACCTTGTTATCAATTTCGACACTCCCTTTGATGCAGAAGATTATGTCCACAGGGTGGGGAGAACAGCACGTGCCAATACCAAAGGTGAGGCGATAACACTGGTAAACGAAAAGGACATGCGGAAACTCGTAGCCATCGAACGCTTAATCGAAATGGAAATTCCCCGACTTGACTTACCAGAGGCACTTGGTGCGGGCCCTCCATTTGTGGTGCAGGCAAAACCCAAGAAAAAACGAAAACCTCCTTTTAGTAAGAAGAGTAAGCCTAAACCTACCCAATAGCGGACTTCGGTATGAAACAACGTTTGATTTTTCTAATTGTTTTTTCGGTGATTGGCATTTCGTTCACCTATTACATGATTAAACCCGAAGAAAAGGAAGAACTTCCCGTTGTAAATCCGGTCGATTTGCCAGAAGAAATGGTAGATCCAGAATTACTTCGTCTTGGAAACGGGCATCGGATTGGTGCTTTTTCCTTTTTGGACCAACATGGCAAACCATTTACCCATAAACAAGTGGAAGGAAAAGTGTTCGTTGCTGAGTATTTTTTCACTACTTGCAAAACGATTTGCCCAGTTATGAACGGTCAAATGACACGTGTACAAAAAGCTTTTTCTGGAAATAACAAGGTAGAAATCTTAAGTTTCACTGTTGACCCCGAGGTAGACACACCAAAAGCACTAGCCGATTATGCCAATATGCATGAGGCAGATGCGAACCAATGGCATTTTTTAACAGGGAAGAAAAAAGCGTTATACCGACTCGCTAGAACATCGTTTTTTCTTCTTAAACCTGCGGAGACTGAAAACCAAGGCGACGTTGGCAGCGATTTCATTCACACCAACAACTTCGTATTGGTGGACCAACAGATGCGCATTCGTGGGTATTACGATGGCACATCACCAAAAGAGGTAGATAAGCTCATCCACGACATTTCCCTCCTACTCAAGGAACATCATTAATGTCTTTCATCCTGCGAAACGTCATATTTATCCGGGCTTCTTTCACCCTAAGTCGTTTGGGAAGGCAGTGCAACCAAAAATCTTGAACTTCCTTTTCCATCAACAGTAAACTGCCGTTCTGAAGTTCAATAGTACATTGAACGTTTGTGTGACGGTGCTTAAATTTAAATGTCCTCACAGCACCTAAACTGACCGAGGCAATCGGTGCATGTTTCACTAAGGAAGGTTCATTGTCGCTGTGCCAACCCATGGCTTCAGCACCATTGTGGTAGAAATTTAAAAGACAAGAATTGAAGGTTTCACCGGTTTCACTTTCCAATTTTTCCTTTAACCAGCGCAATTCACAGGTCCACGCTTGGGCCTTCCATGTATTTCCTGAATAAGCGTAATCAAAAGGCTGCTCTCCATGCCATGCCACTAACCGAGGTAATACATGTTTTTTCCCGAAAAGAATGACTTCCTCCTGTTTCCATTCAATTGTATCAGTCAATGCGTGAAACAAGGATTTTGATTCGTTGGCTGCTAGCCATTCATCGCCATACCGCACCAGGCCGTCTGTATCTAATACCGTTTCAAATCCGCCATTCATGGGGGGAAACCTCATTCCATTCTGGAAAATACCCCAAGCTGAAAGGCACTTCCTGAACCGATACCAACCTCTGCGCTGAGTCCAAAACGATCTGAAAAATGAAAACGGCTACCAAGAAATAAGCGAGCAGCAATGGGTTCCGAAAGCCTTTCTAAATAAAGCTCCTGAATACCTGTTGGTTCCACAACGGGGTCGGGAAGGTTACTCGATTCTCCTCGAGATGTTACGAGCACATATCCACCCCCAAGCCCTGCGTACATGTCAAGTTTATCACGTTGCACAAAATGGTATTGAAAACGAAGCATAAAGCGCGCACGTCCCTCCACCCAACTGGTTTGGGTGATTGCATTTGTATCAAAGGCACCTGTCAAAGGATTCGTTTCGTAAAAGGAACGGTCGTATCCCGAACGTTCATAATTTGCCTCCAAAGCAATTCCGAAGCGGTGTTTGACCATGTATTCAAAACGCGCACCAAGTTGAAACGGAATTCCTTTTTTATCATAGGATATCAATTCATTTCCTTGATCCAAATTAGCCTTATTCAAAAGGTAATTTCCTACTGCCGGTAATCCAACCATAGGTTCAATGATTACTTCTTGCACACGGTTAAGTTTGGCTGTATCGGCCCAAGGGTTGTTTTCTTGGGCATTGGCCTTCATAACGAGTATAAAGGCAAGCACTAGCGTTAATTTCCATTCCGTTTGCATATGTAAATCGTTTTATTCCGTGCTCGTTTCTTCCTGCTCCATATCTTGTATGGACTCCAATTCTGCTTGACGTTCCTGAAATTGAGTCAATATGCGTTTGTTAGCTCTATTAAATGCCTTGCTGTGTGTCTTGTCTATGAGGATTTTGTTGTTTTCAATGGTGAAGGTACAAGGTACGTCAGCAGTAAAGTCCTCTTCAACATTGAAAGCCATCATTAGGAATGCTTTCCCGACAATCTTACCTTTTTCGATGCGCTTTACGTTGATGCTGTTAATGTTTTCATGAACACTTTTGTCCAGGGTCTTGCCAATTTTCAACACATTAACCTCTTCCTTTTCCGATGAATAGAAGAAATATTCCCTGTACAAGAAATCACCTCCAGGATAATAAACCACGGTTACAAAAAAATCGTTGAGTTCATCTCCGCTGTAATCTCCGGAAACGCATAGGTATTCTTGAATTTCTCCCTCAATGCTCAGTTTTCTTTTGTTCTTTTTAATGTAATCTTTGACGAGGGAAAGTACTTCATCCTTGGTTTTACTTACCTTTTTCACCTCTTGTGGCAATGACTTCTCTTCTTTTACATTTTTTGTGTCGTTGCTCTTGTTGTCGTTTTCATTTTTATCAGGTGCCGAAGAACAAGAAGACAATGCAATGGTAATTACAATGAATGGTAAAGCAAATCTAAAAAATAGCTGGTTCATATTAATCGAATTTATTTAGAGTTCAAACTTTATTCCTTGAGCCAAGGGCAAACTATCGGAATAATTGATGGTATTCGTTTGACGGCGCATGTAAATCTTCCATGCGTCAGAACCTGATTCTCGACCTCCTCCTGTTTCTTTCTCTCCTCCAAATGCGCCACCAATTTCAGCTCCAGAAGTACCGATATTGACATTTGCAATACCACAATCCGATCCAGCTTGCGATAAGAATGCTTCTGCTTCCCTTAGGTTGTTGGTCATCACTGCTGAAGATAAGCCCTGCGGAACCCCATTTTGGAGGCTGATGGCTTCATCAATGCCACCGCTGTATTTCATAATGTACAGTATGGGAGCGAAGGTCTCGTGCTGTACCATTTGGAAATGGTTTTCGGCTTCCACGATTGCCGGTTTTACATAGCAACCTGAATCATAACCCTCACCTGTCAAAACACCACCCTCAACGAGTATTTGTCCTCCTTCTTTTACCGCTTCACTAAGTGCATGAAGGTACATTTCCACCGCCGCTTTGTCAATAAGAGGTCCAACATGGTTGTTTTCATCAAGCGGATTTCCGATGCGAATTTGTTTGTATGCATTTACTAAAGCCTCTTTTACTTGCCCATAAACAGACTCATGGATGATTAGTCGGCGGGTAGTGGTACAACGTTGACCTGCTGTACCCACAGCACCAAAAACGGCACCGGGTATGACCATTTTCAAATCAGCCGTCGGCGTAATGATGATGGCATTATTACCTCCTAGTTCTAAAAGGGACTTACCCAAGCGAGCACCAACAGCAGCGCCTACTGATTTTCCCATTCGCGTTGACCCAGTTGCGGATACGAGCGGAACACGGGTGTCCTCTGCCATCAATTTACCAAGTTCTGCACCTCCGATGATGAGGCTCGAAACCCCCTCAGGTACGTCGTTCGCATCAAAAACTTCTTTGGTGATTTGTTGACATGCAATCGCTGTGATGGGTGTTTTTTCCGAAGGTTTCCACACACACACATCACCGCAAACCCATGCAAGGGCAGTATTCCAGTTCCAAACGGCAACTGGAAAATTGAATGCAGAAATAATACCTACGATACCCAGAGGGTGGTACTGCTCGTACATCCGGTGCCCAGGCCGCTCTGAGTGCATAGTCAATCCGTACAATTGACGGGAAAGTCCGACTGCAAAATCGCAAATATCAATCATCTCTTGTACTTCACCCAACCCTTCCTGCAAGGATTTACCCATTTCATACGAAACAAGTTTTCCGAGCGGTTCTTTGTAATGGCGCAATCGCTCTGCCAGTTGTCGAACGACCTCTCCCCTCTTAGGAGCAGGAACCATCCTCCATTGGGTAAATGCTTCTTGTGCTTTGAGGATAATCGCTTCGTAATCTGCCTCGGTAGCGGCATTTACGGAAGCAATCAATTGGCCATCTACAGGGGAAAAGGAATCTAGCTTTTCTCCTCTTGTCTTGAACCACTTCCCTCCTGTGGAAGCACCATTGTTGTTGGATTCAATGCCTAATTCGGCTAAAATTTCGGTTACATCAAATGCTGTTGCTGTTGTTGACATGTGTTTATCTTTCAAATTTTAATTCAAATGTACATCATTTTCGGCGGATTGAAAGCACGAAAACCGATCGATAAATCGGAGCTTAAATTATTTCCCTACATTTGAACGATGGAAAAAGTCAAGTCGTTGAAAGGAAGTGTTTCAGCCCTACTATTAGGAGTGCTGTTGATTTCGGGATGCGCCTCAACCCAATCTTCTTACCAGATTCGGTTAAATGTTATTGACCATATACCCCACTGCGGTGGAGCATTCCCCAGCCCTGAACAGGTGAACGGAGTTGATCAAGCGTTGACAGGTGAAGTGTTCGGGTTGATTTCGGGGAAAACCTTTTCAGACTCCATGCAAGAACCCATCCTTTTACTTTTAGACGAAAAGGGCTCTTGTTCATTGAACTTACATGCGGGTACCTACAGCCTCGTTTTGCTTGACAAATGGATGGAAAGTGCCGCCTTTATGAAAAAACACAGTATATACGATACCCAACTTTACAAGGTAAATGATGCTACTTGTTTTGAAAAATGGCGCACCTCAGTTGATTACAGCTTCGTGGTTCACCGCGATTCCATTGTTACCTATGTACGTCAAAACAACTGTTACACAGGCACCAATCCTTGTTTAGAATACATCGGACCCAAGGCGCCATGAGAAAAACATTAGTCAATAGGCTACTCACTTTCGGATTAGGAGTGTTCATTTTGCTACAACTTTTTTTTACCCTGCATCAGGTGGAATATTTTCCATTTTTCCTTTTTGGTTTTTTTTCTGATCAAGTCCCTGAGCAGGTAGTGTATTTTGAGATCCGAGAGGACAAAAAAGCATTGAAATTACCGGCATTAACCGATGAATTCGTTCAGAATCAATTGCACTTCGCCGATTTTCTTGTGTCTGAACAAGGTGAAAACAAGGGAATGAACAACTTGATTCAAAACCGATTTTCAAATAGAAAAACCCGCATTTGGGCACAACAAAAATTGATTGCTACATGGAATGAACAAGGCTTTCATAAGTGGCTTTCCTTCTACCTCAAAAAACGAGGATATAAAGGCCCTTTCAAGGTGTATCGAGTAACTGTAACAGCAAAAAAACGTGGTAAAAAAACAGCGCATGTTTTCAATTGCAGATGAACCTAAAAAGCAGTTGCAACTGTTGTTTTTCATGCTCAGTGCTGGCTTACTGCTGTATCGGTTTAATTGCGGATTGCTCTTTTCGGGTATGTATGCATGTCCATTGTTCAACCCAGGAGCGGACTGGGCCTATTGGCTGGTTCATTTTACAGGAATTCCATCGCTGGTTCAACATAACGCGTGGGTTGGGTACACCTTGGATCTATCCTGGCTCATAATAACCATTTCGTGCGCCTTCAACATCGGTGGAAGATGGTTACCAAGGCTGTTTTTTCTCTTTTCCGTGTTGTATTTCCTTGTTTTCAATTCCTTCAATATCAACCACAGCCACAAGATGATTGTGCTCTTCATTGGGGCACTTCCCTTTTTGAGTGACTCAAACTACGAGCGTTTTTTTCACTGGACACGCCTCTACTTGGCGTTTATTTATGTCAGTTCAGGACTTTGGAAACTGGGTAGATTAAACTATTTCAACCCAAAACACCTTTCTCAACTCATTGCTAATCAAACCGCTCAATTCCCAAACGAACTATCCGACTATTTAGTCAATCACCCTGAAACTGCGTTGTGGCTTGGCATTCTGACGACACTCTGCCAGTTGGCGGTTATAGTGATTGCTTTCACCAAAAAATACGATATATGGGTATTTTCTTTTATGGTGATTTTTCATGTTGGCACTTACTTTCTTGTGCACGTTTGGTTCTTCGATATGTGGTTATTTGGGCTGTTTCTGATTCCACGGTTTCAACCAAAGGAATCGAAGGTTTCTTTAGTGAGGTAATAGAGAGATATCGTTGAGCCAATCGGTTTATCATAAATGGTTTTTCAGTTTTTTGGAAAGGTAGGCTTGTTCTAGGCCCATAAAACGCCCAAATATTTTTACCATTTGTTGGCAAATGCATAGCTTTGATGTGCACCTTCATGAAACGCTACTACCTATGAGTCTTGAAAAAAAACCAACCGATGGTTCAAAAACATTACCGATTGTATTCAATGAACAGTTGGTATTGCTCATCATTTTCCTGAATGTCGGGGTGATATACCTGCACACCTTTGATCGGTTCGCTCCATATTACTATGTTATGGACCTTCTGGATGTGGCATGCACCCTCTATTTCTGTTTAGAAATCACATTTAAGATACAAGCATCAAAAGGAAATAGCTTTAGCAAACGGCTTAGGGCATTTCACTCGGATCGCTGGAACCGAATTGATTTTTACGCGGTACTAATAGCCTTGCCCAGTATTGGCGTATTGTTTTTCGATGACCTTGAGATCTTCACGGGATTTACCTTGTTAAGGGCTTTAAGAATATTTAAAATCATACGCATCGTAGAATACATTCCCGAAAGCAAACGCATCATCACGCGTGTGATTCGTGCCATGCAGTCTGTTATCTTTATTATCATCTCATTCGTTATTTACTCTACCATCGTTTCCTTGATGTCGGTGTTGCTTTTCAAAAGCAGTGCTCCTGAGCATTTCAAAAACGCGTTCGACTCCTTTTTTACTATTTTTAAAGTCTTCTCCGGAGATGGATTTTCGGATATCGTGGAGGACATTCAAAAAAATTCCTCTGTTGCATTTGTTTACTTTACCAAATTATACTTCGTGGCTATTGTTTTCACTGGAAGCTTCTTAGGCCTTTCCTTGATAAACTCCATTTTTGTTGACCAAATGGCTTCCATTAACCAAGAGGAAAATGCGGAGGAAGACGAGAAAATGCAGAAAGAAATACGTTACCTGAAGCGAAAAATCAAGGAAATGGAAAGCATGCAAGGAGAAATACTGGAAATCCTTCGAAAGAGGGGCCATGATTCGTCGGATACAAATCACACCTAAAACCAGCACTTATAATTGAGACCATTACCTTTGAACGCAAATGTCAATTGTTAGCCGATAGCGATGAAAACAACCCACCTCCTTTGTTTTATATATACTTGCATCACCTTTTCAGTTAACGCACAGACCACCCCTATTTACCGATCCATGGAAGAAGCAATGCTTCATCCAGAGGAGGTCATAAAATTAAACCTCTCTTTTTTGGAGCTCGGATCTTTCCCTGAGGGAATTCGCGAAATGAAAAACTTAAAATACTTGCTTTTGGAGGACAACAACATTACCTCTATCCCTTCTTGGATAACCGATTTAACGGCGCTTGAAGACCTTGGACTTGATGGAAACAAGTTGACCGAAATTCCTCCTTACGTTGGTAAACTTTCAAAACTCGAATACTTGGGCCTTGATGATAACATGCTGAAATCCTTGCCCGATGAACTCCTCAACCTGAGCAACTTAGAGGAATTGTACTTGAACAACAACCAGTTGGAGCGTTTACCTGATTCACTAGGGAAATGGCAACACTTAGATTGGTTAGAGCTCGACGGGAACCTCATAACCAGTTTACCTGAGTCCATCGGTGACCTCAAGGCATTAATCGTGCTCTATTTGGGAAGTAACCCCATTGAGTTTTTTCCAGATACTATGTCAGGACTTATACAATTGGACGAACTCATTTACCACAGCGAAACGCTCAATGAGGAACAAAGAAAACGCCTAAGCTATTTACTACCCAATTGCGAACTTAAGTTTGATTCTTGGTGAATTCTAGTTGAACAATCACAATGGACGTAAATCAATACATCAGTCAATTTCCTGACCAAGTCCAGGAAATATTGCATAACCTCAGGAACATCATTTTGGATTACGCGCCAAATGCAGTGGAAGGCATCTCCTATGGTATGCCGGGATATAAGTTGAATCATAAACCGCTTGTTTATTTTGCTGCCTATAAAAACCATATTGGTTTCTACGCGACACCAACAGGTCATAACGCATTTAAGAAAGAACTTTCCGCTTTTAAGCAAGGAAAAGGTTCGGTACAGTTTCCTTTAACCGAGGCTATGCCCTATGATTTAATTGCAAAAATCGTACGGTATCGCGTTTCGGAAAATGAACAGAAATAAGAAAGGCTGTCTAAACAGACAGCCTTTCTTCTATACTCCAACGAGTGTAAATTTATTTTAAGCGTTTGATTCGCTTGATTCAGATTTCGCCAACGAGTAGATAACCAAACCGAAACCGATTTTATTTACGGCATCTCCAATGTTATAAACTACGTCCATCCATGGGTTTGCATCAGCACTTCCCCACATTCCAAACAATCCGCCTGGTGTTCCAATAATGTAACCCAAAGGATAAATCGCCCAGCCTACTAACACGAACCAAGCCAAAATTCTAGTTGCCTTAGCCACAGAAGGCCCTGCGGTTTGAGCAACTTTTGCAACCTCTCCAAACCATACAAGGTATACAATATAGAAATACGCAGCTCCTGAAATCACACCCCAAAGTACGCTGTTACCACGATCCGTTGCTTCTCCAAAAAATCCTGTTACCAACATAATCACGGATGCCAAAATTAATTGCCATAACAACGACGATTTTGCTCCTCCTTTTTTGGTAATGAGGTAAAACTCAACACACATTAATGGAACGGTCAACAACCAATCTACATAGCGGAAAAACGTCGGAGACGTACCTGTAGAAATAAAATAGTCGCGCATGTAATAATAATGCACGGCAGCGATTAAGGTGATTAACCCGGAAACAAGCACCGACGTTCGCCATTTTTGATCCACATTTCGGATCTCAAGAAGAAAGAAAACGGAGGATGCCATCATGGCCATCGTTCCAACAAAAAAGGTAAAGGCAGTAGCCTGGCTAAGCCCAAGGCCCTGACTCGCATCAAACAAACTTGATGGTGATAAAGAAAGTAACATACTTATAAGGTATTAATAATCCCTACTCTTTTATGGATTTTCAGGTAACTCCAGTTATATCAGTGTATTAACAATCATATGTTTATTTTGTTTAACATTTTTTCTTTTTTATTAAACAAAATTTTCTTTTTGCCACCTAAGCCTGTTTATGCAGCTCATGTTTCCGGCTCTTACATATTCAATACATTTATTTTCATACATTTAGGAAATGGACAAACCGCCAATGAAACACCTATTTCCTTTTTTTCTATTTTTTTTCATCCAACTTACCCTACAAGCACAACCAAAGCGTGCATATTTCTTTGATGAACAGTTACCAATTAGCCAAACTACCTCTTTGGTTGTCTTAACGAAAGAACCTCAATCCGATCTTGCAAAACGGATACAAAACCGCATCTACCGAGACACCACACTCATTCGTTCACTCAAAGAAAACTGGTACGAGGAGTATGATTCACTCGAAGGAAAGGTCGTGCACTTTTGCGATTTTGATCTGTACTTTTATACCCTCGAAGGCAACACATTGCGTTACCTGAACAAAATGAATTCCCAATGTGGGACTTCCGGAATTAATTGTACATCGCTTGAAATTCTCGCCCAAAAAGGCGAGAAACTCTTTGTTGACACACTCACTGGCATTTCAGAAAATCAAACCAAGTCATCTGTTTTTAATGAAAACTTCCTGACAGGCAACTACAATAGTATGGAAGAATGGGATATCTGTCGGTCCATGCAATTTCCAAAAATATTTTACGACGGATACATTAAAACACGATTGGAACTCGATACGCTCCTATCCCTGCTCGATAATGTGGAGCATTTCCTAGGGAATAACTCAAAAGATTTCAGTCAAATTAACTGGAATGTATGGGGATCAATGGGTGATATGTTCATTAAATTGAAACGGTTTGAACTCTTTCATGAACCTTGTACCATCGAACTTTATATCTATTTGAAAAGGGAACAATTCAAGGCATTTGAGCATTTTGATATTCATCTTATTCCGTTCCAAGTCTATGAAAAAGAACTACTCTTCCTAACTTACATCAATCACAACTGATTTTCTATTAGTTAGTTGAATCGGAAAAAACTAAAAAAAATCCGTCGATCAGGTCTAAAATTTGATACATTCGTTTTATGACTAAGCTTCTTGTGCTTCTAACCTTTTCTCTTTTCTCCTTCGCTTATGGCCAACGCATTTACGATTCACTTGACGCGAAATGCCTTGAGTATAAGAACAGCGCTCAGTTCGAGCGAATGTTGGTTACGGCGCAACAACTAAGTGCATGGACCTTCACTCATGAATCCGACACCAGTGTGCGCTACCCCATCGCCCTTCGCAAGGTGGGCCTCAGCCATTTCCTACTTCAACATAGCGATTCCGCCGAATGGTATTACAACAAATCAATTCTCTTATTCGAAAAGCAACACCGAACCCTTCATCCGGGTTATGCCAGCACCATAAATAACCTGGGATTGCTCTGTTCGGCGAACGGTGATTTCAAACGAGCAGAAGCCTGTTTTTTGAAAGCGTTGGAAATCCGAAAAACAAGTATTGGAGAACAACACCCAGATTTTGCGGGAAGCGTTAACAATTTAGGATTGCTTTATTACAACATGGGTGACTTCAAAGCCGCTGAAAAGCAGTACATCAAAGCACTGGAAATATGGCGACAGGTCACTGGCGGAACGCATGCAGATTATGCGAATGCCCTGAGTAACCTAGGGAATTTGTACAAAGAAATGGGGGAACTTCAAAAGGCCATCCAACCGAGTGAAAAAGCCCTTTACCTTCGGAAAAAGATATACGGCTTTATGCACCCTGCCGTTGGAAGTAGTTACAACGACCTCGCCGGTCTGTACCATGCCATAGGAAAAAACGATTCTGTCGTAGATTTCTACAACTTCGCATTGAATATTCGGGAAAATACATTAGGAGTTCAACATCCAGAGTACGCAAGCACACTAAATAACCTTGGAATTTTATATTGGGAGCAAGGACGGTTGGACGAGGCCCATCACTATTTTGAACAAGCATTAAACATAACTGAAAAAGCATTGGGGTCCAACCACCCGAGCCACATGTCAACAGAAGATAATTTGGGTAAGGTACTCGTACAACAGGGAAAAGAGTCCAGCGCTTATGAATTGTTCGCAGCAAAATTTGATAAGAAACAACAAACGGTTTCCCAAAATTTCCAATGGCTTTCTGCTCATCAAAAAGAACAATATTGGAAACAAGAGTCGGGCTTTCATGAGAACTTATCATGGTTGGCCGATAATTGTTATAAAAAATCTCCTTCCACCATTGAACTTAACTACAACAGTGCCCTTCTTTCGAAAGGATTTTTATTGGAAAACAGCACCGTTAACGCCGAACTTCCTGCCGAACTCGTAGATGTATACAACCAACTCGCGCAATGCAGGAAAACACTCATCAAAATGGAATCAGAAGGATTTAGTGAAGCCGGCACGATTGAAGCACTAAGAAACAAGGCAGATTCACTCGATAAACGAATTGTTCTACAGCAACCAGCCTTTGGAAATCAAAAGCAACACCTTACCATTCAATGGCGAGAGGTTCACGCAGCATTGCGCGAGGGAGAAGCAGCAATTGAATTTGTGCGTTTTTTCGACGAGCGCGACTCCTCTTACCGTTATAACGCCTTGGTCCTGCGCAACGATGCATCCGCACCACAGCTCGTTCGGCTATGCACCGAAAAACAACTTTCTGCCATTCTTCCCCGCGCGGGATTCAGTGCGCTGTATCCGCTTGTGTGGGAACCCATCGATTCCTTACTAGCCAACATTAACACGGTTTACTTTGCACCCGTGGGAATGCTCTCGAATGTGCCATTTCATGCGCTTTACAAAGCCAACAACGAGGGAGATGTGCTCACTGCGGCGGTCACCAACAAGCGTGGCGTCACGGTCGAGGAGGAATCAACCTCCAGTGAAAACGATGCCGCATACCTCCTCGACCGCTATACCCTACACCAACTTTCCTCCACACGGTCCTTGGCAATCGATTTACACGAAAGAACGGATATTCCCTTACAGCCGAGTATAGCATTGGTAGGAGGTGTAGACTACGATGTCCTTCCTGGTGTTACTGCTTCAACCAAAGGAAAAACCTCTAAATCCATCGGTAAGCGGAGCAGTGAATCGGTTTCCGGGAGGCTGGCCTATTTGGAGGGAACCAAATCGGAGGTCGAAGCCATACAGCAGGTGCTCGTACCTAAGCAATGGAAAATCACCGCCCTTACCCAAGCGGAAGCGAGCGAGGAAAAATTGTTGGACGTGCTAGAGAAAGCGCAGACAGGCGTACTTCACTTAGCCACCCATGGCTATGCCTTTCCCGAGTTTAACTACATCGATACCAATGAGTCTGAACAATCATTTAAGTACAGTTTTCGGTACAGCCAGAATCCGATGGTGAGAAGCGGGGTCATTTTATCTGGTGGAAACTGGGCATGGACGGGCAGCGACACCCTTTCTAAGCTCGGCGCCAAACAAAACGGCATCCTCACTGCGCTGGAAGTGTCGCAGCTCAACTTGTCCCATACCAAGCTCGTGGTGCTTTCTGCTTGCGAAACGGGTCTGGGGAAAATCGAGGGATCGGAAGGAACCTTTGGCCTGACGCGCGGCTTCAAGCTGGCGGGAGTCGAGCAACTGATTGTTTCGCTGTGGTCGGTACCCGACAAAGAAACCATGGAACTAATGACGGAATTTTACAGCGAACTTGCGAAAACCAATACCGCAACGAATGCCTTTGCAAGCGCACAGAAAACCATGCGCAATAAGTACCCCAACCGTCCCGACTTGTGGGCAGGGTTTGTATTGGTGCGTTAAGGAAAACCGCTTTAAAGTCTTGTAGAAAGGAATTGCTAAAACATCATGTTAAAGCAATTAACATCAAGCTCTTTACTTTTTTATAGTTTGAAGATACGGTATGTTTTATGCACCGTGTCATTGAAAATCCTAACGCAATACATCCCAGGTTGTTCTGCTGACAAATCCAACAATGTTTTTTCCGTATTGATCAGTTGGTCATTGACCGAAAGAACAACCCTCCCCTGATTATCGAGTATTTCATATGTCAGTTCAGCCATTCCTTCTGTCAAACTCAGAAATACCAACCCATCTGTTGGATTGGGGAAGATGTCTAGGTTCCAGCCTTCATTTTCACCGATACCAGCACCACACTCAATAACCGTTACCAGTACCTCTGCAGAATCATTAGGACAAACTCCATTCGAAGCTATGTAGGTATAATTATAGTTCCCAGGCACATCAATACCCGATACAACATCACCGGTTAATGGCTGGTTAGTCGGATCATACCATGTTTGACCCAAATCAACGTTCCCACTTAGTCCTCCCAATAAGTTAAATGGTGTATTGCGACAAACTTCGATGGTACCAGCTTCGCCGGCAGATGGGGCACCATAAATGCTCGCCTGGGCATTTGTAGAATCTGAAGTACACTCATTAGAAACCACATAATAAAAGGTGAAAACCGTGTTAGCCAAAAACTGCGTTTGGAAAACAGAACCATTCAAACCGCTCGTGGGAATCTGTCCATACCATTCGCCACCTTGGTCATAACCTATTATTCCGTCAAACAAATCGACCGAATCACCGTAACAAACATTGAGCAAGGTATCAAAGGATCCTGCCTCTAAATACAATGGCGTAAGCCTAATGGAGAATGGGCCTGAGGAATAGGATGTTCTCGAGTCATACATAATGTAGTACTCTGTTCCAGGTGTTAAAGCGCATACGGTAAACTCTGGAGACACCGAAGATTGATCTAAGGCGTTATCGTTGGCTCCCAACAGAGCGAATGTACTCAAATCATTGCAGTTACCTACCGAGTAGACGGCAACTTGCCCATCGAATGTTACATCAGTACAACTTACCTGAACATTCCCAGAAGAAGGTGCAATAAATTTGAACCAAACCGTGTTGTTCAAATTAGCATCAGACCAACCGGTTGAGGTAGTTAATCCTGTAGCAGGAGGAGCAATAGCTTGTTCACCTATTTGTACCGCTGCACCACCATTGTTGAAATTATATAACAGGCTGTCAACAGGTAGGCTTATGGCGTTGCATATTGAGTCATTGATTGGCGTAGTAACGCAACTCAAGTCTGCTTTCCATCCGGAATAATTAATGGAGAAATCTGAATTGAAAACAAACGTTAAACTACCGTCAGGAGCAGTGGAGGTGAGACTACCAGGATTGGAATTGGAAAAAGCACTTAACATGGGTGCATTAACACTGTTGCCATTGTAAATAATGAGGTTATCGTAATAGTTTTCAATAAGAAACGAGTTAAAATTAACCTGTAATAAGGAGCCAGGAGTAGAAGGCGTTAAGGTTAGCGTATTGTTCTCATAATTCGCGTAATTACCTGTAGGACCTCCGCTATCATAAAAACTTCCGTCACAAACACTTTGGGCACCATTCCCCATTAGAACGCAATTTACGGAAGGAATCATAATTGGAAATGAGAATACGATGGACCCACCGGAACATATCATTTTACACCGATAATAGGATGTACTGGACTGAGTAGCGCTGTAAATAGGAAGATTTGCTCCCTGAATATCTGTGTAGTTACTTCCATTTGATGAAACCTGCCATTGATAGGTAAGTCCTGCTCCAATCGATCCTCCGCTAATGCTCAAATTGAACGGTTGAGTGGGACAGGAAGTGGTAACCGACGCCTGTGTAATTCCTCCCGTGATCGGATTCACACAGGGCGCAGAAGGACCTGCATGCGTGATTGTTGTAGTAAAACAGGCGCCGTAATTAACGGTACATCCTACCCCATTCCATTGCATGTAATAAGTGCCATCAACCGGTGGCGTGAACAAATGAGGCGTGCTTCCAAACGATACCACATTCAACGCCTGATCACGAATGGTAACATAACCAGGAGCATTGATATCAATGGAGTAAAGTGTAGCAGACAACATATTCGTTACAGTTGAGGATTCCCCGAGGTAACTGCAAGTGGAGGCCGTACTGACCTGTCCCTGAACCGTTGGTGCTATGACATTTCCGAAATACTGATTAATGAAAGCGCATTGAGCGTTAAGCTGATTCGATATTATCCAACATAAAGCAACTACACTAACCCTCATTTTACCGAACTTTTGTCAAAGAAAAGAAATAAAAAGCAATGTTGCAACCGGCAAGTAAGTTGCCATACGTATCTACCTATATGATACCCTATATATTTTAGAATGAACAAACTGCTTCTTTCAGTTCAATTCTCCCATTTCCCTGTGGCGGTTATCATGACTTGAAAAACATTCGATTGTCATGTCGGCAACCGTTCGGATGTATGGTCGAGTAAGGTATTAACTAAGTAATTTGCGCCCTTTTATTTTTTTAATTCAAGTATCTTTATGGCAACGGATTAACTCACTGAAATGTCCAAACTTGTGCAATTTACGGTAAGCTATTTTTTAACAGTGCTTCTTTTGCTAGTGGTTGGCTCCTTGTCGGCACAAAAAAACACCTTTTCTCAACTCAAAGAGAAATACCAGGAATACATTGATACAGATAATGGAGACAGTGCACTCTGGATGGCAAATGAGATGAAGCATTGGGCCATGAGTGCCGAGGGGGACTCAAAGGAAAATTATGCCGAAAGTTTAGTCGCACTTGCAGGTAGTTTTTACGCGTTGGATGATTTGGACTCGACTGAATTTTATTGCCTCCAGGCATTGGAAAAGTTAAAGCAGTTGGATAAAAACAAAACCGAGCTATATGCTTCGGCTTTAACTAATTTGGGAAATGTTTACATCGATTTGGCGGAATACGATAAGGTAACACCGCTTTATGAGGAGGCCGCAGCCATTTACCTTAGCCTATTTGGAGATCAGCATCCAGACTATGCTCGAGGGCTCAACAATTTAGGTGCTCTTAAGTTTTATGAGGGATTATACAACGAGTCGTTAACCTATTACGAAAAATCGACAAACATTTACAGAACCGTTTATGGGGAATTTCATGCCGATGTGGCTATGAGTCTTAATAATTTAGGCACCTTATATTCCGTTGTTGGCAACTATAAATCTTCCTTGTTGAATTATCAGAAATCTATGGAGATTTATAAGACTATGGGTGGGGAAATGCATCCCGATTATGCCATGAGTCTTGGCAACATCGGTGCCTTGAATTTCGATATAGGTGATTACAAGGTCGCAGAAAAATATTACCTGCAGGCGCTGGAGATACGTAAAAAAGTGTTAGGGGAAAACCATCCGGATTTTGCAGGAACGTTGGTTAACTTGGGAGCACTCTATCATTCTACGGGAGAATTTAGGGCTTCCGAAGCAATGTATAAGCAGGCAGAAAAGATCATTAAACAAACTTTGGGAACGTCTCATCCTGATTATGGCATGTGTTTCATAAATCTGGGGTCGTTGTATTCAGATTTAGGTGACCAAAAGTTTACTGAATTGTATTATAAAAAGGCTTTAGCTATTTATCAGGTTGCTTTAGGAGAAAGCCACCCCAATTATGCGCGATGTATCGATAACCTAGGAAGTTTATACTCAGAAATGCAGGATTTCATAACAGCTGAAAAGTACTACTTGCAATCTGCCGAAATATTTAAGAAATCCCTAGGCATGGATCATCCCGATTATGCAACATCATTGCTAAACCTGGGAGATTTGTACTTCGAAAAGGGTGAGTTTAAGCGTGCGGAATCCATGTATATAAATGCTTCTGAAATTTATGAGAATACCTTCGGGAAAATGCATACCGATTATGCCCTATGCTTAAAGAATTTAGGTATATTATTTTTAAAATTAGGCGATTTTTCAAAAGCTGAGGGGTATTACAGGGAAGCGTTGGAAATTCGTAAAGAAGTATTGGGAGAAGATCATCCCAACTACCTGTCAACGGTAAAAGAGTATGCAATGCTCCTGGGAAAAAATAACAAGGAGAATGATGCATTTGCCCTTCTGAACGACCTATTTTCAAGAACTTCAAAATCTATTACTAACAATTTCGAATGGCTCAATGACAACCAGAAAGAAGCCTACTGGAAACAGGAAAGTGCATTCTTCGATCGGTTGTCCTGGTTTGCGGATTACAGCCACCAACAAGTTCCTGAAGCAATTGGCTTGAACTACAATGCCGTATTGCTCACCAAGAGCAAAATGCTGGAAGCGAAAATCTCCAGCGAAAACTATTACCGCGAAGTGGACGACATCCGCGAGGAACTGGCCTACCGCCGCAGACTCATCAACAAAATGGAATCGGACGGTTCCGAAGAAAGGGAAAAATTGGAAATGCTACGCGCCGAAGCCGACTCTTTGGATAAAAGGCTTTCGCTAAGCTGGCCCGAATATGCTGAACAAAAGAAAAACCTGAGCATCACCTGGCAGCAGGTGCAGCAGCATCTGGACAAGAACGAAGCCGCCATTGAGTTTGTGCGTTTTCAAAACGAAGACGATTCGCTTTACTATTACAATGCACTTGTCATACGTAAAGATTCCGAACAGCCGCAACTCGTACACTTGTGCAAGGAAAAAGACCTTGCCGGCACCTCACCCAAAAAAGGCTTCAGCGCCTTTTACCCGCTCGTTTGGCAACCACTGGATGAAGCATTAAAAGGAATTACATCAGTATACTATGCACCCACCGGCTTGCTGTACAACGTCCCCTTTCCTGCCCTTTATGCCCCCAAAGGAAAAGGGGATCAGGTTACACCGGCCAAAACAGACAAGCGCGGTGTGGTAACAGAGGCCGAAAAAGCGATCTCTGAAGAAAATGCGACCTACCTAATAGACCGCTATACCTTACATCAACTCACTTCCACGCGTTACTTGGCGATGGGACTTAAGCAAAAAGGAAAGTCGCCCATTTCGAAAGACATGGCCATGGTAGGTGGGGTGAACTACGATTACCTTCCGGGAACACAAAGTGCCGTTCAGAAAAGCAAGAAAAACAAAAATGCCAACCGCAGCAGTGAATCAGCAAGTGGTAAACTGGCGTTCCTTGAAGGTACAAAAGTGGAGTTGGAACAAATCAACAGCACCGTGGCACAAAACACGTGGACCACTTCTGTTTTTTCGGGCAATGAAGCCATAGAAGAAAACCTAATAAAACTGGAAGGAAAGGAGGCAAAAAGTATCCTACACGTGGCCACACACGGATTCGCCTTTCCCGAATACAATTTCAAAGACACCACCCTAAGTAAAAATTCACTTCGCTACAGTTACCGATATAGCACTAACCCCATGGTACGCAGCGGACTCATTTTGGCAGGTGGTAATTGGGCTTGGACAGGAAGCGACACCCTTACTAAGCTCGGCGCCGAACAAAACGGCATCCTCACAGCACTGGAAGTTTCCCAACTCAACTTGAAAAAAACAAAACTCGTCGTTCTTTCTGCCTGCGAAACGGGTTTGGGAACCATCGAAGGATCGGAAGGTACTTTCGGACTCAAACGTGGTTTCAAACTCGCCGGCGTAGAACAAATGATCGTTTCTCTATGGTCTGTTCCGGACAAAGAAACCATGGAGTTGATGACGCTTTTTTATAGTGATTTGACAAAAACCTTGAACCCAGTTCTCTCTTTCGAGAAAGCACAGATAGAAATGCGCAACAAGTATCCGCAGGAGCCTGAGAAGTGGGCGGGGTTTGTGTTGGTGAGGTAGGGAATCAACTTACTTCACGCGTTTATAAAAAGCGATTGCAATCGCCGCATAATTGAATTTGGGACTGGAAAAAGAAGGAAACCGCGCTTTTTGGTATTCCGACTCAACGGACTTTTTGGGTTTCAAAAATCCGGCGTTGTAAGAAGTTGCGTAAAACTTTAGTTTGCTGTATTCGTTGCTGAATCCATATTTCTTCTTTGCCATCAAAGCAAGGAATACTTTAAGGTATTTAAATTGCCAGCCTAGTTCGTCGAGGTGCATTAACCTCGTTTTACGCGCTTCTTTTTCATCGGGTTTATCAATAAGAATGTGCGCATATTTCTTTTTTAAATCGGAATACTTTTGAATTTGAGCTTCCAAGGATTCTACGAAAGAAGGTTTCATCTGGAAAGGACCAATGGAGAAGTTGCCATACGCTTTACCACCTTGAATATAAAGTACCTTTAATGATTGGGCTTCGAAAAAATTCAACACATTTGAGTACTGACTGATTTCCGGAGCCACGATGGCATAAACAAAAGCGCCTTTTTGCCTTACTGAAGCACCTACTTCCTTGAATTTCGTGACATGTTGGCCATAAAAGGAGATGGATTGTTGCGTCTCTTCAGGATATGCCTCGAAATATGTTACCGCTGAAAATAAACCAAAAAAAATGCCAATGAAGACTAAAGTGGGCATCCCATCAATTCAGCGTGTAAGTGTAAAGCACAATATTGTTATCTTCCAAAGAAGTCCATAAAAAGGCATTCAATGTTGGGTCATACCATTTTTGAATACCCAATATCCCCGCTAAAAACTGCCCATCAATGGTTAAACCATCGTATGAAAACTGCATGATGTGCTTTCCATCGAATGATTCAAGCGGATCCGTAAAACCACTCGTTCTTGGGTGTCGGTCAAACCAAATACTTTCCAGATTCTTAACCCCACTAGAACAATATACCCTGCCATTTATATCATAGGTCACAATTACATTGTTGCCGTCGAATTCACTCCAAAAAACAGCTGAATAGGGACCCCACTTTTTGCTGGCGGTTTGTACATAGGCTTTTCCTTGGCTGTCACGGTATTCACAAAGTAGCTGACCCGCATCGTTGACAGCCATTTTAGATAATACGCTTCCAGAGGGAAGTTTTTGCTTTGTCGTTGTGCCTTGCACGATTAATTCATTGCCCTTCGCGTATGCCAAATACTTATTCGAGGGCGAAACGGCATAACCTTGAATATTCTCAATCAAGAGTTCACCGTTCTTGTAAAGATTTTCTTGATCGCCATTTATCTCGGTATCATACGCATTCTCGCTAAAGCTTTTTTGTTCATTCGATTGCAGGTTTTCAGGCATTTCATTGAAAGGTCCTTTAACGATTCCATTGAGGGAGGTATACCAACCATTATCATAATAAATCACACCAAAATCAATCCCATTTGGGGCCGGATGTAAATACAATTGTTCGTATGGACCGAATATCTTGCCACCTATATTTGCCAAAACCAAATCCTTTTCACCCCATATATAAGACACAAAAACATACCCATTTTCTAGCTCCGGACGAAGGCTAACTATATCCCAAAAGCCAACATTACCATACCCTTCAACATCCAAGGGAATCCTCTTTCCTCGAAAATAAAGCCAATTCTTCCCATCTTCCGTTGCCGTGATATAGGTACTATATCCGTCGCTTGAAAACTGAGCAGGAAGGTAATGTTCACTGTTGTAGAGCACTTCTCCTTCACTAAGTGTCATTAACACCTTGCGTTGTGGTTTCACCTGTGCCGCGGATTCCATACTGATGAACCCTACAAAACAAAGAATCGCATAAAATGTATTCATTAACCCTGTTTTTAAGGTATTACTTTATTGGTGTCGTCTTCATCATCGAATTGTTGCTCCATTTCTTCCGTGCGTAAAATCCATTGGAAATGTCCAATCAATGCTTCTATTTCACTATCTTCCATTTCTAACTCGCTACGAACGAGTACTTCAGCTTTGTCGATTTCTCCCACCTTTAAATGCTCTTTGAAACGGTCCTGTACATCAGAAAACCCGTCATACTTCATGATAACATCCATTGCGTCGGTATTGAAACCCGTCATCATACCTGAAATCTGGGCGTCCATTTCCACTAATAAAGTAAGGTACATATCCACATCTTCCTGCGGAGCACCGAGGCTTTTAATTTCCTCTAAGAATACTTCATTTGTAATGTTACCGGAACTACGTTCCATGTGTACATCAAACCACTTGTCCCAATCTGTAATAAAAGGCTCAAACTTTTCTGTAAAATCGTCAATAGTCATAGTGTGTTTTTTCTGGCAGCTTAATTAGCGGTAACAAAAACCCTATACAAATCGTTCGTCGGCGTCCATAACCTGTCCACAACTGCCACATGTGCGCATTTCAAGGGAGGAATAAAACTCTTTAAATCGAGGTAAAAAATCCTTCTCAATGTTCTCCAATTGAAAGCGGTAACTTTTTAGGGGCGTATTGCATTTTTCACAAAACCACATGAGTCCATCCACCAATTCGGTTCCGGTACGCACACGTTCAATTACCAAACCCACAGTGTTTTCACCACGAATAGGCGAATGCGGCGTTTTGGCTGGCAACAGGAACATTTCTCCTTCGCGAACGATGATATCACGGGCTTGACCATTTTCTTGAATACGCACACATATATCGCCCTCCAGTTGGTAAAACAACTCTTCACTTTCGTTATAGTGATAATCCTTTCTGGCATTGGGACCACCGACCACCATGACGATAAAATCACCTGCCTCCTTGTAAAGGTTTTTATTGCCTACAGGGGGTTTTAATAATTCTCGGTTGTCTTCAATCCACTTGTTGAGGTTAAAAGGTGCAAGCATGAAATCAATTAATTATGGTAAAGTTTAATGAACCTTTACAAAGCGATAGACATGTGTTCCAGTTTGATTTTGAAACCTTACACCATAAATTCCCGCTTCCTGTGAGGTCAAATCAAGAACTACTTTAGCGTCAGCATCCACGGTATTGATTCCACAAGGAATAACACGGCCTTGTGCATCGATAATTTCGAAGACTATTTGTTGTTGACCACCTACATTCGAAAGATGCAAAACACCATTGGTTGGATTGGGATAAATCGAAAGATTGGACAATCCATTTTCTCCAATTCCTAAGGGGCAATCAACAATAGTAACTAACACATTGGCAGTGTCGTTTGGACAAACACCATTCGAAGTAATGTAATCGTAATTGTACTGACCAGGGATACTTAAACCAGGAACGGTATTCCCAGTGATTGGTTGGTTTGAGGGATTGTACCACGTTCCACCTAAATCAACCGTACCTGCCAAACCTTCCAATAGGTTAAAGGCAGTATTTCGGCAAGCCTCAAGGGTGCCATCTTCACCTGCTAGCGATGGCCCAAAAATATGCACCTGTGCATAATTCGAATCTGTTGCACATCCATCAACCACCACATATTCAAATTCAAATACTTGATACGCAATTCCGGTTGTATTGAAAATAGAACCATTAAGACCAACCGTAGGGACTTGTTCATACCACGTACCACCTAAATCATTTCCAGCTATTCCATTGAACAAATCAACTGAGTCACCAGAACAAACATCCAATACAGCGTCAAATGTACCCGCTTCAACGGAAAGTGGAGAAAGTTGCAACGAAAATGCCCCAGTGGAGATCGTACTTTTTGAGTCATGCACTAAATAATAGGTGGTTCCAGGAGTCAACCCACATATGGTAAATTCCGGAGCTGTAGACGAATTATCCATAGCATCGTCATTTGCTGCGACTAAATTGAAGGTATTAAAATCGCTGCAAGTACCCACTTCATAAACCGCCACTTGACCATCAAACTCAATATCCGTACAATTAATGGTAACATTACCACTTGTAGGCGCAGTGAACTTAAACCAAGTAGTAAACGTCATGGTAGAATTTCCCCATCCATCCGTTGTATTTGCACCAGTCGCAGGAGGCGCAATGGATGATTCTCCGGGTTGCATACTGGCACCACCATTGTTGTAATTATTTACAGTACCATCGACAGGAAGCGTAATGGCATCACATACCAAATCATTTGTTGGGGGTGTAATACAAGTCAATTGCGCTTCCCAACCCGCGTAATTTACTGAAAAATCGGAATAAAAAACAAATGTTAAACTGCCGTCAGGTGCACTAGACGTAATACTACCTGGGTTGTTGGTAAAACTACCCATTAATGGTGCTGCCACACTATTGCCGTTATAAATGGTCAAATTATCGCAACATGTCTCTAATTGAAAACTGTTAAAATCAACCTGTAACAATGTACCCGGAGTGGAAGGGGAGATAGTAAGTGTATAGTTTTCAGCATCCATATAATCTCCTGAACCACCTCCGCTATCATAGAATGTGCCATTACAAGCGGTTTGAGCCCCATTGCCCATGATTACACAAGCGCCGATATCGACCATTAAGGAGGTTGAGTTTGCAGCAACACCACCCGAGCAGGTAACCTCGCAACGATAGTAAGTCAAAGCCGTTTGATTGGCAACATACGTTGTGCCCGTAGCACCGGGAATAGTTGTGAACGTAACACCATCTGTTGAACTTTGCCATTGATAGGTCATTCCAGATCCAGCGGATGCACCGTTGAGCGATAAAGTAAAAGGTTGACCAGGACAAGCCGTAACCACACTCGACTGGGTAGTTCCTGCCACTACTGGGTTTATACACGGCGAGGCTGGACCAAAATTAGTGACCGATGTGGTGTAACAACTAAAATCCTCAGTACATCCAGGCCCGTTCCATTGAATATTGTACAAACCGTCTGCAGGTGGAGTAAACTGAAACGGCGTGGAACCAAAAGCTACCACATTGAATCCAGCATCTAAAATAGTTACATAACCGGGGACGTTAATATCAATGGTATAAACCGTTGACGTAAAGAAACCTGAAACAGGAGAAAACTCGTAAAGGTAATTACACGTTGACGTAATCGTCGTTTGACCTTGAACACCCGGCGCGGCACCTCCACCAAATTGGGCATTATTAAATGTACACTGTCCATTGGCTGTTCCCAAAAAAGCAAACGCCATTAAAATTATTGGTAGAATTTTTTTCATAAGTAATGTTTCCTCAAAGTAAACAAAAAAAATCAATATTACAAACAGAAAAAAGGGAGCAGAACTCCCTTTTTCCTTCAAAATATCCTGCTTCTACAGTTATTGTTTAACCACTTTAAATACCCTCTCAAATCCATTCATTGAAACATGCACAAAATAGACGCCTGTGACATGTTGACTTAAATCAATGGTACGGGAATTAGTTGTGAGCTCAACCATACGAGCATTTATCAATCGCCCTTCCATATCTCGAACCGACACGTAGCTGTTCTCCAGAGTAACCCCATTCGAAAGCGTGATTAAGCCATTCGTTGGATTAGGATACACATTGAACGATTGAGAAATCATGTCCTCCAAACTCAGGTAGTTACAAGATGCATCCACCGTCAAAAGGACATTAGCCGTATCGTCAGGACATACACCGTTCCCGGTGATGTAATCAAAGTTGAATTGTCCTGGAATGTTGCTCGCTATAATTTCTGAATTCGATAATGCCTGATTGCTTGGATCGTACCATGTACCACCGAAATCGACGTTCCCTGTCAAACCAGCCAGCAAATCAACTGGTTCGTTTCTACATACGGTAATCGTTCCATCCCCACCAGCAGAAGATGGACCATAGACATCTACTAGCGCAACAATCGAATCATAGGCACACCCTTCCGATACACGGTATTCAAAATCAAATACCTCATATGCCAATCCGGCAGAAGAGAACATACTGTCTTGATAAATTCCGGTTCCTGCCACAGGTAATTCGGCTAACCAAACACCTCCGGCATCGTTGCCTGTTATGCCATCAAACAAGTTTACCGCATCTCCTGAGCAAACATCTAAAATATTGGTAAAGGAACCAGCCTCCAATATAATAGGTGTGATGGTAATAGAATAGTTTCCACTTGCAGCAGTACTTCCATCATGCAATAAGTAATATTCTGTTCCAGGAGTTAGGCCACAAACGGTGTAGTTAGGCGCTAAACTAGAACCATCAATTTCATTATCGTTCGCCGATACTAGATCGAACAAACCGAAATCCGAACAACCAGTAGACTCATAAACAGCCGATTGACCATTATAAGGCAATCCTGTCTGGTTTACACGAACGTTTCCTGACGATGGGGATACAAACCTAAACCAAGTGGTGTTGTTCAATGTTGAATTGACCCAACCAGTGGTTGTTTGCGCACCGGTTGCCGGTGGTGCAATCGTACTTTCATTAGGCTGCACCGTGGCACCAGCATTATTGAAAATGTACTCTGTTCCATTTGCCATAAGCAATTCTGCCCCGCAAACCGAATCATTCGAAAGGGGCATAATCACCGTAAAAGGACCAATGTATTGAGAAGTGTCAGCCCCACAAACTGCTTGGATATATACCTGATAAACACCACCTCCTAACAATGCCGGATCAGCCAATGTATCGTTAAAATTAGCATCGAAGGAAAATTCGGTACCTTGCGTATAAGGATCATAGTTCGACATGCCGTAAACAATATTAAATCCAGTGACTGGATAAGCCGGTGAGTACGGAACCCAGTTCCACGAGCTGATAATTGAATCAACCGCCACGTTATTTATCATGCCAGACGGATTTGAACAAAAAGGCTGGGTGATAAACGTACCAAACAATCCTAAACTCTGTAGCGTGGGAGAACAATCTGCAAAAATGTACACATCGTATTGCGTGTTTTGTGTTAAGCCAGGCAATGTAGCAGCAGACAATTGGGTGGTCAACGTTGTTCCACCTGTTGCCGGATCAAAGCCAGCCGGTCCATAAATTATTGTCCAATTGGTCTCTGCAGCTATTCCCGCTGCCCAACTAAATGCAACCTCTTCTGGTGTAATATAGGCAATACTAAAATTCGTAGGTTTAGGACAATCGGTGTAATAAAAGTGTGCACACGTATTATTTTGCAAAAACGTAGGGCTATTTAACGATATTTGCACATCTTGGTTCGGACCATTAATTCCGATGGTTGCACTCGCACCATTGTCAAAAGCAGCCGAACCTGCACCAAATACAGCATCTTCATAAACGTAATAAATTTCATTTGAAGCCTGATCTAATATAATCTGATAGGTAATAGACTCGGAAGGTGTAGAACCTGGCCAATAGTTTTGTTGATCCCACTGCACAATAAATTGCTGATTCGGCGCAACACCAAGTGTTTGATAATAAATGTTTCCAATGGATGAGTTTTGCACATCATCCCAGAAAGCTAACAAGCTATTCACAGGCGCAGCTGAAACTAAGCCATTACCAAAACCTAGTTGGGCAGAAGTCGTTCCAAGTACAATCCCACCATTATCCGCAATGGTAACATTGTTCATGGCGACACCCTGAAACAAAAAGTTAAACGGTAAAGTAACACCAATCTCCCCATCGTCTAACAGGTTGGTAGGCGTACCATTGGCAGAGATATCCGTAAAACCAGGACCACATTCTGTATCCCATTCCATGTATTGACCTTGACCATAGGTATTAAAGGAAATGGGACCAGCCCAATAGGAACTATCACCAGGCGTACAAATGGCCCGTATATAGGCCGAGTAAAAGCTGTTTTGATTCAAACCTGTCAACGTATATGGATTTGTGTTTACAAATACGGAGGTTCCATTACCAGGGGTAAAACCAACTGGCCCATACTGAATTTCCCATTGGGTTTCCGTGCCACCCGCAATCCATTGTAGATCTGCTGTATTATTCGCAGCACTGATTAAATTGAAGTTAGTAGGCTGCGGACAAGTAGGTGCAGGTGCTATAAATACAAAATAATCTTCCGTTTCTCCCCATGTGTAAGTTCCGCAAGGAAGAATACTCGATGCGAGTGTCGTTTCTACATTAATTACGCGCATACGTGTCTGACCCGTTAAAGCAGTAGCTGGAATGACAATGCTTCCAGAAACAATATGTGGTCCAGTCGTGGCAATCGGAGTGAAATATACTTCCTCTCCTGGATCAGTAAACAAACCATTTTGGTTATAGTCAATAAATACTTTTGTCATGTTGCCATAATTCCCCCCACAAGTACCAATATTGACTGAAAATGGGTAAGAAACGGTTTGTGCCAACAATGGAGGCGCGACGGTTGTGGTATAATTGGAATACATGTTCAATACAGAACCTGGTCCACCTGTTGATGCACAAGTAGATGTATTGTTCATTGTTCCAATGGAGACACCAAATATTTCCTCATCAGCGGTACTGGTTGCACTGCTGTTACAATAACAATTGATAAAAGTACTCGTGTTAACGAGCAAATTCGTTGAAGTTGATGAATTTGCCCCACAAGTAACCACACAATTGTAATAGGTATTGACCGTTTGATTTGCCAGGTAACTACTGTTGGTCGCACCAGAAATCGGAGTAAAGGTAACTCCATCCAAAGAAGATTGCCATTGATACGTTAAACCAGTTCCCTGGGTAGCGCCAGTAAGCGTTAAATTATTTCCAACGGACGGACAAACCGGATTTGCTGCCGCTGTAGTCGTTCCAGCAGTTGGTGTACCAGAACAAGGCGTACCCTGAATAAATGTAATTCCTCCAATAAATCCGCGAGGATAGTTTCCAGGAGTGGCTGGATATGCAAAACCACCCCAAGATATTCCATCTCCGGTAATAATACTGACACCTCCTGCAGTGAAGGTATTGTTGCCGGTACCTGCCGTCAATGTCATGTACTGAATGGTTGTACCTGAAAAACCAAATTGATATGTTTGTCCAGCAGGAATAATTAAAAACAATCCAGTTAATGCTGGTACTACGCCATTTGCCGTATTCGTATTTAAAACTTGTCCAGTTCCAGCTGAAAGCCACCCATTCTGACCTGCACCTACCGTTCCAAAATCCCAAGGAGCTACAAAATCAGAAAAGGGAGTAGTTCTATAAAGAAGCTCCACGTTATTTGTTGCAGTGGTACCTAAATGGCATTGCACACCCGTTACTATGATGTCATATGCATTCGTATTCTGCACGTTGAATATGACCGAACCACTCCCGTTGTTGTTAGTGTGGGTAGTGGTTACTGTTGTTTGAGCAAAACCAACTACGGTTGAAAAAACCAACGATAGTCCCAAAATTATTTCTCTCATACTTTTCATTTTAATTCGCTTTTTAGCTGTTTTACTGAAGTATTATTTTAAACACTTTTTCGGATTGCGATCCCTTAACCTTCACAAAGTAAACACCTGTGACCTGCTTCGATAAATCTATTAAGACCTCGGAATTATCACTTTCCGATGTGAAAACGAGACGACCCTCCATATCTGTGACTTCAATGTCGTTAATAATTTGCCCAAACGTTTCTACGTGCAATAATCCATTGCTCGGATTTGGATAAACCAACGTTTCGGATGTTACTTGCTCGTCAAGTCCTAAGTAATTACACCCGGGATCTACGTTGACTAATACATTTGCGGTATCGTTAGGACAAACCCCATTACCAGAAATGTAATCGTAGTTAAACTGACCTGGAATATTACTCGCCGTCAACCATGAATCAGGAAGTGCGTTATTACTTGGATCGTACCAAGTTCCCCCTGCATCCACATTACCAGATAAACCTGATAATAAATCATATGGTTCGTTTCGACAAACGTTAACGGTTCCATCGTTACCTGCTGAGGATGGCGGATATACATCCACTTGAGCAATGATAGAATCATAAGCACAACCGTCAGTTACACGGTATTCAAAGTTAAATACCTGATACGCCAACCCTGCTGATGCAAATAAGCTGTCGTTAACACCTGTTCCGGCAGAAGGCAATTCTGCAAGCCAAACGCCTCCAGCATCAAACCCAGTAATACCATTAAACAAGTTCACTGTATCACCTGAACACAAATCAAGCAAGTTGGTGAACGATCCAGCCTCCAAATTAATAGCAGAAAGCGAGATGGTGAAATTACCAGTCGTTACACTGTTTCCGTCAACCAATAGGTAACACGTGTCTCCCGGAGTCAATCCACACACGGTGAAATTCGGAGCAACGCTGGTTCCGGTGATGTCATTGTCATTGGCCGCCTGAAGGTCAAACAAGTTGAAATCAAAACATCCTGATGATGTATAAACGGCTGCTTGTCCGGCATAGTTTAAATTGGTATTGTTTACTCGAACATTGCCACTCGGCGGTGCTATAAAGCGGTACCACAAGGTATTATTCAAGGTAGAGTTGATCCAACCCGTAGTTGTTTGCGCTCCTGTGGTTGGCGGCGCTGCAACATTCTCATTCGGTTCAACCGTAGCACCCGTGTTATTGAAATAGTTCACACTGCCATCCACAGGCAACAATTCCGCACCACAAGCAAAATCATTTACCAATGGCATAACAAAATTGAACGGACCAATGTAGGTGGAAGTATCAGTACCACATACGGCTTGAACGTAAATCTGATAAGAACCGCTGTTGTATAAACTTTGGTCAACAATGGTGTCTGTAAAGTCGTTATCCACACTGATTTCTGTCCCGTTCGCACCATACAAATCAAAACCGGTATACCCATAAGTGAGGTTAAATCCGGAAATTGGATACGTAGGATACGTTTGAATCCAGTTCCATGCAGCAAAAACAGAGTCGATTGACAACGCTGAAGTCAAGTTACTCGGGTTACTACAAAAAGGAAGAGTAGTAAACGACGTGGTGAGAGGTAAACTTTGAAGGTTGACATCACATGCTGCATAGATGTATACATCATAAGATGTCAATTGTGATAAACCAACCAATGTCACTGCCGGGATTGCGGTGGTGAGTGTTGTTCCCGACGTAGCAGGATCAAAACCATCCGGACCATAAATTACGGTCCAACTTGATTCACCGGATAATCCGGGAGACCATGTAAATGCTGCTTCATCCGCCACAATATAAGCGGTGCCTAAATTAGTCGGTTTAGGACAATCTGTATAGTAAAAGTGTACACAAGAGTTATTTGTTAAATAAGTCCCGCTATTGAATGAAACTTGTAAATCCTGAACAGGTCCTGCTGCACCAATGGTGGCACTTGAACCATTATCAAAGGAAACATTACCGGTGATCACATCTTCGTATACATAATATATCTCTTGGGTAGATTCATCAATAATTATTTCGTAATTGGTAGGGTCACCTGCAACAGAAAGATGTTCTTTATTCCATTGAATAATGAATTGCCTGTTAGGTGCTGTACCTACCGTATCTACCCAAATGCCGTTTCCTGCACCACCCCAATCGTCCCATAGAGGATAAAGTCCTGTTGCGACCGTACCCGTAATCGCTGTATTCGAAAAGCCAATTTGTGCGTTGGTTGGACCAAAGACAAATGCGCCATTGTTCCCCAACGTACCAGTGGTATAGTACACATTTTGGTATAAAACCCCAAAAGGAATTTGAATCGGCGCTTCATCGTCATCACCTAAGGTATACAATGTACCTGTCGTACTAATGTCGACAAAATCAGTAACCGGACATTCACTATCCCATTCCATGTATTGCCCTTGATCATACGTGTTAAAAGACAATGGTCCCGTCCAGAAATAGGCTGTATCGCCCGGACCACAAATTCCACGAACGTAAACACTGTAAAAAGAATTTGCTGTTAAACCGGTGATGGTAGCTGGGTTGGTACTAACAATTGAAATGGTACCTGTCCCTTGTGTAAATCCTTGCGGACCATATTCAACTTGCCACTGAGTCTCTACTCCGCCCGGGTTCCAACTAAACGTTGCATCGTTCAAATTGGCTTCTACCAAAGACAGTCCAGTTGGTTGAGGACACGTAATCACAATTCCTGCAAATTCATCGGCACCAATGTCCGGAGCCAATCCATTTCCAACATACCCAGCTGAACCTTGACGAATGTTGCCATCAAAATCCGTAGTTAAAGTTGCAATAGAAATACCGGTGCTTTCAACGTTATTAACGATAGTTGGGTTCACATGTAAAAAGTTCGGATCTGTACCCACTAGGCTTAAAAATGGAGTATTATCAGTTACCGAATTGGAATCAGCACCACCAGCTAACAAAAGGGTAAACGCTTGGTAGTCGCTTAATGACACTTTAGTTTGGCTTGGATCCCAATAAACTACGTTTGATGTTCCAGGCAAACCCGCATAAAACGCATTGTTATTCGATAAAGGATTAAAATTATTTAACGCACTGCTCGATCTAGCATACGCCGCACTTACGCCTGATCCTACCGGAATCGAATTGTTCACCACAAGGTTGTTGCGCATAGTAAGGTTGGCTGAAGTCGCAGTAACACTAGTTGTCGCGTAAATTCCCGCCGTAAGAAAGTTCAAACCTGCCGACTGCGCATTTAAATGTATGGTATTGTATGAAAGGTTAATGGTTGATGTTGCTGTTGTAGCCGTCAAATTGATACCCCGTATCGTTGGAGTCGTTGTCGAACTTGCATTGGGTGCTTTCAAGTCACCAATGATATTGTTGTGAATATTGGCTGCGCCTGCTGTTCCGATACTGGTTAATGCAATTCCAGATACCGTTGGCGCGTTAAATGAGTTTGACGTAATGTTGTATACCTTATTCTTAAAGACAGTAGGACTGCTAGAGCTTTGAGCAATACCTGCAATCGTCAATCCATTGTTGGATAGATTTCCAACGGTATTAAACGAAACTGTCCTTAAACCAGTAACCGCGCTAGTAAACGTATAAATCCCATAAACAGTTCCAGTACCAGCATGGGTTAAACCGGTGATGCTATTGTAATTGTAGTTCTCGTTTGTAGGACTCCCAAAATTATAAATCCCGTACATAACAGAAGAACCAGTTGGCTTGATGCATTGCAGGTTGTTTACCGTATTACTATCAACCACAACCGTTGTACCCGTCATTTGAATCCCATACATGGTAGAAGTTGAACCTAATCCATCGATACTCAAATTAGAAACAGAATTAAGCTTTATCGTTTGGTTTGTTCCGGTGCTTACATAAATTCCAATGGTGGTACCACCTGTTGTTCCCAAACGCGCAAAATTAGATGTATTATTGGATCGAACATTCACATTGGTTCCGCCGGCATTCCAAATCATGTAACACAAACCAGTTCCGGTTGCCGCCAAGCTACCATAGTTGATGTTGCTAACGGTATTGCCAATTATGTTCACGTTTTGTGCTCCACCAAGGTTATATAATCCATAAAACGCTCCGGATGTCGCAGTCGTATATGAACCTGTAACCGTATTGTTTGTAATCGTTACCGTATTTGAGGAAGCGGTTCCTCCAAAACCATTCTCGATTCCAGAAACCTGAGAAGTAGTACCACCACCTTGTATATTTACGTTGTTGTTATTTATGGTAACATTAGCAGATGCTGCGGTTTGAGTGTAAATCCCACGTAACGTGCTGACATGATTTACACCAGAACCGTTGTTATTGTTGAGGGTATTGTTTGAACAATTGAAGCCTCCAAACTGGTTGTTGGCCCAAATACCCGCTGAAGGTGTTGTCGCCGCTGCGCCACCACCGAAATTCAAAATCGTGTTTCCTGTTGCAGTTGAATTTCCTCCAACATCGTTTCCTGTATCGCCCAATGTAAAGGGCGTAGCGGCTGCAAAACCTGCAAGTGCCATTCCCGTTTGACAGTTTTGAATGGTGTTTCCATAAAACTTATTGTTTGAATGTGCACCACTCGCTGCAGTAGGTGTAATTGACGTATTTGCTAAAGCCGTACAATTCAACATCACCATTCCACAAGAACCATTATACCCGTTGGTTGTCCAAGCACCAGTAGTAGATCGATCTAGCGTTACGATGCAGTTTTGAATGGTGTTATTCTGCGATCCATTTGTAGCGCTTGCCTTGAATAACCCGATGGCATATTCCATCCTGGTAGCCTCCGTCGTATTTGCCACTGATTCCTCAAAACTCAAACCCGAAAGCGTCACATAATCTGCACCTGAAAGACTTAACATTCCGTCTCTGGAGGCAGAAGTGGTAAGGTTGGCTCCGGCGTATGCAGTAAACAACGGATTGGCTCCAACTCCCGATTTTTGAATGATTATTTGATCAGCAACCGTTCCTTGAGCGGTTATATCTACTCGTGCGGTTAAGGTTTCCGTATATCCCGCAGGTATATTTAAGGTTACCCCACCTGCGCCTACACCACCTGCATTGAGTGCAGTCACAAAGGCACTTAATGTAGGATAATCAGTGGGAATTGATAATGTACCGGATAATTGCGCATTGCCAGAAAAAGCAACAACAAGAAATATCCATAAAAAGTGGACTTTTGATCCAATTGAAAGGTAGTGTTTTTTCATAAAACAGATTTTTCACAAATTGCAAACGCAAAATTAAGTTAATTTGAGTTTAACAAAAAAATAAGTTTATTAACATTTCAAACAGGGCATTGTTACTTTTGTGTTCATTACTAGATTTGTAGACATGAATTTATCCCTCAAAAACAAACGAGCGCTTGTCTGTGGAAGCACACAAGGCATAGGAAAAGCGTGTGCGGAACAACTCGCCTTACTTGGCGCGAATGTAACGTTGGTTGCACGAAACGAAGAAAAATTAATAGAAACCATGGGGCAACTTGACCAAACTCATGGTCAAAAACATGACATACTTTGCGCCGATTTTACTAATTTCAGGGAGCTTCAATCTAAAATCAATACCTACCTGTCTTCAGGTAACACCATTCAAATTCTTATAAACAATACCGGCGGTCCGAAAGGTGGACCTATCAAGGATGCCCAAATCGAAGAATTTACAGAAGCATTCAACCAGCACCTGATATGCAACCACATCTTGGTCCAAGCGCTCTATCCAGGAATGATTGAAAGCGGCTATGGACGAATCATCAATATCATTTCCACCTCGGTGAAGCAACCTCTGGCTAACCTTGGGGTATCTAATACCATCCGCGGAGCGGTAGCCAACTGGAGTAAGACCATGGCCAATGAATTAGGCGCATACGGAATCACTGTAAATAATGTACTCCCCGGTGCGACAAAAACCCAACGATTACAATCTCTGGCAGAAATAAAATCTGCCCAATCGGGAGAAACAGTCGAAGCTATCCTAAACCAAATGGGAAGTGAAAGCCCCATGAAACGTATCGCCGAGGCATCTGAAATTGCTGATGCGGTTGCGTTCCTAGCATCACCTGCTGCAGCTTACATAAATGGTATTAATTTACCTGTCGACGGAGGAAGAACTAAATCCTTGTAGAAATTACCTGAGTACATTCACATGCCCCGTGAGTGTTCGTTTTCTGCCATTACCATGCGTGTAATCTATACGCCAGGTGTACGAACCATCTTGAACGAGCTGTCCTTTATTCGTTCCATCCCATTCGAAATTCACCTCATCGGATGTAAAAATAACTTCCCCCCATCGATTGAAAACCTTAATCGACAAACTTTTGATTCCATAGGTGCCAGCTGAAAACGTATTGTTAAATCGTTCGCCGTCTGGAGTAAACGAATTGGGCACGTAAATAAAATATGCTTCTTCAATATTGATTGGTTGGGCTATCGTATCTGTACATCCTTCCTGATTGATGGCCACCAAAGTAATGACATAGCCACCGGGTTCTGCGTAAGTATTGTTGGGGTGAACCAAATCCGAAACCTGGCCGTCACCAAAATACCATTCATAATCGACAGCACCAACAGATAAATTCTGGAACGTAATGGGTAAATCATCAAATACCATTTGACTGGAAATAGCAAAATCAGCCTCTGGACGTAAAACGGCTACCGTTGTGGCTCCCTCTACTGTGAATGTTTGGCATTCGTCCGATACAATAACTTCATAATTGGTGGTGGAATTCGGCTGTACCAACACACTTGGGGCAGTAGAACCTAAGTTAACCCACTGATAAAAATATTGTCCGTATCCTCCTGAAGCCTGTACACTGATTATCGCTGAATCACCGGGACAAATTTCCTGATAAGGCGACATTTCGAGCGTTAATGGCGGACTTGTAATGGTATAAAGAACAAATGCGGAATCACTAACGCCACACTGATCGGTTACGGTTACCTGATATTCCGTACTCGTTGAAGGCGTGACCAATTGCGTGGATTGGCTTCCAAGATTTGAACCTCCCACTGTAGACCACTGATACGTGTACTGTCCTGCACCGCCACTTACGAGCGCTTCCAATTGCATGGGTACGTATGGACAAATCTCAATAATGTCGTCTGTTTGATCAATAACCAATGGCGGATAAACGGGAACATCAACGGTACCTGATCCCGATGCTGTCTCATTGAGGCAGTTGTCTGTAACCGAAACCGTAAACGTTTGCGTACTGGTCGGAGAAACAAAAATGGATGCACTTGTTTCACCCGTATTCCAAAGATAAGTGTAAGGCCCAACCCCACCAGAGGCAACCGCAAAAAGTTGCAGGTCGTCACCCGGACAAAGCACATCGCTGCTTTCCACCGTGACAGATACGGGTTGAACGTCTGCAATTCCTAAGTTAATGACAATGGGTGTTAAGTTACCGCAGGCATCGATTACCGGGAACTCAAGTATCAATGTTTCCTGCCCTTCAACCAAACCATCGGGTAAGGCATCCAGTGTGAACTGTACTTGACTTTGACCAGCAGGAAAAGTTACGGAAGTGGGTAAGGCACTGTAATCAACTCCAGGAGTTGCAGTCCCGCTCACATTTACAGGAATTGTTAACGGAACAGCTAAATTTGCAGTACCGCGTTCTAAGGTCACTGTTACAGAAACACACCCTTCAGCCATTAAGTTTGGATCCGAAAACGCCTGTTCTGAAATATCGTAGGTCACCTCAACTGGAACGTTTGAGGTAAGGCTATTTGCTTCAAGGAAAATACCAGAATCATAAATACCATCCCCCACATCGCTAATTGCCAACACCAGGTGATATGTTTGACCACACTGAACCTTTGCCACCGCTTCTAATACATCGGTAAAGCCGTCGTACTGAATATAAAATGGAGAGGTATTCTGGGGAGAAGTGTTTCCGTCACCGTTGTTATTAAAGAAAGAAGAATTGGTGATGGCATTCACATTGTTAATGGATACGATGGAATTGTTTGGAAGCCTCGCGATGTTCTGCATACCAGCAATTCCAGGCCCGGAGATAAAAAAACCAAATACATCGTTATAGGAAGTGTTGTTAGGCGGCGCATATTCCGGGTATTCCTCAGAACCAAACACGTACCTGAACCGAACGGTATCAGAATAAGGAACAAAATCAAATTCCAACGTCGCAGCGTTAAAAGTGGACACATTGCCCGCAATGCCAGCGAGCAAATTGGAACCAGCAAACTGGTTATCAACGCCTGCATCGGATTGGTCATTCGGACCATGAGGACCAGCCTGATTATCGAGTACCGTTCCCGTAGTCATGACAATTCCATTCGCGATACCGAGGTTTGTTCCGGTACCTGAAAACTGACCTATTGCTGTATTCGCTCCCGTGTAAACAATATTCGATACGGTAACACCAGGACCTAATAACACATTTTGAACTAGGTTAGAAGGAGGTATACCCGTGGTTGTAGCCAGCTGGGCAAATAAGCCTGCCGAAAAAACAAAATACCCTATGAGAATTAAAAACCTCATTCAATACACTTAACTCTATTAACGTCAAAGGTAAACAATCCGTTGCCAACGGGAACGAAAAAACCTGCCATTTAACGAACATTTTCCCGTTAAATAACATATGTAAGCGGTTAAAAGTTCCGATATTCGAAGGCTACTTTCAAAACGAATCATACATCAATCAAATGCCTAGATCGAAAAAAGCACTGATAATCACCTGCGAAAGAGAGCCACAAAATACGGAGAAGCGCCAACTTCGTCTTCCTTTACCTTTAGCCGCTGCTCTAATCGTACTGCTTTTTACAATAGCAACCATGTTTGCTCTTACAGTATTTTATTTTGTGTTTTACAACAATAACGATAGCAAGCATACTAGAGATCAAATGGAAGCGCAATACAACAAAATTGTAATGCTAAGCAAACAGCTTCAAGACCAAGAAGAATATATGAAAAGCCTTCAAACCTTTTTCGGCAAAAGAATGGTGGACACGCTGAAGGAACCTGTTTCACCCAAAACAGAGGTTAGCAATTATGAAGAATTGAGCGCAGAGCTGACCGAAAATGAACAACAACTTTTCAATGGAGGCAGCGAAGGCATTAATGCCAAGAGAGGGGAAAAGTATAAGCACGATGGATTATCGGTACCTTTTAATGCACCTATTGCAGGATATGTGAGTCAAAAATTCAATAAACACGTACACGAAGGAACCGATATTGTAGCAGAAAAGGGATCGAAAATTCGGGCTTGTATGCAAGGCAAAGTAGTTTTTAGCGGGTATGGAAAAAAGGATGGTCAAGTCATTGTACTTGCTCATCCCGGTGGATGGGCTTCTGTTTACAAACACCTAAAAACGATTTCGGTCAAATCAGGAATGTACGTGAAAGCTGGTCAAGCGATTGGAATCGTTGGAAACTCTGGAGAGAACTCAAATGGACCTCACCTGCATTTTGAACTATGGCAAAATGGAAGTCCTGTTAATCCGGCTACCTATATCACCTTTAAAAACTAGGGATTACTCATGAATGCCTTGTAAAGAACACAAGGAGTGGTAAATCCCTCCCAAGGCTAGTAAATCTTTATGTTTCCCACGCTCCACCATTTTTCCCGCGGATAAAACCACAATCTCGTCAGCATGCGTAATGGTACTCAAGCGGTGTGCAATGACGATGGTCGTTCGACCAGCCATTAATTTCTCAAGTGCATCTTGCACAAGCTTTTCCGACTCAGTGTCTAATGCCGAAGTAGCTTCATCTAAAATTAAAATCGCTGGGTTTTTCAATACCGCTCTCGCAATGCTAATTCGCTGACGTTGACCGCCAGAAAGCTTGCTGCCTCGTTCACCGATAACCGTTTCGTATCCATTCTCAAGCTGTTCAATAAATGCATGGGCATGCGCGATCTTAGCTGCATGTATGACCTCTTCCATAGGCACATCTCCCCTTCCAAAAGCAATATTCTCTCTTACACTTGCATTAAATAAAATGGGTTCCTGTGAAACGATTCCTATTAAATTTCTCAATTCAAGCAGCCCGCACTGAGTGATTGGAATACCATCAATAAGAATGCTCCCTTCAACAACGTCATAAAACCTGGGTATCAGGTCTGCCATTGTAGATTTACCACTGCCCGACTCACCAACCAAGGCAAGGGTTTGCCCTTTTTTTACCTCCAAGTTGATGTCCGTCAAAACGTTTTTATCAGCGTAAGAAAAGGTGACGTTTTCAAAGCGAATGGAACGATGAAATGCGCCTATTCGTAAAGGGTTTTCAACCTCCTGTATTTTTTCGTCAGCGTTCAACACTTCATTGATCCTATCCTGAGAGGCTTTTGCTTTATTGAGGGAAGCAATACTGGTGGCTATGCCTTGAATGGGACGAAGCAATTGAGAAAACACAATCACAAAAGTGATAAATACTTCACCTGTCAATTGAGATCCAGCTTGCTTATCAAGAATCATAGAACCACCAAACCAAACCAAACAGAGCATAACCGCTGCTCCCAACGTTTCGTTCAATATAGGGGATAAGTCTCGTTTTCGAAAAGCCTTCGTAATCAATTGTTGATGCTTTAAATTCACTGCCCTAAAAAAAGCATAAACTTGTTCCGCTGCATTAAACGCTTTTATCACACGGATACCGCCCAGTCCTTCTTCTAACGTAGAAAATAGCAAGCCCATTTGTTGTTGTCCTTCCTTAGCTGTTCGCTTCAAACTACGGCCAATTCTTGAAATAACAAATGCAGATAAAGGCAACAAAATAAAGGAAATCAACGTGAGTTTTGGACTGAGGTAAATGAGGGTAGAAACATTAATCAGGATAGCAATGGGCTCACGGTAAATCAACTCGAGTATCGCGACAACGGCTACTTCAATTTCCCCCACATCGTTGTTCATTCTACTCATGAGGTCCCCTTTTCGCTCTTCGCTGTAATAAGACAAGGGTAGATGCATGGCTTTCAGGTACAGTTTATTCCTCAAATCACGAACCACAGCCATACGCAATTCCGACTGATGCCAAACAGCACCATACCTGAACACGTTCTTTAATAAGAACGCAATAAAAACGGAAACACAAACAAACGCCAAGGCCTGTTGAGGGTCTTGTTTCACAAGGCTGTGCGTGTAATAATTATATACGTCTTTGATGTAAACAAAAGAATCAGCAAAGGAACCATTCCAAACGGGAAAAGCGGTTTGGCTTATTTCCTTTGCAGGCTTAAAAATTAATTCCAAAAAAGGTATAAATAAGACGAGTGATAGTAGATTGAATAGTACAAATAGCAAATTACAAAGGATTACCAATATAGCACGCTTGCGATAGGCGAAGGTGTACTTATAAATTTCCAAATAATCTTTCATGCGGCACAAAGATACATTTTGTTTATCAGGACCCTTCAGCCTGTTTAACTATTCGTACTTTTGCAACCTATGAGTACAATACGACAGCAAAAAATTGAAGCAGCCATTCAACAAGAACTTTCGGTTTTCTTTCAACGTCATGCGAGGGAAATTTGCCTTGGAGCAATGGTATCCGTCACCACTGTTCGCGTAACAGCAGATTTGTCATTAGCGAGGTGTTTCTTAAGCATCTTTTCGGGACCCAAAAAAGAAGAGGTACTTCAAAGCATTGAGCAACATTCGCAGCAAATCAGAGGCGAGTTGGGCAAAAGATTGAAAAACATGCGTAAAATTCCTGATTTCAAATTCAAAATCGACGACTCTTTAGAGTATGCTGCCAAAATCAATGAATTACTCAAAAAATAAAGGTCATTAATGTTTCCCACTACATAGCGCGAAGGTACCTCTCCTCCAAAAGAAAGCGAACCCTAATCAATTGGATTACGCGTATTTCTGTTATCGGAATTGCAGTTATCACCGCCTCACTTGTCATTTTACTCTCTGCATTCAACGGTATCGAATCGATGATTACGAAACTCTATTCAGACTTCGACTCCGATTTAATCGTTCGCTACGAATACGGTAAAACGTTTCGTGAGGAACAGCTATCACTGAAAACAATTGCATCAACCGCAGGAATTTCTACTATTTCGAAAGCTGTCGAGGAAACGGTAGTTGTCAAGCATGAAAACAAATGGGCAAATGCCAAACTAATTGGTGTAGAAAACCAGTTCTTATCCATGTCAAAGATGCAAAACCACTTGCTTGATGGCAAGGTTCAGCTCCAATCCAAAGGAAAATATATGGCGATGGTTGGTGCCTCCTTGCTCGATAAACTGGAAGGACAAATTCACGATGTCAATGGAAACGAGGAGGTACAATTGTATGTTCCAAGAAGAAACGCCAAACTCCAATTGAACAGCTCTCCGTTTAATACGGAACGGATTGAGGTAACCGGCAGGTTTAATTTCAATAAAGAAGTGAACGAAGGAGTCATCTTACTTCCCATCGAACATGCGAAATTCCTATTGGAGTATGAGTCCGAAATTTCCGCCTTATACATCGATATTGAAAATAATTACGATGTGGAATCTGTCCGAGACGATCTTAAAGCGAAACTGGGTCCCGCGTTTACAGTAAAAACGAACTTCGAGAAAAACGAGCTGATTTACAAAACAAGTCAGTCCGAAAAAATCATTGTCTTGGTCATCCTGCTTTTTATCTTCATCCTTGCAGCATTCAACCTTGTGGCCTCCCTAACAATGCTGTTTGTTGAAAAGAAAGACGACATGCTAACCCTCATTTCTTTTGGAGCCAATAGAAAACTAATTTTCAACGTGTTTTTCTATGAAGGACTTATGATTGCCGGAAAGGGCATTCTGTGGGGAATGGGTATAGGTTATGCAATGTGCGCCGTTCAAACCTTTTCGGGCGTCCTTGTTATGCCCAATTCCAACGGAGAAGCATTTCCGGTTGCAGTTACTTTTTGGGATGGAATACTGATCCTTATGCTAGTAAGTTTACTAAGTGTATTTTTTAGTTATTTCCCTGTTCGTTACTTGGTAAACAAAAACCTGGTACAATTGAAAAACTGAAAATGCTTTCATGCTGAAAATAAAAAAAGCAGCATACCACTTTAATCGGGAATATTGTTTTAAATTTGCGCCCGAAAACAAGCGTTAAAAACGAATCAACATTGTTAAAATGGCAGAAGTAAAAGGATCTATTTCCCAGGTAATCGGGCCTGTTGTGGATGTTAATTTTGAAAAGGGTGTTTCTCTACCCAATATTTATGACGCCCTCGAAGTGAGGCGCAAGGACGGATCAAAGGTTGTACTAGAGGTACAGTCACACGTGGGTGAAAATTCAGTTCGCACCGTTTCCATGGATTCCACTGACGGATTCCAGAGAGGAATGGAAGTTCTTGCCACAGGTGACGCCATTAAGATGCCAACTGGTGACCGAATTAAAGGACGCTTGTTCAATGTAGTAGGTGAAGCAATCGATGGTATCAATACCATGGATAATATGAATGGTTTACCTATCCACCGTGAAGCTCCCAAATTCGATCAGTTATCTACTTCAACAGAAGTTCTTCTAACCGGAATTAAGGTCATTGATTTGATTGAACCCTACGCGAAAGGAGGGAAAATTGGTCTTTTTGGAGGAGCAGGAGTAGGAAAAACAGTTCTTATTCAAGAATTAATTAACAACATTGCTAAAGGTCACGGAGGATTGTCTGTATTTGCGGGAGTAGGAGAAAGAACCCGTGAAGGTAACGACTTGCTTCGCGAGATGTTGGAATCAGGAATTATTAAATATGGCGATGAGTTCATGCACTCCATGGAAAATGGCGGATGGGACCTTCAAAAAATAGATGTAGAAGAATTAAAAGAATCCAAAGCAACCTTCGTATTCGGACAAATGAACGAGCCTCCTGGTGCGCGTGCACGTGTAGCACTTTCCGGATTGACACTGGCGGAGTACTTCAGAGATGGTGAGGGTGACGGTCAAGGAAAAGACATCCTTTTCTTTGTTGACAATATTTTCCGTTTTACCCAAGCTGGTTCTGAGGTATCTGCACTTCTTGGACGTATGCCATCTGCAGTAGGATATCAACCAACCCTATCTTCTGAGATGGGAGCCATGCAAGAACGCATTACCTCTACCAAAAACGGATCAATTACCTCTGTTCAGGCCGTATACGTTCCTGCAGATGACCTTACCGATCCGGCTCCGGCGAACACGTTTGCACACTTGGATGCCACCACCGTACTTTCACGTAAAATTGCCGAACTCGGTATCTATCCAGCGGTGGACCCATTGGATTCTACTTCACGAATCCTTACACCTGAAATTGTAGGTGACGAACATTACAATTGTGCTCAACGCGTTAAAATCACCTTACAACGATATAAGGAACTGCAAGACATCATCGCCATCCTTGGAATGGATGAGCTTTCAGAGGAAGATAAGCAAGTGGTTCACCGCGCACGACGTGTACAACGTTTTCTTTCACAGCCTTTCCATGTGGCAGAACAGTTTACTGGAATCCCTGGCGTTTTGGTTGACATCAACGATACCATTAAGGCATTTAATGAAATCCTCGATGGGAAATACGACAAATATCCGGAAGCAGCGTTTAACCTGAAAGGAGGAATCGAAGACGTCATAGCAGCGGGAGATAAAATGTTGTCCGAAGCGTAACCTACCTGCCATGCAACTCGAAATTATAACACCCGAAACAATTGTATTTTCAGGCCATGCAAAGTCCGTTTCATTGCCGGGATCTGATGGTGTTTTTCAACTTTTGCCAAATCACGCACCCATCATTTCATCCTTACAGCAAGGATTCGTTAAGGTGGAACTTGGTGAAGGTTCGGAAATACCACTTACGGTTGCAAACGTTCAAAAAGACACCCTGTCACCACATTCATTCCTTCTAGAAGTAAAAGGAGGAGTCGTCGAAATGCTACATGATAAAGTAATTGTATTGATTGATTAACAAAAACCGATAATCGTAAAAACAGGGATCAGGCTTGCCTATCCCTGTTTTCTGTTAACGTATGTTAAGTATTGAATTTCTTCGTTTTACACACTAATCTTTGGTTAAATTCGTTGTACTCTCCGCATGCAGATACTTTCCCAAATAGACCGGTCCCGAACGCCAGAGCACATTGCCATCATTATGGACGGGAATGGGCGATGGGCGCAGAAACAAGGCCACATGCGGCTCTATGGTCACAACTTCGGAGTAGAATCTGTTCGTGAGGCCTTGAAAGCTTGCATGGAACTCAAGGTGAAATTCCTGACATTGTATGCCTTTTCAACCGAAAACTGGAACAGACCCAAAGCAGAAGTCGATGGACTTATGGATTTGTTGGTTCGATCACTCTCAAAAGAAGTACGTGAACTATCAAGCAACGGGGTTAGACTTCAAACCATTGGCGATACCTCGGCATTACCAGAGAACTGCCAAGAAGAATTAAAAGAATCGATTGAGCTTACAAAAGAAAACGAAAACATTACGCTCGTTCTTGCCTTGAACTACAGCTCCAGGTGGGAAATATTAAACGCAATTAAAAAAGTAATCGGTTCCACTTCTGAAACAGAAAAATTAACGATTGAACATTTCGAGCGCCATTTAACTACCTCCGGCATTCCTGACCCCGAGCTATTGATACGAACAAGCGGTGAACGGAGGGTAAGCAATTTTTTACTTTGGCAAATCGCCTACACTGAATTCCATTTCACGGAAGTACTTTGGCCGGATTTTAAACAAGAAGATTTATTCAAAGCAGTGTTGGACTACCAATCTCGCGAACGCCGATTCGGACTTTTATCAGAGCAACTTCAATGAAACTACTTGCAACCATTACGTCTTTTTTTGTTCTTTTTTGGACAGCACCTTGCTTAGCACAACCAATTTCCATCGGCGACCTTGAAATCAATTACGAAAATCCTCGTCAATATGAAATTGGTCCTATTCAAGTCATTGGTGCTGAAAATTTCGACCATCAGGCTATCAAACTAATCGCTGGATTAAAACAAGGACAAACCATCACCATCCCCGGAATTCAGATTGCACAAGCCATCAAAAACCTGTGGAACGAAGGGCTTTTTTCAGATGTTGAAATCATAGCAGATAAAGAAGTAGCAGGAGTAATCTACCTCACTATAAAGTTAACTACACGGCCAAAGTTATCCCGTTACAAATTCAATGGCGTGACCAAAAAAGACGTGGATAAAATCAGAGAAGAAATTGATTTATACACCGGTAAAACCATCACCGAAAACCTCATCTATCAGACAAAAAGCAAAATCCGTGGGTATTTCAGGGAAAAAGGCCATTATTCTGTGAGTGTGGACATAAAACGTATTCAAGACACGATGATGAACAACTCAGAAGTGTTTCTTATCGATATAAACAAAGGACCAAAAGTCAAAATCAAAGAGATACAACTTGAAGGCAACGCCAGCTTACCTGACTGGAAAATAAAAATGGCGATGAAAGACACGAAAGAATGGCAACTTTGGCGTTTTTTCAAGCGTTCTAAATTCACCGAAAGTGCTTTTTCAAAAGACAAACAAGCAGTTCTAGCAAAATTTAACGGCGTCGGCTTAAGAGATGCACGTATTGTGAAGGATTCGGTATATCGGTTGGATGACAAAAACCTAGTGATTGTAATGAAAATTGAGGAAGGTGGGAAATACTACTTTGGCGATATTACGTGGATTGGAAACTCAAAATTTAGTTCAAATTACCTGGATACAGTACTAGGATTAAAGAGGGGTGACGTATACAATAAACCCCTACTAGAGAAACGCCTTTTTATGAGTGAGGATGGAAGGGATATTTCATCCCTTTACATGGACCGCGGCTACTTGTTTTTCAATGTGACTCCCGTTGAAACAAACGTTACCGGCAACTTCATCAACTATGAAATGCGCATTAACGAAGGAAAAGAAGCACGTGTGCGCAAAATCATCATCACCGGAAATACGAAAACGAATGACTACGTCATAAGGCGTGAAATTCGAACCAAACCTGGGGACTTATTTAATCGGAACGACATCATACGAACACAACGTGAATTGGCACAATTAGGCTTTTTCAACGAGCAAGCTTTTCAAGTTAATCCGATGCCAAATCCTGAGGATGGGACGGTAGACATCGAATACGTAGTGGAGGAAAAATCATCTGATCAAATCGAACTTTCGGGAGGATATGGAGGAGCAGGTCCAACGGGTAACGGGCGTATCATTGGAACGCTTGGACTTACATTCAACAACTTCTCAACGAAAAACTTCTTTAAAAAAGAGGCGTGGCAACCCCTTCCTGGTGGCGATGGACAGCGGCTTTCCATTCGTGCACAAACCAATGGACGCTTTTACCAAGGGTATAATTTTTCTTTTACCGAGCCATGGCTTGGAGGTAAAAAACCAAACTCCCTTTCCTACTGGATCAACCACACCGCGCTCGGAAATGGAAACCTTCCATCCAACGAGGCTTATACTGGAATTTCCATCACAGGAACAGGTATTGGACTTGGCCGCAGAAAAAAATGGCCCGATGATTATTTCACCGCTTATTACGAACTAAGCTACCAATATTATGACGTTACGGACGACATGCGGTTTCCAATCTTCCCGAATGGCTATGCAAACGATATTGCCCTGAAATATATGCTTCAAAGAAGCTCAGTAAGCGCTCCTATTTATCCTCAAAGTGGATCGAACATTACGTTCACAGCAAAGTCTACTCTGCCTTATTCTTACTTCGAACCTGAGAAAGACTACAGCGGCATGTCAGCGCAAGATCGTTATAAGTACTTGGAGTATTTCAAGCTTAAATTAACCGGTGAATGGTTTTTCCCACTTACTGCTGATAAAAAACTCATCTTAATGCCGCGCTTTGGTTTTGCCTTCATGGGAGCATATACCTCTGCAAAAGGAATCACTCCTTTCGACCGTTTTTCGCTTGGTGGCAGCGGTTTGTCTGGAGTAAACCAGCTAGGTGGGCGTGAAATCATTGCCCTACGAGGGTACGAAGATAATTCGGTCTCCTCCGGTGCGGGAGATCCCATCATCGCCAAATACACCCTTGAACTGCGCTACCCAATTTCCTTAAATCCGTCAGCAACGTTCTTTGCTTTGGCCTTTGCAGAGGCCGGAAACACCTTTCCATCCATTTCAAGGTTTAATCCTTTTAACGTGAAGCGTTCTGTGGGTGTAGGAATTCGAGTGTTCTTACCAATGTTTGGTATGTTGGGATTGGATTATGGCATAGGATTTGACCGACTCGATCATTGGTCTGGAAGTTTTGGTGGTGCATCCGATCAATCTGTGAGTGAAAAAGGATTCTTCCCCAAGCTAAGCTTCACGATCGGTATGAACCTCGGGGAATTGTAAAACTTTGTTCATACGCAATAAAATGATTAATTTGGCCGTTCGGCAGAAAACGTTACCATGAGAAAATTCCTGTTTACAGTACTTTTAATATGTGGCACGACTCTTGTCCAAGCCCAAAAGTTTGGCTACATCGACTCTGATTTTATTTTGGGAAAAATGCCTGAATACACAGAAGCAAAAGCAAAATTGGACAAAATGGCTGAACGTTGGACTTCCGAAATTGATGAACGTTACCAAGTACTGAAGAAAAAGAAAGATAATTTCATGCGTGAGGAAGTGCTCTTACCGAACGAAGAAAAGGAAAAACGAAGAGAAGAAATCGAAAAACTGGAAACGGAAGCAATGGAAATGCAAAAATTACGGTTTGGCGTGAATGGAGAGTACTTTCAAAAAAGACAAGAACTAATCAAACCCATTCAAGATAAAGTGTACGATGCCATGCAGAAAATTGCTACAAAAGATAAATACACCTTTATTTTCGACAAAGCAAACCAGAGCAACTTAATCTATGCAGATAAAAAAAGCGACATCAGCAATGCCGTTCTCAAGGAGCTTGGAATTACCAATACCAACTAAATCTTAAATCAATTTAAATTCAAACAAATGAAAAAGTGGACCCTCATCCTCCTGTTATTTTGCGGCTCAAGCCTAACTTGGTCACAGTCAAAAGTAGCGCATGTGAACTCTCAAAAATTACTTGACACGCTACCTTCCCGTAAAGAAGCCCTCAAAAAACTGCAAGACTTTGAAGCCAGCGGTATCACTGAACTTCAAGAAATGGAGGCTGATTTTAACAAAGCACTTGCCGAATACGAGAAAAAAGCACCGGACTTAACACCCATGCTAAAGAAAATTGAAGAGGAAAAACTGATGAAAAAACAGCAAAACTTGCAAGAGCGTCAAGAGTCCCTTCAACAAGAAATGCAGATCTACAGCCAGGAATTGAACAAACCCATCTTGGAACGTGTTCAAAAAGCGGTAGAAATTGTTTCGGACCGAAGAAAACTAAACTACGTTTTAGACGAAACAGTAACCCTTTATTTTAAAGGCGGAACAGATATCACAGGTGAAGTACTCGTTGAGTTACTTAAACTAGACGCTGAAGCCAGTAAAAAATAGACGCTCAGGGCAATCAATTGATTGCCCTTTTTTATGCCTTAATCATGAATCGTCCTGGACCTATTGGTGTATTTGACTCTGGCTATGGAGGCCTTACGGTTCTATCTTCACTTGTTGAAAAACTACCTCAGTACGATTTCCTTTACCTTGGCGACAATGCCCGTTCACCCTACGGATCTCGATCGTTTGATGTAATATACGAATATACCCTTCAAGCAGTCGAAGAGCTTTTCTCACGAGGATGCCACCTCGTAATTCTTGCATGTAATACCGCATCTGCCAAAGCACTAAGAACCATTCAACAAAAGGACCTTTCCCGACTAGATCCTTCCAAAAGGGTATTAGGCGTTATACGACCAAGTACCGAAGCAATTGGTGACCTAACCCAAAGCGGGGTTGTTGGACTTTTAGCAACCGAAGGAACTATCCGTTCACAATCATATGCCATTGAATTGGCAAAATATGCTCCAGAGGTTACGTTGGTTCAACAAGTTTGTCCTATGTGGGTTCCACTCATAGAAAATAACTTATTCAATACGCCATCAGGTAGGGCATTTATAAAAGCAGACATCGAAAATCTTTTAGAACAAAACCCAACCATTGACACCATCGTTTTGGGATGTACGCACTACCCTATCCTTTTCGAACTTATTTCCACTTTTCTTCCCTCAACCATACGACTTATTTCTCAAGGTCCGATTGTAGCTGAAAAACTCCACGACTACCTTCTCAAGCACCCAGAAATGGAACAAAAATGTGCTAAATCAGGCACAATCGACTTCCTCACTTCCGAAAACGCAAAAGAATTCAACAAAAAAGCAGGTTATTTTCTTGGGAAAACCGTTGAATCCATTCACATTAACTTGTCTTAAACATTCTGTAAATAAACCATTGTAAAATTGTGTTAGCACCATTTTTCGACTAAGTTTGTAGGCATATTCAACGTCGTTTATATGTTGCTCCGAAGGTTGTTTTTCTTTTTCTTTTTTTTAAACGCTTTCAACGTTAATTCCCAAACGTTAATCATGAATGAAGTATCGCAAGGCGTTTCTGGCAACATGGAATGGGTAGAATTCGTGGTAGTGGATACAGCCGTTGTGTATGATTGTTCTAATCCAGTACCCCCTTGCATTGATATCCGTGGATGGATATTTGACGACAATTCTGGGTATCATGGCCCTGCAGGTGTCGCATCCGGTGCCATTCGATTTTCAACTAACAGCCTCTGGTCTTGCCTTCCGTTGGGTACAATCATCGTTATCTATAACAATGCCCAACCCGATCCAAGCATCCCACCGGTGGACAACAGCCTAAATGATGGAAACTGCCGTATCATTGTTCCAGTCAGCGATCCCGCTCTATTCGAGAGCAATGCCACCACACCAGGCGCAATAGCATGCAGTTACCCTCTTGCAGGGTGGACACCTGGAGGAAACTGGAACAACACCCTACTTGCCAATTCAGGAGATTGTGCCCGAATCGTTAACACCTTAGGATGCGAGGTGTTTTCTGTCTGTTATGGCAGTGCCAATCTAAACACACAAATATACTTTCCTAATGGTGCTGACGGAACAAACACTCACACCAATACCGTTTATTTCTTCAATGGGAATGACCCGAATAATCAGGTCAACTGGTCGATTGGTTGCACCGATAACGAAGTAGTTTTGGATGCCAACCAATGTGGAGCAAATGTTCAAACACCGGGTGTTGCAAACAACGCCGCAAACCAAGCTTACATTGCGCAATTCAATAATGGGTGCCAACCTATAACTCCCACAAATGCAACCCTAACAGCATCTGCAAACGAATCGTGCAATTGCGATGGAAGCGCAAGCTTAAATGCCACCGGTTCCATTCCAGGATATTCCTATCAATGGTTGAACAGTGCCTTCCAACCAATAGGACAAGCATCAGCTACCGCAAACAACTTATGCGATGGAACCTATTACGGCATTGCAACCTCCTCCATCGGATGTTCCGATACCGTAATGGTGACTATTACACCCAGCGTAACATTCAGTATGAACGCTGTTAGCAATCAAGTTTTGTGCAGTGGAACCAACTCTTCCCCAATCGTTTTTAGCGGTTCACCAGCAGGTACCGTTTACAACTGGACCAATTCCAACCCTTCTTTAGGGATTCCTGCTTCTGGAACTGGTAATATTAGTGCTTTTGCTTTCGCTACGAGCTCAACTATCAACGATACCGCTTTTTTCAGCGTTACACCCGTACTCAACGGATGCGGTGGAACACCCGTCAATTTTTACATTGTTGTGAAACCAACTCCAACACTTAACATACCGGGAAATCTATCCGTCTGCCCGGGCGAAACCATCGATCCTAGCGATTTTTCTAGCAACCTCGTTGGAACCTCATTCAACTGGACAAACTCAAATACAGCAATCGGACTTCCAGCCAACGGAAACGGTCAAATTACAAGCTACAATGCACCTGCGAACACCACAGGAAATACCATTGGTGGAATTATAGAGATTATACCACAAGCAAACGGTTGCACGGGTTCAACACAGTCATTCAGCATATCCATACGTCCGACACCAATCATAAATGCGCAACAAAACATAACCATATGTGAAGGAGCTTCTGTTGATGCGGCCGATTTTTCCGCTGTCCCAAATGGTTCTAGTTTCAGCTGGACCAACGACAATGCCTCAACAGGTTTAAGCGCGAACGGAAATGGACAACTGCCTGTCTTCAGTGCCGAAAACAATACCAATAACTCCCTTACTAGCACAATAACCGTACTACCAAGCATCGATGGATGCTCCGGAAATCCCATATCTTTTAACATCACCGTACAACCTCTTCCCCAATTTACCTTGACTTCTACAAATCCATCTGCTTGTGCTACAGCCGATGGGAGCATAGCTATCACGGGATTATTGAATGGAACTCCCTATCAAGTGCACTATACTTTCAATGGAATAGTTGTAAACACATCATTAACAACGGGCAATGGTGGAAGTATGACATTGACTAATTTAGCGGCCGGTACCTTCAGTAATTTCACCGTATTGTTGAATGGATGTTCTGCCACAATTAATTCCGTAATTGAACTTATTGATCCGAATGCACCGCAACTTATCCAGTTAAACGATACAACTGTATGCGATACCTACACATTACCTTCGATACAAGGAACAAATTTATCGGGAAATCAGGCTTATTATAGCCTACCAAATGGGAACGGGCTTCCCATGGTTACAGGTGGTGTTCTCACTCAAAGTCAGGTCATATACGTTTACGACCAAATCGGTTTATGTTCCGATGCCTATTCCTTTCAACTGTCTATAACACCTACACCCATCATTACCGAAATCGCTGATACCGCCGTATGTGACTCGCTTTTACTACTTAATCCATCCGTTTCGAATGGAACTGCTAATTACTTCTCCGCATCGTTGGGTAACGGCATTCTTTTTCCTTCAGGCAGCTCTTTTAGTCAGAGTCAAACCGTTTATGTATTCGCCATAGATGGTTCTTGTTTTTCCGAGGACACCTTTCAAGTGACAATTTGGGAAAACCCTTCATTGATGGCATTATTTGGAGATAGTAGCTACTGCCTGGGTGAAATTATTCAACCCATAACTGGCCTTTTAGAAGGTGACGGACCGTTCGAATTGTTTTATTCGTTTAATGGTCTTTCGGATTCATTGGTCGTTTCTGGAAGCACCTTTAGTATAGGTGGAGAAGTGGGGATTTACCAATTTACTGGACTTTCAGACACTCATTCCTGTCATACGAACCTATCCAATGCGGCAATGATTAACGTTAATCCACTACCAGATAATCCTATCGTACCAAACGATTCTGTATTCTGTGAATCACTCGTTCCAGATTCTCTTGTCGCACAGGGAACTGGCAGCTTGACATGGTTCACAAATCCAGGGGCTTTGCCTTTTTTCACAGGGAATGCAATTCCGTCACCTACGTCAATTGGATCGTACACATACTACGTAACCAATACAGTCGGCGGATGTGAAAGTACCCCAGCCACTTTTACCGTCGAAATTGAAGACTGCGACATCATTGTCCCTACCGCTTTTACGCCCAATCAAGACGGAACCAATGACAGTTGGCAATTGAATGATTTAGATGATTTGTATACTGAAAGCCAAGTGTTTATTTATAACCGATGGGGGGCTTTGTTATACGAATCCATTCCAGGGGCTTACAACAGTAAACCGTGGAACGGAACATTTAATGGAAATACATTACCTGTAGGTTCGTATTATTATATTATTGATTTCAACTCCGGAAAAGAAAGCGCAAAAGGAATTGTAAGTATTATCAACTAACGAAGCAGGTTGACATGACCTGTTCGTTCGTATTTACGCCCTTGAAAATCATTGTACCGTATCGCCCAAACATAGGTGCCATCCTGGCATTTAAGTCCCTTGTAGGTGCCATCCCAAAAGTCACTAAAATCAGTAATGGTATAAATGAGCTCTCCCCATCGATCGAAAATCAATAGTTCAAAGGATTCAATGTTGCTTCCAACTATCTGAAACACTGTGTTGAACTCATCGTCGTCTGGGGTAAAAGTGTTAGGAATGTAAAGCAAGGGAATAAAATACACATTCACGCCATCCGATGCACTACAACCGTTGACATCGGTATATGTTACTGTAAATGTTATGTCCTGAGTAACATTGGTGGTAGGGGAGGAACAATCGGTACAACTCAACCACGTAGGCGGGCTCCATGAAAATTGAGATGCTGTAGTAGACGTGGTTGCACCCAACTGAATGACATCACCATACACTGCATAAATATCAGGAACCGTCTGAATGAAGGGATTCGGGAATAAGGTAACTGTGACCTGAGCTGTATCTATACAACCCGTTTCATCCGTTCCAATTACAAAATAAGTAGTAGTAGAATTCGGACTTGCAATGACCTGACTTCCATTGACAGATGATAGACCCATCGGCGGAAACCACTGGTAAGAAACACCTCCTTCAGCCCATATGGTGGCTGATTCACTAGGACAAATAGTGGTATCATTTCCAGCGGCAATAGCTGGGAAAATAACATCTATATACACACTGTCTCTGGTTGTTCCGCATGCATTGGTAAAATCGCAATAATAGGTGAAATCGTTATCAGGCCCGACCAAAACGATAGGTCCAAATAAGGTGTCAATTGCATAATTGGGAGACCAAGCATAACTGCTCGCACCCGAAACCTGTACTTGCACATTGGATTCAGCGCACATGGGCAGCGTATCCGAAATAACTGGGACAGGTGGGTTGAAATACACGTCAATAGCAACGTTTTCTGTAGCTGTGCAACCATCTGCCGTAGTGATTTGAACCGAATAAATGGTGTTTGCCGTTGGTGTGGCAATTGGATTTGCAATCGAGGGATTACTCAAACCTGTCGAAGGCGTCCATTGGTATGAAAATCCACCTGTTGCTTGAATACCGACACTTTCACCAATACAAATGGACGTATCTTCACTGGCACTTGTAGTGACATCAAATACTTGAACGGTAATCTGTAGTGTATCCGCTCCGCAGGAATCGGAAACAATTACAGTAAACGTCGTGGTAGCATTCAATGTAGCAACCGGTTCAGGTATCGTAGCATTGTTTAATACGTTGGCTGGAGACCATTGGTAATTCGAGCCACCGTAAGCTTCCAACTGAATGGTTTCACCAGGACAAATCGCGTTTGGCGGCTGTACTACTCCGCCCTGAAAATCTCCAATTTGGACATTGAACTCTACTGAATCGGGTGTGTAACATCCCGCTGAATCGGAAACAACAAGCGTTACCGTGTAATTTCCTGGACCCGGATAAACATGGGAAGGATTTACCGCTGTAGAAGTAGTATTATCACCGAAATCCCAGAAAAAAGAATTTCCATTGGAACTATTGTTGTTGAAAATGACCGGATTGGGCAAACAGACAATGGTTTGGGGTGCTGCTACAATGGCATCAATTTGACTTAATTCAAATTTGAATGCTGCCAAGTTGCAATTAAAGCTATTGTTCGTTTGGGACCAAACACCTGGTGTAGAGGTAAATCCAAAATCCTGTCCACCACATGCACCACAAACCGCATGGTAAATTCTACCGGACTTATCGAAACGGGAAGTACCTCCATCTACATGGTTGAAAGAGCTGTTTGATCCACCAAAATAAGTCCCATATTGAAGTGCCGTTGCATTTGGTTCCAACACAGCGATGTAAAAATTGGATCCATTGGTAGTCAATTGATATGCATCTGGGGTAACGGGAAATCCGTTGGAAGTACTAAAAAATGCCTGATTACTATAAGATGAGTTTATGGTTCCACCCCAACCGGAGATATAAATTTCAAAACACTCTGACACCAGAAAAGCCGTGGGAGATATTTCAGGATGACCGGTTCCTGCTCCAATCATCGTTGTCCATAAGATGTTGGTGAGGCCATTGTTGTATTTTCGTATGAACTGCCCTGAGTTAGGATTTCCGTAAACACCAGGGGAAATAGGCCAAGAACTTTCTGACTGACCGTACACATAAACTTCATCACTGTTATCCAACTGCACAAAATATGCTTGGTCGTATTCGTTCATTCCCATGAACGTTCCCGCAAGGAAATTAGCTGTATTGCCCGCTATTTTTAACAGGTATCCATCTGCAACACCACCGTTAAAAGTGAGGTCATTACCCGAATTTATTGGAATAGAACCAGAATCAGTTCCACCCGCTACAAATACGTTACCATTGCTTGCGACTTGAAGAGAATTTCCACTTTCTGAACCGGTTCCTCCAAAGTAGGTAGACCAAGACATGACAGTCAAAGCGGCATTCATTTTAAATATTACTGCATCCTGTGCGCCATTTAGAAAACCTTGACCGGGACCAAGTGTAGGAAAATTGGATGAACGGGTGGTACTACTCACATAGACAAACCCGTCCTTGGCAATTATTTCTCCACGGAATGAATCGCCGTAATTGTAGTTCAAATTACCGATGTTGATTCCATCTGTTCCTGTTCCTCCAACAAACGTTGACCCGACAAGGGCACTTCCAGCTACGTTAAAGCGACTCACAAATAGGTCAGCTCCGTTATAACCTAATTCATTTTCAGCAACCACAGGACCACCATTGAAACTCACATCAAAACATCCCCCCACGGTTGGAAAATCAGCAGATCCCGTAACACCAAAAACATACAAATTGTTGTTTTCATCCGTCACCAAACTGTGAGGAGCCTCATTGCCACCACCACCGAGGTAAGTAGAGAAAATGAGATTGGTGCCTGTGGCATTGAACTTCGAAATCGTTGCATCAAATCCGTTCATGGAGTAGGTAGAGGTTCCTTGAGTATATGTATAATTGTATCCTCCGTTGAAACTCAAATCAAAGGATCCTGTGACAGTAGGATATGTTCCACCGCCCGCAAAAACGATCCCGCCCGCATACAAGTTTCCTTGCAAATCAGGGGTAGCGGTCATGCCCCAGTTATCCGCAGTGGCGCCTGTGAAAGAGGAAAACACCAGAGAGGGGTCAATCACGAGCAACGCATTTTCATCATATCCCTCCGGAAAATAATACGAAATGGCATTCTCATTTAAGGAAAATGTTACCGGAACTTTTGTCTTTCTTCCGTCTTTTTCGGTCCAAGCAATGGGTGCTTTTTCAATAATTTCGCCAAAACGGGTTGAAATGTGCAAGTCACCGTCCTGCAAGAACACCCGATCGCTTCCATTGATGTGGTAATCGATTGACTGTGGATTGGATCCGGGGTAAACCATAAAGGAATATTTAAATTCGTTCATCCCGCCTTCCAACAACATATCAATTCCCGGATAAAAATCGTGCAAAGTGGTGCTTTTTACACTACGTACTCCCGATTTCCATTTAGCTGAATTATTTCCCAGGTAGTAATTTCGGTAATGTGAGCTGGCCTGCCCTTCGGATTTCTTACCCGAATAACTGGCACCTTTAAAATGTGCTTTGATTACCTGACAAGCCAATCCATGCGGGTGGTCTTTATCCTTCTCGTGATTATGGGAATTAGCATCATGCAATAGGTAAGTAAAGCCTGCTGTATCTATGTAAAGGTAGCCGTTGCTCAAATCCACCGTGTATTCAATCGGCTTCTCCCATTGACCGAGATTGGGGTGCAACCATACCTCCTGAGCCCAGAAACTTCCAAACGCACAAATAAATGCAGCTATGATTACAAAACCCTTCATTATGAAACCCTAAATTAGGTAATTTTTGGTCAACCAACACGGAGTTAGATCGGTTGTTGAACCAATGAAAATGTACCAACCCACCTACAAAACACGAAAAAAAGAGAATGGTTGCCTTTTAGTCAAGTAAAATTGAGATTTATACCCTTGATATCGAAAGACAAAACAACAAGAATCACTTTTAAATAAAATCAGGTTCGATAAAAACCTTAGTTTTGCATTGAAAATTCCTACACACAACATGAGCGATGCCATACAGCACGAGTGCGGAATTGCACTTTTGAGATTAAAAAAAGACTTAGGTTTCTACCTTGAAAAATATGGCACGCCTTTTTACGGGTTGAACAAACTCCACCTTTTAATGGAGAAGCAGCACAACCGAGGTCAAGACGGTGCCGGCGTTGCAAATATTAAGTTAAACATGCAGCCAGGTGAACGCTACATATCCCGTTACCGTTCTATCGATAGCAAACCGATTCAAGACATTTTCAACTATATCAACCAACGGTTTGAACGTATCTCGGAGGAAGATCCAAGCTTACTAAAAGATGTCGACTACCTCAAAAAGAATGCAGGCTTTACCGGAGAACTTTTCTTGGGGCATTTACGGTACGGTACTTTCGGCAGGAATTCCATTGAAAGTTGCCACCCTTTTCTTAGGCAAAATAATTGGATTACGCGAAATTTAGTTGTTGCGGGAAATTTCAATTTGACCAATGTCGATGAATTATTTGAGGTCCTGTTAAAAATTGGTCAGCATCCCAAAGAAAAATCAGACACGGTTACAGTCATGGAAAAAATCGGTCATTTTCTGGATGTTGAAAACGAAGATCTTTACCGTGAATTGAAAAAAACAGGTCTCCCAAATCCTGCGATTTATAAACAAATCGAGGACATGCTGAACATTGAACGGATACTGAAAAAGGCATCTGAAGATTGGGATGGCGGCTATGCCATGGCGGGATTGCTGGGTCATGGGGATGCTTTTGTACTCAGAGATCCCTCCGGAATTCGACCGGCTTTCTGGTACGAGGACGATGAAATCTGCGTAGTAGCTTCTGAACGACCTGTAATTCAAACGGCGTTCAACCTGAAAGTAGAAGAAATCCGAGAACTTCAACCCGGACATGCATTGGTTATAAGAAAAAGCGGAAGGGTAAATGAAGTCCTTATCAACGAACCCAAAAAAACCCTTAAATGCTCCTTTGAACGAATCTATTTTTCCCGTGGCAACGATGCGGACATTTACCACGAACGAAAACAACTTGGACGAAATATTGTCCCGCTTGTGTTGCAATCCATTAATCACGATTTAAAAAACACTGTTTTTTCGTTCATACCGAACACGGCAGAAGTTTCCTTTTATGGGATGATGAAAGGGTTAGAAGACTACCTCAATGTGCGCAAATTCAAAGACATTAAAGCCTTGGGAAAGGAAATTTCTGACGAACAACTTCAGGAAATCCTTAACCAACGAGCGCGTATTGAAAAAATCGCCATCAAAGACGTAAAACTCAGAACCTTTATAACACAAGACGAATCACGCGACGACATAGTCTCTCATGTATACGACATCACCTACGGAAGTATCCAACGACAAGTGGACAACTTAGTGATGATAGATGATTCAATTGTTCGAGGTACAACCTTAAAACAAAGCATTTTAAAAATCCTTGACCGACTGGGACCAAAAAAAATCATTGTGGTTTCCTCTGCACCTCAAATTCGTTACCCTGACTGTTACGGCATCGATATGGCGAAAATGGGCGATTTTATTGCTTTCGAAGCGGCCATTTCCTTGTTAAAAGAACGTCAAATGGGCCATGTAATCGAGGAGGTGTACCGCAAATGTTTGGAACAAACGACCCTGCCCAAAGAACAAGTCAAAAACTATGTAAAGGAAATCTATGCCCCCTTTACCCCTATTGAAATTTCGAATAAAATTGCAGATTTGCTGACACCAAAAGGACTAATTGCGGAGGTTGAAATTATTTACCAAACGGTCGAAAACCTGCATCGCTCATGCCCTGAACATTTGGGTGATTGGTATTTCACAGGCGACTACCCGACTCCTGGAGGAAACAAAGTTGTAAACCGTGCGTTTATGAACTGGATGAAGGGAATAAATCAACGAGCCTATTAACGCATGAAAAAGCAATCGGTCATACTGTTTTATGTGCTGGTTGTTTACATCATTCTCCAATTCGGCTGGTGGGGTTATCACCTTATCGAACTAACAGAAGAACTTAAACAAAACCCGAATGAAACCGCCAAAAGGGTGATCATGATCATCGGCGAAGGCTTGGTTTTCTTCGTGATTTTATTGTTGGGTATCTGGCGTGTTCGAGTAGCCTTTCGTAAAGAACTGAGGTTGTCGCAACAACAAAATAACTTCCTGCTTTCTGTAACTCATGAACTAAAAACACCCCTTACTTCTAACAAATTGTACCTTCAAACGCTGCTCAAACATCAGCTCAGTGAAGAAAAAAAACACGAGTTAATTACTCGAGCCATCCTCGAAAACGAACGCCTTGAAAAAATGATTGACAACATTTTAAATGCATCGAGGCTAGAGAGTAAAGCCATTTATCCTGTTAAGACGGAAACAGCAATTTCTGCCTTAATTGAAAAACGCTGTCAACACACCAAGTCGATATACCCAAAGGTGCAACTATCCATGACACTTCCGAATGGAATTTCTGCATACGTTGATCCCTTTTTCGTGGAAACCATCGTAGGAAACTTGTTGGAAAATGCAGTCAAGTACGCAGGAACTACAGCCAACATTGAAGTGAAACTTACCGAAGAAAACCACCAGCTATCCCTTTGCGTTCAAGACGATGGACCCGGGGTATCTGAAGAGGATGCCAAACGGATTTTCGCGAAATTCTATCGTTCAGGAAACGAGGAAACCCGTTCTAAAAAAGGTACCGGACTTGGTTTGTTCATCGCATCAGAAATGGTAAGATTGCATGGTGGAAAGCTTTCATTTCAAAATAGAGAACCCAAAGGCACTGCATTTAAGTTAATATTACCCAAATGAATAAAAAAGTTGGACTGATTATCCTTGACGGATGGGGAATCGGCGATAGGAGCCCTTCTGATGTGATTTTTAATGCCTCTACACCTTTCATGGATTACTTGTGGGGACACTTTCCGCATGCCACGTTAACCACGTTTGGTGAGGCAGTCGGTTTACCTGAAGGACAAATGGGTAATTCAGAAGTAGGTCACTTAAACATAGGTGCTGGAAGAGTCGTTTACCAGGAATTAACACGGATCAATAAAAGCATTCGTGAGGGCGGTTTTTTTAAGAACCAAACGTTGACATCAGCCATGGATAAAGCCCGCGACAGGAACAAAAAACTACACCTCATGGGACTTGTATCTGACGGAGGCGTGCATTCGTCGCAAGAACACCTTCATGCATTACTAAACATGGCCCATCAATATGGCCTAACTGAAGTGTACGTGCATGCGTTTACGGACGGTCGAGACTGCGATCCGAAAAGTGGGGCCAAACAACTATCCAAGTTGCAGGATCATATGCAACAAAGTACAGGTCAAATTGCCAGTGTCATCGGACGTTATTATGCCATGGACCGTGATAACCGCTGGGAACGAGTGAAGAAAGCATACGATTTGCTGGTAAAAGGTGTTGGGGAATCGGCAACGAGCGCAGAAGAGGTGTTGCTCAAATCCTATAAACAAGGAATTACGGATGAGTTTATAGCACCTCATGTCATAACCAACAACGGTATCCCCATTGGATTAATCGAAGAGGAGGATGTAGTAATCTCTTTTAATTTCAGGACAGACCGACCTAGAGAAATTACGCAGGCACTCACCCAAAGAGCTTTTCCGGAATACGACATGAAACCGCTTAAACTGGCCTACTACTGCATGACCAATTACGATGCAACATTTAAAAACGTCGAGGTTGTTTTTGAAAAGGACCTGCTGAAAAACACGTTGGGTGAAGTTTTATCTATGAATGGTCTTAATCAGGTGCGTATTGCGGAAACGGAAAAATACCCACATGTCACCTTCTTTTTCAGCGGTGGGCGCGAACAACCTTTTGAAAGAGAAAAAAGGATTATGATCGATTCACCCAAAGTGGCTACCTACGACCTTCAACCAGAAATGAGTGCCCCAGAAGTAACTAACGCCATGGTAACCGAAATCAATAACCATGCACCGGATTTCTTTTGCCTTAATTTTGCGAATCCCGACATGGTTGGGCATACTGGTGTATATTCAGCCATACAGAAAGCTGTTGAAACCGTAGACAAATGCCTCAGCGAACTGGTTCAAGCCGCGCAAAACAAAGGGTATGAATTGTTGATCATCGCCGATCATGGAAATGCCGACTTGGCAATAAATGAGGACGGTACACCAAATACAGCACATTCCCTAAACCCTGTACCAGTGATTCTTGTTACAACGGAAGAAAACCTTGTCCTAAACGATGGTAACTTGTGTGATGTCGCACCAACTGTTATAGAAAGGATGGGATTGAATACAGTGCACGAAATGACAGGGAAATCGTTGGTCTAGGCGAACTTCTACTGCTCAATAAAAAACGACTTTAACTCTTGAATCCGCAAGCTAGTGGAAGCAACGCTTACAGCATAACACGTTTCCAGCAGTTTATAATCCACTTCAAAACTCACCTCGGAATGGTCATTAAAAGAAATGCGCATATCCTTCAACTTGAAGGACGGATAGGATTTGATATTCTTGAAACAAAGGGGTTCATCCTGTTGCAGTGTTTTGAAATCCTCTTCCAATCGCTGGTTCACCATGGCCTCCAGTTCGCTGACCTTCTCTGGTTTGAACAACTCTTTCGAATCGATGGCCAACAATGAATCACGCTGAACAATAAAAAGCTGAGTTTGCCAATTGTATTGCCCCTTCGCGTCTTGGTTTCCAACCTCAATAATTTTATACATCCGCCATAAACAGGTATTGACCAATTGGTCTTTTTTTCCTTTTTCCTCGACCACCTCCTCTTTACACGTCACAATAGGATACGAAAGTACGTTTATGGTATCTCGAAGACCGGAAATGATAAAATGCAATGAATCTTGCGACTTTTGCACTTTATGCTGCTCTTCGAAAAGTAGGGTTTTCACATTGGTGACTTCTCTTTTTAAAAAGTTTATTTTGTCAATCGTGTACATTCTTGCGCCGTTCAAACTGTCGTTTAGGCGCAATAAACTATCGTTTTGGATTTGTAAACGTTCGATGCGAAGCGCTTTGTTATTGGGAAACCACTTATTGTAGGTTGCTCTGAAGGTACTTTGACCATAGACGGAACAATTAAGTGCAAGCCCGAAAACTAGTAAGACAAAGCGCATCTCATTTTTTTACAAAAATAAGGCTTTCATCGAATAACCGCCTTTCAATTCCTTGCTTATTGAAATAGTTGAATGATATAGGGAAGCAATAGGACTAACCCAACTATAATCGCAGCGATACCTGCCAATAGCACTGCGGCTGCCCCAAGGTCCTTGATGACCTTGACTCTTGGATCAATCTCTTTTGTGTACATGTCGCAAATCTTTTCTACCGCGGTATTTGCCGCTTCCATGGACAACACCATTCCAAACATTAAAACAAGCAAGCAGAATTCTACGGCAGTCACACGCAACAAAAGCGCAAGACTCAAAACAACAATCGCTATACCTGTATGAATCCGAGCATTACGTTCACTTTTGTAGAGCGAAACTATACCTTCCATTGCAAAACCTACACTTTTTACAAATAAGCGCATTCGTTATAATTTGATCAACTTGCCAGTTCCAAAAAAGGTCCCGTCAGTTGTGATGACATACATGTAATTTCCAGATTGAAGTGACGAAATATCAATGATCTCGGCATGTACTCCTTTCTTTTTTAGCCCACTTTTTTGTTCTACCAATGCCCTACCGTTCAAATCCATGACGGTAATGTTCACTTGACACGACTGAAACAAGGTATATCCTACATGGACCTCATCATGGACAGGATTGGGCCAAGCTGCATAATAAACAGGGTCCTCAATTTCCTCTTCTATAGAGGCATCACAAATTCCCGGTAGGTTTTGATCTATCCATGTGGCACGTTGTTGAATATAGGACTTTAAGTAATTTACCTCCTCCTGATAGGTATTTCCAACAAAGTAATTCCAATTCACATAAGTTCCGATAATGGGCCAGCGCTGAAAATTGCGGATCCGCGATTCATCCAGGTAAGACGCCATGGAATCAATAAAGTAATTTATCGAATCCGTGTGCATCGGCCCCTGACGGAGGGTTTCCCATCGGCACTTTAACCCATTCCTGTAGCTTGGTGCTTGTAATAATTTTTCCCACCAGAATGGAATCGCGGAGGAAAAGTCGCATATTTCATCAAAATTGTACTGCCAACCAGTGGTCAGATAAGCGTCGCAATAATCGGCATTTCCATAAGACAGGTTAAAATCCCACATGGGACCCGCGCACAACTTTCCATTCCATGCTCCTCCTGCTTTGTGTTTGTGCATGAACGAACTAGACCTATAACCATCTACCGTTCTTCCTAATTCTTGCAAAATGAAAAAATCATAGAAGGAGGTAGCGTCAATATACGGTTGATACCCAAGTTGCTGATCTGCAAAATCGGGGCCCCAGACAGCATTTTCAAAATCACTCAAAAAATCCTGCATATAGGAGGACTGGATTGGATTCAATTCATCGTATTCCGGATCATGAAATTGAAACACCACCTCATTGTTAAAATTGGAAGGCCAGGAATAACCGACCTCTCCGGTCAATTTGTCGACTTTCACAATGTAACCGCCGGTTAACGAATCCCCAGCGAGGTCGTCTGCATCTAATGTGGCCAAATCTACCCTATTGTTATCGCGTTTCACCCGTTCCAATAAAATATACACTCCGCGGTAATTGCCATCAATAACCAATTCACAATACCGCCAATTGGACGCATAATTTCCCATTTTCCTAGATAGGTCATAGGTCAACACATCTCGAATCATGGTTTTATCAGGGTAAGGGCCGTATAATATCCAATCATTTTCAATAGGCAAGCCAAGCAAAGACACATTATTGTTCATTCCGAATAAATCCTGAGTTTCAAATCCGTAACTCTTTTTCGGGTATTGCTGCGAAGTCGAACCTCGGACCTCGATGGCGACCTTTCCGTTGTAGTTGTTATACGGATTCACCAAATAGTTCCGTACCCCGGGTCCATTGTCAATGACCCCCATGTCACAAACAATCCGAGTGACATCGTTAATGGTCTGACCCGGCGGCTGGGTAAGCACTACTATGGGTAAATTTGAATCCGTAAAATTGACTTGCGCTGCCATTGAAAGGCTTTTGAAAAGAAAAGCCAAAACACATATCCATAATGATTTTTTCATCTTCTGTTCATCGATGTTTTGGTGAAGATATAAAAAATGCTAGAATTTCTTCATTTGCTTGTTAAGTGCTGTAAAGTGCGTAATTTTGCAGTTCGTTCATTGCATAAACTTATGAAGAAAGGTGGAGGGACAGGCCCTATGAAACCTTGGCAACCTCCCTCGGGAACAGGTGCCAAATCCGATTCCGTTCATGGAAAAAGATAAGTTACAGGATTCCCAGTCCTTTCTCAGAAGTTTTGTTGTAGTACCGTATTATGAAGAACATAGAAGAAATATTGGCAAACCGCATCCTAATACTCGATGGCGCCATGGGGACAATGATTCAGCGATATAAGCTAGAAGAACACGATTTTCGTGGGGACCGCTTTGTGGATCATCCAAGCCCCTTGAAAGGAAACAATGATCTATTGTCCCTGACCCGACCAGACGTTATTTCAGCTATCCATCGCGCATACTACGAAGCAGGTGCAGACATCGTTGAAACAAACACATTCTCGGGAACTACGATTGCACAGGCTGATTACGGACTGGAAGCAGCCGTTTACGACATCAATTACCAGAGTGCCCTCATCGCAGCACAGATCGCCTCAGAATTTACAGAACGTGAACCTGATAAACCTCGTTTTGTGGCAGGATCCATAGGACCAACCAACAGAACAGCGTCTATTTCACCAGATGTGAACGATCCCGGTTTTCGGGCCATCACGTTCGATCAACTCGTGACAGCCTACAAAGAGCAAGTCATGGCATTGATGGATGGCGGAGTGGATATCCTACTCGTCGAAACCGTTTTCGATACCCTAAACGCAAAAGCAGCCCTTTTTGCCATCGATGAGGCATATGAAGAACGAAACCAACGCCTACCAATAATGGTTTCCGGAACTATTACCGATCAAAGTGGGCGAACCCTTACCGGTCAGACAGCCGATGCTTTCCTCATCTCCCTTGCGCACATGCCCTTGTTATCCATTGGGTTGAATTGCGCCTTAGGCGCTTCCATGATGCGGCCTTACCTAAAGATTTTAAGTGATTTGGCTCCCTTTGCTGTAAGTGCTCACCCCAATGCAGGATTGCCGAACGAATTTGGACAATACGACGAAACTCCGGAAATGATGGCAGCTCAAATCGAAGAGTTTCTCAAAGACGGACTGATCAACATCATCGGTGGTTGTTGTGGAACGACCCCTGACCATATTCGAGCCATTGCTGATGTAGCAAGTAAGTACAGCCCCAGAAAATTGTCGTTTTCCCATCTTTGAAAGTAACATGTTAACTAAAACCAAACATACCTTACTCCTTTCCGGCCTGGAGCCATTGATGGCCACCAAAGAAAGCAATTTCATCAATGTCGGAGAGCGCACCAACGTAACCGGATCCAAGGCGTTTTTGCGCATGATCCGCGATGGTGACTTTGAATCCGCGCTCACCGTGGCTCGTGAACAGGTGGAAGGAGGAGCTCAGATCATCGACGTCAACATGGACGAGGGCATGATCGATGGAAAGGAAGCCATGGTACGTTTCCTGAACCTCATTGCAGCCGAACCCGACATTGCCCGCGTGCCAGTTATGATCGATAGTTCGAAATGGGAAATCATCGAAGCCGGATTGAAATGCCTGCAAGGGAAAGGCGTGGTAAACTCCATTTCCCTCAAAGAAGGGGAAGAAACCTTCATCGAGCAAGCCAAGAAAATCAAACGATACGGCGCAGCCGTCATTGTCATGGCGTTTGATGAAGACGGACAGGCCGATAGCTATGAACGTAGGATTGAAATATGTCAAAGGTCTTACTCTATTCTTGTTGACCGCGTTGGATTCCCAGCTACAGATATCATTTTCGATCCCAATATTTTTCCGGTGGCCACGGGTATGGAAGAGCACAACAACAATGCGCTTGATTTCTTCCGCGCGACCAAATGGATACGCGAAAACCTTCCTGGTGCACACGTGAGCGGAGGGGTTTCCAATGTGTCGTTTTCTTTTCGTGGAAACAACCGGGTACGCGAGGCCATGCACGCTGCATTCCTTTATCACGCCATCCAACACGGAATGGATATGGGAATTGTCAATCCCAGTATGCTTGAGGTATATGACGACGTTGACAAAAACCTTTTGGAGTATGTGGAGGATGTACTCCTGAATCGACGCCCAGATGCTACCGAACGCCTCCTAGAATTTGCTGAAACGATTAAAGGTGATAGCAAGAAAAAGGAAATTGACTTGAGTTGGCGAGAAAAACCCGTTAATGAACGTTTGGCGCATGCCCTAATCAAAGGCATCCTAGATTACATCGACGAAGACGTGGAAGAATGTCGGCGTATGTTCGATAGACCCATCGAGGTGATTGAAGGCCCACTGATGGATGGCATGAACATCGTCGGCGACCTTTTCGGAAGTGGCAAAATGTTCCTCCCGCAGGTGGTGAAGTCAGCTCGTGTGATGAAAAAAGCAGTTGCGTACCTGCTGCCGTTCATTGAAGCCGCATCCGATGGAACGCAGAGTTCTTCCGGAAAAATACTGATGGCAACCGTCAAAGGCGACGTGCACGACATCGGAAAAAACATTGTAAGTGTAGTTCTATCTTGTAACAATTACGAAGTAATCGACCTTGGCGTCATGGTCCCGTATGAACGCATCATCAGCGCAGCCATCGAACACAAGGTGGATGTGGTTGGTTTGAGCGGATTAATTACTCCCTCACTAGACGAAATGGTTACGGTGGCCAAGGAAATGCAACGCGCCGGATTGAACATTCCCTTGCTGATCGGGGGAGCAACCACCTCCAAAGTGCATACCGCCGTGAAAATCGAAGAGCATTACCCGAACGGAACAACGGTTCATGTGTTGGATGCCTCGCGCGCTGTGACCGTGGCCGAATCCTTGCTCGGCTCGAAAAAAGAAGAATTTACCCGAACGCTTCGAATAGATTACGACCGGCTCAGAGAACATCATGCCAAGCACCGTTCGGCAAAAAAGTTATTATCCTTGGAGGAAGCGCGCAAACGAAAACTTACCATCGACTGGAAAGAAAGTGATTTAGCTGTTCCCCGAAAACGTGGGGTTCAAGTCTTTTCAGACTTCCCGCTTACCGAACTGGTTCCATACATTGACTGGACGCCCTTCTTCCAAACATGGGAACTACACGGCAAGTTCCCAACTATATTAACGGACGAGGTGGTAGGCGAAGCCGCTTCCAAAGTGTACGAAGATGCCCAGCGCATGCTGCATAAAATAGTAGCTGAAAAATGGTTAACGGCCCGCGCAGTAACGGGAATTTTTCCTGCCAACAGCGAGGGAGATGACATTGTATTGTATCGCGATGATTCACGATCCGAGGTCATGCATACGGTTCGCACCTTGAGGCAGCAGACCGAGAAAGCATTGGGACAACCCAACTTGGCACTGGCAGATTTCATTGCACCTCGAGAATCAGGCTTAACCGATTATTTGGGCGCGTTTGTGGTTACCACAGGCATTGGTTTGGATGAGCACGTGGCGCGCTTCGAGCAGGACCACGACGATTACCAGTCCATCATGTTAAAGGCCTTGGCAGATCGATTGGCAGAAGCTTTTGCGGAGCGCTTGCACGAGTTGGTACGCACAGATCTATGGGGATATGCGCAAGACGAACAGCTGGAGAACGAAGAACTTATACGAGAGAAATACAGAGGCATCCGACCTGCTCCGGGATATCCGGCATGTCCGGACCATACCGAAAAAATAGGGCTCTTTGATGTGCTTCAAGCCACCGAAAACACGGGAGTAACGCTCACCGAAAACCTGGCGATGTACCCAACTGCTGCTGTCTCGGGCTGGTATTTCGCGCATCCCGACTCCAAGTATTTTGGATTGGGGAAGATCACCACCGAACAGGTACACGATCTAGCTAATCGAAAAGGAGCGGAACCAAGCGCAATGGAACGCTGGTTGTCGAGTGTGATGCATTGAATCAATAAAATACATCGTTTGTGTAGTCATTGGTATGGATAAAATTGTCTGAAAATTGAACTTTTTACAAAATAAAAACACTATCAATTGGTTTAATTACACTTGGGCTATTTGGTATTCTTAATCAGTATGTATTATTTGTGTTGAATCCGGCTGAACTGTTCGCAGAATTGAAAATGAGGACTGCTCCCAATGAATACGACTAATCTGGTTCAGATACTTCCGACTTCATTAATAAGCGAAGGATGCTTTCCATTAAAAACGAAGAGGCATCGGAAAACAAGATTATGGGTAGTTACATTTGTCTTTTTGGGGGAATAGTGTCTGTTATCCTGAGTGTTATTACTATCATGAAGAAAATTGCATTGGGTTGGATTGCTTTAGTTATTTCGGTTGTTGGTTTGTTCATTGGGTTACTATTTGAAACGCACATGTTTTCTCGTATTTAATATTGACACTCACCATTCGCTTGAAAATAGCTTCCGCGGAGCAAACATACCGCATATTTGATCAGCAAGGCAGAACGGTGAAAACAGGCAACCTCGATGGGAAACAAACAACCCTTGAACTGAACGGACTTTCCGGTATGTACTACCTCATGGTAGGGCAAGAAGTGGTGAAGGTACAGGTGGTAAGGTAAGATTGACCGAACGGCAATCTTTGATTATTGGGGCAAAAGTTCTTCGTCTGTTGACATTTCTGCGTGTATCCAATACATTCAAAAGAAACGGATGGAACCTTTTCGTTTGAATCAATTCACGGTTTGGGTTTTAGCGTAAAATCGTCTATTTTCGTGAAAAACTTAAAACAATGCGATTCTTATATTCGATAGCGGTCATACTATTCTTTGTTGAACTGTCTTTTTCTCAAATGAGTATTTCCAATGGGGTATTAACTCCCGAACAGTATGTGCAGAACATTGTAGGTCCGGGCGTTACAGTTTCGAATGTTACGTTTACGGGAAATGCATCTCAAATTGCTACTTACGGTGGAACGTCAAATATCGGATTCCCAAGTGGCGTTGTGCTCTCATCGGGCTCAACAGACGAACTGGTGGGGCCTGCTAGCCTTGCTACAGGCGGAACAACAAACGTTAGCGGCATTACAAGCAGCATGAATACCACCGTTGGTGATTTATTAATCATTGCTAATGCTAATTTACAATCATTGGGTATAGGTAGTTCGAGTTTAGCAACGGACGGTGTAATTTTAGAGTTCGATTTTGTGCCAATAGCCAACAACGTAACCTTTAATTTTGTTTTTTCATCGGATGAATACTTGACATATGTAAATACCGTATTCAACGATATTTTTGGTTTTTTTGTATCCGGTCCAGGAATTGCTGGTCCATATTCTTCACCTCCGGGTTTTCCGAATGGATCTATTAATTTGGCAAAGGTTCCGGGAACAAACCTTCCCATTACGGTGAGCACTATACACCCGGGATTAAATGCTCAATATTATATCGACAATTCAGGAGGCACCACACACGTAATGAATGGCTTCACGGTTCCAATACCCATCAGTTTTAACGTGGTGTGTGGTGAACTCTATCATTTTAAGTTTGCAGTTGCCGATTGTTCGGATAATTACCTGAGCACGGCTGTTTTTTTACAAGAATCATCCTTCAATTCATATCCCGGTTCAGCTTCTGTGTTGGTATTTAATGATATGAATCAGGATTGTGTAGCAACGGATGAAATTGGTATTTCAGGTGTGAATGTAACCGTTCAGCCCGGAAATTACATCGCTACGACTGATACATTTGGTGTGGCTGCCTTTACCTATTTGCCCAATGGGAATTACACCGCGACCATCGACACCACCAACCTAAATTGGTCTCCAACTTGCGGGATAACACAATCCTTTCAAGTGGTGAATGGTGAGGCTGATTGCATCGGCATCGGCATGTTAAATGATAATCCGTGTACCGATCCTGATGTGAGTATTTATGCTCCTTTTCTGCGGCCCTGCCTACCAAATCAAATGATATACGTGCAAGCCTGCAATCAGGTAACCGCAACCAGTGTATTAACTGCTTCGTATGTTGATGTGGAACTAGATCCGTTGATGACAATAACCTCATCTTCATTGCCATATTCAATTCAAGGTTCGAACGTTTATCGTTTCCAGACGGGCAATATCATGCCAGGGAATTGCGTGGATTTTACTATTGCTACCACCATAAGTTCGCCAACCGTAGATTGCGCGGGATTACTGGGCCAAACCCTCTGTATGGATGCCCATCTTTACCCTGCTCAGGCTTGCGCCCTTGATACGGTTCCTTCCAATCCACCCACCACCGGAGGTGGTACCTTGAATGGTTTCCCACAGCCATGCACCTTGCCATGGGATCAAAGCAGCTTGAGTGTAGATGGTTGGTGTGCCAACGATAGCATCTATTTCACCATTACCAATACCGGTCAACCAGGCGGTGGCGACATGGAGTGCTACTCGCCCATGTGGATTACCGTAGATGGCGTTGTCACCTACACCGATTCCATCATGATACCCGGCGGACAAACGATTACATTATCGTTCCCCGGAGACGGTCAAACTTGGCAACTTAATGCCAGCCAACATCCTTTGCATCCCGGTAACTCCAATCCAAATGCGTATGTGGAACTATGTGGCGACAGCACCAATTTCACCCCTGGTCTGGTAAATGAACTGCCGCTCAACGACGCCGATCCAGTGGTGGATATCTACTGTGGAACAGTTACGGGTAGCTATGACCCGAACGACAAAACAGGGTACCCAACGGGACAAACCGACCAGAAATACATTCAGCCAAATCAGCAATTGCAGTACATGATCCGTTTCCAGAATACAGGAACCGATACAGCCTTTACAGTGGTTATCCGCGATACCTTGGATACCGATTTGAACATCTTCACGGTAACACCGGGTGTGGCGAGCCATCCCTACACCTTCAAAATGTATGGCCCAAGGGTGTTAGAGTGGACCTTTGACAACATCAATTTGCCGGACAGCACAACGGATCAGGCGGGAAGCAATGGTTTTGCTACTTTTCATGTGGAGCAGGTTCCGAACCTTTCACCGGGAACGGTCATCAACAACGATGCAGACATTTATTTTGATTTCAACGCACCGATTACCACCAACACAACGGTACACCGCATTTACGAAGGATTTGTTTCGGTTGCAGCGTTGGAGGAGATGATTGCTTCTAAACCAAGCATACGGGTATATCCCAACCCGTCCAATGGATTGTTCACCATTCGTTTGGAAAAGGCTTCCGCGGAGCAAACATTCCGCATATTTGATCAGCAAGGCAGAACGGTGAAAACAGGCAACCTGGATGGAAAACAAACAACCCTTGAACTGAACGGTCTTTCCGGCATGTACTACCTCATGGTAGGCCAAGAAGTGGTGAAGGTGCAGGTGGTGAGGTAAACTAAGGATATCCTACTGCCGTTCACGGAGAATTCTGCATGGTAAAATGGTATCGTTATCGAAAGAAGTTCTCCATAGTGTATGTAATTGTCTTCATCAATAGGGTAGAATTTAAATTGACACCCAACTTTTTGACTTGATTCTTTAAAAGCATAAAAGGCGATCCGAGGACCGCCTTTTATGTTAAACCTAACCTAACCACTATTCACTGAAAAAGACTTTCCTCCTTCTATGAAGGATTCTTCTCTTTTATACCGTGGTAAATTTAGATGAATTAACCATCGCCGCAAAATCAATTTTAAGATAATATTGTGTATTTACTGGATTTATTTTGAATTCTTAAAAACAAAGTTGGCTCTTTTGTCGTATCATTAAAATAACTTATCGACTTTATATTTTGTTTTATCTTTATAAAGAGCCATTTATCATTGGATTCCTATAAAGAGCAATTCTAACGATATTTATGGATTAAAATAACCTGTTGAAGACAAGAGAAGAATCGGTTATTGTTGTTAATTTAACCACATGAACATTAAAATCTTCACAGACGGCTCAGCCAAAGGAAATCCCGGTCCGGGAGGCTATGGTGTTGTGATGCGGTTTGGAAATCATGAAAAAGAGTTTTCAGAAGGTTTCCGCTTGACTACCAATAACCGAATGGAATTGTTGGCCGTAATAAAAGGATTAGAAAGCCTTAAAACATCAAAATACCCGATAGAGGTTTTCACTGATTCAAAGTATGTTGCTGATGCCATTACCAAAAAATGGGTAAATTCTTGGCGCTTAAAAAATTACAAAGGAAAGAAAAACAAGGACCTGTGGGAAAGGTATTTAATTGCAGCCGCACCATTTAATATTACCATACATTGGATTAAAGGACATAATGGCCATCCTGAAAATGAACGCTGTGATAAACTCGCCGTAGGTGCCGCATCATCCCCCCATTTAGTTGACACAGAATATGAAAAGGAATCAGCCTTGTGATACGGGCAAATTAATTTGGGTAGAAATGAATTTTATGAACGTATAAATAATGGGATGAGGAATCTCGCGAGTTGAAGAAACTTGCGGACAAAAATTGCATGCCACGAAGAATGGATGATTTTTCAGGCTCAAGACCTCTGGCTCATCAAATTGGTTGTATGCCTCCACATCGATAAGCGTTTGCTCCAATGAATGAATCAGTTTTGGATAGAGACTGTAACGAGATGATGCCAATTCCATTGTACTGTGATTGTCATATAACTGCCTAAATTCAACGGAATTCGGAGCTACTTGAATGGTCTCAAAGTGATTTCCCTCAACTAAGTTATCCGAGATTAATTTTTCACCCAACGGATTCAACTGATACATGTTGATTAACACTTCAATGAAATTTCTAAGCGCATCTCCAGTAAGGAGTACGGGTATTCCTATGGATTTCACCGTTCGAATAACGCCATTTAGAAAAAACCCATTTTGGTAAGGGCCAGGAGCAATCCAAACACCATCATACTGCTGGAAATAAGATGGCTTTTGCTGTGCAGCCTCAGAAACCTTTAACCAATAATAATTGATCTCCAATTCCAAAAACCGCGATGCATGCTCAATGGAAAGGTTGGTGGCCTGATGAGAATTGTAAGTGAAATTATAGTCTCCTACAATGGCTATTTTGAGGTGCTGACTCATTCCGGTTTAAAACCGTCGTGCCTTTAGTTCCGCTTAAACCAACCCCTAAATTCATTGGCTTGAATGCGAATTGAGTCCCATGCCAACGTCACAGGATCCTGCTTGTACACATAGCAGTCGAAGTCACATACAAATTTAGAATAGTCACCTGTGTTATCCGATTCTTGTTTTGTATACGTAAAATTAACTTCTTGGAAATTCGGAGAAGCTTCTTGCGAACTCCAAATTATCCCGTTAGCGTCGGTATATTTCACTTCGAAACCTGCAAAAGCACCATCCGAATACGGAGGAGCAACGGTATTGGCCATAAACGTATTGAATTGTGTGGTACTTGGACTGTAATCTACCGCACCGTCCCAGTAAACACTTCCGAGCCCAATGGTTATGGCACGGGAAGTCTGATTGCTTGTCATGGTAAAATAATACCGCTCATTAGAAAAATCCGGAGCAGGAAGGATATTTTGCGCCTTGGTTGCAGATCCATAATTGCCATCCACATTTTGAGTTAAAGACAATGAAATACCATTAAGAAACCCGTCAAAATAGCAATCCAAATCAACTTTTTGCTCAGGTGGTGGTATCACTTCATGCTCTATACACGATTGAACAAAAACCATTGTTACCAAGGACAAAGGAAGAATAAATCTAGCGTTTCTCATTTTATATCAATTGATTCACAGCTTTAAACTGCGCAACGAATATACGAAAAAAATATTCTGTTGGTTGGTTCAATTGGCAAAATCATCCGTTAGGCCCGCACTTGCATCAAGTTCGAGTCCATTACCTCCCAGCTCAAGTCGCAAGTAGCGTCGGCCAAACTTCTTGCGTCCAGCACAAAAACGGTTGTGTTTTGACCTATGCTCCGCGCAACAAAAAGATCGGCAACACACTGTTCAGGATTTCGCGCTTGCAATCGGTTTAGCAACCTGTTCGTGCAAGAAATGGGAAGCGAATAATGGGTGTCATAAGATAAAAAACCTTCCATCATTGTGCCCGACAACATGATTTCTGAATCTGTAAAAATCACTTCCTTTACTATTATTTCTTTGTGCATCTCTGTTGTTTTATAATACAAATGTCCTTAAGTAAAACGTAAACTATTTACGATCAACAAACAAAGTTTCGTAAGACCAAAAAATTCCTTGAAAAAAAATTCTATTTTCACCCAAAAAGAATCAAGCCTCATGAAGTACGAACGCATCTCCAATCAGCTTTACATCGAAAATCGGAAGAACTTTACCGAAACTATGGCCGCGAAAACATTAGCGGTATTTAATTCAAATGACACCTACCCAATCAGCGCTGACAGCACGCTTCCCTTTCACCAGCATAGAGATATTTTGTTCTTATCAGGAGTGGACCAAGAAGAAAGTATTTTAGTGCTTTTCCCCGATTGCCAGAACCACAACCACCGGGAAATCCTCTTCCTAAAAGAAACCAATGAGCACATCGCCATTTGGGAAGGTGAAAAGTTGAACAAAGACCAAGCATTCGAAGTTTCAGGAATAAAAACAGTCTACTGGTTGCAACAATTTGAAACAGTATTCAAAACGCTAATGGCGGAATCACTGGGTATTTACCTCAATACAAACGAACATTTGCGCGCAAATACGGAAGTAGAGACGAGGGAAGATCGGTTTATTAAACGAGTGAAAGCGGATTACCCGGCTCACCAAGTTCACAAAAGTGCCCCCATACTTCATCAACTAAGATCGCTTAAAAATCCCATCGAACTCCAGTTAATGCAGACAGCCTGTAATATAACCGAAAAGGGATTCCGTCGGTTGCTCTCATTCATTAAACCTGGGGTATGGGAATACGAAATAGAAGCAGAGCTTGCTCATGAGTTTCTCCGGAACCGCTCTGGGGGCTTTGCCTACACTCCAATTGTAGCGTCGGGAAAAAACGCCTGCGTATTGCATTACATCCAAAACAACAAGCAATGTAATGACGGTGATGTACTTCTACTGGATGCGGGTGCCAGTTACGCTAATTATGCCTCAGACCTCACACGATGTATCCCTGTCAATGGACGATTCTCCCCGCGGCAAAAAGAGGTCTACAATGCTGTTCTTCATGTGAAAAAAGAAGCAGAAAAACTATTGCTTCCAGGAACAATCTTAGCGGATTACCACAAACAAGTTGGACATTTAATGGAAGAGCAACTTGTCCGATTAGGACTCATTTCCATGAGCGACATCCAAAACCAGGCTCCAGAATCGCCTGCATATAAAAAATACTTCATGCACGGAACCTCTCATTTTTTGGGACTCGATACGCACGATGTGGGCTTGTGGCATGAACCTATTCGTGCAGGTATGGTCTTTACATGTGAACCCGGTATATACATCCCCGAGGAAAACCTGGGCATTCGACTAGAAGACGACCTGGTTGTTCAACCAGAAGGTGCTCCATTTAACCTTATGCAAAATATTCCCATTGAAGCGGATGAAATCGAGGCCTTGATGCATGAATGATTCCGCGGGTTTGTATTGCAACACCCTCGGAGAAGGGGAAAACATCGTTTTCTTACATGGTTTTCTAGAAAATGAAGGTATGTGGCACATGCTACCTTTGGAGCAACTGAAAACTAAATGTTGGTTCATTGACCTTCCCGGACATGGAAATTCATCCTTTGATTTCCCGATAAACAAGAATTTTACGCTTACTCAAGTGGCCAGGAGAATAACCAATTTCTTGTCTTTCTCTGGAGTTCAAAAATATAACATTGTCGGGCATTCACTTGGTGGTTATATCGCACTGGCTATTAAATCAATGGACGAAAACTGCCACAAAATCGTGCTAATGAACTCCAATTTCTGGCAGGATGACGATCAAAAAAAGCAAAACCGCACTCGCTTTGCAGAATTAATACAGCAACATAAAAAACGCATGTTAAGGGAGATTTTTCCAAGCCTGTTTTTTAACCCATCCGAACATGTTAAACACATTGTAAAAATGAGAAAGGAGGCTGGGAACATGGAAGCAACACATATAGCAGCATATTCATTGGCAATGAGAAACAGACCACACTTTCGAAAAGTTCTCAGACAATTCCCAAGTGAAATCGCACTTATTCATGGGGAAAAAGACCCACTCATTTCAGGAAAAACGCTGCAAAAAGAAATGATAAACCTTCATAATCCTGTTTTCAATATAGGACAAGCAGGACACATGAGTCACCTTGAATCCCCGCAAGAATTAATGCGCATTTTCAAGCTGTTTCTTCAACCAAAAGCATATTCCCAACCTTAAAGGGCATTCAAACGGGTAAGCTAATCGGTAACTCCCCCTTTTTACTCAACCAATACACCGACTGATTCACCTGTATTTCTCATTGATTGAACGCATGTTTATGCTGCTTTTTACTGCTTTTTTTGGCAATGTAGATCAAATAAATTGACTAATTTCACCATAAACCCACTCATTATGAAATTGCGCGCAATCATTGTCGACGACGAAGAACTGGCAAGAAAAAACCTTGCCTTTATGCTAGATGAATATTGCCCTGAAATTGAGGTGATAGGCGAGGCTTCAGGGAAAGATAAAGCAAAAGCAATCATTGAAATTTCCAAACCGGACATTGTTTTTCTGGATATACGAATGCCCTCAGGATCGGAAGGATTCGAGCTTTTAGATGAGCTAGATTACAAGCGTTTCCAACTGGTTTTTGTTACGGCTTTTAAAGAATATGCCATCCAAGCATTCAATGCTAATGCGGCTTACTACTTACTTAAACCGATCGATTCTGAGGAATTAAAGGGTGCGGTAAAAAAACTTCTGGAGAGTCACCAAAAATTTACGACTTACCCTGATGGGTATGAACACTACTTCGAAGCGATGGAAAACCTCGCTAAATCATTGCTTAAAAACAAACCAAACCACCGAATAGCCATTAGCCATACCAAAGGGATTAAACTAGTAGAAGATGACGATATTTCATACTTAGAAGCACAAGGGAACTGCACTATGCTGTACTTCGAAAATGGTTCAAGGTACTTGGATACACGAACGTTAAAAGTGTATGAAGACCTACTGGACCCAACCAAATTTTTTCGCGTGCACAAATCACACATTGTAAATATTCAAAAATTGACTGAGTACAGCACAGAAGATGGCAACTTCGCCGTTTTGAAAGGAGGAGCTCAGATTTCTATTGCAAGAAACAGGGTTTCCGACTTTGTGCAAATGCTAAAAAACTTGAAATGAAAAGGTTGTTGGCACTTTGCTTCCTAATGATTTGCTCCAAATGGGCTCAAAGTCAACATTATTCGTTTGTAAATTACTCGACAGCAAATGGCCTTCCTCAATCACAAGTAACCAGTATTGAACAAGATTACCTTGGGTATTTATGGGTAGGCACCTTGGGTGGACTTAGTCGTTTCAATGGAAAAGAATTCAGAACGTTTTCAACGGACGACGGATTGCTCAACAACCGCATATCTGTGGTTCGGAAAATCGGTGAATCCTTGTTTATTGGTCACGAAGGTGGATTATCGGTTTACAGAAACGGCAAGGTAAAAACATGGTCTTTTTCCAGAAAATTCAGAAACATCCCCGTCAGTGACATCGTCTGGTTCGACCACTCTTTTATCGTTTCAACAAATGGTGCAGGCTTGTTTCAGCTAAAGGATAACCAGCTAAAAGCGCTATCTATCTATTCCAATAGCAATGTCAAACTAAACATGGAAACCGCCGTACAAATTTATGCGGAAGACGATTTAAGGGTTAGGGACATGCATGTTGTCAAAAAAGAATTGTGGATCGGAACCCGAGCAGGTGTAATTAATGGAACGCATGTAAATCGCCTGTTTCATGTGCGCGAATTGGATGCATACAATGTCTCAGGTATTTCTTCCGTAAATGGGAAAATTTACCTAACCACTTTCAATGGAGAACTCATTGCTTTCGAAAATAGAAAAAAAAGAATTGAACAAATCAAGGGAATTGACCCATTGGCAACAATCCGAGGATGTTTTCCCACCGGAAATGGCAAGTTATTAGTGTATTCAAATGAGGGTGTTTCCATTTTTAGATCCGGAAAGAAATTGGTTTCGCTCAATGCCGTCACAGGCCTTCCAACAGAAAATATTCGTTCTGCCTTTTGCGACCGCAATGGAACCATCTGGATGGGCTCTGAAGGAAAAGGACTTATCCGTTACACAGGTTCCACCTTTCGCTACTGGAATGCCGCCATCGGAATGCCCTCGGAACTCATTTTAAGTATCAATAAAGACCGAGATAACACCTTATGGCTTGGTACCTACGACCGGGGTATCTTATTAAAAAAACCAGGGAAAGGCTTCATGCACCTGCCTCAATCTAAGGACATGACCGTGTGGTGCTCCCTATTATCCGTGGATGGCTATCATTGGTTCGGAACAGGTACATCCTTGCTCGCGGTCTCAAATCAAAAAATTGAACGGACGTACGTTTACGAGGATGGACTTCCGGGAACAAAGATTTCAGCCCTGTTTCAACTTAGCAAAAACAGCTTTCTTGTTGGGGGCGACGAGGGATTATCGCTCTACCAAGGGAAAAGGTTCATACGCATCAAATCAAACGAATTGTTAATCGTTCGCAATATTTGCCGGGTAAAAAATAACATTTATTGCGCCTGTGATAGGGGTTTATATTTATTGAAAAACCGAGAACTCTTCCCTGTAAAAAGCCTACAGGAACCTTGTTATTCCCTTGCTACTGATGGAAAAGGGTGTTTGTGGGTAGGTACGGAGAGAGGTGTTTTCCGTGTTGAAAAGAACAAGGCAAATGCCATACATTACGCAAGGGATGCAGCCTCTAACACCATTAATTTCCTGCATTTCCAGCAAGGCTCTCTGTATATTGGCTCCAACAATGGATTAATAAAACTCCAACATCCTTATACCTCACATACGAAGGCCGTTTTTTATGGAATAGATGAGGGATTAATTGACCTAGAAACCAACCTAAACGCCTTTTTCATGGATAAATCGGGCAACGGATGGTTTGGAACAGCGAGTGGGCTTATGAATTTTCATGCAAGTGGACTCCAAAAACCAAGGGAAAAACCCCAGCTCTTAATCAAACGAATCTTGGTTAATTTTGAACCTTTATCAAAGTCTTTAACAAACCAAACAACACACCATTCAAAATATATTGGTCCTTTCGAACTCCCTAGCTACAAAAACTCTGTTACCTTCGAATTGGACCCTGTAGAACTTTCTAGGCACAACGGATTAACCATACAATACAAACTCTCTGGTGAGCAAGCGAAATGGTCTCCTTTTTCAAGCAATTCAACCCTCACATTCAACAAACTGCCGTCCGGCGATTACACCTTATTTGCACGAGCTATTACTAAAAATGGGGATTTTTCCAACACATTAACTGTTCGCTTCAGCATCCTTCCTCCTATTTACCTTACGTGGTGGTTTATTTGTATTTCCATCCTGTTGGTGAGCAGTGGAATCTTTGGGTTTTTCAGGTTTAGAATCAACCTTGAGAGAACCAGAGGTGAAAAAGAAAAACTTGGCTATACATCACGGTTGTTAATACTCGAACAACAAGCCCTAAATGCCAGCATGAACAGGCATTTCATCTTTAATGCACTAAATTCCATTCAGTATTTCATCAATACCCAGGATCGAAAATCTGCAAATAAATACCTTACCAACTTTGCAAAGTTGATCAGAAAAAACCTCGACACCAGCGAAGAGGGCAATATCATAAGTTTGAATCAGGAAATCGACCGCTTGGACATTTACCTTTCCCTTGAGTCTATGCGTTTTCCAAATCGATTTGATTATAAAATTGACATTGCCAAAGGTATCCCGGTAGAGCAGATTTTTATTCCAGCCATGCTTATTCAACCGTTCATTGAGAACAGCATCATCCATGGCATCCTTCCCAACGAGGATAAAAAGGGCTTTTTGTTGTTATCGTTCTCGATGAAAAGCAATGAATTAATTATTAAAATCAATGATAATGGCGTTGGCATCGAATCCAGCCTTAAACGGAAAAAACAAAGCACGCACAAATCTCAAGGAACAGACCTCATTCGAAAACGAATGGATATTCTAGGGAAAGTATCGCAGAAAAGAATGATTCTGATTGGTCCTTTTGAAGAAAAAGACGCAGATGGGAACGTAGCTGGAACAGAGGTCGTATTAAAAATTCATATTGATAATTTGGATTACTAAAAAAAAGGCCCTAATTTTGATTAATCGTATACATGAAAAAGTCCATTTATATCGTTGTTTTAACCTTCACATTGGGTGTTCTATCGTGCCAGAAAGAGCACTTTGAACCCAAGGAAGAATTCCCATCTTACAACGAAAAAGGCCGCTCTCACGAAGCTTCAAGTAGTCAGACAAGTAATGGAGACAATACACCGATTCCAATTACCGACCCAAACAGCGATCGTGACGATAAATCGCGTAAGCGAAATTAACTCAACCAGTAAATTCTTATTTTTTCGCTTGATCTTTCTGTAGACACAGAACAATCAATGCATTCAACTGCTTGCTAAACAAGGAAAGCGAAGGACATTTTGTGGTGCTATCTTGTTAATAAAAAACATGGGCAAGCACAAAGACTCACTTGTTGAACTCATTCAACACCTTACTAGTTCAGAAAAACGCTATTTCAAACTTCACGCATCGATACATCGCATCGGTGATGCTAATACCTATGTCAAATTGTTTGACTTCATAGCCAAAGAACAAAATTGCAACGATGAAAAGATTAAAAAGGCATTCAAAGGTGAGGCGTTTTTGAACCGTCTATCTGTATCAAAAACCAGGCTATATAACCAATTGTTACATGTATTGGGATTGTTTCACTCCAGCCAAGGTATTGAGACCTCCATCTGGAGAAAGGTACAAGCAGCAGATGTCTTATTGAAAAAAGAACTCACAAGACAAGCTCTTACGCTACTGACCCAAGCCAAAAAGCTGGCACAACGTTATGAGAAACATGAACTCGCACTTTTGATCATGAACAAAGAATTGCCTCTTATCAACCGGTTTTCAGACGATAAGACCCACATGAAATACCGGCAACAGTTACATCTAGAAACGGCTGAATGTATGCATTTCATCCAAATAAAAACACTTCACGCCCAATTCATCCCATTTTTAGAGTCGTGGATGATGAATCCCAAACAACCGATTCCTTCCAAAGCAGAAATACTCATAAAGACAGTAACTTCCATTCCTTCCTTAAAAGGTGCAGGACCTAAGTTGCGCTTAGCTCTCAACGATGCCAGGCTGATGCAAACCATTTTCGAAGGCTCAATTGAAAATGCCTTTGCACACATTTATAAAAGCTTGGGAATAATAAAAAATCTCCAAAAAACAGACCTAACAGCCTATAGAATTCGACTTCACCTAATTGGTGGTATTATCGCTCTTGAACTTCAAAATAAACTTGCATTCCAAGACCATTACAACTCCCTTTGTTTGTTGAAAAATGAACTAAAAAACGATGGAGAAGAACGGTTAGCTTTCATTCAAAACAGCCTTTATTTTCTTGAGTTCAAGGAAGAAAATCGCAGACAGCATTTCATAAATAACCCGACATTACTGCAAAATGCTTGGGAATACTGGAAAAAGCACAAGTCTCACATTCCTGCGTTTCTTTCTTGTGGAGTGGGCTTACTTCTGTCTGGCGTTTGCTTTGAAATGGGATTGTATCGAAAAACCAAGACCACACTTACGTTAGTTGAAGGTATTCCAAACAGTGAAGACCAACAAGAGGATGTTTACTTATATACCCAAATTCAGCGCATAATGGTCGGAATTCAAATGAATGATGAAACCTATACGCAACATGTAATAAGTCAAACAAAAAGGCATGTTCGACTCTCCTGCGACACTTCTACCGATACCTTAGTCATACTTGAAGGTCTTTCTCGAATAAACAGTAGCAAAACGTATTTTGAACGAACAGAAAAATTCGAAGCTTTGTACCAGACCCTATTAATGGAAGAAAATAAGGTGCTTCATTCGGACCTCTACCGGCTTTTAATTAAATGGGCACTAAACCAGTCGACAGGTCATGATAAAGGAACTACGAATCAATTGATTGCTCTTTAAAATGGTTCCAGCCTTGAGCTTGAATAGCTACCATTGATCCGTTCTTATCCACGAGGTAATTACCCGAACCAGGAGCTGTCATGTGTCCAATAACAGTAAAATTTGGATTGCTTCTAACCATATCGTAATCGTTTTGTTTGATGGTGAATAACAACTCATAATCCTCACCTCCGTTCATAGCACACGTAATTGGGTCCAGGTTAAAATCGATTGCTGTCAATGAAGTTTGACTATCGATAGGTATCTTGTCGTTATACAATTGACAACCTAGGTCACTCTGTTTGCAAAGATGTAATATTTCGGATGCTAGTCCATCCGAAACATCAATCATCGAGGTTGGTACAACCCCCAATTCATCCAGTATTCGGATCACATCAACCCTTGCTTCGGGTTTTAATTGCCGGCCAATGATGTAATCGTGCCCATCTAAATCCGGCTGGATGTTGGGATGGGATAAGAATACTTGTTTTTCTCTTTCCAGCACCTGAAGACCGAGGTAAGCAGCTCCAAGGTCACCGGAAACCACCACAAGGTCATGCTCACTCGCACCCTTTCGGTATGCCACTTTACTTGTAGAGGCAACCCCCGTCACAGCAATCGATATCATTAATCCTGAAAGGGATGAAGTGGTGTCTCCACCTACCAAGTCGACCTGATAGGCTTCACATGCGGCATAAATTCCCGCATATAATTCTTCTATGGCTTGCAGCGAAAAACGGTTTGAAAATGCAATAGATACAGTTAATTGCCGCGCTTGTCCGTTCATGGCACATATATCTGACACGTTCACAGCCACTGCCTTATAACCCAAATGTTTCAATGGTACATAACTCAAGTCAAAATGAACCCCTTCCACCAAGGTGTCGGTGGATAAAAGCATTCTTTCTTCCTCTCCAATTGAAATGACTGCGGCATCATCGCCTGCGCCCAAGATTGTTGTATCCTGGTAATGACGAATAGGCGAAATCAGTCTCTCGATTAGTCCAAACTCACCTAAATCTGTGACATCTGTTGGTTTCTCTGACATATCTTGAGTCGTATTTGTATAATATTTCTTCGAGGATAACCCATTTCATTCTTTTTCCCTCCCCTTCCAGTTTTCCATGACAAAATCGACCACGTCCTGGTATTCGTACACTTTTTGATCTTTAAATTGTGCCTCAACGAAGCTCATTACTTTGTCGTATTGGGATTGATCGTTTTTGTCTATTGCTTTTTTTAAGTTTTCCTTTAGGATTTCAACACATTTACCATAGTAAACTTTCTCTCCAAAGGCATCAACCAGTTTCGTCCTGCCATCGATAAATTCTTTGTATAAGGGATCTGTAAACTCATTATGGTAGTCATAAAACACTTCAAAATTCATTTCGTTTGTTAATGACTTGTCCGTAACATGTTGCCAGAATAGCTGAACGATTTTCATAACTTCATCCATGGGATAATCTCCCTTCACCATGCTTTCGGCATAATTCTTCAGAAATTCTGGTGAGCGTTCCCCGCTGTTGAATTTCGCCTCATTTAGTTTCCATGGGGATGTTTCCGGATTTAACTTGTAATATGCCATTTTTCCAAATTCGATGAACTCATCTTTATCCGTAAAGGCACCATCGTTTCGGTAAAGTATTTCACCTTTCTCGTCTAAAAGCAGAAGGCACGGAAGACCACTTATTTCGTACTTGGTAGAGAAGTACTCATTTTTCTCCACCTCGGTATCCAGTTTAAAACACAAAAAGTGTTGATTAAAGTAATTCCCAACGTCAGCGTCAGAAAAAATATTTTTATCCATGTATTTACACCAACCGCACCAATCGGCATACGTATCCACAAACATTGGTTTTTTGGTTTCTGCGCTTTTTTTCAGTGCAGCTTCATAGGAGGGGAATGTTTCAAATTTTATTTGAGCGTGAACATTCATACCCAGGAATAAAGTAAAAAAAAGGCGAATTAAATTTTTCATTGGAATTGGATTTTGAGATGAACGAAAAGGATGGGCACTTGTTACGCCCGAAAAAAAAAGGCCGCTAACGCGACCTTTTAAAACATATTCAAATTCATTATGGAATTTTCACATAAGCGGTTCCTAGTCCAGGAATCTCAACTTTATGAGTGAATCCTTTGCGAATCGTAAGCCTACTTCCTTTTTCCATTGTAGTAAATTCGGTGTTTTGAGCAAACTCACCTTTTCCGTTAGCCACTCCAGGAAAAACAAACTTAATTGGAACTAATTGCCCGGAATCTTGGGTAAGGCAATAAACAGAACCTTTCACAAATTTGTGGTTTGAGGTAAGTTGAACTTCTGCTGCCAGCACGGTCTCTTGACCCATTTTTACACTTTGTTCTGATTTAACTGGAACAGAATTGTGCCCATGAGCACCCATTCCGAATAACATAAGAAATAATACTGTTTTCATAATATTTTTTTTTAAACTGACCCTTCTGAGCAAAACGCGTGCCGAACTTGAATCACAAACAAATGTACTATTTTTTCAAGTATTTTCCGGGAACAACTTAAAATATTCAATCGAACCTGTCCATAAGTCCTTATACCTTATCGTTGCTATTTCTTACTTTTGCACCTCAAATAGCTGAAAATGAAGACAGATCTGCTTATTTTGTATGCTCATTTAATGCTAAATTCAATCCCGTCTTTCTGTCAAGAAAGTGGGTTAAACACCGCTGATTCTTATTTCACCATAGAAAAACTAGGAAGTTTTGGAACATTTGCATTTAATTCAAAAACACTCTTAACAAACGAGGTAAGCGATTTCCCAGAAATTGTTTTAGGAACTACTCCATACTATGTTGTAGAAGAATTAAATGGCTGCATTGGCCCGTTCTCATTGGTAAATATTACCTTTCAAGGTTGTATGATTGCCGTTCCTACGGCATTTACTCCTGATGGAGACCTTACCACCGACCATTGGGAATTAAATGAAATATTTCCAAAGAATGTTGTTTCTGTGTACAACCGATGGGGGGAACAATTGTACCGTTCAGATGCCGTTAAATATGCATCGAATCCTTGGGATGGAACGTACAAAGAAAAAACTTTACCGGTCGGTTCATACTACTTCATAATAGAATTGAATGAAGATAACATGGATCCACTTAAAGGAATTGTAAGTATTGTTTTACCATAAAATTGATTGAACCTATGAAGAAGTTCATCTTAGCAATCATTACATTATCGACAACGATCGTTTTTGCCCAGCAAAATCCTCAATACAGTCAGTATCTGAGAAACCAATTCTTGGTGAATCCTGCTGCTGGTGGATTGTATGACTTTACAGATATAACAATTGGTGGTCGTTGGCAATGGCTCGGATTTGGTGATGAACCTCGAACGGCATACCTTGCTTTTAACACGGTGTTGCACAAAAAAATAAAAACCACCTATAATCCGGCTATTAGGATAAGTAATGGTCCGGTTCGGAATCCGGAGGTTAAAACGGGACGTGTAAAGCATTCGCTGGGTGGAATGCTTATTGCGGATCAGTACGGTGCTTTCCGCAAGGTTCAAGGGTCAGCCATTTACTCCATTCATTTACCTCTATCAAAAGAGGTTAACCTCGCTTTCGGAGCGAAAGTTGGACTAAGCAATAATGCTTTTTTGAGGGAAAAAGCCCAGGTGCTTAATATTGTAGACCCCACTCAGGGATACACAGATGGTACATACGATGGATTTATTGCCGATCAATCCAGTAAATTTATCTTGGATATTGGCGCAGGCTTATACCTTTATGCCAAAGGGTTCTTTATTGGCATTTCAGCGGACAATTTGAGTAAGGACTTTGTTGAATTTGGTCAAGGAACGGCCAATTTTAATTCACAGATTCATAGCCAATTAATTGCTGGTTACCAGATTCCGTTATCAGAAGACTTTTCTATGACTCCGTCCGTATTGGTGAAGTATATGAATCCTGCACCACCAACAATGGAGGGTTCGTTACAGCTTGAATACAAGGAGTGGATTTGGATGGCAGCTTCATATCGGCACAAAGACGCTGTAGTGGGAATGCTTGGATTAAACCTTTCGGAACGTTTTAAAATAGGGTATTCGTATGACCTCTCCCTCTCCAAATTCAGGGATTTTAGTGCGGGTGGTCATGAATTGATTTTGGGTGTTATGCTCGGTCGTTAATCCATACAACATGAAAAAGTGTTTATTAGTCCTTATTGTCATTATACTTTTTGCTCCAGTTGCAACTAGTCAATTCTGGAATATTAGTGAGCCAACGCCTTTAAAAGGCCAAGTCAACAGTACAGAAGCAGAAGAAAGCGCTCCGGTTCTATCACCAGATGGAAAAACCCTGTATTTTGTTCGCACTTTTGACTCGAGGTCCACTGGCGGAAAAGAAGATCAGGATATCTGGTCATCTTCATTAGATGGAGAACGCTTTTCTTCTCCGGTTCCTTTGAAAGAACTGAATAACACCTACCACAACGCAGTGATTGGTGCGGGTGCAAATTCCTTGTACGTTTTGGACGCATACGAAGGGAAAAAAGATTTCTTGAAAGGTCTATCGATATCGGCAAAAAATGGGCAATATTGGCAAAAGCCAGAAAAAATTAATATCCCTGGATTGGATGTAGAAGGTGATTTTTATACCTATTTCATAAGTAAGAATCAACAGGTGATTCTCATCTCCTACCGTGGACCAAATAGCATAGGTGAAGAAGATTTATTTGTCTCACTGAATACCAATGGCTCTTGGTCAACACCACTACATATGGGATCGACCATTAACTCATCTGGTTTTGAAATATCCCCATTTATGAACGATGCCATGGATACGCTCTATTTTTCTAGTAATGGTTTAGGTGGACAAGGTGATGCAGACATTTTTTACTCCGTTAAGAATGGTAGCAACTGGACCGAATGGACTTCACCAACCAATTTAGGTCCCAAAATAAATTCTACCAAATTTGATGCGTATTTCATTCTGCGTGACAATCAGCTCTATTGGTCTTCTAATCGATCATCCGAGCTGAGCGATATCTACACAGCTACCGTAGTGTACCCACCACTCTTATCGCTTTCCTGTGAAGGCAAAGATGTATCGGTCTATAACGGAAATGATGGAATGTTAATGGCTAGCATTGAAGGTGGAGTTCCACCATTCATCTATCAATGGTCAAACGACCTAACAGTCAAAGACCAAAACATGGTGAGAGAAGGTCAATACAAAATGACCGTAACTGATTCAATTGGACAAACGGCTACATGCATGGTTACCATTCGTCAGCCGCCACCAATAGAATTAGAAAAACCATTTCATATGCCAGAAATGCGCTATGTCTTTAATAAGTGGGACTTTGAAAACGACGAGACCATCAATTCAATTGATTCGTTAATGTATTTGTATGAGGTTTTAAATGATCACCCCAATTTTGTTTTTGAACTAAGTTCACATACCGACTGTCGAGGCAAACTCGATGCGAATCAAAAGCTTTCTGAGAATCGTGCCCGCGCCTGTTACAAATACCTTGTCGAGGTAAAGGGAATCGACCCAAGAAGAATTGTTCCAGTTGGAAAGGGCGAAATTGAACCGAGAACCGTGTATAAACAAGGCAATGAATACTTAGGTATTAAACCCACAGACATGTCGAACGTGGAGACGGTTATCTTAACAGAGGCGTATATAAACCAATACAAGGATAGTAATAGTACACTTTACAAGTGGTTACATCAATTAAACAGACGGACAGAAGTACGTGTGATTTCAAAGTCTTATGACCCAGCGACCTATCCTGCAGCAAACCCCGATTACCTCAAATACGTTGCCTACCCTTGATGACTTCTAAGATTTAATTAAATCTGATTGACTTCGCTGGTTGAATACGGGTAATGACGACACTTGGAATAATTAAGGCCGAGACGCACACAACCAAGGTGGCAGCATTCAGCAGGGCCCATGCCGTAAAGCTTAGTTCAATAGGAACCTTATCCAGGTAATATACCTCGGGATTCAAACGAATAAGTCCAAGAAAATACTGCAATGCACAAAGACCTAAACCAATGGCATTCCCAATAACCATTCCTCTTAGAATAAGGAACCCTGCCTGCCACAAAAATATTTTACGAATCGTCCAATCACTTGCCCCCATGGCTTTGAGCACGCCAACAAAATTACTTTTCACTAAAATCAATACGAGCAGGGCTGAGCCCATGTTGATGATACCAATTAAAAGCATTAATGTCAGAATGATAACCACGTTGATATCAAGGAAGCCCAACCAGACAAAAATGTCACGGTGAGTATCTCTAATGCTCTGTACTTGTAACTGTTCGTTGTGTTTGGTGGGAATCAATTCAAACTCCGCCTTTAATCTTTTTTCAACCTCTTCGAGTTGATTCCAGTCCTTGACATTCACCTCAAAACCACCTACAAATTGATTTCCAGATCCATGGGATGGTACATATTCGATTTCTACCTTTTTATTTGGTGCATTTAATAAAAAGCGCGTACCGTTTTCATTCAAATAAGCCTTTATCAATTCACCTTCTGCATCTGTGCTAAAAATACAGGGTTGATTCCCTCCCTTTTTAATGGTAATTTTAAGATAAGCTGTATCCCTTAAGGCGTCCTTTGCTTGTCCTTTTGGATCGTTTTGCCTCCATTCCGCAGCAATCAACCTTATTACCGTATCCTTGCTTGGACAAATAGTGAATCCTGTATAGGTATCAAACCCTTGACCCCAATCGTATAAGTACCTTCCATGAGAACCATTCACTATTCCTCTTACAATTAGTTGGCCGTCGTACAAGGTGTCGTCAATTTGGACGTTCGCATTTATACCCCAATCATTGAGTTCTTGAACGTGACGAATATCACCTATAATCATTTTTTTATCGAATTCTTCTAAACCTGTTTCATAAATTCCAACCAGTTTAAACATGCGTTTCACGGGTTGATTTTTCACAAAAAAAGCCCTTACCTTTCCTCCTAATTTCAAGTTCAAATCACGACATACGCGTTTTGAAAGCATAATTTCCTCGCTTGGCTCCTTGGTTTTAAAGTGAGGCAAACGTCCTTCCTTCAACTGATTTTTAAAAAAGCTTAAATCATAGGTGTGGTCAACCCCTTTCAAAAGTGCTCCATGTATTTCCTGTTGTTCAAAGATGGTGTCTTTTCCACTTGTTAAACGAACCTTTCGTTTGAGTTTATCTGACTGCAATAATATGGGCTTATATCCGAAGTAATAGATACCCGAAATCCCCTTTTCTTTTGACAACGAGGGATAAAAATCCTGTTCTTTGAAAATCGGTGCACTTTCGTAAATACTGCTTTCCCCGCTATTCAAAAGTGTCAAATGTGCGCCAAAACCGGTAACTTTGTCGCGCACTTCATGTTGGAATCCTGTCACAACCGCAATAGTGATTAGGTTAACAACAACCGCTAGTGCAATACTTATAATGGAAATACGCACAATAGGTCTTGAAACTTTCTTACCTTTCACCTCGCTTTTCAGGAGGCGTTTTGCTATGAAATACGGTAAAGACACTCAATTGGGGATTACGACACGAAGGTACATAAAGCTTTTGTCGATAAAAAGCATTTTGTTTGTTTTCCTATTGAGTTGTTCCGTTCAAAAACCCACCGAACTAGGAATCATCGAAACGACGGTCGAGGGAGAAAAAGAAATCAAAACGGTTCATACCGAAATCAGGGAGGAAATCCCAACCTATGAATATTCGCTTAGAAAACCAGTACTCGGAATAGACAGGCTGCATCTTTTTGTGGATTCACTGAAGGGTAAAAAAATTGCTGTCGTTGGGAACCAAACCTCCATGGTAGGAAATGTTCACTTGGTAGACACCCTACTTTCGCTCAAACTTGATGTAAAAAAAGTTTTTTCTCCAGAGCATGGTTTTCGAGGAGATGTGGACGCGGGTGTAAAAGTTCACAGCTCCGTCGATGAGAAAACAGGAATTCCGTTAATTTCACTATACGGACTGAATAAAAAACCATTGCCCGGTCAACTTTCCGATGTCGATATTGTCATCTATGACATACAGGATGTTGGGGTGCGTTTTTACACCTATATCTCGACCCTCCATTATGTAATGGAGGCTTGTGCAGAAAACAAAAAGCAACTTGTTGTGCTTGACCGCCCCAATCCGAATGGGCATTATGTGGATGGTCCGCTACGGGATGAAGAACACAAATCGTTTGTTGGGATGCATCCCGTCCCCATTGTATATGGGATGACCATTGGAGAATACGCACTGATGATAAATGGGGAGGAATGGCTTCGAAAAGGCGTCAAATGTAATCTGTGGATTATTCCCTGTTTGAACTATACCCATAAAACGAAGTACATTCTTCCTGTTCCCCCTTCACCAAATTTAAAATCCGAAGTAGCTATCTCCCTTTATCCGAGCCTTTGCCTGTTTGAGGCAACCACCGTGAGCATCGGAAGGGGTACCGATAGGCCATTTGAGGTTTTTGGTCATCCAAGATTTCCAACGAGGGACTATTCTTTCAAACCCGTTTCGACGACTGGTGCCAAACATCCACTGCACGAAAACAAAACCTGTTATGGTTTCGACTTACGTAATTCATTATCAAAACGGAAATACGAATTAAACCTGAATTACCTCATCCAAGCGAAGGAGCTATTGGGTGACTCGTCTGTCTTCATTGATCAAATTGGCTTTTTTAACCGATTGGCTGGCACCTCATCACTACGACAGCAATTAAACGCGGGCTGGACTTCCAAAGAAATTCGGGCTACATGGCAACCGGGATTGGAACACTTCAAACAAATCCGGCAGAAGTATTTGCTATACGAATAATTACCCCTTTGAAATGTTCTGTGCACTTTCGAGGACATTCTTTTTCATTTCCTCCATATAATCCAATAGACGTTGTTGCAACACGTGATCTGAACAAGCGAGGATTTTGGCAGCCAAAATTCCAGCATTCTTCGCGCCATTAAGTGCAACTGTTGCCACAGGAATCCCGTTCGGCATTTGAAGTATGGATAAAATACTATCCCAACCATCAATGGAATTCGATGATTTCACCGGAACACCAATCACAGGGAGCGGAGTTAAAGAGGCTGTCATACCTGGCAAATGAGCGGCACCTCCAGCACCCGCGATGATGACTGAAATTCCTCGCTTATGAGCATTCCGCGCATACTCCATCATCTTGTCTGGGGTTCGGTGAGCCGAAACAATATCAAGTTCATACCCAACATTCATTTCCTTTAAAAAATCGGCTGCTGCCTGCATAACCGGAAGGTCTGACGCACTGCCCATAATAATTCCTACCTTGACCATCTGCTCGTTTTTAACAAAAATAGGTAAAGATTGGTCGCCATCAAACATTCGATGCATTCCTTGATATCCAAGCGTCTTTTGCAGAGTGCTAGACCCGCTCCATGGAAAAGAATGGGACAACCTGAACGCTTGCCATAGATTCGTGAGCAAATTAAAACGATTAATTATGAGAAAACACACACTTTACATGTTGTTCAGTTTCCTTGCGCTTACAGGATCGTATGCTCAAGTGAACTGCACCGACTGGAACGGATATGTCCAGTCAAGAAATACCGGTGGGACGGGTTATTATAACCTCACCTCAGGTTTGGAAGAGCGCGCCTCCCAAACCTATCACCTTAGCAGTGCGGGGAAGATTACCCAACTTCGTGTTTACGGTAACTATCCATTTTCAGGAGGGGTTCCCTTAAGGCTCTCCATTTATGCAGTTGATGTGAATGGTCGCCCGACCAATCTGCTCTCCTCAGCAGATGCGGTTTTCTGGTCCTCTGATAATGCGATGGGCTACATTACCATATCACTACCCTCCGGCGGAGTTAGCGTCAATACCCATTTTGCAGTTGGAGTACAAATCAGAAATGCCTATCCCTACGGTACCCAATTCCAATTAAAATATACGGGAGATGGCGAAGGACTTGGAGATGATCTAGCCTCATTATCAGGTACGTCAACAGGAAATAATTGGGTGAGTGCCAAAAACACGTTTAATAAGGATGGCGATTTCTACCTTGTACCAAAAATGAATTTTGTAGTAGATGCAGCCTATTCCTTAGGAACAAAATGCCTTAGCACTGGAGGGTCAGCTGTGGTTAATAACAATGCTCAACTTTGTACGGATAGTATGTTCAATCGGATTTTTCTTCCCTCATACATGGGAACAGAAGAGGCGTTTACATGGAATTATGGCGATGGAAGTCCAGTTTCAAACGCTTATGCTCCATCCCATAGCTATGCTAATGCGGGCAGTTATACCCATGCACTTCAAACGACATTTGTCGGTTGGCAGAACACTTGCTCACAATCAAAATCAACCACCATATCTGTTGGTTTAACACCTCAAGTGATCAGCACCATTGATGCTACATGTGCAGAGAGTGCGAACGGCAGCGTTACCGTTTCTGCTTCTGGTGGACTAGCTCCGTATTCCTATGCCATCCACAACCCTTCCTATCAACAATCGACGGTATTTAGCAATTTACCTGCAGGTAATTACACCTTAACGGTTCGCGACAATAATGCTTGCAGCAACACAGCTAGTTTTAACATTGATGAGAACAACGAAATCCAGATGAATCTCGTCCAAACAGTTCAAGCCACCTGTGGTAGTGCCAATGGTTCGCTTCACATGAACGCATCAGGAGGAACCGGGTCTTTCCAATTCAAATTAAACAGCGGCACGTATCAAAGTTCAGGTATCTTCAATGCGCTAGCTGCCGGCACCTATGTGGTTACAGCAAAGGATGCCGAGAATTGCACTAAAACCATGACCGTTCTGGTACAATCGACCAACGCGCCCTCTTTATCTATCCTTAGTCAAACCGATGTTAGTTGCCACGACGGATCGAACGGCACTTTGAGTATGATGGCTACAGGCGGTGTTGGTCAATTAGTCTACAGCATCAATGGCGGACAAAATTTCTCCACTACGGCAACTTACACCAATTTACAAGCGGGAGAATATGCTGTTGTGGTAAAAGATGGGGCAAACTGCCGCTTTGGGCAACTGATTCAAATTGAAGAACCCGATGCCATTGCATTTAATACTCAATTGACTTCCCCTCTTTGTAATAGCGGGAATAATGGCACCATCAACATCACAAATTCAACGGGTGGCATGGGTGCATTGAGTTACAGCCTTAACAACGTTACGTACCAATCGAATCCCATTTTTGCTAACCTCATTTCCGGAAATTATACCGTCTACGTAAAAGACATAGCAGGATGTGTGTCACAGCAAACGGTAAACTTAACGCAACCGCTAGCGTTGAACCTTACCTCAAATGTAACATCTAACAGCTGTTTTGGCGCAGGAAATGGTGCCTTAAATCTCGTGGCCAGTGGCGGAATTGCACCCTACACCTACAGCATCAATGGTGGTCAAAGCTACCAATCTACTTCAGGATTCACCGATTTAACGGCAGGAAATTACAGTTTAAGGGTTACGGATGCCAATGGTTGTGTCGGAATTAGTGCCACCGCAATCGCTCAACCGACTCAAGTTGGCGGAACGGTAACAACCACCAATTCTACTTGTGGAAACAACAACGGCGGCATGTTAGTCACTGGTAGTGGAGGCACAGGCAGTGGTTTTCAATACAGCCTGGACGGCATCAATTTTAACACTACCGGACTATTCAATAGCCTAATGGCGGGTAATTACTATATCACCATTAAAGATGGTCTCGGATGCAGCAATGTTTTATTTAAAACCATTCAAGACGCCAATGGTCCAGTGATTGGCACCGTAAATAACACAAATGTTTCTTGTAATGGAGGTCAGGATGGCACCATCACCGTGAATGGTGTCACAGGCGGAACAGGTATGCTTCAATACAGTGCAAACGGGATTGTTTGGAACGTTTCACCAGTGATTTTAGGGCTGTCGGCAGGAACCTATACCGTCTATGTGCGCGATGCGAATGGCTGTATTGGTTCGAGTTCGGTTACCATCAATCAGCCCAATGCTTTTAACATTTCCTTGAATACTACGCCTATAAGTTGCCACAATGGGAACAATGGAACCGCTACCGTCCTTGCGGCAGGGGGATCAGGTTCACTCGCCTACAGCATCAATGACGGTCAAACGTTTCAATCTAGCAATGTGTTTTCCAACCTAGATGCAGGAAACTATACGGTATTGGTCCGGGACTTTGCTAGCTGTACCAGTGATATTTCCTTTACCCTTTTTGAACCTACCCCAATTGTAGTGGCGGCAGGAGCGCTAAATGTGAGTTGTCATGGAGCAGGAAACGGAAGCATTTCCGTGTCAGCATACGGTGGAACGGGAGCATTAACTTACAGTATTGATGGAACGAATTACCAACTATCTAACGTGTTTAATAACTTGGATGGTGGATTTTATACCTTACATGCGAAAGATGCAAACGGATGTATTCAGCACCACATTGAATACGTTTATGAACCGCAGGTGTTGGCCTTAAACGCCATTTTAAACAACATCAATTGTGCTGGCGGAAATGACGGAATGATCAATCTTTCGGCAACCGGAGGGAATGGCAACTACCAGTTTGAATGGTCTAATAATGAAACCACGGAAGACTTAACCGGTCTTGAAGTAGGGACCTACACCGTACAAGTGGAAGACAATAAGGGATGTATGAGTTCTGCGACCTATCAACTTACAGAACCAAACCAACCAATTGTTGTAAACGCTACGATTGTTCCAACTACGACAAACCTTGGTTCCATTGATGCCACTGTTACCGGGGGAACATCTCCTTTTTACTTTTTATGGTCAAATGGAAGCGTGCAGGAGGATATTGATAGCTTAGTCCCTGGAACATATACCTTGACTGTAACAGACAACAACGGATGTATTTCTTCGGATGTATTTATTGTAGAAAATACAAGCGGTCTGGATGAAACAGTAACTGAAAACAATCAAGTTGTACTATTCCCAAATCCGGCGAACGAATACATTCAACTAACTTCCACCACCAAAGAATGGATGGGCATCGAGGTAATCGACCTATATGGTCGGGTTATTCATACTTCAGAAGAAACGAATAATGCGTACCAACTGGATGTTAAAAATTGGCCGACAGGAGTTTACCAGCTTGTCATTTTTATGGCTGACCAAACCATCACGAAAAAATTTGTTGTGGAATAAAGTTTAACCTGCATTTCTATGTATAAATGGCGGAGGAAACTCCGTCATTTTCATTTTAGACGAATTTCTTCAATATCTTTGCTCTTATGAAGTATCCTCTTTTTGGCCTATTCGTGCTGGTTACCATTATGCTAGGAGGATGTTATTACGAAGTGGCCAAGCCAACCAAAAAACAGTACCTTATCGTTGCATCGGATTTCTTAACCTATAAGGACATGGGGCTTTTTGACGGTTTTGAAAAAAAAACACGGATTCAAGTCGTATTAAAGCCGATGTCAAGTTCGGAAATGTATCAACTGCTTAAAAAGGAGGGAACTGATACACGGGTAGATTTATGCCTTCTCTCTTCCTCTTATTCAGCTTATGTTCTTGAAAAAAACCGATTATTGCAAACATGTCCTGAATCTCTTACTAAATCTCTGCCCTCCATTCAGGTCCCATTAATATCAAGAAAAAGAACGGCGTTTGGAATTGGAATAGACCCTTATGTATTGTTGTGTTCAAAGGATACGCTATCCATTAATGGTTATGCTGACCTCCAAAAATCAACAAGTTGGGAATCAGACCTCACTGAAAAAAAGGACTGGTATCCTTTCTGCGTGTCGGCCTTATCTTTATTCAGAAAAGAAAAAAATGCAATGGCCGTCCGTTGGTTAGATCGAATATTGAGCAATAAAATAAAAGCATCTGAGCATGATACATTACATACTCAACAGGTGTTTTTATCAAGGTATTCTCATGTTTATGGGAAAAAGAAAAAACCGGATGAAACCATTGTTTTTCCGAACCAACGTACGAGTGGAACATTTTATGACATACCTGTAGCAGCAATCGTTTATCAAGCTAGAAATTATAACAATGCATGGCTCTTGATTCACCACCTTAGCCAAAAAGGAATGAATCAACTTTTGTGTAAGCGCAAAGGATACCTTTCAGTTCACCAGCTAGGTGAAGAAGGTATAACGGCAGATGAAATTGGTCCAATTCGGATTTTCCGGCATAGCTTGCAGTACTTATTTGAACGCTTTGATGATGTCAGGTCGACGTTGCGTTCGGTTTCCGAATATCAGCGAAAAAAACGCTTGAAAAAACCAAGTAAAAAACCAGTGATTTCCACTGATTCGACCCAAGTTACAGCACCCGTCACACAAGTGGAACAATAAAAAAAGGCAAATCTATAAGCCGGGTTCTGTTTCCCTTTTGAGGACGTCTATCATTTATCTAGCTACGCACTCACGCACGAAGTCCATCGACCTACCCTCCCGGATCGGGCGAGCAGCCCTCTCGCCAAACGGCATCCCGGGTATACATGGTCTTTCAGTCCGTAAGGTTTACCATGCAGCCGATGTCACCACCGACACGGTGAGCTCTTACCTCACCTTTTCACCTTTTCCTCCAAAGGAGGTAGTTTCCCTTTCTGCGGCACTTTCTGTCACCGGAATTTCCGATGCCTTCCCGTTAGGAAGTACGGCGCTCTATACTGCCCGGACTTTCCTCTCTCCATAAATGGACAGCGATAGACCGATTTGCCTTTGGGTAAAGGTACGAAATATTAGTCGTTTTTCAGGATGCGTAAGACCTTAGTCGTTTTATCGTCACGGCAGACCAAGTGATAAACCCCTGTTTCTAGAAAACTCAGGTTGAGGTTAAAAGAGGCTAATCCTATATCAGTTGCCTTAAGCACTTCTTTTCCTTGAATGTCAAGTAGAATAAATTCATGGAGTGCTTGTGGGCTACTAACGTTCAACACATCGTTGAATGGGTTTGGATAAACCTCCACGTTTGAAAGCAATGTTTCGTCCAACGAGGCAAATTCAGGTCGATAAAAATCGCGGTATTCAATAGCTGTTACAGCCTCATTATTCGCAATTTGAGAGGTACGAATGCGCAATATCGGTTCTTTTTGACCATTGGTCCACCACTCGTATTCATGGGAAGCGGGAATATCCAAAGGAACCCACGTTGCGCCAATAAAGGGTAGTTCAAGGTAAAGGGAATCAATTTCATCGATGTCGTGACGTATCCTTAAAGCATCGAAGGTGCCAAAAGGGGTGGTTATGGAGCCAAACCCATCTACCTCGGTAAAACGGGTGCGGTGCTGATTCCACTTCGCATTGTAAATCGGGTTAAAGTCAACGGAACTTGCACCCCTTGAAAAATGGGTGTTTCCGAACGCCAATGGAAGGTCGTAACGCGTTTCAATCGTATCGGATTGAAAGGGTATATTAGCTGTTGTTCCGTTAAAGGAAGCATTCATTGAATAGCCCACCGAAGTGATGGAATCATTTATCTTCTTGGTGTAGAGGTAAATGTCTTGAATATTGATAGGGAGGAACGAAGTCAGCTGATCAAGTGGCAAATCGAGCGAAGGAGTAAAATAACTCGCTTGGTATTTTACGGGCGCAAAGGTGCCAAATAAAAATTGTGCGAATGTACCTGCTGCTGAAACAGGTTGGAAATTTCGCAATTCTTGACTTACAGGAGTCAATTGACTAAAATCCCACGTAAAATTGGATCCGGTTGCAGAAAAGTCGATGGCAGGATCTTGTGCCTGGCTCATACGAACCGTATCTGCCGTCCCGGCAAAATCAACCGCTGTAAGGGTAATTTGACTGAATAGTGCATTACAAACAACCAACGAACAAAAAAGTAAACTTATTTTCATGAAGTAAAGATACATTAAATCTTAGGGTATCACCTCTACACCAAAAACTCCGTTCAATTCGAATGGAATTTGTTGGCCTGTAAAGGCATTCTGAAGCAAACAGGTTATTTCTATATTTAGTTTAAAAATGGGGTTACCATTCGCACTAGTACCAAAATGTTCAATACCGTTAACATGAATCTCAGACTCCTCGTTATCTGCAGGAAGAGAATGATAGGTTTGACCATTTCGTTTGACTGATATAACTACAGAATAATCAGCAAAATGTTCGTCTTCCGTATCCTCAAAAATGGTCAGGTCATCAATGAAATGACCATTTAAATTTCCATCAACCACTGCTTTCAACCTCCTTTTGACACCATTGCTATACATCACATCTGCCGAAATTTCATAAACTCCCTTGTCAAGAGATGTAAGTAGTTTTTGATCGCTCCCAAAATAGGTTCCGTTTATATACCATTTTATTTCCTCTACCTGGCAAGATGGCTGATCTACCCACGCTTGAAATTGGCCATTTGGTGCTAAAAAATGACGTAAATGAGCAGTAGCGTTTTTTCTGTACCCTATGATGAGTTCATTACACAAGGTGGATTCCCAACCGTCTACAAAGTATACGTTCGCACATACTTGGTACTTTCCTGATTCGTAAATGGGCACTTCGTTTATCCCGGCAAATTGTCCGTTAATCGTCCATTCAACTGACTCAATAATCTCATGATTAGAAAAATATTCCTTGGTAAGGGTGGTAAGTGGTTCGTCAGGAGCCGATAAAAAATCCAAGTCCTGGGGCAACATGTCCAACCAGTTTGAATGAATTAGGTCAATATCGCCATCCTTTATCGATAATTGAATGAAATCAGAACCATCCGTTAAATTTCCACGAAATGTTTGAACGCCTTGTTCAATGTAGATCTCTGTTTCCATCACCATGTTATTGTCCCCTGCTCGGACATCAAATAATTCCCCGTTAATCGCACCTTGCACATGGAATACCGGGTTTTGATCTGTTGTAGGGTCCGGAATACTTTCCTTCGTACACGAAAAAAACAAGGGAATAGAAAACAAAGCAACGTAACGCATTATGGATTTTTAGTTAACGATTTAGACAATACAACATTTAAGAAAACAGGGTGTTTCACATAATTCCCTTCCATGCGATCGGACTGAATCGGGTTAGTTATTCGAACACCGGCTACCAAACCAATGCTCAGGTCTTCTGTCACATGAAAATGGTACTGCAATTCTGATTGCAATTGAAGCGCACCAAACAGCTTGGTATCTGTATATCCCTCAGCGTTATAAATCCCTTCCCCATCCAATGAGCAGGTGCGTTTAACCTTGGCAACGGTGTTTAAAATTCCTGAAATACCCGCGCCAAATTGATGCCTTCCAACTGTGTAATTAACGGAAATAGGAACATTCAAACTGGTCATGGACTTGAATGCGTAGGTATTTTCCATCAATTGGGAGCTCAACCCATAAATTTTGGTTCTCTCCATTATATTCAATTGATCAAAATGCATCCATTCCATTCCCAAACCCGCTTGCAGGGAAAACCGATTGAAGGTGTATTTGGCTTTGGTTTGAAAACCTATGCTAGCGTTTGTTGCAGCAGCGGACTCCCGTGTCCATCCTTGACCTACACCGGTGTATGCACTGAACACAAATGACCATGAGGGAAAGCCCTCACCTGTTAAAGATTCCAATGGATAAATTGGTTGACTTCTGTTGGTGGTTAACTCAATTGGTTTCAAACCTAACTCAGAAACAAGTACTTTATTGGTTTGCTTATTATTGCCTTTTTCTTCAAATAAAATATTAGTTCTTTTTCTATCTAAATCCGAGCTGATTAAAGTGTTTTGTGAGGTTTCAACCTGGACTTGATTCAGGTTGGCCTTTTCGACTTCATTCTTTAAATTGCGAGAGGATTGCTGACCTTGAAAAGTTACGTTTGATGCCCATTTTCGGTTAGAAATGGGTTTAGAGCCATTTGCCTGCTGGGTTAATGCACTTTTCAAATGAAACACATGATCGGTACCTGCAAAAAACCATACACCAATGAGGAAAAATGAAAGAAACCCTAGAAGGCCAACTATTGGTTTTCGTGATTTACGAATGGGCAGGTATCGCTCTATATCCCGGAAATACGATTTACGGTAACGGAACGACTGTTGATCGGCCATATCACGAAATAAATCGTCCATATCCTCGTTCATCCAGCTCATACAACCCAACGTTGATTTTGGTTTTCAATTTTTGCAAGTTTCTCCCGAAGTGTGCGGCGAGCGGTAGACAAATGCCACTTAGAGGTTCCTTCAGACATACTAAGTAACTGACCAATCTCCTTGTGGGAATAGCCGTCAATAACATAAAGGTTAAACACCTTTGCACTGATCTCAGGAAGTTGTCCGATTAATTCAAAAATATCGGAACAACCAAAATTAGAATTCGCCTCATTTTCAATGCTTAGTACCGTTACCTCGAGTTCACGCTCGGTTTCCTTTGCGATGTAATGCTCATCATGTTTCTTTTTCTTCCTGTACTCATCAATCAAGGTGTTAATCATAATGCGTTTTGACCAAGCATCAAAATTCAACTCCATGGAAACGGTTTTTAATCCTCTTAGAATTTTAATAAATCCAATATTGAGGGAGGACCTAGCGTCTTCTTCATTGAAGTGGTAACGGTAACAAACCGGCATTAATTTATGAAAACAATATTCATACAGCTGCGCAATAGCCCTTCGGTCATCCTTCAAGCATAGAGCTATGGTATTCGGTGTGATGCGCAACATAATTAAAAAAGAAACTGAAAAAGGCGTTGTTTTAATCCAATCGCAAAATTTCCTACCTTTCAGGACGTAATTCGTGGGTGCATGGTTGGCTCAAGACATCAAAAAAAACTACACATTATCAGACATGGTAAAGCCAAGTCTCCTCATCAGTTTGCAGACGATTTTGATCGGCCGCTTCACAAAACGGGCATTGTTCAAGCACATATTGTTGGCCATTACTTGAAATACCATCAGCGTAACACATCCATTGCACTTTGTTCGGAAGCTCTTCGGACGAAGCAAACGTTTCAAATAGTACAAGAAATCTGCGGAATCGACCAATGTTTATTTCTTGGTAACCTTTACTTGGCATCAGCAGATACGCTTTTGCAAGCTACAAATATGTTGAACAACGACTATCAAGAAGCATTGATTGTTGGACACAACGACGGCCTTTCCGATTTTGTTTCAAGGTTGTCAGGAAAATCCATCTATCTTCAAACCTGTGATTATGTAGAACTGACTTTTGAGGTAAATTCTTGGGATGTTTTGCATTGGGATATGGGTGTTGTTACAGATGAATTTCGGCCTCAGCTTGTGGATGTGTGAGCACCATTCATCCTCCTTTAATCGTATTATCGAAGCGGCTGCTTCATTCAAGACAATGTTCGTGTCTATTGAAGAGCAAACCTGATTTTCGGATATTTCCTATATTCCTCGAAAGTATTTGCCTCAAAGGTCTATTCCTTTCAACGAAAATGATACTTTTGTTCTCTGAATTTGAAATCAACAGAATATGAGTGTTCCAGCAGAATTAAAGTATACGGAAGAGCACGAATGGGTGCGCGTAGAAGGAGAAATCGCCGTTGTTGGCATTACGCATTTTGCTCAGGGAGAATTGGGTGATATCGTGTATGTCGAAATTGAAACAGAAGGAGAAACCTTAGACAAACAAGAGGTGTTTGGATCCGTTGAGGCGGTTAAAACCGTTTCCGATTTATACATGCCGGTTAGTGGAGAAATTGTAGCATTCAATACAAACCTTGAAAGCAATCCAGAATTGGTAAATACCGATCCTTATGGTGACGGTTGGATGATAAAAATAAAACTTTCCGATTCTTCCGAGTTAGATCATTTGTTAACGGCAGATGTCTACCGCTCCATGACAGAATAACACGCTTTACCTTCACATACGAAATCCTCCCCTACGGAGGATTTTTGCTTTCTAGTACTTCATTTTCGCTACTTTTACAGTCCCATGGTCAATCAAGAACAAATCAAAGATCTTTCTGCGCGTATCGAAGCCATTCGTTCCTATTTACGAATCGACGAAAAGCGCATGCAACTAAAAGAAGAGGAGTTGAAAACACAGGATCCCGGTTTTTGGGATGACCCCAAAAAGGCGGAAGCTAAAATGAAGGACATTCGCTCATTGAAGTTCTGGATTGATGCACACGGCCGTCTAAAAACAGGCTTGGATGACTTGGAAGTCATGATGGAATTCATCCGTGAAGGAGCTGCAGAAGAATCGGAAGGGGATGCCTTATTTGCACAGTTAAAAATCGATGTTGAAGAACTTGAATTGAAAAACATGTTGTCCGGTGAGGAAGATAGCCTTAGTGCCGTTCTTCAGATTACCGCTGGCGCCGGTGGGACTGAAAGTTGCGATTGGGCATCCATGCTCATGCGCATGTATATGATGTGGGGACAAAAAAACGGCTACAAAATCAAAGAACTCAATTACCAGGAAGGCGATGTAGCTGGGGTGAAAACAGTTACCTTGGAGTTTGAAGGCGAATTTGCTTTTGGTTACCTTAAAGGAGAAAATGGTGTTCACCGCTTGGTGCGTATTTCGCCATTTGATTCAAATGCCAAGCGCCATACATCGTTCGTTTCAGTGTATGTGTATCCGTTGGTCGACGACAACATTGAAATTTACATCAACCCTGCCGATATTACCTGGGATACGTTTCGTTCGGGAGGTGCCGGTGGGCAAAATGTGAACAAAGTTGAAACAGCCGTTCGACTCAGGCATGCACCGTCAGGAATCATCATTGAAAACTCCGAATCGCGCTCGCAACTTGCCAACAAAGAAAAGGCCATGCAGTTATTGCGGTCCCAATTGTATGAGCTAGAGCTTCGTGCGCGCATGGAAAAACGCAACGAAATCGAAGCAGGTAAAAAGAAAATTGAATGGGGCTCCCAAATCCGTAATTACGTTATGCATCCCTATAAATTAGTTAAAGACGTTCGAACAGGGCATGAGTCAACCAACGTGGACGCCGTCATGGATGGTGAAATTGGTGATTTCCTTAAAGCCTATCTGATGGAATATGGAAATTAATTTCTGTTAGAAGGTGATCAAGTGACGCTTTTGTATTACCCTCCCTTCAGCATTCAGGCATTTCAGTAAGTATAGTCCTTCGGAAAGGTTTTGATTGAGTTGAATTTCTTCACTATTTACCTCCTCCTGAAGTACAACCCTTCCTTGAGCATCAGTCATTGTAAGTGTTGTGTTCTTTCTAAAATGCGCTGGCAACAGTATTGTAAACGAGCCTCCAGATGGATTTGGGAAGGTACGCAAGCCATTCGTGGGGTGCTGCATTTCAGCGAGGTTATTGAGTGGATTTCCAACAGTGAAAGGAGAAAAATCGGAAACACCCGATTGGGTACACCACACATAGTTAAGTGTATTTATTCCCGTGGTAAAAGCGCCATTGACATTGGTTATATTTTCCCATCCGCCGCCATTGAAGTGCATCATTTGCCGATCTCCCTCATTATTTGAGAAAAAATTTGAGAAATAAGGAGCATCGTTCAAGTAAGAAAGGGTAAGGGTGAGCGTTCCATGCACCGCAGGGTCATAGCCTACCCCCGGATTGACATGCCACATACGTCCAACATTCCCCAAGTTCCAAACCATTCCTGTATCGATTCCATCTACAGTGACGGCATCCACCAGACGGACTGCAAAAGGAAACGCCACGCCCGGTTTTATCATTTTGACGGAATTAAACGTTGCAAGGCCAATGGGAAACAACACGGTATCAACCACATTTCGAATGAGCATTCCATTGCCGTTGGTTTTTACGTAACTCATACCAGTTCCTCCGGTTAGGGTGGAACTATACATATGAAGGTTGTTTTCACCAAGAACGATATCCCCTAAGGACATCGTTAGGTTTTGATGAACTTCAACATGCGTGTTTAACTGTACGTCTCCGGTATTATTCATACGTAACTTGTAGAATTTTACCGTGTCCGCACAATTAACCTCCGCCAAAGACGTACCGGTAAACGTCACCATTCCAGTGCCGGCATCAAACGTACCAAGTTGGTGCCAATTACCAGCTATTTTCGCATTTCCGCTCCCACCAAAAAAAGCAGCTCCGTTGTCAATGGTTAAATCACGTACGTTAAACGTATTTCCTAACACGCTGGCAGCATGAAGAACACAATTCTGAAGTTTGGGTAAAAAAACGTTTATAGTGGAATCAGGGGCACTATTTGCCTGATCGAAACCCATGCCATTATGAACCAACCAATTGAATGGCATTGTGACATCTTGGGAGTACAGCCCTTGCCAGAGAAAATCCCCCTGTTGTAGGTTCAACGAAAGTTCAATCATATCATTGCCCGTCAATGTAAATGTACCTGTACCTGTGGCACCTATTGACTCATTTGTAAACAACCTCAAGTGGTACGTAGTGTTTGCCATCAAACCGGTAAGGGTGTGGCTTGGGGAAGTAGAAACGTCAGAAATGCAATTTCCCGTTGTTCCGTTAATAGAAATTCCAACCGCTTGAGACGAACAAGACGAAAAAACCTCTGCTCCAACATGTCCAGCTGTTCCATTGGCAAAACGAAGATCGATGGAGTTATTTATGCCGGTGTTGAATACAAACCATACGTCTTTCATTGTTCCGTTTGCACAGGAGGAATTGGCAAGTTCTTCGTTGGCGTCTAAGGTTGAAAACGAAATAGGAATAGCCATACTTGGACATTGTACCGAAACGGGCTGTGGAGAAGTGCAAAGGTCGTTTAAAGGAGCTTGTTGTGCAACAAGTACATTGGTGAACAAAACCGATAAAAAGAGCGTATGCTTAGCTCTCTGAATGAATAAATCAAAGCTGAATGCTTTCATAATTAGGTAATTAGGTGTTAACCAAACAAATGTAAAGAAGTTTAGCGAAACACTTGGTAAACACCGTGCTTATACAAAGCCTTTTTCTGCCGCCCAAGAGGTTAGTTGAGCCGCATTTGAAAAACCTAATTTTTTGAGGATGTTGTGGCGGTGTGTTTCAACTGTTCTTGGTGAAAGAAACATCTTATCCGCAATTTCTTTAGACGTTAATCCTTGAGAAATCATTTTAACCACCTCAATCTCTTTGAGGGTGAGTTCCTTTTTGTTGTCATCGTTTTCAGCATGCAACAACGAGGCAAAGTAGCGGTCTTTGATCTCATTCGCAATGTAAGTATCTCCCTTGTATACCGCATGTACTGCAGCAACTAACTCGTCTCGCGTGATGTTTTTGGTGAGGTACCCTTTGCCACCTACACCTAAAAACCGCTTAACATAATTGATTTCATCGTGAAGGGTTAAACCGATGATCCTGACTTTTGGAACGCTATTGTAAATGCGCTCTGCAGCCTCAAATCCATTGCTTCCTTTCAAGTTAATATCCATCAACACGATGTCGGGACGCAGGTTTGATGCGAGCTGAAAAGCTTCGTCTGCATTGTCGGATTTCCCGACCACTTCCATCCCTGGAGCTGCGTTCAACATGGCCACCCATGCTTCACGAATCAAGGCATGGTCGTCGACAACTAATACTCGAATGACTTCAGACATAAATAGGCAATGGTTATAAGAATTTACATGACGAAGATACAATTTTAATTTCGAAGTAATTATGCCGATAAAATAAATCCTTTCATCTTTAGTTGCCTACTCAATAGGTATTTATCCCTTTATCGCTTACTTGCAAGTAAATTCGAAGGAAAATCACTAATTTCGTATAAAATTGCAGAGGCATTTAGCGCGCATATGCAGCCAGGTTACTGGGATTTTATACCAGAAAAACAGAAAATGACGACACAAAATGCTCGAATAATCCTTGTAGAGGACGACGCCTTGTTCTCCCAGATGATTCATTTTCAGTTATCCTCTGTGAGCACTGACTTTTCCTCAGGAAACATTCAATTGGTTACCTCATTAGGGGAATTCGAGGAGATCTTGAGTTTTTTTCTTCCTGATGTTATTCTGTTGGATTTGAACCTGCCTGATTCTTCAGGAATGGAAACCTACATGAAGGTGAAAATTAAATGCCCTAATGCGGCTATCATTATACTTTCTGGTTCTGACGACGAGGAATTATCGGCAAATATCGTCCAAAATGGCGCACAAGACTACATACTAAAAAGCGACGTCAATGGGAGGCTTTTAAGCAAGGCCATACAATATAGCCTTGAGCGTATGCGCCAGCAAGTTCGTTTGGCAGAATCCGAACGAAAGTTTCGTCAGGTGTACGAAAGCTCGCCCATCCCAATGTTAACGGTGAAAGGAAACCAATTTGTCATTCAAATGACGAATAAAGCATTTAATGACCTTTATCAGTGCCAACCGGGACATTTCAATGGAAAAACATTTGCTGAACTTAATTGTCAGGCTTCGGAAGGGTTTGAAATCGATGTTTCATTGGCTAAAATTCAGCAGCAGTTATGCCACACAACCCTTGAAGGCAATGAAATACTGGTTGAACTTGTTGCAAACAAATTAAACTTTGAAAGCGATGTCTATATCTGCTTAATCATAGATCGAACGGAAGAAATTCGTTTTCAAGAAGAGAAATTCAAGCTCGTAAACGCAGCACAGGAAAACGAGAAACATAAGATTGCACGAGAAATACACGATGGATTAGCTCAAAACCTTGTTTTGATGAACCTTCTTTTTGAATCGTTTGAATTTGGGTCGGAACAATTGGAGCAGAAAGAAAATTTCGCTCAACTCATCCGAAGCACGATTGAAGAAGCCAGAGGTATATCCTACTCCTTGTTACCTCCTGAATTAGAGAGTGGTTTCATAAGTGGGATTAGCAACATGATTAACCGCTTGAACTTCGTCAAATCACATGATTTTGTCATTGATATTGCTGACAACATATCCGAGAACGACTTTAACCATGTGGACCGGTTCAATCTGTTTCGCATTTTACAAGAGTTCATTAATAACAGCATCAAACATTCTAAATCGCAGCTGTTAAACCTAGATATTAAGCGGGATGCTACTCAACGCATACACATTCAAGTAAGGGATAACGGAATAGGTTTCGATCGAAACAAATCATCTGCCACGCTTGGTATTAGCAATATGCTCAACCGTATTCGGCTCGCACAATTAGAGGGCGATATTATCAGCAAACCGGGCGAAGGAGCGACCTTGGACATTTTCATCAATCCAACCTAGATGAAACGATGTTGAAAACAGAAACAAACCAATTCCCGCTTGCCTTATTGGACCAAGTCCACACGATGGATGCACTCATTTCAGAAAATGGGTTCGTGTTTTATGCTGGGCCCGATTTTCATTTTTTAAACGACAAGAAAGAACGAGCACGTTTTCAGATCGATGCAACCACTCAGGTTTCCATGATTGACTCAGATCAAAACCCTACAATCGGGGCATTGCAACTACCAAACAAATGTGAATGTGAGCTAACAAGTGAAAAAAAAGGGATTTGTGTTCACTACAAAGTCGTGAAACTCCCAGATGGACTCTATTATTTCTCTTTTGTTCGGCACGTACATCCTCCAAAAAATGACTTCTTTAGTGAAACCCTTTTGAAGGAAACAACGCCTGAATTGGACAAAGCCTCTTTTCTCCTAGAAGCTTTAGACCAGTTTCCTGCAGAAATTGGCTTTTTGGACGTGCAAAAAAGGTACGTTTACCTAAATAGAGTAGCCGTTCCCGATACCGTATTGAGGAATTTTCTGATAGGAAAAACAGATTACGACTACTGTGAGTTAAGAAACATCGAACCGGCGCGTGCTCAAAATAGGGAAGCTCTTTTAGACCGTGTGATAGGTGAGCGTGTCCCAGAAAACTGGATTGAGGAAACCGCTGATGCCAATGGCATCATTCGGAGTATGTCTCGAACCATTTCTCCCATTCTCGATGAAAACCAAGACCTCATTGCCCTTTTGGGATATGGATTGGACATCACCAATGAAAAAAATGTCGAACACCTTGCTAAACTGAATGAAAAACGTTTCAGGTCCTTGTTTGAACAAAACATGGCCGGTGTATTTCGAACCACCGAAAAAGGAGAAATACTTGAAGCGAATCAGGCTTACCTGGATATCTTCGGGTTCGATTCCATCGAGGCCTTAAGCCAATACAAGTCAATCGATTTTTATCTTTCTATAGAGGAACGTAATGCTTATTTGACGCGCTTAAAGTTAGAGGGCAGATTAAAGAATTTCTTACTTAAAAACCGCCGACTTGACGGAACAATTATTACCCTGCTGCTCAATGTTTCGTACCGAGTCATCGACGACTTGGGGTACATTGAGGGAACACTGATCGATATTTCTGCATTGCAATCAGCGAACGAGACACTTATAGAACAAAAAGAGTCGTTGGAGCAATTGGCTTTCTTCGTTGATCAAACGTCGGATGCTATAAGTGTTGCCGACGAGGAGGGAAATTTTGTTTTTATGAACAAAGCAGCAAAGGAACGTTTGGGTATAAGTGAATTAGGTACTCCTCAAAGCAATGTTTTCACAATTCAACCTTGGTTCACCTCATTAGATTTTTGGAAAAAGCACATTCTCGATTTAAAGAAAATGGGCGAATTGCGGATGGAAACTACCCATGTGAATTACCTAACGAAAGAAAAAACACCGGTTGAAATTAGTGTCATTCCGCGTGAATTCGATGGAAAGACCTTTGTTATTACAACCTCCAGGGATATCACTGAGCGTTTGGCATCTCAAAAACTGATAGAAGAGAAAAACAATTTTGTCACTGACTTAACATCAGCAATTAACACCTCATCCTTAGTTACGGTTACCGATGAACATGGCACAATCCTGAGCGTGAATGAAAATTTTTGCCGCATATCGGGGTATACTGAACAAGAGCTTATTGGTTCCAACCACAACATTATAAATTCGGGTTTTCATACGAGGGAGTTTTGGTCGGGCATGTATCAAAACATAAAAGCGGGAAAAACGTGGCAAGGTGAGATACGTAACCGCAAAAAAAATGGCGATTATTACTGGGTAAACACGGTCATTTATCCAATCAAAAACGCAGAGGGAAAACCCATTCAATTCATGTCTATCCGACAGGAAATAACTGCAGCAAAGGAGAATGAATCCATCATTAAAAAGCAGGTAAACTTCCAGGAATTGGTCATGAGAACTTCCAGTAAACTCATCAACCTTGATCCTGAGAAACTCGATGACGCCATCCACACAGCCTTGCAAGAAATCGGTGAATTTGTGGATGCAGACCGGGCCTATATCTTTGATTACAACCTAACCAAAGAAACGACTTCCAATCTGTATGAATGGTGCCGCGAAGGAATTGCTCCGCAAATTGACACGTTACAGAACATCCCTTTTTCTGAAGTTCCAAAATGGGTAGAGACCCATTTTCGAGGGGAAATTATGGATATCCCCTCCGTTGACGAACTTCCGGAAAGTAATTTCAAGCACTTACTTGAAATCCAAGACATAAAAAGCCTAATTGCCATTCCAATGATGGATGGTAAAACGTGTACAGGGTTCATTGGTTTTGACTCCGTCAAAGACGTTCATACGTTTAATGAAACCGATAAAATCATCTTGGATTTGTTCTCTGAAATGGTGGTAAATATCAATAAAAGAACACAATTCATCCAAGCCATTGAGGACGCAAACCGGAGGTATGTAGACATCAATGAGGGATTGGAAAAAATCATTGCCGAAAAAACAGCTAAGAACAATGAGCTAACCCAAAACATGGCCAATCAGGACAAACTTGCCATGATCGGTGAAATTACAGCTGGAATTACACACGACTTAAATACACCTATTGGTGCTATCAAAGTGGGTGCAGAGAGTATTCAATATACGCTTAAACACCTTTTTGACTCGATTCTAGCGAAGTGTACATTTGAACAACTCCATTTTGCTTGTGCACTGGAAATCGATCCAAACGTTCAAATGTTTATAGGAGGATTGCAAACCATGCGTGAAACGCAAGCAATGCGTCAATTCCTGGAGGACCAATATTCCCAATTAGAGGATAGAGAGGAAATTGCAAACGCACTTGTAAAGGCTAGAATTCAACCACATCAAACCACTGTTATCAAACAACTTCTTGGCTCAGACAATCCAATTGCTTTAATTGATCTTGTTTACCACATACACAGCATTCGAACCTTCATAAATACAGTGTTAGAAGCAGGCGATAAAGCTGCATCCGTGATTAAAAACCTTCGTTTTTACCTAAAAGAAGGTGACGTACACCATAAAACAGAGGTGCGACTATACGACAACATCAAGACCGTATTGAATGTTTTTTCGCATCAATTGAAACATGGTATTGACTTACACTTCAATATCCCTTCTGACCTTGTTGTATTGGGGTATGAAACGAAATTATACCAACTATGGTCGAACCTTATTAAAAATGCAATTGACGCAATTGGAGAAAAAGGTCAATTGCATATTGAAGGCAGAAAGCTGGGCCATTCTGTTGAAATTAAAGTCAGTAATACAGGAGTGCCTATACCTAAAGAATTACAAGAAAAAATCTTTGATAAATTCTTTACTACAAAAGGGGGTAAAAATGGGACCGGTTTAGGTCTGAGTATCGTAAGAAAAGTAGTAGACGAGCACCACGCGAAAATAAACGTGGAATCGAATGAACATGTTACTTCATTTATCGTTACCTTTGAATGATAAGCTACTAACTTTTAATGTACTAACTACATGAATAAATACGCAGTAGTCTGTATTGATGACGATCCCCTGATTACTTCTATGTTGAGTTTTCAGTTGAGAAAAATCATTGATGCAAAAACCACCATCATTGAGACCTACTCCAAACCCATGGAAGTAGAAAAGAGCATTGAGGAACTCATTGACTTTGGTGTGAATTTAGTATTTATCATCGTGGATTATCAAATGCCCGAAATGAATGGGGCTGAGTTAATTCGAAAACTGAAGAATAAGTATCCTTGGATTTCTTGCATCATGCTCTCAGGACAGGCCAACGATCTTGTTGTAGGCGAATTACAGGAAGACGAGATGCTGGAAAAATACATTTCAAAACCATGGAGCGAAGAGGATCTTTTTAAGGTGGTTGAACCATTCCTTAAAAATATTTCACAGCATTAAGCTAGTCCGTTTTTCCTCTGAAGGCTCTTTTCCTTATCTCCCAGTTCAAGTCATTTTGTGCGTCAATTTCATCATTGATTTCAACAAACATCCCATTTCCGACTGTTGCCATACTGCGCATATTTGCTTCGTCAGACGCCTTGTTCTTTATCCCTATAACCGACAAGCAATAACCTTCTTTGGCATTTTCAAAGACAGCTGACTTATACGCCTCCGTCCCCCTGTTGAACGCGCCGTCTGTGACAATCAACAATTCATTAAGCCCCTCAGAAATAACGTTCGATTTTAGTACCTCATAACCCAATTCAATCCCAGCTCCACCTGCGGTATACCCACCGCAAACCAATGCTTTAATTGTTTTGCGAATCGCATCCTTTTGGTAACCACTGGTAGATGGCATTACTGTTTTTGCCTTGTCTGCGTAGACCACTAATCCTATTCGATCCTCCGGCCTCAACACATCAACCAAGCGCATTAAGGCACCTTTCATTAAATCCAATTTACCCTCTTGATTCATGGAGCCGGAAATATCCAGCACAAATACTAAATTGACAGGTTTAAAATAAGCACTATCAAAATCCTCTGAATCGAAGGAAGTAAAATGCCTAGTTGTATCGACGCTAAACAACCGATTATCAGGCAATGAATCTATCCCTTGCGTAAAAATGGTGGTGCTATCAATCAACTTATCCGAAATGGGATCTTCGAAACCCTTTCGGTTCAATTCAATGATAACGTAATGTTGCTGCTTGCTAATATTCATTCCTTTCTCTTCTGGCTCGTAGTCGGGATGAACAGCGTAGAAAAAATAGAGACCAGAAACCCCTCGTTCTTTTATTTTTCCATCTGTACCTGTCTGGCGTGACCAAAAAACCTCACCATTACGCGTCATCGACACTTGTGTAGCAGGGACAATTTTTCTGGTCAGTCGGTCGATGGTAACAACCGTTAATTTTGTTGGCTCTACCTGAGGCTTTTGAAGCACAGGGTTTTTAAAATCGGGGCAGTTTGTCAATACGGATGCGTCGTATACTGGATCCTCGATCATGTTCCCTTTAAGTACAATTTTCGTCGGCTCCACATCGCTTCCCAACAACATTTCAAGGGTATATTCGAATCGGCCTTTGGTAGGTGGATTCACAAAAAACCGGAAGGAAATAGAACTGTCCGGCATCACACACTCCTGCATATACAGGCATTCTACTTCTTTCGGATACTTCACTTGTAAGATACATTGTTTTTTGGAGGAGGAATTGGTTATGGTCAAATCAACATGCCTATAATCCCACGCTTCTAATGAGCCAAAATCATGGCTTTCGAATGAAAAACTAATTTGTGCGAACGCATTTAAACCTAGAAAGAAAAAGAGAATAAGAGCTATACCTTGTTTTTTCATTTGGCTCAATTATTGGTGATTGGGCGGGTTTTCCTGCGTCTTTTCTAAAAACCAATTAAGGAAGATAACGCTTTTTTTTATTTTCGTTGCACACTTAAAACCATTAACATGCAAAAAGTATTTTTCCTATTTATTCTTTTCTGTACCAACCAAGTATATTCACAACAAGTCATTCATTTTGATTCTTTAGGTATTGCTGCCATTTTAGAGGAGCATAACAAAGAACGTCGTTTGGTAGGAACTGCAGATTTAATGTGGGACGAGGGCATTGCTCTATATGCTCAGGAATGGGCCCTAAAGCTTGCCAAAGATGATTCTCGCCTCAGGCACCGAGACGAAACAAGCTACGGTGAAAACATCTCCTTTTTTGCCGGCTATGAATTCCAACCTGCATTGGGCGTAAGTCTTTGGAACGAAGAAAAGGTGGACTATCGTTACAGTAAAATTGGGGAATCAGGCAGCGATGAATCCATGCATTACACACAAGTGATATGGGGCAATTCTAGCCGAGTAGGTTGTGGTTGCGCCCAATCAGCATCTGGAAGTTATTTCTTTGTTTGCAATTACGACCCCGCAGGTAACTACATAGGGCAATATCCATACGAACGTTAAAGACCATCAATATAAAAAAAGCCGGCAAATGCCGGCTTTTTTTATATGATTTGATCAATTATCAATGTTTGTGCGCTGCATCTTTTTTACAACACTCTTTTTTCATTTTTGGGGAACAGCACTTACTGTTTTCAGGCATGCCTTTGAATTTTCCATCGGCTCCAAAGTGAGACAAACACATTTCTTTTTGCTCTTTGGTACAACCTAACGAATCACACATTTTAGCACACTCGTCTTTGGTCATATTTGCACATTTACGCATGTCGCATTTACCAATCATGTATTCTCCCTTTTTGTGAGGATCACATGTTTCTTCAGTATGGCATTTTTTATCGCCATGACACATCTCTTTTTTCTGGCAACATCCTTCTTTCTCCTTTGCTTGGGAAGAACTTCCGTGACCATTTCCAAGGATTGGGGCAATTACTAACCCAACCAAGCATGTCAATTTAATCAAGATGTTCATTGATGGACCAGAGGTATCTTTGAAAGGGTCACCAACGGTATCACCAGTCACTGCCGCTTTGTGTGCTTCAGAGCCTTTAAACGTCATTTCACCATTGATTTCAACACCAGCCTCAAAGGATTTTTTTGCGTTATCCCATGCACCACCTGCATTGTTTTGGAAAATCGCCCAAAGCACACCTGATACGGCTACTCCTGCCATGTAAGCTCCTAGTGCTTCAGCTCCCATTACGAAACCGATAATTATCGGAGAGATAATGGTAATCGCTCCAGGAAGCATCATTTCGCGCAAGGCTGCTTTGGTAGAAATTTCAACGCATTTTCCATATTCTGGCTTTCCGGTACCTTCCATGATGCCCGGAATTTCGCGGAATTGACGACGTACTTCCATCACCATGTCCATAGCGGCTTTTCCTACCGATTTCATCGCAAGTGCAGAGAACACAACCGGGATCATTCCTCCAATGAACAAGGCAGCCAATACGTCTGCTTTAAAAATATTAATTCCGTCTATTCCAGTAAACGTGACATAGGCTGCGAAAAGCGCAAGGGCTGTTAACGCCGCAGAAGCAATTGCGAAACCTTTACCGACAGCTGCGGTTGTGTTACCAACTGAATCGAGGACATCCGTACGTTGACGAACCTCTTTAGGTAATTCACTCATTTCAGCTACACCACCAGCGTTATCCGCAATTGGACCGAAGGCATCGATGGCCAACTGCATGGCTGTAGTAGCCATCATCGCAGAAGCAGCAATCGCCACACCATAGAACCCTGCCAACGCATAAGACCCCCAAATCGCTACTGCAAACAGCAAAACCGAGGAGAAAGTAGAGATCATACCTGTTGCTAAACCAGCGATAATGTTGGTTGCAGAACCAGTGGATGAGTTTTTCACAATGTCCAATACCGGTTTCTTACCAAGTGCTGTATAATATTCGGTAAAGAAGGAAATCAAATATCCAACGCCTAAACCTACAAGGGTAGCGTAGAATACATGGCGATTAGGAATATCCAAAACACCTTCTCCGAAGAAAGTCATTTTGATTGTTGAAGGAAGCATCCATTGTACCAAGAACCAACCGGCAATTGCAGAAAGAACAATGGATGTTATGTTACCAACATTCAATGCGCGCTGAACCTCAGCTTCTTTCGCATCGTTATTGGAAATGCGCACTAAGAATGTCCCGATGATGGATGCGATAATACCCACACCAGCAATCATGATTGGTAATAAAATCGGTCCCATTCCACCGAAAGCATCTTTAAATACCCCTGACTCGGAAGCATCAGCCATGTCTTTGATGATGTAATTTCCAAGTACCATGGAAGCCAGAACCGTTGCAACATAAGAACCGAAAAGATCCGCACCCATACCGGCTACGTCACCTACGTTATCACCTACGTTATCAGCAATTGTTGCCGGGTTCCGTGGATCATCCTCTGGAATTCCTGCTTCCACTTTCCCAACGAGGTCAGCACCTACATCGGCCGCTTTGGTGTAAATTCCACCACCCACACGGGCAAATAATGCAATGGACTCAGCACCAAGCGAAAAACCTGCAAGTGCCTCAAGAACAACGGTCATTTCTTCATAAAAACTATTTGTTCCTGTCAAGTAAAGTTTTACGAAAAGAACAAAAAACAGGCTTAGTCCAAGCACAGCCAATCCGGCAACTCCTAATCCCATAACTGTTCCCCCACCAAATGAAACCTGAAGGGCTTGCGGCAAGCTGGTTCGAGCAGCTTCAGTGGTTCGTGAGTTAGCTTCCGTTGCGATGCGCATACCTATGTTTCCAGCGATTGCGGAGAAAACAGCACCTACTAAAAAGGCAGGAACAATCGTGTATTCGGTGGTATCAACCACATAAGCCACCACAGCTAACGCAGCAGAAGCGATAATGGCAAAAATCGCCAACAAACGGTATTCAGCGGAAAGAAAGGCCAATGCTCCTTCTTTGATGCTTTTGGAAATTTCTTGCATGCGCTCATTGCCCGGGTTTTGTTTTTTGACCCAAGACATTTTGATAAGCATGAAAATCAATCCAATGAGTGCCAATCCAATTGGCAGGTAAATGACAAAAGATCCCATGTTTTGTTACATTATTTAAAATTAGGCGCAAAAGTAGAAGATAAAAAGTTTATCTGCAAGTTTGACGTTATATTTACACTAGAGCATGCTTGTTTATCCTCTGTAAACCTGAATCTTACCCCTTCCAATGGGTCCTGAAAAACACTTTAAATGCAGCACGTTGCACGACGATTATCGCTAGTTGATGCATGGATGGGTCTGCTTGCATAGAATGTGAAAACGCTCGCTCGGGAACATCCAACAAATACATCCATTGAAAAAAAGCTTGTGGCTGTTTTTTTTCCGTATCAGATAGGACTTCCCTCAAATCCATTTGTATGGATTCCAAGTCATCGGTGTTTTTCCAATTCAATTCAACACCTGCACGCTGTGCATCTGATTCGATTTGTGCGCAGGTCATATGTCGAAATGCGGCATCGGTCATTTTTTCCATTGCCTGGCGAACAACATCTTCCTTTTTCTCTCCTTGCATGGCTATTCTTCCAGGTAAATTCGGTGCACCCTTTTTGATATGCCGGTCATAACCTCATAGGGAATGGTTTGCATCTGACCAGCTAACTGGCCTATGGGCTGTGAGGGCCCCATGATTTCCACTTTATCGCCTTCATTTGCAGCAATTCCTGTCACATCAACCATGATCATGTCCATACAAACACGTCCGACGGTTGGGCAAAAAGCCCCGTGAATGTAGACACCCCCAATACCGTTGCTGAGTGACCTACGAAATCCATCTGCATACCCCACAGGAATAACGGCGATGGTCAACGGTTTTTGGGCAGTGAAGGAACGTCCGTATCCTACGCTTTCACCCTTTTGCACTTTTTTTAGTTGAGAGATGGAGGAAAACCAAGCCAAAACAGGTTTTAGTTTACGTTGAAAGGTTTGGTTCGAGCTAATGCCATACATTCCTATTCCAATTCGGACCATTTCAAAATGAGCTTCCGGAAAATTGAAAATACCATCTGAATTCAGCACATGCCGTTCAACCTGATATCCGAGCGATGCACTTGTAAGTTCATAAGCTTCTAAAAAACGGCTAAGTTGCAATTGGGTATAGCGTTTATCCCTGCGGTTATCCGATTCGGCGAGGTGTGTGTAAATACTTTTAACGGTGACTTCCGGTTGTGCTTTAATAAAAGCCAATGCGGCGGGCAAATCACTCATCTTAAACCCTAGGCGATTCATACCTGTATCTATTTTCAGGTGAACAGGAAACGAAGCAATCCCCTGAAAAATCAGTTCCCGAACAAAATTATCCAATTGTTTGAGCGAATAAATCGCTGGTTCGAGGTTGTGCCTTATGCACGATTCAAAACCTTCTTCTTCGGCATTCATGACGAGTATTGGGCTTTTTATTCCCTCTTTTCGCAATTCCACCCCTTCGTCTGCATAAGCGACTCCAAGGTATTGAACACCTTGTTTCTCAAGGAATTCGCCAATTTTCTCAAGGCCTGAACCATACGATTGTGCTTTTACCATAGCAAGGGTCTTTGTCCCTGGCAAAAGGCATTCTCTGTAAACATTCAGGTTGTGACGCATTGCTGTCAAATCAACCTCCACAAAGGTTTTGTGGTTTTTCAATCTGAAACGTGATGCATAGCGCTGCATGTCAGACTTTCGAGTTCCCTTTATCAGAACGACGGAATCCTTAAAGGTTGCTTGTACTTCCTCGGGTGAAGAAACAACAAAAACCTTTTCAGGATGAAAGGATTGGATTAACCTTTCCACCTCGTCTTTCTTCCTTTGGCTTCCCTCATCCAATCCCACCACCACAACCCGTGGTTTTTTAGCCGCTACCATCAGCTGGTATTCAAGTGCATGGGTTAAAGCATCAAGGTCGAGGTTGTAGGTGTCATTAATAATAGTGTTTCCAAAAATCCCATCGAACACCTCCATTCTCAATGCGAGTTTAGGCAAGGTTTGCAGCAAATATGGATCGGTTTGGTGATCGGGAAAAGCACCTTGTAAGGCACCAATTGCCAAAGCTGCGTTGTTCGCACTTACTTGATCGCTGAACGGAATTTTATCCAAGGCTTTTTGGAAAGCCGAGTTACGAATGATTTTTGCATGTATACGCTCGCACTGCTCGGTATTGAGTGGTATTTTTTCCGACACGAAGGTACTTTTTACCCGTTTGAACAGCACGAGTTTTTCCTCGAGGTGTTGAACCATCGAATCAAACGCTTCTTCATGCGCTCGTCCAAAGGAGGTAAATACACCAAAGGTAGGCCGAATCATGGCTTCAAGTGCGCTCATTTCTCCCGGTTTGGAAATTCCTGCCTCTATTAGAGCAAGGTCACAATCCGCATGCATTTCTAGTAGAGACAGGGCTACGCCGATTTGAGAGTTAAAACTTTTTGGACTCCGTACAATTCTATATTTATCTTGAAGCAAATGGTATAGCCATTCTTTAACAGTCGTTTTTCCTGCACTCCCTGTTATAGCCACCACCGGATACGAAAAACGAGACCGATGAAATGAGGCTAAGTTTTGTAAGGCTTTCAAGGTGTCTTTCACCAGTATGAAACCCGCACCAGGGAAGTCGGTTACCTCCACGTTTTCCGAAACAATAAATTGACGCCCCCCCTTTTGATATACGTCGCCAATAAACTCATGGCCATCCCGATAATGTCCTTTTAATGCGAAAAAAAGGGTTCGGCCGCCCTCCATGATTTTTCGGCTGTCAATGGCAACCAAATCGATGGTGTTGTCCTGCTGTTCACCTATAAGTACTCCCGATAAAATTTCGGGAAGTCTAGCATATGGTATGTCAATTTTCAATGGGATATTTTATTGTAGCAAGACCTGCACAACGGCTTGTATTTTTCCGTTGCACCCACCAGTACTTGTTCTTTGGCTTCTACCATTCGATGCGAAAACTGTGCAAGGTTCCCACATGAAACACAAATCGCATGTACTTTTGTCACGTATTCTGCAATGCTTAATAAGTTGGGCATTGGACCAAAGGGTACACCCTGATAGTCCATGTCTAAACCTGCAATGATGACCCTTACCCCTTTTCCAGCAAGGGTATTTACGGTAGAAATAATTTCTTCCTCGAAAAATTGTGCTTCGTCTATGGCCACAATTCGCTCGTTTGACCAACGCTCTAAAATATCTTTTGGTGAATGAACGGCAATTGCTTGAAGGGCCGTTCCTTGATGACTCACCACGTTATCCTCATGGTAACGGTTATCGATAAGTGGCTTGAACAGAATGAGCTTTTGGTTGGCAAACTGAGCACGTTTCAGGCGACGAATCAGCTCTTCGGTTTTTCCAGAAAACATCGAACCACAGATAACTTCGACCCAGCCTGTTTGTCGTCCTTCTCCTGGAAATTGTTCTAAAAACATACGTTCCGATTGAATTAGGTTATTAACATTCAAACGAAGAGAAGTTTTTCATCCCCCATAAGGCCATGAACCTCCCTCCTCGTAACTTTGCGTTTAAAGGTCGTTAAATTTGTCGACGGAAGCATTGTGTCCGTTCACAACTTCGGCCAATTGTTGAAAATTAAATTGAATTGTTGTGAGAGATAATAATCGTTTGAAAAGCGTTCTCAAATCCATTGAGAATCACCTATCAGCACTAGAACAAGGAACCCTTGATGCAGAGGGCTTGGATGCATTTGTGAATCAAACCCGATCGCTTTATGAACAGGCCGTGGTGTTGCAATACAAAGCCTATGAAAAGCAAGTTTTTGGTGCAAATGAAAGCGAAAGCATCCCAAAATCGCATGAGATAAAAGAAGAAATCATGGCAGAGCAGACAGTGGTTTCGGAACCAGTAGTTTCGGAGCTATCTTCAGAAATGCCATTACAATTCGAACCTCCGGTCGCTGAGTTTGAAGGACATATTTCAGCGGAAGAACCAACGGTTGTTGAGTTTGTTAGTCAACCCACACTAGATTTTGGATTACCACTTGAAGAAGACAAAATGGTCGAACAAGAAGAACTTAACTCCTCTCGCTTGGATCATTTAAACGCCCACGTTCAAACAGTGTCGGAAGACTTGGAAGAAACCAAGCTGGAAGTTGTTCAGGAATTCGCTGCGCCAAATACTATGGGCAATGGCTCAAGCATGCTACATGCGAAGTTTGGGGTAATTGATGAGCTCTTTTTCAAGCGGATAGGACATACGCGCTTGACGGCATTGCACCAATCTTTTCCTCTGAACGACCGCATGCTTTTTATTCGCGAATTGTTTCAAGGTTCAGGCGAAAAGTTCTCTGAAGCCCTTACGCACCTCGACGCAGCTGGAAGTTATTCCGAAGCACTCGAAGTGGCGGCAGACTATGCCAACACTTTTAGCTGGGATTTAGAAAGCGGTACCGTCAATGGATTTGTGAACATGATTAAGCGCCGACATGGCTAAATGCTGGCTGGGCGTCCTTCTATTTACAGCCCAGTTGTCGCTTGGACAATCCGATGCTAAGGAGCTTGTAAAAACACTTTGTTCCCCTGCTTTTCATGGCAGAGGTTATGTGAACAGCGGCGATTCCATTGCGGCCGAATACATCGCCTCAGCATTTAAAAAATCAGGATTAAAACCATATAAGAAAAGCTATTTCCAATCCTTTCAGCACGACGTAAATACTTTTCCAGGTATCTGCAGCCTTTCTCGAGAAGACATGGCCCTTAAGCCCGGAATTCATTTTCTGGTTTCTCCCTCAAGTTGTGGTGGCGACATGGCCCTTCATCCCAAACGGCTGGATGCGCGGGATTTTCTATACGCTAAAGACCCTGTTCAATTCGTAAAAGAGATTCAATCTGGGAAGTCGTTCAATAGTTTAGCGTTAGATATGACGCGCATTCCGAAGGATAGCTTGAAATATTATAGTGGCCTATCAGAGGAGCTTTCTTCTTATTTTCCCGTCCTTGAAATTACCAACAGTAAATTCACTTGGTCGGTGGCAAATGAACAAACCAAACATCCATACATCCTTATACAGGATTCCATTTTCACCGACGGTTCCAAATACCATTTACAGTTAGAGAACCGGTTCATTTCTTCTTATACTTCGCGCAATGTCATAGGTTATTTGCCTGCAAAACGCAAAACCAAAAAGACCATATTTATTACAGCTCACTACGACCATTTAGGAAGGATGGGCTCCGAAACTTATTTTCCAGGGGCAAACGATAACGCCAGTGGAACTAGCATGCTCATAACACTTGCCAATCATTTCAAACAGCACAGCAGTAAATACAACTTAGCTTTTATAGCCTTTGCAGGGGAAGAGGCAGGTTTACTGGGCTCCAAACATTATGTAGCACACCCAGTAAAGCCGTTGAAAAACATACATTTTCTGCTCAATTTGGATATAATGGGAAGCGGCGAGGAAGGGATTACCGTTGTTAATGCCACTCTGCACGATAGCCTGTTTAATGTCTTAACTAAGATTAATTCCGAACGGTCTTACCTGTCCCAAATAAAATCAAGGGGTCCTGCTGCAAACTCTGACCATTATTGGTTCACACAAAATGGCGTTCCAGCATTTTTCATTTATACCATGGGACCGAACAAACATTACCACGACGTGTTCGATCTATACGAAAACCTGAGTTTTTCTGCTTATCAAGACATCCGCGATCTGCTTATTCATTTTATCGAGGAACTCTAGTATTTTAACAACAAAAATGTATTTTTGCGGTCGAATTGCTACGCAAACCGTGAACCATTCCATTTTTCCATTCTCCAAACATGAGCTTTAAATCCTTTACCCAACAAAAATGGGTTAGAATCCCCTATTTCGTTGTGATATACGCTTTCGCACTCTACGGTATGTTTTTAGTTGCGACATATGTTGCCATGAAGTTTCAATGGACCAATGAAAGCGGAACAGTCGATGAAAACAACCGCTATTACCAAGACATTCACGATAAGTATAACCAGTCGTTTAAAGTAGATAGTGTATCAATGCGCAAACACAGGTATGAAGTATTAAATAAAATTGTGTTATTGAATGACTACTATCCGGTTAATGCTGAACGGATATTAAAGACCTATCGTGAGACAGGTGACGAACGGCTGGCGCTGCAGATGATTGCTGCGGTGGAACTACATTTGAAAGACAACAAAACGTATATCGAAGCAAGTAAAAAATTAGCTGAAAAGACACCCAAGAGTAACGAGCAGACCAGTGGATTAAGTGCGTTCGAATGGATGAACGTCACCGAATGGAAGTATTTTTCGAGGGCCGTTGCCCGTGATAAAAAATACATCGATTCGGCAGCTGCCGTTTCGGGTGTGGAAGCTAGAATTATTGTAGCTTGCCTGGTCGGTGAACAAGTAAGAATGTTCAATTCCCGTAGGGAAAAGTTTAAAACAGCCGTGGCACCACTTAAGTCGCTGGTATTGGAAACCAATCAATCGTATGGTGTGACAGGTATCAAGGACAATACCGCAGCGCGCATTGAAGCGAATATGAAGGATAAGAAAAGTGTCTTTTACCCAGGAGAAAGGTTTGAAACCGCCCTCGACTACGACACAACCATTGCCTACGGAAGCAATAAATACAACGACTCCATGAGTGTTCGGTTAAAGCGCCTTGTTCAGTACGAAAACCATTATTACTCCTACTTATACGCTGCTCTCTACGTGAGGCAAATCAAAATGCAATGGGAACGAGCAGGCTTTCCCATTGACAATAGACCAGAGATTTTCGCTTCCCTCTTCAACCTCGGTTTTCACAAATCTAAGCCAAAGAAAAACCCGGCGGTTGGCGGATCAAACTTCATGATCAACGATAAATCGTACACTTTTGGCGGGGTCGCCTATGATTTTTATTACTCCGGGGAAATGGCGGACCTTTTTCCCTTCGAAAAGCAGAAGTTTAAGTGATAAAGAGTGCGCGGCATGAAACGCGACATGTGTAGGGCACATCGTTTTACATTTTTAGGCTTTTCTTGGTACATTCTGCCCTGCAGAACACTCGAATAGCCTATTTATTTCTTTAGTAAGACGAAAGGGGATCGTAAAGGTAAGTGTCCCAATGACTGCGAAAAGCGCTTCCCCCAGCCTATGTTTTATGCTAAATTGGCGAGGCTTAAGTCGTATTTATATGACGTAGTAAAATGTATCGAGACCTTTCTCGATTCGCTACATTCCCTTCCCAAGCTTATATCAACATCAACTAAATCAAGCTTTTATTAAACCAAGACAGTTGTAATTCCATATGAAAAGAAACTACCTTGCAAGTACCTAAAACCACTATGTATGAAACAACTCGTCTTTGCCTGCCTGCTTTCCGCAGGCTGCTTCGGTCAGTACGCCGAACAATTCTCATCTACCTATCAGCGTTTTCCTGACTTACCTCGAGGAATACTTGAAGCGGTTGCCTTTACCAACACACGATTACAAGAAATTCCTATTAACGAACAACCCTCTTGTTCTGGAATGCCCTTGCCCTATGGCATCATGGGCGTATTCGCCGAAGGTGCAGGATACTTTCGCGAAAATGGAAGATACATCGAACGTCTGTCGGGTATTTCCGTGACACAGCAAAGGCAATCCGTCCAACTTGCGATTGATGCCTGGGCCATAGCCTTTTTGCATGGGTGGAATAAATACAAGGAAATTTTTCCAACATCCACGGAGGAAGAAGCCCTATACAATTGCCTCCTTCCATTAAGCGAAATCCCCGATTCAAGCGCTGTAAATCACTTTGCGCAAGACCTTCAAATCCACCAGTACCTTACATTTCTCATGCGAGCCGATAATGCACAATCCTATGGTTTTCCGTTGCGTACCTTCGACCTCAAAAAAGTGTTCGGTAACCAGAACATAGAAGTACTGAAAGCAAAACGAGTGCATATCCATACAGGGAGAATTCGAAACAAGGAAGGAAATGAGTACCAACCCCAGCTTCGATCAAGCACTAAATCAGTGCAATATGCCCCCGCCTTATGGAACCCAGCACCCACCTGCAATTACAGTTCCCGAAATGGTACTGCTGTCTCGGCCATTACCATCCATACCGTGCAGGGCAGTTACGCAGGTGCCATTTCATGGGCGCAAAACTGCAACGCGAACGTTTCTTACCACTATGTAGTCCGAAGCTCCGACGGACAGATTACGCAACTGGTGCACGAAGAAGATAAAGCTTGGCACGTTGGTTCTGAAAACCCTTACACCATAGGTTACGAACACGAAGGGTACGTTAGCAACCCTGCATGGTACACCGAAGCGCTTTACTGGCATTCGGCAGACCTAAGTCGTGATATCGTCAACAGTGGATACGGCATAAATCCATTGCGCACCTACGACGGAGCGTCCTCTTCCACCGGTCAGGTGCTAGGCGGATGCCTAAAAATCAAAGGCCACCAACACTATCCCAACCAAACACATACCGATCCAGGCATTCACTGGAACTGGGAGAAATATTACCGGCTTATCAACGACGCACCAGCTCCTACCATCCTAAGTGCTTCCACCGGAGTGCTTTCCGATTCAGGCGGACCAAACAGCCCCTATTCCAACGACGAACGCCAGCTTTGGTTGATTCAACCTCCAAATGCAAACACAGTGACCCTTCAGTTTCAGTCCTTTTCGTTGGAAAACTCATTTGATCGCTTGTACATTTATGACGGTAATACGCTTCAAGCCCCTTTATTAGGGATGTTTACCGGCAACAATTTACCGCCTACATTGAATAGTACAGGCGGCAGTTTATTGCTCGAATTTCGATCCGATTGCGGCACCACTGCGGACGGTTGGAGCCTTCAATTTTCATCCATTCCAAGCGACAATACGGTACCTCAAACCCAAATTGCCAATTCCTCCTCTTGGAAAACACAATCGTTTACAGCAGGGATTAATGATTCCGATGCAGGAGGAAATCTGATGCATAAGTTGTACCTCGTGGCAGACAAGGAACATGCACAAGCTGCTTGGCATTCGAACGGGCAACGCGGTTTTGTATACGAGGACTTCAATGACGACGCAAACAACTGGACGGTGCCTGCAGCTTCATATGCGCTGAACAACAATGAATGGCATTGTTCCGATGCCACCTCTGCCAATACGAATTCATACACTTCTATTGCGCAGAGTAATCAGTCGGTTTACTTGTACCAATGGAAACAGCGGTTTACCTCATCGGGGAGTAACCAACGTGCTGGACTCCATTTCTTTTGCAGCGATCCAGCATTACCTAACCGCGGAAATTCCTATTTTGTTTATTTACGTGAAGGGCAAAACAAGGTGCAAATCTATTCTGTAGACAACGATGTTTTTACCCTACAAACGGATGATTCCCTTGTAATACAATCGGGTATCACCTATGCCGTTTCGGTCTGTTTCAATCCGCTTAATGGGCTCATTGCTGTATTTGTAAATGAGGAGCTCGTCAGTTCATGGCAAGACCCAACTCCCTTGACATTTGGGAATTCTATTTCCTTTCGCTCCGGTGGATGTGCCGTAGCTTTTGACGAGTTGAAATGTTTCAAGGGCCGCAATGGAAACGTGTTGGTAGAGATTGGAGAAGACCTGCGCTACCAAAGTATTTCAGGGTCAGAAGCAGGAAGGTTGATTGCTATGTGCTTGGATAGTGCCCATCATTTTTCAGTTGCTGATTCAATCGATTTTCAAGTAGATTGGACCTTGCCTGAACTCGTGTTTTTACACGATGGCATGTCGGCAGATATCGATACCCTTTTCAACTCAACCATTTCTTCCAACTGGCAAGCATTGGATCCTCATTCAGGAATAATGCAACAGCAAGTAGCCATTGGACATTCACCTTACGACACGACGGTATTGAATTGGACAAACGTCATAAACAATCAGAATTTTTGGTTTAATGTGCCACAGTCCACACAGGGAGATTGGTATTTCACCAGCCTGTGGATGATCAACAGCGCAGGTCTCGAAAATACGGGCTGTAGCGATGGGGCCGTATTCAATTCTATGACGGAGGTAACTGAACAGTCGATTATCAGCGATTTCTTCGTTGTAAATCCTGTTGAAGACAACTTGATAGTAAGCGGTTTTCCGCTAAACTCTGTGGTATTTCTTATCGACGCTTCTGGACGTACAGTGCTCAAATCAGAGGTCGTTTCAGCCGAAAGCAATGAATTTCCTGTTTCCTTAAGTTCGGGCTATTATACCTTTATTGTTGCCTTGCCTGATGGACGACGGTTCTGTAAGAAGTTAGTTAGTACAAGGTGATGGTTTAGGATTAGGCGCGAGGTGCGCACAACTCGGATAAGTAATTAAGCCTACTTGAAAAAAACATTAACTTCGCGTTAGTACACACTATCAAGGCAATTATTCATGAAAATATCACATAACTGGCTGAAAGAATACGTCCAAACCGACCTGACTCCCCAAGAAATTTCGGGTATACTAACTGATTTAGGGTTAGAGGTGGAACACCTGCAGGAAGTTGAAACCGTTAAGGGAGGGCTTCAAGGCGTAATCGTAGCAGAGGTAATGGAATGCAAGCAACATCCGAATGCAGACAGGCTCAAGGTTACGAAAGTAGATACCGGCACTCAAATTTGCCAGGTTGTTTGCGGGGCGCCTAATGTTGCCAAAGGTCAAAAAGTGCTTTTGGCAACGGTGGGGACCACGTTGTATCCAAATCCGGATGAGCCAATGAAGATTAAGTTATCCAAAATACGGGATGTGGAGTCGGAGGGCATGTTGTGCGCGGAAGATGAACTTGGTCTGGGCAACTCGCATGACGGTATCCTAGTATTGCCCAGCGAGACTAAGGTAGGAACTACAGCGGCAGATTTATTTGAAGTTGAAAGCGACTGGGTGTACGAAATAGGTTTGACGCCTAACCGTTCGGATGCCTTAGGTCATATCGGAGTTGCAAGGGATTTAGCCGCCTATTTGTCGGTTCATTCCAACGAAACCGTTGCCGTTCAATGGCCATCGGTGACTGAATTCAGCTCCGAAAACAATGCGTTGAAAGTCTCTATTCAAGTCGAAGATACGGCTCTTTGCCCAAGGTATTGCGGTGTAACTATAAGCGGCATCGAGGTGAAAGATTCACCCAACTGGCTTAAAAACCGCCTGCAGAACGTGGGAATCAACCCTATCAACAACGTAGTTGATGTGACGAACTTCGTGATGCGTGAGCTTGGAACACCCCTTCATGCATTTGATACGAACATCCTCAACGGGCAAATTGTTGTACGTCTTGCAAAAGATGGAGAACGGTTGGTAACCTTAGATGGTACCGACCGCAGCTTATCCAGCCAAAACCTTTTGATTACCAACGGCAATGATCCGTTGTGCATTGCAGGTGTTTTTGGCGGAGCACACTCCGGTGTATCGGTACAGACAAGCAGTGTTTTTCTTGAATCAGCGGTGTTCGATCCGCGAAGCATTCGCAAAACAGCCCGCGAACATGGCTTACACACCGATGCCAGTTTTCGATTTGAGCGCGGAGTCGATCCGGAACTCACTCGTTATGCTCTTGAGCGAGCAGCGCTGTTGATAAAAGAAGTCGCAGGCGGGAGTATCAGCATGGAGGTTTCTGATTGTTCTGTTTTGGGATCCATCGGCTCAACCGTTTCTCTTTCGTTGGAAAGATGCCGTAAAATAACCGGGGTGGCATTCGATCAAGCGGAGGTCACCAAACTTCTTACTGCTCTGGATATGCATATTCTTGAGGAAGGTGAAGGAACATGGGAAATTCATGTTCCTGCTTACCGCGCCGATGTAACACGCGAAATTGATGTAATTGAAGAATTGTTGCGTGTTTATGGATTCAATAACGTTCCATTACCCGAAAAGCTACATACCGTAATGCCAACCTCTGGTGCGAGCGACGAAACAGATCACGCGGTTAAAGTGGCCACCGAGTTCCTTATTGGACGGGGTTTTGTGGAAATAATGAATAATTCGCTTACCAGTGCAACATATGACGATATTCGTATGCCAGGTGAGCTTTCTTCCAACGCAGTTCAAGTATTGAACCCTTTAAGTCAGGAATTGAATGTGCTACGAACGACCCTCTTGTATGGTGCACTCGAAACGGTGGCACATAACCAAAACCGGCAACATCCCGACTTGAAACTCATGGAGTTTGGGTCTTGTTATGAAAGGGCCGAAAAAGGGTACCATGAAGAACGAAGGTTGGTGCTTTTAGTGAGCGGAAAACTGGAGCCGGAATCGTGGATGAGTGGTAACGACAAACATTCGTTTTACAGTTTGAAAACCGAACTGCACGCCCTATTGATTCGTTTTGGTTTGCATGGATTTATTAAAGAAACCCCTTTAGAAAGCGATGCATCGTTACTAGAGGATGGTATTTCCCTTACCATTCGAAACGAACACTTGGTGCGTATGGGATGGGTCAACCAAAAGGCCCTCCAGCACTTTGGAATAAAGCAACCGGTATTCACTGCCGAAATCAACTGGGACTTATGGATGAAAAGCCAGCAAATGAACCGAATGCGTTTTATTGAATTGCCAAAAACCTTTGAAGTTCGTCGTGATTTCTCTCTTCTCCTAGACCATTCTGTACCCTTTTCCGACATCGAACGCATCGCTCGTGGATGTGAGAAAAAACTCCTTAAAAACGTTGGTCTTTTTGATGTTTATGAAGGAAAAAACCTGCCAGAAGGAAAAAAATCGTACGCTGTTTCATTTACGTTCCAAGACCATGAGCAAACACTTAAGGATGAACGCATCGACCCTGTCATGGATCGTATTCGCGGGAAATTAGAAAGTGAACTTGGAGCATCCCTACGTTAAACAAGTTGGATGATAACCAGTTATCGCTTTCCGAAATGCGTATCTTTGAAAAAACCAATTCAAAAAATGAAAAGGCAGGTTTTAGTACTTGTTGTCTGTTACCTTGGTCAATGCTTTCCTCCATTATGGGGTCAAGCTACCCAGGCGATCCTTTCACAACCGGAGCAACTTGTGCTTTATCGGGGCATTCTCAATCGGATTCAAACGGCCATTCCAGATGGTTCAAGTAATTATAGGGTAGAAGGGAATAACCTCGTGCTTTCTCCCGTAGGAGAAACGAATGCAACCTTTGACGTACTGGTCAGGGGACAAGAAGAAGCCAGTATCCTGTTCATAGGTCATTATGGCGATACTATCTCAAGGCATGTATTCCAAGTTTGGGACCTACCAGCCTTGAGTCTTCGACTAAACAACCTAAAATACAACGATTCTACAGGCGCTATATCAAAAGGCCTCTTAACCCTTGCGTTTGAAGGAACTTCACCTTTTCTTCCTACAAACCCTGAAGTAAAGCGCTGGGTAGTAACAAGGACAGACATCAACCAGGTTAGCGAAGGCATTGGACCTGAACTATCTGCACAAGCACTCCAATCGATTAACGAAGCACCTGCCGGAATACGCATTGCCATCGATGCGTTTTATGCACTTCCCGGAGTTCCGGAGCGGCTTATTCGGTCAGCGGTAACCAAACAAAAGCAATGAAAACAGCTATCTTACTTCTTATTCTAAGCTGTTATTTTCAACCTGTTTCCGGACAGGGAATCGTTGCACAACCAGATAAAAAGGTACTTTTTAGAGGATATGCCAACGTTTTACAAATCGGATTGAACGGAGTGGAGAATATAACCGTAACGGGAAAAAACTGTACGGTGAAAACCACAGGTGTAAATAGGTACGTTGTTACACCTGGTAAGGCATCGACAGCGACGATTCTGGTACTGAACAGCCTCAAAGACACCCTAGCCAACGAAACATACAAGGTATTGACACTACCTCCGCTTAAACTATCTTGGAATGGGCTTTTAAACGGGGCGGAAGTGTTGGATCGCTCTTCAAATAAGCTGAGTCTTTCATATGGACCAGGCATTCCCTTACAAGGACCACAGAAGATCGTTGCCTACAGCATACAGGTATCCGGAAATCCGAAAGTAATCAAGGGAACAGGTAACCTCCTATCTGCGGAATGCCGAGCGCTCATTCAGGATGCTGTAGCGGGACAAACCATGACGATTACCGCGACATACAAAACTACAACGCAAGAGACGAAAACAATTTCAGCCATTTTCAGTTTGCAATAAGTCACCTAATTTATTCAAGTCAGGCTTGTGGTCGCCTAAATCTTGTAAAGGAGCATCCCGACGGTAAAATAAATAAACAGGCCTAGGACATCGTTTAACGTAGTGACAAATGGTCCCGTGGCCAAAGCGGGGTCGATTTTATATCGGTCGAGGAGCAAAGGAATGAAGGTTCCAAAAATAGCAGCGAATACAATCACGGTGAAGAGGGAAATACTCACTACAATGCCCAATGTGGCATTTTCAAAAAAGGTGGCTACACCATAAATCAAGGTTGCAAGAAGTAAACCATTCACAAGGGCAACGAGTCCCTCTTTTGAGAGCCGAGACAAGATGCCACTGAAGTGATTGTTTCCTTTGGCGAGGGATTGCACCACAATAGCGGAAGACTGAACCCCCACATTACCACCCATAGCGGTAATGAGAGGAATGAAAAATGCCAGCGATGGAACTTTCGAAATTCCAGCTGAAAAGCCGGAAATAACCTGTGCTCCGAGAACACCTCCTAGCATCCCAATGAGCAACCAGGGTAAACGCGCACGGGAAATCCTCCACACACTGGCGTTAGACTCAATCCGTTCTGAAATACCTGAGGCCAATTGAAAGTCCTTGTCTGCCTCTTCTTTGATAATGTCCACTACGTCATCGAGGGTAATACGTCCGACTAACTTGTTTTGTAAGTCTACCACCGGAACCGAAACGAGGTCGTATTTCTCCATGACCTTCGCGACATGTTCGGCGGAGTCGTTCGTTTTTACCGAAATGATGTTTTTTCCATGATACAAATCGATAATCTTTGTTTTCGGACTGGCAAATAGCAAACGTTTGAGGGAAAGTACACCCACTAGCTTATTTGAATCATCAACGACGTAAATGGTGTATACTTTTTCAACGTCTTCGGCTTGGCGCCTTAGTTCTACAAGGCATCGGTTCACAGGCCAATCGAGGCGTGCCTGAATGAACTCCTTCTGCATCAATCCACCGGCAGAATCTTCGTCGTAGTTTAGTAGGTCTACAATGTCTTCCGCGGCCTCGTCGTCTTCCATTTGGGAGATGACCTCCTGAATTTGCTGAGCAGACAATTCACCAAGAATATCAGCCGCATCGTCGGAGTCTAGGTTCTCGAGCTGATCGGCAATTTCCTTTGTTGAAAGCGACGCGAGGAACCGGTCTCGAACATCCTCGTCCAGTTCAATAAGTACATCCGCCTGAACCTCTTCATCCAATTGAAAGTACAGGTACTTTGCTTCCTCATTGGAAAGTTTATCAAGGATTTCAGCGATGTCCGCAAAGTGTAGTTCAAGGACGTTTGCACGTATCCAAATCGTGTCTTGCGCCAATATTTTTTGACGAACTGATTCCAGGAATTCTTTGTTGAGTTCGAAGCGCAAGAGACTGATTTTTGTGCAAAGATAGTGCATTTTGTTGGTAATAAGGCTGCTTCATTTTAGAACCATAAAACCCAAATAGTACTATCTTTGAGCTTCCGATAAACCGAGGGGAAATGAATTACTTTTTTGAACACTTGCTGGCGGAATTTCACCTCCCTTTAAAAAACCCAGTGTTGGTTTTTTCTCTGTTGTTGTTCATTATTTTGCTTTCTCCCATTTTACTCAGACGAATTCGAGTACCTGCTATCATTGGACTTATTATTTCAGGAGTCATTATCGGTCCCCACGGTCTTGGTCTGATTAGCGCTAAGGCAATGGAGTCAGAAGGTTCCATTAAGCTCTTTTCTACTATTGGGTTGCTTTACATCATGTTTATTGCCGGACTTGAGCTGGACATGAACGAGTTCAAAAAGTATCTGAACAAAAGCTTGACGTTTGGTGCGCTAACCTTTTTTGTACCTATTTTGCTTGGATTTCCCTTGTGTTACTATGGTCTAGGCCTTACACAAACGGCAAGTTGGCTCACAGCAAGCATGTTTGCAACGCATACACTAGTTGCCTACCCTATCATTACTAAATTTGGACTAACAAAGAACCCAAATGTGGCGATTGCGGTTGGGGGAACCATTTTAACGGATACGGCTGTTTTAATTATCCTTGCGATCATTTCCAGTTCTACCAACGGAAACCTGGATGCTGCCTTTTGGTTGAGGCTAATAACTTCCCTGACCATTTTTTCCTTGATTATGTTTCTAGTGATTCCTAGGGTCGCTAGGTGGTTTTTCAGCAAACTTGACAGCGAAAAAACCTCACAATATATTTTCGTGCTTTCTGTTGTTTTTTTTGCTGCCTTTCTAGCAGAAGTAGCTGGAGTTGAGCATATTATTGGTGCCTTTGTTGCTGGTTTGGTACTCAATCGGCTCATTCCCCACAACTCTATCTTGATGAACCGGGTTGAATTCATTGGTCAATCTTTATTCATCCCGTTCTTTTTAATTTTTGTGGGCATGGTAGTCGATTATCGTGCCTTTTTTCAGGGTACATGGCCATTGATCATTGCAGGGGTACTTACTTCATTTGCGCTACTTTCAAAATGGCTCGCCGCCTATTTTACCCAATTGATCTTTAAGATGCGCGCTACAGAACGGCAATTGATTTTTGGATTGAGTGCCTCGCATGCTGCTGCCACACTAGCCATTATCATGGTGGGATACAACGAAGGAAATGGCATTCTCGACATCAACATTGTCAACGGTACGGTTCTTCTGATCCTCATCACCTGTATGGTGGCATCGTTTGTAACAGAAAATGCCGGAAAACGCATGTTAATCGAAATGGCTGAGTCATCGGAAAAAATGGATGAAAATCCATTAAGAAACAAGCACTTAATGGTGGCAATGAACGAATTGAACGGCAATGAATCCTTGCTGGATTTTGCCATACTGATCTCTGATCCTAAAGTAATTAACCCTGTTTCGGTTGTAAGCGTTTACCCCAACGACAACGCTGCTGAACAGATGATTCGCAAGTCCAGAAAGTCGTTAGAGGACATCGTTAAACATTTTTCAGGACATGAAGCGAAATTAAACACCATGGCGACCATAGACCACAATGTGTCCTCCGGAATTGCGCGTGTGGCGAAAGAATTGGTAAGCGATATGGTGGTCATCAACGACAGTTCAACTAAAAATTGGATTAAGCGCATTGTGGGAGACGACCGTGACCATTTACTGGATGTATGTGACCGTTCAATAATCTTTTGCCGATTGGATAAACCCTTTGTTTCTTATCATAAAATCAAGGTGATTTGTCCAAAGATGGCTGACCTCGAATCCAGCTTTGGTCAATGGGCAGAGAGAATCCAACGGTTTGGGGTTCAGTTAAACATTGAAATTGAATTGTATTCTACCGAACAAGTATCTGAGAAATGGCAAAAGATAAGCGAGGCAAATCGCTTAACACCCAAGGTTCGATTTATTGAAATGGATGACCTCGATGAGTATTTTATCCTTAACAAAAGCCATAGTGCTAATGAGTTGCTTGTTTTCTGTTCAGCAAGACCAGGAGGCGTTTCCTACCAAACAGGAATTGAAAACTTCCCTTCAAAATTAGAAAAGGCACACGAACAAAACGACATGTTGTTAATATTTCCATCCCAACAGATATTGGAAAACGTGTATTCGAATTACGAAGGTTTCGACGCAACACCTATTTCGAAGGGAGTGGAAGCCATTCAGCGTTTGGGTAAAGAAGTGGGAAGCATCTTTAAAAAGCAACAGGAATAATTCAACCAAGGAGCTTATCTATGCTTTTCTAGGTACTTTTTTACCACATCCTAACGTTTTCTTTTCTTCATTATCAACTACCTTTGTAGCATGGGTGAAATTATCAATAAGGTAGAACAAAGCGGCTTGATTCAGTTAGATATGGCCTCATTTAAACCAAACATCGACCGGATTGGAATTGATTTAGCTCCTCAACTTTGGCAAGGTTTGGTGTTGAAGGAACAAGATTTCCGAGCATGGATAAAGTCCCATGACTGGCCAGCCTATCAAGGCAAGGCGGTTTTTGTTTATTGTTCCGCAGATGCCATCCTTCCCACGTGGGCTTTTGTCCTGGTGGGTTCATCGCTTAAGGGAATTGCAGAAACCGTTGTTATAGGGTCTGATACGGACCTTGAAAAAGAATTGATTCGAATGGAAATCGATCGTTTTGACGTCAGCCCCCTAGTAGATGGCAAAATCATCATAAAAGGATGTTCAGATATCCCTTTTCCAGCATACGCCATGAACAGGTTGGTCCAGCGGTTGCAACCGGGAGCGAGGAGCATTATGTACGGAGAACCCTGCTCCACTGTTCCAATCTACAAGGCACCTAAGAATACAAAATAAGGCGTTATTTGGAAATGCACTTAGGAGAAATGGTCTTTCAGAAATTGAGCTGTAAGGGGTTTACCCACAAATCCTTTAATGATAGGCGAGGCTTCTACCCTGTCCAAGTCACGCTGATCTACGGATGAAGAAAGCATATATAAAGCAGACTGACTTAAAAATTCTTTTGCTTCCGGCGATAGCTTTTCGATAAGGTTAAACCCATTTATTTCAGGCATGTTTATGTCAATAAATACGGCAACAGGTACCTCTGCATTCCTTTCTACCATAGTTTGAATGTAGTCCATCGCATCTGTGGCTGACTGAATAACTTCTACCGTAGCGTCAGGAAACACTTGCCTAATAATGGCTGGGTGCACCACGCAAATTATGTCATCGTCATCAATCAGTAAGAAGTGTTTCATTGGATTGCTTCTGCTTCGGTAAAGTTAGGTGAATTGTGGTGCCCTTTCCAATTTCTGAGGATAAAATTATTTCTCCTCCAAGTTTGGCGGCCATTTCTTTGCAAATATAAAGGCCTAATCCTGTTCCTGAACTGCTACTAGAAGCCCTATAAAACATATCGAAAACACGTTCTTGATTTTCCTCGGATATGCCTTCTCCATTGTCTATTATTATGACGGAAATATGGTCATCATGCTCGGTATACTCCACCTTTACAGAGGGATTCGGAATTTTTTTATTTCGGTATTTCACCGCATTGGATATAAAATTCTTTAAGAGGGTAGCAAAACGGAAATGGTCTGTTAAAAGGACTGGATTTCCATTCATCATGAGATTCAAGTCCACCCTGATATCACTTAGGTGCTTCACATCGTCAAAAATCCCTTTCACCAACGTTTCCACATTCACCTCTTCTATACTCAGTTCCACGCGAACATTTTTAGAATAATCGATGATTTCGAGGATCGTAGCATCCAAGCGATCAACGCTTACACCAATGAGTCTGGTATATTGCTGCAAAAGGTCGGTATTGTCTCCAACAGTGGCAATCAACGACAATAAACCTTTGATCGAAAGCAACGGTGAACGAAGGTCATGAGAAACACTATAAACAAACTGATCCAATTCGTGGTTTATCTTTATCAGCTCGGTATTGTTTTCAATCAGTTTCTCTTCAAATAATTTGGTTGCTGTCACATCTTCCACGGAACCAACTAGTCTGACAATCCTATCATCAGCCTTCTTTTCAGCAATAACCAGAGATCTTACATACCTCAGTTCTCCCGATTTAGGTAAAATGATACGGTACTCATGTTTGACAAGCTCTTTTTTCCCGTCCATTACAAGGTTGGATTCCTCTAATACCCGATTGCGGTCATCCGGGTGTATGGATTCTTGAAAAATCCGGTAACAATCGATCAATTCTTGGTTGTTCAATTCAAACATCTGCACCATGACATCGTTCCATATCGACTGTCCGGTTTCTGGATTCCACTCCCAAATACCTATTTGTGAGGATTGGGTAATAAGCTCAAACCTCGAATTTATTTTCTCGATGGCTTGTTTCGCCTCCTCCTCCGCTGTGATGTCCTTTTGTAACGCAATAAAATTAATGTGCTTCCCATCTTCATCAAAAACAGGTGTAATCTGAAGTTGATTGTAGTAAGGATGTCCATTTTTGGCTAGGTTAAGGATGGTAACCTCGACATTTTCTTTCTTAGCCAAGGACTCACTTAACCTTTTTCTTGCTTCTCGGTTGGTAATCGCATCATGTTGTAAAAAATCCTTTGGCTTCTTTCCGATAACCTCATTTAATCGGTATCCAGTTGTCTGTTCAAAGGACTCATTTACCCATTCAATACGGCCATGTGAATCGGAGATGATGACACCACTTTTTGTTTTAGTGGCTATAAGCGACAACTTTTTCAACTCTAACTCTGAATGGGCAATGCGCTCCAACTGCTCCTTATTCGCTCTATTGACCAAAAGATGTTGATACAATGCTTTGAACTGTTGAATAAAAACAGAAAAAAGGACCTTTAAACGCTCGTCTAACAACTGATAAAGCGGTGACTTATCTTTTGTGATTGCCAAGCCCAAATACAGTATTTGTGAAGTTGATACGTCAAGGACTTGACTGAGCATACAACTATTCATTAAAGCAAGCTCTGGTAAATCTTCCGATTGGAACAAGGCTATCATTTCACCTTGACCTCGATTTTTTGCGAGCAGTAATTCAACATCTGCTTTTGCCAACTCTTTTTTCTTACTCGAGAATCCCTCTGCATAGAGCAAGGGATTTTCAAGCGATTCCCCTTTGGTATATATAAACGCCGCCTCCGTCTCAAAAATATCGACCATAAACTCCACAGAAAGCTGGAGAAATTCATTAAAATCATCAATTAGAAGCGCTTGTTGACTAAACGCATTCAAGCGCTTATACACCACCAATTCATGATCTAGTCGGTCGCGAATATTAATCAATTCTTGCTCTGTAGACGAAAACCGGGTAACGCGCAATTGCAATGCAAGGTATTGCTCATGGAGCTCCTCGAAACTCAATCGATTAGGCATATGGTTTACAAAACAAGGGTGTTTTTCCCACCGTTTAAATCATCTTAGCGGTAAATAACATACAATGCCGTGGTATAATTGTGGTATTCATTTTCTCCACCCAGTCGTGCAAATTCACCGAAACCATACATGCCTAACCAAGGCGGGCAAGCGCCATCGACATAAAACGGAAACTGCATCGCTCCTACCAATTCTTCTTTAATTATTCGGTTAAAAAGGAACCTGCCACGCGCAAGGCAGTCGGCATGAAAAACAGCTACAGCATCTTTTCCTCCCATCCTGTTTTTTACATCTTGAACCAAACGATCCATTTCGCTAAAAATGAGGTCCTCATCACGGGTGGTTAACCACAGCTCTGTTCCTTCTTTGCACACTGTGGCATAATACATGTCGTCACCCACGTGTTTTGTCACTACACGGAGGATGTGTTCGTTTCCATATTCTTTTGCCAACTCTGGCGATAGCTTCTCCCCTAATGCACCAATTGGAATGGAATCGCCGCACGTGGCATCTGCCGTCAGTCCCAAGCGATGGATGTATTCCGACCAGGCCGGTTTTCCGTTGATCTCCTTGATGATATGTCCCTCGGATTTGGTTACCACAAGAGGCTCTCCAAAGGCCACGAATCCGTGAGTAGCTTGTGTTTCCACTTTGAGTGAAGGATCGCTAAATCCGACAACATAGGCACCATGTTCAGTAACAACCTGGTCAACAGCTTGATAACTAACATGTCCTTTCATATTGTCTGATGACGTCGCACCGAAAATGGTAACCTCCTTTCCAAAAACCTGTTCAAATGCAGCAATGCAATGGTCATTAGCAATGTCAATTCCCGAACCGAGGAAGTATAGCATGTTTATTCCGGGCTGTTGACTTTTCAGGTCATGCGCCATGGATAGGCATTTTTCGAACGAATTTTGACCATTGATTCCATCGCAATTTGCCACAGCAAATTCATTTCCTTTGATCGCCATGAGCGCCATGTCTTTCATAGATTCACTCACCCCCTCTTTCCCTACGACACCGCAGCATGATGCTGCTACAATTCTCGCCGTTGGAGCGAGCCGTTTAGCCTCGTCCACCATATCTTGAAAATCATGACCAATAGATGCGTGAAAAATTAAGAGGTCTGCCCCACTGTAGGCATCGCCCATTGCAGACTCCAAACATTCTTGAACACCCCTTTTGGTGTTCACCATACGTGTACTGGAAGAGTAGAAATGAAGCATATTCGTCTTTTTAATGCAAGATACATTAAATTGCTTTGACCGATAGCTACTTGGGTGACAGAAATTAAAAAATTAGTCAAAAATAACGCTAAACCCTAGCTGTAAGGAATTGCATAAGGGAATGTGTCAACGTAAAAATGCTTACTACAATTTAGAACTCAAACGTTTCCATAAATTTTGTGGTAAAATTTCCAGCATTGAAATCCGGATCATCCATCAATTTCTGATGAAAAGGAATGGTCGTTTTAATCCCTTCAATGATGTATTCATCCAATGCTCGCTTCATCTTCAAAATCGCCTCGTCGCGGGTTTGTGCCACCACTATTAACTTTCCTATCATGGAGTCGTAATTTGGCGGAATGCTATATCCTGCATATGCATGGGTATCGATTCGAACACCATGACCTCCTGGGGAATGATACGAGGAGATTTTTCCTGGTGATGGTCGAAAATCGTTGTACGGATCTTCGGCATTTATTCGGCACTGGATAGCATGCAGGTGTGGGTAATAATTCTTTCCAGAAATTTTTTCTCCGGCCGCGATTTTGATTTGTTCTTTAATCAAATCGTAATCAATCACTTCTTCAGTAATGGTATGTTCCACCTGAATCCGGGTGTTCATTTCCATGAAATAAAAATCGCGGTTTTTATCTACTAAAAATTCTACGGTACCCACTCCTTCGTATTTTACAGCTTTGGCAGCCTTCACAGCGGCCTCACCCATACGTTCACGCAAGTCTTCTGTCATGAATGGAGATGGCGTTTCTTCTACCAGTTTTTGGTGTCGACGCTGAATGGAACAATCACGTTCAGACAAGTGACAAGCGTTTCCGTATTGGTCACCAGCCACTTGGATTTCAATGTGTCTTGGTTCCTCAATGAATTTTTCCATGTAGATGCCGTCGTTACCAAATGCAGCAGCGGCTTCTTGACGAGCAGATTCCCATGCTGCTTGCAAATCATCCTCTTTCCAAACGATGCGCATTCCCTTTCCACCACCACCGGCAGTGGCTTTCAGAATAACGGGGTATTTTACGACCAAGGCAGATTTCCTGGCATCGTCAAGGTCTTTCAATAAACCGGGAGAACCCGGAATACAAGGAACACCTGCATTCAACATGGTTGCCTTGGCTGTGGCTTTGTCTCCCATCGACGCAATTTGCTCCGGAAGGGCACCAATGAACTTTATTCCATGTTCGCTACAAACCTTTGAAAACTTTTCGTTTTCGGATAAAAATCCATAACCGGGATGAATGGCATCCGCATTCGTAATTTCCGCGGCTGCAATGATATTAGGTATTGAAAGATAAGACTTGGCGCTCACTGCTGGACCGATGCAAACGGCCTCATCAGCAAAACGAACAGGTAAACTATCTTTGTCGGCGGTAGAATAAACCGCAACTGTCTTTATACCCATTTCTTTACATGTTCGGATAACACGCAGGGCTATTTCTCCTCTGTTGGCAATTAAAATCTTCTTAAACATCTGGTTTCGTTTAATGGATGACAGCAGAACCTAAAACAACTAATTAAGCAGGTTCTACCAAGAACAGGGGCTGATCGTATTCAATGGGTGAAGCATCGTCCACCAACACTTTCACGATTTTACCTGAAACATCGGATTCGATTTCATTGAAAAGCTTCATCGCTTCAACGATGCAAATGGTATCACCTTTATTGACTGTTTGACCCGGCGTAACGAATGGTTCTTTGTCCGGACCAGAGGAACGATAAAACGTTCCAATCATTGGGGATTTGATGGTTATAAGCTTGCTGTCTTCAGCTGCTACGGTAGGTGTTTCGGCTGTTTGCGGAGCAGGAGCAGATACCTGCACTGGTGCAGGAGCTGCAGCCGGTGCTGCCATAACTTGAGGAACACTTGCCTGAACGTATACAGGTTCAGGTTTCTCTGCTTTTATAACGAGTTTAAAATCCTTGCGTTCGATTTCAACTTCGCTGACCCCTGATTTCGCTACAAATGCGATAAGGTCTTGTATTTCGTTAATATTCATGACCGTAATAATTTGATGGTAAAAATACGATTTTTTTTATGAATTGTAAGCCCACTTGAGGTATACAGATCCCCAGGTAAAACCTCCTCCGAAAGCGGACAAAATGATTACATCACCTTTTTTAAGCTGTTTTTCATAGTCCCATAGGCACAGCGGTAAGGTACCTGCAGTCGTATTTCCGTAACGCTGAATATTGATCATCACCTTTTCCTTTGGTAGACCCATTCGCTCGGCAGTTGCGTCAATGATTCGGAGGTTTGCTTGGTGCGGAACGAGCCAATTAACATCCTCGCTTGTTAGGTTGTTTCGTTCCATAATTTCAGCAGAGACACCGGCCATGTTGGTAACAGCAAACTTAAACACTTGCTTTCCTTCTTGTTTTACGAAATGCATACGGTTTTCTACCGTTTCGTGCGAAGCGGGGTTCATCGCTCCACCTGCAGGTTGCAGGAGGTATTGCCTTCCAGCACCATCAGACCTTAGGATGTGGTCCATTACACCAAGGCCCTCCGTATTAGGTTCAAGCAATACTGCGCCTGCACCATCGCCAAAGATGACACATGTTGTACGGTCCTCATAGTCAAGAATAGCCGACATTTTATCGACACCCACAACTATCACTTTTTTGTATTTTCCGCTTTCGATAAAGGCCGCACCCGTAGCTAGGCCGTATATAAAGCCGGAACAAGCGGCAATCAAGTCGTACCCCCAGGCATTTTTCATTCCCACTTTATCACACACTACATTGGAGGTACTTGGAAAAGGGTAATCGGGAGTGACGGTCCCAACAATAACCAATTCTATTTCCAAGGGATCAATACCTTTTTTTTCCAATAGGCGCGATACCGCAGCGGCAGCCATATCGGAAGTGCATCCATCTTTCATGATGCGACGTTCTTTGATTCCGGTTCGTGACGTTATCCATTCATCGGAAGTATCGACAATCTTCGCAAGGTCGTCGTTTGTCATAACGTTGTCAGGGACATAACCCTGAACGGCCGTAATGGCGGCTGTAATTTTTTCCATGGTTTAGTTGAAAGCTTCGTTTATTCGTTGAGACAATCCTGATTGAGCAACATCCCGGGCATGAAGAAGCATGTTTTTGACCGCTTTTTCGTTCGAAATTCCATGGCCGATAATGACATTTCCTTTAATTCCTAATACTGGAGTTCCGCCATAGTTTTCGTAATTGAACCGCTCGAAATACTCGTCATGAATGCCGCGCATTCTCATTAATTCATAAATTCCTTCTGCTTCTTTCAGTACGATGTTTCCGGTAAATCCGTCACACACCACCACCTCAGCCCTCGCCATGAACAGGTCTCGTCCTTCAAGGTTTCCGATAAAATTAATTTCGTCTGATTCCGCCATTAATTTGTGTGCAGCTACGCTGACCAGATTGCCCTTAGATTCTTCTTCTCCGATGTTCAATAAGGCAACACGTGGATTTTCTACGCCAAATACACTCTTCATGTAAACAGCGCCCAACACTGCAAATTGATAAAGGACATCCGCCTTGCAGTCTGCGTTGGATCCAACATCCAAAAGAATGGATTGCGATCCATCAATAGCCGGCAATGTTGTCGTGATGCATGGACGTATTATTCCTGGAACCGTATTGATTTTATAGATGGACCCGACGAGCATTGCTCCCGTATTACCAGTACTACAAAACGCATCGAGTTGTTTGTTGGCAAGGAGTTCAAATCCTACAGCGATGGAACTATTTGGTTTCTGTGGAATGGCTCTTGTTGGATGGTCGTGCATGGTTATGACGTCAGGAGCATGAACAATGTCAAACGCTTCGGAATCCACGTTGACTTCTTTTAACTCCGCTCTAATCTGCTGCTCGTCTCCGATAAGCACGAAACGTACGTCGCTCGACACCTCTTGCAAAGCGAGGCAAGCACCCATAACATTTGCATGAGGAGCATTATCCCCACCGAGTACGTCAAGGCCAATTTTCATGTAGTGGTGTTGATGCAGCGATTAAACCGCAACTTCCTTCTCTGCTACTACCCTTCCTCGGTAGTACAATTTCCCTTCATGCCAGTGCGCATGATGAAACAAATGGGGTTGCTGGGTAGCAGGACATGTCGCAATATTTCCGGCAACCGCCTTCTTGTGCGTTCTGCGCTTATCGCGACGCGTTGTCGATATTTTACGTTTAGGATGTGCCATCTTTATCTATTATTTTCTTTTTATCTATTCTTCTTCAAAATCCTCTTCAAAGCCTTCGTCTTCTTCCTCTTCTTCGTCTTCTTCACTGTAGTTACTCAACAATTTGAGCACCTCTGGGTTACATTCGCCATAAGCATGCTTCAAACGATTTGGCAAGGAAAGCGTAATCAATTCGTAAAACACATCATCTAACTCGAGCATATATGCATCTGGATGCAACACAACCAAGGATTCGTCACCACTGTCTTCAAATCCAAATTTGTAGACAATACGGTATTCCCCTTTGACCGGAACCTCAACGGGTTCACCACATCTGTCACACGCACTCGAAACAACTCCATCGATGTGATACATAGCAATGAGCATGGTTTCTTTTCTCTCCAGCTGCAGTGCTACAACCACATTTCCGTGATGTACGATTGAATACTCCCTTTCGGCAAAGAACGCTTGTTCGACCTTAAACTCGAACGTATGGTGACCGATTTTTAATCCTAAAAAAGGAATGTTATATTTCCCGGTTGGCCGCACGTCAAAAATAATTTCGGACGGCAAATTTAATAAATTTCAGATACATAGCCCGTAGAAGAACGAAAAAATAATATCATTCCTCTCGCGTACCGCTGTATTTTCTGGTTTGAGGTGAAACTTTAAGCGGATTCCGATTGATTTCCCGATGCATTTGTCGGTTTCTAAAAACGTCGATCGCTGTATAAATAGCCTTCAACATGGATTGCGGGCTGGCCTGATTTTTTCCCGCAATATCAAAAGCAGTTCCATGATCCGGCGACGTACGCACAACGGGCAAACCAGCCGTAAAATTAACACCTTCTTCAAACGCTACCGCTTTAAACCCTGTTAATCCTTGGTCGTGGTACATCGCCAAAATGCCGTCAAACTTATTGCGCTGTTCTGAACCGAACAGTCCATCAGCCGGATAGGGACCAAAAGCCAATAGCCCTGCATTCCTTACTTGTTGAATGGCAGGCGATATGATTTCCTGCTCCTCTGAACCCATTTTACCGTTTTCCCCGGCATGTGGGTTCAATCCCAATACAGCAATTTTTGGTTTGATGATTCCAAAATCTTTTTTCAACGATTGCTCAAAGGCCTTTATTTTGGAGACGACCCTTTCTTTCGTCAGTTGATTAATGACCTCCTTCAAGGGGACATGGACGGTCACCAACGCTACCCGCAATTGTTCCGCCACCATGAGCATCAGTGCTTCCTCTTCTCCCGATAAATCGGCAAGGTATTCGGTATGTCCTGGAAACGGAAAACCCGCTTTCCCCATTGCTTCCTTTGATATGGGCGCTGTAACCAACACGTCTATTTTACCCGACGCAAGATCTTTGGTAGCATGTTCCAAGGCCTGAAAAGCACATTTTCCGCCTTCGGCATTTACTTGTCCGACCTGTAAATCAACCTCTTCGCTCCAAGCACTCACCACGTTCACTTTTCTCGGTACCACCTCATCGGCAGATCGACAACTCTGATAGACAAAATCCTGAATATTCAGGCTCTTTCGATAATATCCAAACACACGCCCAGAACCATACACTACCGGTGTACAGTCCTGTAAAATTCGTTGGTCTTTCAACGCTTTCATAATGACTTCGGGACCTATACCGTTGACATCTCCCATGGTGATGCCTATTTTCAAGGATTTTTGAGCTCCTCCTTCTTTCTCCATTATTTCATGTTTTTCAGGAAGTGATATAACAATCGAACACCTGTTCCTGTTCCTCCTTGACCTCTGTATGTGTCTTTTTTGTCCAACCAAGCCGGACCGGCAATATCCATATGAATGTACGGGGCCTTTACGAAATGTTCAAGGAATTTTCCGGCGGTAATCATTCCCGCGTCAGGACCTCCAATGTTTTTCATATCGGCAATGGATGATTTTAACATTTCGCGGTAGTCGTCCCAAAATGGGAACCGGACAACACGTTCATGTGTAGCCTCACCACTCTTCTCTAAGGCTTCAAAATGTGAATCGGGAGCATTTCCCATGATAACAGCTGCGCCAGTTCCAATGGCCCGAACGGCTGCTCCCGTAAGTGTAGCGGCATCGATTACAAGTGACGGATTGTATTTATTGGCATACGAGAGGGCATCAGCAAGTATCATGCGCCCCTCTGCATCTGTATTTAACACCTCGATAGTTGTTCCGTCGAACATGGTAACCACATCCCCAGGGGTGTAGGCTTGCATTCCTGGTCGGTTATCTGTGGCAGGAATTAGTGCAATTACATGCACATTCAATTCCTGCATTGCTGTCAAGTAAATAGCACCTGCTACACACGCTGCACCTGCCATATCACATTTCATCACATCCATTGAACCGGGGGTTGGTTTTAGGCTAAGGCCACCGGTGTCATAAACGACTCCTTTTCCCACCAGAACCACAGGCTTTTTATTCCTCGGCTTTTTCGGCTTGTACTCTATGATGGTAAAGGTGGGTGGATCGATGGATCCTCTATTGACTGCAAGCAAACCTCCCATTTTCAACGATTCGATCTGGGTTTTCTCTAAGGTCTGGACTGTCAGTGGCGCATCGTTCGCCAAGGCCTGAATAGATTGCGCTAATTGAACGGCATTAAGGTGAGAAACAGGCTCGTTCACCCGATCGCGTGTCCAGGATACCGCTTTGTATATAGCGTCTAATTCATTTATATCCTTAGAAGCAAACGTATTCGGAACCGCAATTTCTTTCAATGCCCTTTTGTGCTTTCCGGGTTTGGAAAAACAAGAAAGAAACTGATACGAAGCGAGCAACATACCTTCTAACAAAGGAAACATCTTCTTTGTATTTCCATGCACTAAAATGGTTTCAGCCGACAGCGGTAATTGCTCAATGACTTTTGCTCCAGCACTTCTGAGCGCTTCATCGCTTTGCTTGGTCTTGATAAAGAATACCGTTTCTTCATGGTTCTTCATCACATCAAACGCATCCTTACCCTCATTTACATGCGAGGCAAACGATGCCCATTTCTGAGGGATTTTAACTGTCTTCGTTGACTCTTTTTCCAACAATACCAAATGAAATGCGGATGTTGGTGCCTTTTCGTAGGTCTGAATACGTATCATGAAACAAAGGTAAGGAACTTTTTTGGAGCGTGAGACGATGAACGTGAGACGTGAGGCGTTGACCGTGAAGCGGGAGGCGGGAACCGTGAGACGGGGTATTCTCCCTCGGTTCACGTCTCACGCTCAACGTCTCACTTCTGTCGTGGTACAAGAAACGTAAACTTCGATGGAAGTACGTTAAAATCAAACACATCCGACGTGAGCACTTCTCCATCTACCTGGGCACTTAATGGACGACTCGTTTTTATACGAATCGTTTTCTCTTTGGAAAATTCGACTATCGGCAAATTGACGTGCTTTCCTGATTGAATGATGGGCATATAGTAAAGACGCTTCCATACCGGTATCGGCTGACAAAACAATACGTCAAGCAGGCCATCTTGAACCTCCGCATGAGGAAAAAAATGAAAACCTCCACCTGCACGCGAGGAATTGAACACCATGCAAAGAAAAACGTCTCTACGTTCCCTTACTCCATATGAAATCGAATACGCTTTAAACTTTAATAGGTTGGGAATGGCGGCCAAATAATAACCCAGCGCTCCTTTAAAATACCGAATGACTTCCATCGATTTCAACACTTCGCCCTCTATTCCGATACCCACCCCATTTAAGAAAAGCTGCCCGTTGCATTCCCCAGCATCGATGGATTCGATGTGTCCGGCAAACACAGCGGATAGGTGTTCGTTCCTTGATGGATTACCAAATAATTTCCAATAAAAATCATTGCCTGTACCCCCTTTAAACAAGGCAATGGGAATCGAAACTTCAGGATACTTGTTTACGAAATAATTAAACGTGCCATCGCCTCCCATCACCCAAACTTGATCAAAATCAGTCAGTTTTTCCGGCCAATCCGTGGTAAAAAGAGTCAAATCCCAATCGGTTTTCTCTACCTTTACTTCCTCAATCACCCAATTGTAATAGTCCGCAAGCGAAACCACCTTTAAAGGATTGATAAGAAATGCTATTTTTTGTTTCATTAGAATGAGCTTAATTTAACACAAAAAAAATGAATACGTCCCATTCACTGCCTACGGCACTCATCACCGGAGCCTCTCGAGGAATAGGTCGCGCTTTGGCACTTTTACTCGCAAAAAACAATTTCCAATTATGCCTAGTTGCGCGCAGTAAGGGGGAATTAGAGGCCCTTGCATCGGAAATTGAAGAAATCGGTCGCCGTCCTCTTTTTTTCAATGGAGATGTATCTGATGAAGCCATTGCCGAGCGTGCTGTGGAAAAGACCATTCAAACCTTTGGTCAAATTGATTATGTGGTAAACAATGCGGGTTTCGGGGTGTTTGGCCCAACAGAATCTTACTCTTCTTCAGAATGGGATCACGTTTTTCAAACCAATGTAAAGGGAACTTTTTTGTTCTGTCAAAAAGTACTTCCCCACATGAAAGCGAGGAAAAAGGGACACCTCATCACCGTTGCTTCTGATGTTGCGAAACGCGTTTTTGACGGAGGAAGCCTTTATTGTGCTTCTAAATATGCCCAACACGCATTCACCGAAGCTTTGCGAAAAGAGGTACGAAAAGACGGCATAAAAGTGAGCACGGTTTATTCCGGATTAGTAGATTCGCATTTCCACGCGGAACCATTTGGCGATCCTTACCATGCAGGCTGGTTAAGTCCCGAAGATATGGCGAACAGTATTTATTTCATTATGCAACAGCCTCCTCATGTGGTCATTGATGAATTGATGATTCATCCGCTGAGTCAGGAGTATTGAGCGTTATGCGTGAAGCGTGAGACGTTGTGCGTGAGACGTGAGGCGTGAGGCGAGGGAGAATTCTCACGCCTCACGTCTAACGCTTAACGCATTCTACTCCTTCGCCAATTGTGCTGGTTTGTAGTTTCCGTTTACCTTCAGGATATACATTCCTTTTGCAAGATGGCTGAGTGAAACGTGTGTGTCGTATCCGTTGAGTTCTCCCGTTACCACCGTTCTTCCCATTTGGTCGTGGATGGTGTAGCCTTGGTTCATGGCTTTTGTCGAATGGATGGTTATCGCACCGGTAGTTGGGTTGGGATATACCAACAACTGACCCACAGCGGCATTTAATTCTTCCAAATTCAATACACTTACAAAACCTTCGTAGATGCGGTGCACTGTGGTATTGGTCGTAATAGGATCGTTGAAATCGAAGTAAATATCTGCATCGTTGTTAATCTCAGTTCCAGGTGCCAAGTTAGGCACTTGCTCCACGTGGAAAGTCGCAAAACCGTTGCTACCTGCCTGATCTGTTGTGCTGTCGGGAAGGTTGATGTTTTCAAAGGTCCACTCCAGAACCCTTGGTCCATACATTTTAAACGTATATGGATGGCTCGAAACTCCCGGTGTGACCGTGAAAATGTTTAAGTCGGTGTCCAAGGTATCGTGGATAACCACCGTGAATGCTGTGTCGGTTCCCGTATTCTGAAAACGGATAACGAATTGCAGCTGTTGGTTGGGCTGAATGTAACGTTGGTCAGTCAGACCCAAAGGATAACCCGTTTTATCGTTAGGGTCATAGCTTCCTGTTACCGTTCCACAGTAAATATCCACCACCGGATCTGCATCGTTGAGCGGTTGCTCATTCACCTGACCGGGTGTAAAGTTTGTGCTGTCGCCACAAGATTCCACGTGGGCATTGGGATGCGAATTCCCCGGATGCAGCGGGTGCTGACTGGCGTTCAAAATCCATGTCGCACCATCGCCCGGGAACGTATAGGTAATTGTTTGACCTCCGGGAATCATGATGGAATCGGTAAAGGTGGTAACACCGTCAACGGTTACCCACAAAGGTGAATAACACTCCATGTCACCCCCACCCGGATCTCCGGTATTGGTAATAGTAAAGTAAATTGTATCGTTTTGGCACCATCCATCCACACTAAGGCTGCTCTGGTCCCAAGGCAGGGTACACGGCTGAGGTAAACCGCCCAGTGTTCCGCCGCCACCTGTATTTGTCGGCGGGTTTGAAGGTATTGAATCCAGTACACAGGACTCCACCGGGTACAAGTTGGCATCCATGCACAGGGTTTGACCCAAGTTCGCGTTGCAACTGATGGTGGTGGAAATGTTAAAGTTCACACACTGACCGGGATTGATATTACCCGTTTCGAAACGGTAAATATTGTTTCCTTGAGGTGTAAAAGGTAACGTAGATGAAGTAACGGTCATTAGTGGATCAAGCTCTACATCTACATACGAGGCATTCAACACCCCTGTTGCGGTGTTTTGGTTACACGCCGACACGTACACTTTTTGATTCGACAAACACCTCCTAAGAAAAGGCGCATAAATGCTCACGTCTGGATCGGTGCAGGGGTTATCGTTTACCAAGCCGAAGCCAATGCAATCTGCCACACCGTTTTGAACAGTGAACGTTTGGGTAACCGGACAAGAAGCTGACCAATTCAGGTTGGTGGTATCGATGGTGGCAGTGTAGGTTCCATCAGGCAAGCTTGGAAAAGAAGCCAAACCATTGGTATTTGAAACTGAAATTAGATTACCAGGCTGCAGGCTAACTGAAACTCCCTCTACACCTGTTTCTGCGTTCTGCGCGCAATTTTGATCGATGTCATTGAAGATGGAAACGGAGGGTGCTCCAGCTTGGTATAAATTGCGGATTTCGCAATCGGTAAGGGCACGGTTCCATATTCCGATGTCGTCAATTTTGCCTTTGAAAAATTCGTAAGCACCCGCATTAAAAGCTCTTCCAACCTCAATGATTTTGCTATTAGATATCATTTGGTTAATAGACACTGAATTCACTAATGTTCCGTTAATATAGATTTTGTTAGTTCCTGTTACAGGATTAAGTGTACCAACTAATAAAATCCAACTATTTATTGAATATGATGGCGGGCAAACCGCTGTTAACGCACCGGACTGAGCAGCACCGTAACACCCATGTTCTGACCAAATTTCACCATTGCTTCTGATATTCAATCTATAACCTACAGAGGCACATCCGGTCTCTTTATCAACCACCGAGGCCATCCGTAAATCATTGGTGTTAATCCAAGCCGAAAAAGTTGCCCCTTGAACAAAATTATTTGAACCTGTACTGGAAAGACTAAGAAAATTTCCGGTACCATTAAAGTTGTATGCACTGTTCGCATTTCCAAAGCGGTCAGTGGTTAAGATAGCTCCGTTGACTATTCCGTCGTAATTATTCACGCTTTCGTCTACTGCATTTCCATTAAACGGCCACCAGCCAACGAGTCCATTCGTAGGAACGTAATTCGGTACTTGAGCAATGGTAGTTGTGGCGAGTGCCAGAGAGAAGAAGGTAAATAGTGTTTTTTTCATTTTTTTATTTAGCGTGAGACGTTAGGTGTTGTCCGTGAAACGTGAGACGAGGGATTATACTCCGGCTCATGGTTCGCGTCTAACGCTTAACGTTTTCTGTTAATTCGAAACAAATATACTAAAAATGACATATTAGTCATTAAATAAGTATAAAGGATTGTGTCTTTTTGTTCCAATGGGACGTGAGCAAGTGCGTGACCAAGTCCTGATTGACTCGGTCGTCATTGCCCTGAAGCAACTTCGGGAAAACGCGCACCTCACACAGGAAAACGTATATAACGATACCGGGATTCACATCGCCCGTATCGAAACCGGAAAAATAAACATCTCCTTGAGTACCCTGAATGCCCTTTTAAGTTATTTCCAGGTTTCATTGTCGGATTTTTTTAGTCAAATCGAAGGAGAGAAAGACGTGAACCGTGAGACGTGAGCCGAGGGATCATTCTCCGCTTCACTGTCGACGGATAACGGATAACCTGAACCGTTTTACGTGAGGTGTGAAGCGTGAGACGTGAGGCGAGGGAGAATAACCCGTCTAACGCCTCACGGTAGACGTCTCACGATTCACTATTTACTCTTAACACTCTCAATGTGTTCCTACACTAGTTTATCACGTAACGCCGGAAGGAAGTCGTTCATTTTGGAGAAAGCGAACCACTTTTTTCTCAAATCCTTTAATGATGCACCAATGTGAAAGAGATCAAGATTGTCAATAATCAAAAATCGATCGTGGCACGAAGGGAGGAGATGCAATGAAATTCCTGGGAACTGTTCCATATGTTTTTCATGTGTCAATTTTAATTGCGCTGTGATGCGCGAGGTGTAGACCTTTGTGCTTACTTGAACTTTTCTGTGAGAGAGCATAATAAGGGTTGTTTCGTCTACATAATTATCAATCAGAACAATTTCTTTGTCTGCCTTTTTAATGAGATTTATCGCAAATTTGTATGCATCAAAAATTTCGCCGTTAAAGAAAACACCCCTTTCCGCAGGCAATTGGTGCTTTTCCATCTTTTCAAACAATTCATTGACCTTTTTATCGGTAAATTGCTGTCTTTTCTCTACCCCAATAATGCGCGAAATCAAGAAATCACTGGAAGGCAATTGTTGGCGCATGGCTACAAATGCATTCATAATTTGAATACTGACTCTTACAGCAATATCACTGCGTAAAACAGCTGAAAGCATGGCCACACCTTGTTCGGTGAACGCAAATGGAGACCTTCTGATTCCCATTTTAGTTGAATTGGAGGTCACAAGTTGTGACTTCCATTGGTGAAACTCAAAACTGTTTAGTTGAAAGCAAAATTCCTCAGGAAAACCGCTCTATATTTCTTTTTACCGCTTGATTCAGGACTTTGGTCTCAACCTGATATAATGTGGCAAGATCCCTGTCTACCAAAACTGCCTTCCCTCTAAGGTTGATGATTTGGTGATGAATTTCAAACAATGCAGCTGGCATATACTTAACAATAGGAAAACAACAAAATAGGAATTCATAAAGATCCTTGTCTTATTTTTCCACTATTTTCAATGAACGGTATTTGAACCAACTATGAAGAAAAGTACGAAAAAGACGTGAGACGTTAAGCGTTGGGCGTTAGGCGTTAGGCGTTAGGCGTTAGGCGTTAGACGTGAAACGATTACCGTGAGACGTTGTGCGTGAGACGTGAAGCGAGGGAGAATAACCCGTCTCACGGTTCACGTCTCACTCATTTTCCTTTACCTTTGCATCATGAAAAAAACCAACGCACTCATACATGAATCGTCACCCTACCTGCGCCAGCATGCCTTTAATCCCGTGAATTGGGTGGCCTGGTCTAAAAGTGCGTTTGAACAAGCAAAACAAGAAAACAAACTCGTTCTTGTAAGTATAGGTTACTCCGCCTGCCATTGGTGCCACGTAATGGAACATGGATGCTTCGAAGACGAAGAAGTGGCCCAGTGGATGAACGACCATTTCATCAACATTAAAGTGGACCGCGAAGAGCGACCGGACGTAGATCAAGTTTATATGAACGCTGTTCAATTGATGACCCAGCGGGGAGGTTGGCCCCTGAATTGCTTCACTTTGCCCGATGGCCGTCCGATATACGGGGGTACCTATTTCCCAAAAGACCAATGGATCCATGTGCTGAAATCCTTGATTCACACCTTTCAAAACGACCACGAAAAAGTACTGGAATATGCTGAAATGCTGACGAAAGGAATACAAGCATCGGAATTCATCGAGCTACCTGAATCGGATTCTCAAATTGAAAAGGAAAAACTACACGAGCTTGTTCTCCGATGGTCGCACGACTTCGATAAACAAACAGGAGGAAACAACAGGGCCCCAAAATTTCCGCTACCCAGTAATATGCAATTTCTGTTGGCTTACGGTCGATTGTTTGAAGACCACAACGTATTGCGGCATGTCGAATTGACACTCGATAACATAGCTTTAGGAGGAATATACGACCAAATTGGCGGCGGATGGTACCGTTACAGCGTCGATGCGCTTTGGAAAATACCCCATTTTGAAAAAATGCTCTACGACAATGCCCAATTGATTGGCATATATGCCAGGGCGTTCCAACATACCAAAAAAACCGATTACCGAAGGGTTGTGCAACAAACAACCGCATGGCTAAAACGCGAAATGCAAGACCTAAGCGGTGCATTTTTCGCAGCATTGGATGCCGACAGTGAAGGGGTAGAGGGAAAGTACTACACTTGGGATAAAGTGGAATTCGAAGAAACAATTCGGCAAGATAGCTGGGCTTTAGAGGCCTACTCAATCAACGAAGATGGGTACTGGGAACATGGGCAATACAACCCCTTAAGAAAACAAACCGACGATCAAATGTCAACAGATCGTTCTTGCTCTATGGAAGAATGGCAAGAAACCTTGATGCTCTTAAACGACATCTTGCTTAAAAAAAGAAGTCAGCGAATACGCCCATCAACCGACGACAAATGCCTGACGTCTTGGAATGCTATGCTGATGGACGGGTTGTGTGACGCATTTATCTACCTCCAAGATCAGGATTACCTCGACATGGCCGAACAAATCGCCGAATGGTTGGAGAAATACATGCTTGATGCGGATGGAAAACTTTTTCGTTGTTACCATCAAGGAAGGGTATATATCGATGGTTTCTTAGACGATTATGCCTTTAGCATTCAAGGATTCATTTCCCTGTACCAGTCTACTTTCAATTTAAAATGGCTTCAGAAAGCATACTTGCTTCTGAACTATGTACTTAACCATTTCTGCCACCCATCAAGCGCTTTGTTCTGTTATACCGAACATAACGACGAACTCATTGCACGAAAAATGGAAGTACATGACAACGTAATCCCAGCTTCCAATTCCGTTATGGCAAGAAATTTATTTCAGCTAGGAAACTATTTTACACGTCCCGATTGGGTCGATAAAAGCCGAGAAATGGTTTCAAGTGTTTACGAGGGAATGGAACAATACGGATCCGGATATTCCAACTGGGCAGATGTGTTGAGGCTGCACCTTTTCGGTAATCATACCATTTGCGGAGCGATAAAAAACAGGAGTGAATTGCTTCAGATTAAACGCAATGGGTACGAAGTACTTTTGTGCACGTCGGAGGAAATTCCAATCATGGAAGGGAAAAACGTCGAGAGCAATTCCTCACTCTATTATGTATGTCATTCGAATGGACTCTGTCTGGCACCTTTAACTAATGCTGAAGCAGTAATAAAAGCAACACGTCAAACAATATTGGGCGCTTAAATCAAATAGCCTTTCCGGCCCGTCGTGCAAAAAAGGTATACAGTGCTACTACCGGCAGCAGCATACCCATATTGTAATACAAATCTTCAACGGGAATGGTAACGATGCGCCATCCAACTATATGGTTTTCACTGTACCAAACAATGGGTTCCGGGGTAACAGCACCTGTTAAAATGCCATTTACAATTAAAAAAGGTACTATGGCAATGGTGTATGTCAATGCGAAACGCGGATACCACGAAGCTTTCTTCCAAAAATCAAAGACCAAAACCAGTAAAATCGCCAAGATACAAGCACTCATGGTGTACCAATTTCCGAACCCTAAAGCCAACAAAACTAGCCCAAATCCACAAAAAACAATCGAGAAAACACGTGAAAAGGCAGAGGGATTAAGTTTAGGGAAGTAGGCACCTAAACAAGCGTATATAAACACACATGCATAAGGAACCACCAGAAAAAACAGGACCTCCTCCAATGGAAGCTTACTCAAGTAAATACCGGCGAGGTATTTAGGCGTAAATCCCCAAATTTCTTTACGCGTAAAAAAGTCGTCCCACACTAAAAAACAACTACCTACCAACAGTATGGCCGGAAAAACAAAGCTTATTTGCCGGAAGAAAGCTACTTTTTTGTCAAAAGATAAAGCGAACGGTCCGAGTATGGTACATAGAATGACCCAGCCGTATAGGCTCATTGCTTTTTGTATTTTAACGCATAAGCTTGTTTGGCTTCGCGGTAATATTTTGGCGGAACCCAAAGCATACCAAAACACTCACCGAATTCTTTTTGTAAATGCTTGTGATGCACTTTGTGCGCCTTACGAATAGCCATAAAATAGGGCGTATTGATGTCGCGCAACCAATTGAATCGGCGGTGAATAAATACGTCGTGGATGATGAAGTACGCTAAACCGTAGGCGGCTATACCAAACCCGAACCAGACACTGAAATAAAAGCTAAAAATAATGCCCAACATGATACAGAGCCAAGACGGAATGGCAAAAATGAGGAAAAAAACGTCGTTCTTTTCAAAAAACCCTTGCTTGCCAGAGTGATGGTCTTCGTGGAAAAACCACATCAAGCCATGCATAAGGTATTTATGTGCTGCCCAAGCAGCACATTCCGTTAGTATAAACGCCAAAAGCAAAACAAAAGGACCCCACCAAACCATGTCAAATAAAATTTAGAGTAGCGAAAAATATAAGTAATATGGCAAACAATCGATTCATGACTTTGTTCGATTTCACCTCACCAAACGAAAAGTAAAAAGCAAGTAGAACAAAGGAAATCAAGAACCAGCAAACATAGTTAAAAATAGGAATTTCCGGTGAGTTCCAATGCCAGAAATCACTTTTAATAGCAACAGGCTCCATGAGAAAATCAAGAAACGTCATAAGCCCGGCAGCTGCAATCGCTTTGAAAACAACATGTACTTTCCAACCCTGAACCAAAGAAGCTGAACACATAACCAACATGGCCCAATTTAAGCCTATGACATAGGGGACACCAATCAATTTTGGTCCGAGATTCATGCCATATGCATAATCACCAAACAACCAACCTGTATGCACTCCAATCCATTCCACTACCAAACCTGAAAGGGCAAAAACTCCCATAAAAACAATGGTTTTTACCTCCATCCGTCCGAGCGATACACACAGGACTATAAAAGAAAGAAGGAGGTTAAAGAAAGAAAGCGATAGGAACAATGGTCGGTATGCGACAGTCATCAAACCGCACAAACCCACCGTATAAAATATTACAAGGATAACCACTAAATAGTTATGTTTGCGACGCTCGAGTAGTGCAGTGCTCATATTCCTGAAACAATCAGCATTTAAATTGGTTCATGGTAACCTTCCTTTAATTGCGTTTTGAAGGGTATCGTCCAACGTCCGAAACGAATGCCCAGTTTGTTCATATACCTTACGGTTGCTGTAGCGCATAGTTGAAAAAGCTGCTCGCACCGTTTCTTTTGTCAATGCAGGTCGTCTGTTATTAAACAAAGAGAAGAACCACAATATGCGCCATGCAACTTCTGCCACCCATCTGGAAACAGCCGTTCTTGGGGGCTTCTTTCCCATTAAAAGAGCCATTTTCGTCGACAACTCGCGAAAAGATTGGTTGTGACCCACGCATAAAAATCGTTCTCCTTCCACACGGTCTTCGACCAGCTTAACCATGATTTCGGCTACATCCCTGGCATCCACAATGGCATTAGCGCCGGGCGTGTAAAAAGGAAGACCTTTATCTACGGAACGAAACAAGGTAAGCGAACTTTCATCCCAGTTTCCCGGACCGAGAATGACACATGGATTGACAACTACACAGGATAGTCCTTCCTCGGCAGCGCGCCAAACCTCCTTTTCTGAACTATATTTGGTAATGGAATACCCCGTAGTATCAAAGGTTTTACGCCACTTCGTTTCCTCGGTTGCTTCCTTGCCCGCGGCTGTTCCAATGGCTGCAGTAGAACTAACGTGGCAAAACTGCTCGACTCCAGAAGCAAGCGCAACATTCAACACATTGGCCGTTCCTTCCCGGTTGACTTTCACCATGTCCTTAAAATCCCTGCTATCGAACGACACCATAGCCGCACAATGAAACACTATGTGAATACCTTTCATGGCATCCTCCAAGGAAATGAGGTCAGTAACATCCCCCTCTATCCATTCAATTTGATCGAATAGGGCTTTACTTTCGAGCGGTTGGTAAAACGAAAATAAGGCTAGAACACGTTCCTTTTTCCGTGTTGTTCGAAAAAGCGCCTTAACCTTCATTCCCTTTCGGCACAATTCATACAGCAGATGACTGCCCAACAAGCCGGTTCCTCCCGTTACTAAAATCACCACCCAAAGTTACAATCTTTCCGCGGTGATTGCGTCGGCATGGCAATCTTAATCCTATATTTGTATTTATGCTGTCTGTAGAAGAAATGTTGGAACCCATCTCCTTTGAAATGAAGGAATTTGAACAAAGGTTCAGGGCCAATATGGATTCAGAACTTCCCCTGCTGGATAAAATAACCCACTACATCATACGCAGAAAAGGCAAGCAGATGCGTCCAATGTTCGTTTTCCTAGTGGCAAAAATCCTGGGCAAGGTGAACGATCAAACCTATGATGCAGCCACACTGATTGAATTGTTACACACAGCCTCCCTCGTGCACGACGATGTAGTAGATGATGCAAACGAACGACGTGGTTTTTTTTCCGTAAACGCACTATGGAAAAACAAAATTGCCGTATTAGTAGGTGACTTCATGTTATCCAAAGTATTGCTGTTGAGCATTGAAAAAGACAACCTCGATTTACTTGGAATCATCGCTCGATCAGTTCGTGAAATGAGCGAAGGAGAGTTACTTCAAATCGAAAAAGCACGAAAACTGGATATCACGGAAGAGGTATATTTTGAAGTAATAAGACAAAAAACAGCTTCCCTTATCTCTGCATGCTGCGAAGCTGCTGCGGTCTCTGTAGGTTGCACCGATCAAGCGGGAAAGATGCGAAAGTTTGGAGAACTCGTGGGAATTGCCTTTCAAATTAAAGACGATATTTTTGACTACGGTTCTCCCGGAAATATTGGCAAACCAACAGGTCTAGATATTCGGGAACAAAAATTAACCCTTCCACTTATACATGTGCTGAACACCGTTAGCCGCCAGGAAAGAAGGGAATTGATACACATCGTGAAAAATAAATATGACGACAGCCGATCGATCGATCGCGCCATTCGCATGGTGGTCGATAACGGAGGAATCACCTATGCACATGAAAAAATGCTTGCTTTTAAAAAAGAAGCATTAGACTTGCTAAATGAGGTCCCGGATTCAAGTGCAAAACGGGCATTGATTGGCCTTGTAGAATTCACCACCAACAGAGAAAAATAATCAAACAGTATGAAATATATATTTACCTTAATAGCAGCCATATCTTTAGGTATTACTGGATGTACAAATAACGAAGAACAAACCAAAGAAACAAAAAAAGTGGAAAACCTTGTAGAGATCAAGGACGGCATATATACCGAGTGGTACCCAGGAAAAAAACAAATCAAATACCGTGGAGGGCAAGACAACGAAAAACGACGCCATGGTGTTTGGACCTTCTACGCTGAAACAGGTACCGAATTATCTGTGACCATGTATGAACATGGATTGCGGACAGGGCACACGGTAGTGAAATACCCAAACGGACGTTTGCACTACCGCGGCGAATACCTTAACGATAAAACCGTTGGGGTGTGGACTACCTACGACGAAAAAGGAGAACTTATTTCAGAAAAAGACTTTGGCTTCCCTGCCAACTAATGTCTAGGATACCGCCACATATCATCGATGACATCATGCAAGCCTCTCGTATTGAAGAGGTTATAGGTGAATTCGTTCAATTAAAACGGGCCGGGTCGAATTTGAAAGGCTTGAGCCCTTTTACCGATGAACGGACGCCCTCGTTTGTGGTTTCCCCATCCAAACAAATTTTTAAATGCTTTTCCAGTGGAAAGGGAGGCACGGTGGTCACGTTCTTAATGGAAAAAGAGCACTTCTCTTACCCCGAAGCACTTAAGTGGTTGGCGGATAAATACAACATTGAACTTCCCGAGGAACGGCCAATGACCGATGAAGAACAGGCCAAAATCACTGAAAAAGAAAGCCTTTTCATTATCAATGAATTTGCCAAAAACCACTTTCAACAGCGCTTGCTGCACCACGAGGAAGGAGAAGCAATCGGACTTAGCTATTTTGAAGAACGAGGATTCCGACGCGATATCATAGAACTTTTTCAATTGGGTTATTGCCTAAACACCGGCGACGATTTCTCCAAGTCCGCACTTTCAAAGGGGTACCAAAAAAATTACCTCGAACAAGTCGGTCTCACCAAAACAAAAGACAACCGTTCGTTCGATTTTTTTCGTGGACGGGTCATGTTTCCCATTCACAGCATTTCTGGACGCGTACTCGGGTTTGGTGGAAGAACCTTGCAATCCGACAAGAAAATTGCCAAGTACTTCAACTCCCCGGAAAGCAGCATTTACAGCAAAAGTGAAATCTTGTACGGCTTGTTTTTCGCCAAAGCCGATATAATCAAACAAGACAATTGCTTTTTATGTGAAGGGTACACCGATGTCATAAGCTTGTATCAGGCGGGATTAAAAAACGTCGTTGCATCATCCGGTACAGCCCTAACCAAGGAACAAATTCGTTTGGTTCGCAGGTATACGCCTAACATCACGATCCTTTACGATGGAGATGCTGCGGGAATCAAAGCCTCGTTTCGGGGAATCGACCTCATCTTAGAGGAAGGAATGAACGTAAAGGTTGTTTTGTTCCCGGATGGAGAGGATCCCGACTCCTTTGCTCGGAGCAGAAGTTCGAGTGAATTGGAGGCATACATAACCGAACACCGGCAAGACTTCATTTCGTTTAAAGCCGATGTCCTGTTGAAAGGAACGGAAAATGATCCCATTCAACGCGCCACACTTATTCGAGAGGTGATTCAATCGGTTTCCCTCATTCCAGATCAAATTTCACGCAGTGTATATGCCCAGGAAATTGCAAAAGAATTTGGAATGCAGGAAGAGGTCATCCTCGCAGAATTAATGAAGATCCGTAAAGGTGCGTTGGCCCGTCAACACCAGGCACCAGAGATAAACGAATTTATTATTGAAGCTCCCGTTCCTTCTTCGCAGCTTCAGGAAACCAAGGTGGAGGACTTAAAAAAACGTGCCCTTGTTGAAACGGAGTATGAATTAATTCGACTATTGGTGCGGTACGGTACGGTCATGATACAGGTTGAACAACGAAATGGAGAGGAACAAGCAGAAGATGTGGAGGCTAGCGTATTGGAGGTGATTTACCATGAGCTTCAAAAGGATGAGTTGACCTTTGAAACACCAATTTACTCAACGTTATTCCGTGTATTAACAGATGGGTTGTCCGATGGAGTGCTATACTCCAGCAGTTACCTGAAACGAATGGAAGACCAAGAGCTAGTACAACTCGTATCGGAAATTGAAACCGATGAACACGAATGCAGCGGGCAATGGCTCGGGCAATTCAACATCGTTACACGCACCGAAAAAGATCGCCTGAACGAGGCTGTTCTCCATGCCTTGTTGCGCTTTAAAACGAAACGAATCGAAAGTTTAATAAACGCAATTCATCTACGGCTTTCTGACAGTGAAACATTGACGGAGGAAGAGCAACAAGGTTTATTGCTTGAACAAATAACCTACGAACGCATCAAGATGAAGTTTTCTGAACATCTTGGACGCACAATCCTGCCATGATATGTTGAGCACTACCCTCTTTCACATAGGTCCTTATGCGGTTTGTTTCTGGAACATCCTGATCTGGGCAATCGTTATTGGTGTTTCTATTTTCTTTCAACGACGCATCCAACAAGCCCTAAAAACGTACCTGCAAAATGCTAAGATTTCGGTTGAAGGACGAAGAGTTACCCTACTTCGTTTCCTAAGTCAGAGCGTTTATTTATTGGCTGCGTACATTGCTGTTTTGAGCTTCAACATCAACAACGCCAATGTCACTTTCAGCGATTTCCTGAATTTTAAACTCATCGAATCCAATAAGTTCTCACTGAGCTTTTACCACATTTTATTGGTAATTTCCATCTTCTTTGGCGCCTCCATCTTGCTCAACTTTGTTCGTTTTTACATCAACCGAAGAAACCGCCGTGATGAATCAAACATCAACAAAGCATCTGCCTTTGTCTATGTTCAAATAGCAAAGTACATCATTTACGTTTTTGCCATCATTTTTAGCTTAAAAATTCTAGAGGTAGACCTTACCGTGCTTTTAACAGGTTCCGCGGCCCTACTCGTGGGAATCGGACTCGGACTTCAAGACGTGTTCAAGGATATTTTCTCTGGGTTTGTATTACTGATTGAAGGAAATGTTCGCGTCGGCGATGTCGTGGAAATTTCAGCCAGTACGAAAGGACAAGGTATTGTCGCCAAAATACTGAAAATCAATATACGAACCACACAAATTGAAACACGGGAAGGAAACGTAATGATCATCCCCAATGCGCGTCTTACGCAAGAGTACATTGAAAACTGGAGCCATGGATCAAGGCTCAGTCGTTTCCGAATACAGCTGGCCGTAAATTATGGTGCAGATATGGCCTTAGTGGAAAAATTGCTCCATCAAGCGGCACTCGCGCATCCCAGCATTAAAAAAGGAGAAGGAATTGAAGTGCGTTTAGTAAGTTTTGGCGGAAGCGGCTTGGAATTGGAATTGCTCTTTTGGGCAGATCAAAGTTGGGACGTCGAAATTTATAAGTCGGACATACGGAAAAACGTTGATATGCTATTCAGGGAGAACAATATCACCATTCCATACCCTCAAACAGTCATGCATGTGAAGCACGACTAATTGAGTCTCAATAAAAATTAACCTACCGAGACGACTAGTGCTGGTGACCGTCACCCTCGTGGTGCTCATGGGTAGCTCCAGCAGGCTTCAAATCAACGATTTCAATGTCAAACACCAAGTCAGCATACGGAGGAATGGCACCAGGCCTACCTGATGCTCCATAGGCTTGATAATAAGGAATGATCAAGGTTGCCTTTCCACCTTTTCCAAGCATCGCAATACCCTCCTCAAAACCAGGAATCATGCGTTGCTCTAGGTAATTAAATGTCATGGGCTGGCCACGGTCGTAAGACGCATCAAACTGCTTTCCATCCTTTCGGAAAGTACCTCTATAATGCAATGTCACTTGATCTCCTTTTTTCGCTTTTTCGCCCTCACCGGGGTTGTTTACGGTATATACCAAACCTGTATTCGATTGTTTGGCTGAAGAATTTTTTTTCTTTACTTCTTCAAACATGAATTTTTTATAGTCGTCTTGGGACATCTTGGCAATTTTTGCCAATTCTGCTTCTTTTTTGTCCTCAACCTCTTTTATCTTGTTGTATACCATCATAAATTGTTCTGAGGCATTCCAGTTTAAAGCCTGTTTGCCCACACGAATGATACGAACACTTTTCATTAGATCATCTTGGGAAATGCTATTGACAACATCTTGATGTTCTTTTGACACCACTTTACCAAAAACCGTATGTTTTCCATCGAGCCAAGGAGTTTCCTTGTGCGTAATGAAAAACTGACTTCCGTTGGTTGCCGGACCTGAATTTGCCATTGACAAGATACCTGGACCAGTATGTTTCAAATCAGGATGAATTTCATCATAGAACTTATACCCAGGATCTCCGGTTCCATTTCCAAGTGGGCAACCTCCCTGAATCATAAAGTCAGCAATCACACGATGAAATTTTAGTCCATCGTAAAAGGGTTTGGTTACATGAATGGAGTCCATTATGTGCAAATTTCCCTCAATTAGTCCCACGAAGTTCGCAACAGTCATCGGTGTTTTTTCGTGTTCTAATTTAACCACGATAACCCCTTTGGATGTGTTAAATTCAGCATAGATTCCATCAGCAATCTCTGTAACTTGAGCATTCGCCCCCAATCCAAAAAACATTAAAAGACCCAAACAGGCAACTTGTATTTTCTTCATAACTTTTGTTTTATTTATTCATTTCTTCTGTCGATTCCCCACAACATTTTGTTGCGGATGGTGTCCAGGAAATTATTATCCTCAAATTTAATCACATTTATCATAAATTCCGCCTTGGTGATAATCACCTCATCTCCTTGACGTATGTTTTTGGAATTTCCATCCAAACTAATCAGGTACTTTCGTTCCCTTCCTTCGATGCTCAATGTAATCGGAAGGTGGTCCGGAACTACCACGGGTCGAACGTTCAAGTTGTGCGGCGCAATCGGTGTAAGCAAATGCACTTGACAACCCGGCGTAACGATCGGTCCCCCACAGCTCAAATTGTATGCCGTAGATCCTGTTGGCGTACCAACAATCAACCCATCTGCCCAATAGGCGTTCAAATATTTATTGTCTAATGCCGCGTGAACCGTAATCATCGAGGCCGTATCCTTCTTTTGAAGCGTAACTTCGTTCAAGGCAAAATTATCTTCGCCAAACAAGTTTTCTTGCGTATGTACCCGCAACAACGAGCGTTTCTGATATTCATACTTTTTGCTGTGAACCATTTCTAGTGTCTCGGTAATCTGGTCCCGAGATATATTTGCCAAAAAACCTAGCCGCCCTGTATTAATTCCCATGATTGGAACCCCAGAATCCCGGATATAGCCAACGGTTTTCAAGAACGTCCCATCTCCACCAATGCTTATCGACAAGTCTATTCCTTTGTGCAAATCTAGGTGCGAGCTGAATTCATCTGCTTGTTCAGGAAGGTCAATACGGGAAATCAGCTGTTTCTTGAATTCCGTTTCGAACACCGGATTCCACCCCATGGTTTGAATGCACTCAATGATATGTTTAAAATCATCAGCGTTTTGTCGGGTTACCTTTCTTCCGTAAAGGGCAACATTCATGCTTAAAACTTCAGGAAATTCATTAATGCTTCATAGCGGTTCACCATGTCCTCATCCACCGAACTCTTCTGGAACGACGCCTTTATGACGTATTCAAATCGTTCAAACGTACGAATGATGCTTCCCAATTCGATTTGATTGATTTTCAAGGTGACATCCAATTTGGTCGAGTCTGGCGATGACATGATGTACGAACTCAAAATACGGGCATTGTTGCTTTCCACAATCTGGGCAATTTGTGCCATGGAATAATCAACCGCATTCACTTCAAGTACGATAATTCCACCTGTCTCTCGAATGCTTCCCGTATTGGCGATCATGGTCAACAAATGAAAAACACTCGTACTACCGAGGTATTTTTCCTGTGAATCAAGGATAGGCATGACGCTGATCTTGTGTTCCGCAATTTTGGCAAGCACTTCATAAATATGTACATGTTCCAACACAAATGGACGCGGTAGATGATCGAACAATTGGTCAAGGGTTTCCGCCGGATCCATTTTATCCATGATGTCGGATTCAGATACCACCCCCACAAAGTTTCCATTTTTCAGAACCGGTAAATGCGATACCTTCAATTCGTCCATCCAGTACAAGGCTTTTTCACCTGTATCTAGATGGGTCAAAACCGGAATTTCTTCCGCTATCAGTTCACTTGCACGCATATGAACTACCAAAGTAGTAATTTCTATACGAACTTCGTACTTTTGAGAATCAAAAACGAACTTTATGACCCGTCTGAGCGTGAATGTTAACAAAATTGCCACCTTACGCAATGCCCGGGGTGGAAATGTTCCAAATGTAGTTCAGGTAGCGTTAGATTGTGAGCGCTTTGGTGCTGACGGAATTACGGTACACCCTCGTCCGGATGAACGGCACATTACCACCAAAGACGTTTTCGATTTGAAGAGTGTAGTTCAAACAGAATTCAACATAGAGGGCTATCCAGATGACCGATTCATAAAGTTGATTGAAGCTATTCGGCCTGAGCAAGTTACTTTGGTTCCGGATCCACCCGGTGTTTTGACTTCAAATGCCGGATGGGATACAAAAGCAAACCTTGAAAAGCTGAGTGACCTCGCATCGCACTTTCGAAGCATGGGTATTCGCAGTGCTGTTTTTGTTGATACGCGGGAAGAATCTATTTCGTACGCAGCAGAATCGGGCATAGACCGCATCGAATTATACACAGGGCCCTATGCAGAAGGTTACCATAACAACCGTGAGAATGCCATAGCACCATATGTTCGTGCTTCTTCACTGGCACACACACTTGGTCTGGGAGTGAATGCAGGCCACGATTTAAGCTTGGATAATTTACGGTTCTTTAAAGAACAAGTGCCACATTTGGACGAAGTATCCATTGGACATGCATTGATAGCAGATGCACTTTATTTAGGTTTGGAAAACACGGTACAACGGTACAAATACTTGCTGAGGTAATCAACCCTTGAAGTAACACCCCTTTTTCTTTCCGAGTTTGAAAGCAACCATTCCACCAAAAAAGGTGTACCAGTCTTTGGTAGCAGAAACCCCTCTTCGGCCATAACGTGTATTGTTCAAACTTCGATTGGAAAGCACACCTGCATAAGGTCCATTTTCAAACGCCAATTGAAAAGGATCTACATAGTTCTCGCTTCCAATGTCGTCTATGTAATCGGTAAATGTTTTACGAATACCAAATTCAACCGAAAACGAGCACCTTTTTCCTACGGAGGCTTTAAAGCCAACCCCTAATGGAATACAAAGTTGAGTCAGGTTGTAAGGATTTTTATCGCTTAATGAAGTTCCCTGGCCTTCCGTACCCAAAGGTTGCAATTCGTACCATTCGTCTTCAAATTCCGCCATGGGATTCATGTGAAAAACGCCCAACTCTGCCAATAAATAAGCACTGGCACCATGCCTTTTATTGCCCAATTGAAAAGGAAAGTATGAAAACTCCACTCCAGCAGCCCCTTCTAGAATAGGCGATTTGAAACTTAGGTTCCGATTCACTTGAAGTTCGTTTGGGCTATCGGCATCAAATCCTTGTACCTCTCCGTAAAACACATTAGCACGAAAACAAAGCCTAGTGTTGATAGTAAAACGGTAGATAAGGCCGACGGCTGGTTTGGGTGCATAAAAAGGATTGTAGGGATTGATATCTCCTATGTAAGTACTTCCCCCTACCATTACCCCCAATTCAGATTGCGTGAAAAAATTGGTAAACTGTGCCCGAGCAGGAACAACAAACAGAAATAAAATACAACCAATCAAACGCATACTTACACTAACGTTAGTTTCACAAAAATAGTACAGAAAGTTGGTTCAATTCGAAGGTGGCTCAACGTTTGGAACAATTTGTAGAAAATCTTCTTTCAAAAGCCTTTTTATTAGTACTAAATTGCTTTCTTGATCCATCACGTCAGGCAATTCACTTATTTGAAAACACTTGTGCTTCAAAATGTATTGAATCGTAGCCTCTGCATGGACTGGGAAGGAAACACGGTATCCAGCCCATTCTAAACCGATGTTATCCTCCTCTTTTACAAAGGTAAAAGCCTTGTTCGCGTGGTGTTGAAGAATTGTGGCTGCCTCTAGCATAGACAGGCGATCATTGAGGTCAAGGACTCCTTGAACTGAACCAAACTGGTTACGAAGTAAGTTTTCTTGAAAGTGATTAAAGGAGGAGGGCAGGTCGGAAAATTCAACTAGGTCTTGGAGTAAATCCGAAAACAACTGGGTATTCTTTTGATTGTGCGAAGCCTTAAAAAACTGGAATGGTAAACTTTTACGCCATGCCGGTTGCTGTTTGGAACGTTCGAGTACCGATTGAATTACCAGGTCGGTCCACGTATAATTGAGCATACCTAGGGTAACGTGAATGGACAACTCGGATTCAGTCAAGGCATCGTGAAAAACCCCACGAGGCACGTATAACAAATCCCCTTGTTTCAAATGAACTTCATCGAAATCGGTTCCAGGATGGTGTTCTTTGGCATTGAACTCCATGGTTTTATTAGGCAATGCCACCGAAGAATCACGGTAAATGCGCCAGGATTTATTTCCGGCAACCTGAAGAACAAACACATCGTGAGTGTCGTAGTGGGCGGGGAAACCTTGACTTCCGGGCGGCGTGATATATACATTGGTTTGAAAAGGATGGCCGCAACACATAGCGAGTGTGTTGGTCAGATCACGCAAAGCCGCATGTTGTTCATGCAAACTGTTTAAAATAATGGTGTACCCTTCCGAAAATCGTTTTCTAACCTGCACCATATCCACACCTTTATCGTTGCAATACGCTGAAGATTGAATTTCTTCTCCATGTTTGGTAAGCCTTAGCGATGGGAAACGAAAGGCCCTATCTAGAAATACTTTTTCTACTTCTTGTTTGGAGAAAAGTGCAGAATAATGTTCAAGATTATCTCTGGAAATATGCAAATAGTGCTTTTCGAAATACCTTGTTTGAAAATCAAGGGAGGCAATTGGATACAGAAGCTTATCCAATGCATCTTGAGAACTTTCCGACATCAGTCACATTTTTTAAGGTCGGCAAATCGTGCATAATCGTATGCAGCAATGTCAGCTGTATCCATGGAATCGTAATTCGCGCTATCGGTGGGATCCGCATAAACGGTTTGATCAGAATCGCAGTCCTTTGTATCGGTGCAACTACTTAGCGTTCCCGTTCCGGCTGTAATGGCCAACGCAAGGGCAACTGTGCTTGTTTTAGAAGAATTCACCAAGTTCACAAGTTTGTCTCGCGTATCCACAGTGTTGATATCGCTGTCTTTAAGTTGCTGCTTTTTCATACCGTTTAACTAACTTGTCCTAAATTACACATTATTCCGGCAAATCTATTGAACCAGAAATAGAAAAATAGGACCTCGTTAATGGTAAGGCATTCCGTTGTGTTCCCGAATGTCTTTAATGTTTAATTGCAGGGTCTCCTTATTGTTCCAACGGTTCATTTCCAATGTGAACACAATGTCGACAGGTTTACCTGATCGGATTAAAGGTTCATTTGACGCTTGATTAAATGCGATGCCCGCAAGGGTGACATTTCCACCAGGTTGAAAAAAGGAAGCACGCAGGTGTTCGTTTTTCAAGACCCTGCATTCACGTGCGAACACATTCGTGGCAAGAAAGACCGGTTTCATGTTTCCAGGACCATAGGGTTCGAACTGCTCCAAAATTCGTTTCAACCTTGGAACGGCATCGTACCTTTCACCGGGCAGGAAAATACTCCCTAACGATAGTTCCATATCGATGACCTGTTCGGGTGTCTGTTCTTCAATGGATATCCGTTCTGATACAATTTGTTCAAACCGCAGCTGGAAAGGCGCTACATTCTCTGGTCGTAAAGTAAGTCCCGCAGCATGGGTATGTCCACCAAATTTCTCCAATAAATCTGCACAACCGATCAAGGTATCGTGTAGGTTGAAATCGTGAACGGTACGTGCGGAACCTGTGACCAACCCGTTGGATTCTGTCAATACAACGGTAGGTTTAAAATGGTGTTCAATAAGTCGAGAGGCAACAATCCCTACGACACCTTTATGCCAATTAGGGTGGAAGACCACTGTTGATTTCCTGGTGAGAAACGACGCGTCTTTCGCCAGCATGGATAAGGCTTCTTGTGTGATTTGGCTGTCGATTTTGCGTCGTTCCTGGTTGTCCCGTTCGATGTCTTGAGCAATTTCAATGGCCATGTTTTCGTCCGTTTCCACCATCAATTCAACGGCAAAACGCCCTGAACGTAATCGACCTGCCGCATTGATTCGGGGCGCAATGGTAAAAACAACATCGGTTAAGGTCAACGGGAAATTTCGCCCAGAGGATTCCACAAGTTGACGGAATGCTAGTCGAGGACAAGCATTGAGTTGTTTCATTCCCAGCGAACAGAGTGTTCTGTTTTCATCCAACACAGGGACAATATCGGCCCCTATACTGACGGCCAGTAAATCCAATTGTTCGAAAAGAAACGATGTATCCCATTGGTTGTTCAAGCAAAGAGCGTGAAGCAATTTAAAGGCAACGCCGCAACCGGACAGTTCTTTGAACGGGTAATGGCAGTCAGCTTGTTTAGGGTCGAGAACGATGCAATCCGGTACGGTTTCTCCCGGCTCGTGGTGATCGCAAACAATAAAATCAATTCCTGCTTTTCGCGCTTTTCTTACTTCATTGATGGAACGAATGCCGCAATCCAGCGAAATTATCAGTTTAACCTTGTTTTCGACTGAATAGTCAATGCTTTTTTCACTGACCCCATAACCCTCTGCATACCTGTCTGGAATGTAATACTCCAGCGCTGTCGTATGTTGCTTCAAGAAAGTATACATCAAGGTAACGGCAGTGGTTCCATCGACATCGTAATCACCGAGCAACAGGATGTGTTCCTTTCGTTGGATAGCATCTGAAAGGCGTTTAACGGCGTTTTGCATCCCTTTCATGAGAAAGGGATCATACAAATCCGTCATTTTTGGTCGAAGAAATTGTTCTAGGTGCTCTGGGGCGGATAAACCGCGTTGTAATAATAATGTTGCGGGAATATATTCGACTCCGAATGTAGTTTGGAGTTGTTCTATATGAGTAGGTTCCGGTCGTTCTTTAATGCGCCAGCGTTTCATGAAGGAGTTGGTTTTAGGTGGTTAGGATACTGAAGATACATAAAATACCGTGATTTAACAAAAGAATTGGCAACTTTACGGAGTGCATGCCATGAAAAACGAATCCATTGATTTCTTTGAACAGGTGTTCCAGGTGGTGCGATTAATTCCTCCGGGCCGAATTACAACCTACGGAGCGATTGCCCACTATTTGGGATCGGCACGTTCAAGCCGAATGGTGGGTTGGGCAATGAACGCATCGCATCGATTGGGCGATGTCCCTGCACATCGGGTGGTGAATCGTTTGGGTTTGTTAACCGGAAAAATGCATTTCAATCCACCGGAAGAAATGGAATGGAGACTTCGCAAGGAAGGCATTGAGGTAATCGACGATCGCATTATTCACTTTAAAGCGCTTTTTTGGGATCCCATGACCGAACTTTCCCTTTAATCCGTGATGGAAATGAAACTTAGTGCTTTTGTCCTAAAAAATGGGAAAGATGAGATTCGAGTGTAATGAACAATACAATATCGGGCTTTACCTTATCAATAATCTCCGGATGTAGCGCATATTCCCAATTATCGAAAATAAACACACTTTCACTGAATGCTTCTTTTAAAAAAGGAATGAGGTCATCTGAAAAGGAATCACGAATCACTAACAACCGAGGAGCCCTGTGGTTAGGGCTCTTAAAACGCATTTCGTACTTCCATGGATACGGAAATCCCTCTGGTACTTTAAACCCATAGTTTCGAACGGTTTTTGCCGTTTCCTGCCCAGGAAAAATAAAAGGGGCTTGTTCCGATAATTCACGAATGCCAAGCATCGCTTTATGAATGCCATCGCGTTTGGTGGAATCGCTCCATTTGTAGAGTGTTAAATAACGGGAATCTAGGGATGGAAATTCCTTTTTCAACTCTTCCAGCAGGTATTGGGTGGTGTACCAACCTGCCCGGGCGTTCCAGTGGTTGTCGAGTTGAAAGTACACGCGGTGTTCTTTGCGCCCTAGCTTTAGCTTGTTTACCGGGTTTAAAACAAGATTTGGAAAGGAACGGTTCAAGTAGAATGCGAGCTGCTCATTTCGGCTCATATGCTTGGGTCTACGCACATTTTCCGGTAACATATCGTTGTATACATGGTGCTTGATGGGACAAATCACCCAATGTACCAGAATGTTTTTTTTCCTCAAGAAACGAATACGTTCCCTCCACAAAACAGACATATGCTTGAGTTGCTTTTCGGAAAAATGTTCCCTCCCCTCGTATATGGCCTTTTCCTCTCCGCCCATGAAGTACCAACCCTGTTTACCTATAAGCAAATCGTTGCGGTGTGGGGTGGAGCCAAATAAGTCGTAATGAATGCGGTGAGCAAGGGTTAAAAATGGTGTTCGAAAAGAGAAATTGTCATTATAATAACTATCAAAGGCCTTCGGAAACTTGTCGAGTTGTTGGATACGAAACGGAAGGCTATCACAAAAAACGCGGTTTTCATTGGGACGTTCAAATCGAATTATTAGTCCATTGAAATTCAAGAGCGGCAAACCGATGAGTAGTACAAACGCTACAGGCAGGAAGTAAGTATGGAACCGTTTTTTCATCAGAATCGGAAATAGATGAACGGATTATAGGATCCTGCAGTTAATTCAGCAACGCAACACAAAAAAAGAAAAAGCAACGCAACATGCCTGAGTAGGGTTGTTTTTTCGAGCCATAAAGCACGTTCCTTCCATATGTTGGACGAGGGAAGAATAAAAAACCGTACGGCAACAAGGGCAGATAATACAAGCATGGTAGCCTTCTCGGAATCTACAAAGACAGTTGCCTGCATACCTGTTGGACTTGAAAAACCGAACATTACACCGACATAGTCAACGGCATCGGCGAAATGCTCTACTCGGAAAAACACCCAGCCAATCATGACCACGAGTATGGTGTACATCCATACAGGGAAACGCGGTAGTTTGTTGAATGCTTCTTCCCCATATGAACGTTCCAAAACAATAAACAAGCCATGAAACAATCCCCAAAACACAAAGCTCCATGTCGCTCCATGCCAAAATCCGGTTAACAGAAAAACAATCAATAGGTTCACATACATCCTACGGACAGATACCCTGTTTCCCCCTAAGGGGATGTACACATAATCACGGAACCAATTGGAAAGTGAAATGTGCCACCTGTGCCAAAAATCCCGAATTCCTCTTGCGAGGTAGGGAGCATTGAAATTCATCGGCAATTCAAATCCAAACATACGTCCGAGACCTATGGCCATGTCTGAATAACCGGAAAAATCAAAATAAATTTGAAGGGTGTAGGCTACGATTCCCAACCAGGCAGCCGAAGAGGTAAGTTCATGAGGATGATAGCTGAAAACATCATCGGCTAGCGCAGCGCAACCGTTAGCGAGTATAATTTTCTTTCCAAGTCCTAGAATAAATTGTTCGATTCCGCTGCTAAACAACGCCATGCTCTCTTTTCTGCTACGGATTTGCTGAATAATTTCTTTGTATCGAACGATGGGTCCGGCGATTAGTTGCGGAAAAAAAGCAACATAAAGTGCGCTGTCGGCAAATGTAAAAGGTTGTTTTTCCTCGCTCCTATATGCGTCCCACAACATGGACATTTGATGAAAGGTATAGAACGAAATGCCTAATGGTAATGCTATAGAGAGCTTCGGAAGTTGAGCAGTGGTTTGAGAGCCGACCATTTGGCTTAGAAAATGGATGTTTTCGATGATGAAATTCAGGTATTTAAAGCCTACGAGAATCCCCGAATTGAACACCAAGCCAATGACGAGCCAGTTTTTTTTATTCGATTGGGCATTGATTTTAAGCGTGAAAAAATAATTTATCAGGATGGAACCAAGGAACAATACGGTATTAGGAATACCGCCCCATGCAAAAAAGACTATACTTAAAAGCAGGAGCCAGTTATTCTTCCAAGATGTAGGTATAAGGTAGTAACCAAGCAGAACTATCGGTAGAAACACAAACAGAAATGTCAAGCTACTAAACAGCATAACAAGGTATTAGGACCCCATAGGTTGTTTGAAAATAGCAGATCGATCGGCGATTGCTTTGTTTTTATTTGCTAATTGGCCACATGCTGCATCGATATCTTTTCCCCGGCTTCTACGGATGTTCACAATCATGTTTTTTGCTGTTAAAAAAGCAGCAAAGGCATCCACCTTTTCGCGTTTTGCTTGTTGAAATCGTCCTTCGTCAATGGGATTGTACTCGATGATGTTGATTTTACATGGAACACATTTGGCAAAGGCAGCTAATTCTGCAGCGTCGGTAAGTTCGTCGTTAAATCCGTTAAAAATAATGTATTCGAACGTTACTCTAGTTCCCGTTTTTTCATGGAAATAGCGCAATGCCTCTTGAAGCACTTCGAGGTTGTTGCTTTCATTGATGTCCATGATTTCGGTCCGTTTGCTGTCATTCGCAGCGTGTAGCGAGAGGGCAAGGTTGACTTTGGTTTGGTCATCTCCAAGCCGCTTGATCATTTTCGCAATGCCGGCAGTGGAAAGGGTTATTCGTCGCGGCGAAATGCCGAGCCCTTTGTCAGAGGTAAGCAAGTCAACGGACCGCATAACATTTTTGTAATTCAACAAAGGTTCGCCCATACCCATGTAAACGATGTTGGTTAGGTTGGTATTGTACTTTTCGCTGGCTAGATTTCTTAGGTATACCACTTGATCAACGATCTCGCCAGCAGTAAGGTTGCGCATTAATTTTAGGCGACCTGTGGCACAAAACGCACAAGATAAACTACACCCAACTTGCGAGGATATGCACGCCGTCATACGCGTGGCTGTAGGAATCAACACCCCTTCAATCGTCCGTTGGTCATGGGTACAAAAAGCACATTTGATTGTACGGTCGGTACTTATCTGTTGCTCGGACAAGGCGAGGGGAGTTAATTCGAAATGAGTAGTTAATTTCTCCCTCAGTCCTAAGCTCAGATCTGACATTTCATCAAAGGAAACCGCTTGTTTTTTCCACAACCAATCATGTATTTGCTTGGCGCGAAAGGGTTTTTCTCCGTGGTTGGTTAACCAGTGACTCATTTCCTCGAGATTCAATTCCCGAATATCTATTGATAATGTTGTTTTCACTGCCTTAAAGGTAGGCATTGTAATTTACACAGTGAATGGCATCTGCGGGTTTCATGAATCTATTGATCCAATAAGGTTCAGGTTCTAAATAAATGCCAGCGACGATTCGGGAATATTTATCGCGTTTCCGTCGGGAAGAATGACTTCGCATTGCTCCTTATCACGACTCACAATAAGCACCTCCATTCCCTCTAGTACCTTCGGTTTAACGTTAGGATTCATGGGATTATTCAATTCAGGAGCCGGTTGAATAACTATGGCATAGTGCGAATTTTCAAGGTGTTTCTTTGCGGTATAACCTGCAGAAAAGGAAAGAATAACGAGAAAGATAGAGAGGTAGGACAAGCGCTCAAGTAGGTTATTCTTGGATCGAAAACGTAGGAAATACCCCAAGTAAACGGCGGGAATCAGGACACAGACGAAGGTAAAAATGACCCAGAAAGACAATCCGATGCCTACTACGAGCTTTACCAAACCGGACGTTTCGATGGTTCGTTTCGTCCCATTTTTCAACTTAGCAAAAGTGAGTTCTAGGTTGGTGACTGCTTCCGCATCTCTTGGATCGATTTTCAACACCTTTTCAAATGCCCATATAGCTCTTCCGTATTGCTTTGAATCGTAATAGCAATTTCCTAGGTTGAAGAAAACGGTTTTGTTAAACGGGTCAATTTTGGAAAGGGAGTCGAAAACATTAATTGCTTTGTCAAATTTCCTGTTATTTGCGGCGTCGACACCTTCTTTGAATAAGGTTTCAAATCCCTGTTGCTCCTTCTGACTCCAAGCTGAAGAAACCACTCCAAGTAGGAGGAATACCGATACTATGAATCGCATTAGTTTCATGCGTTTGATAATTTCTCAAGGGCATTTTCCGCATCAGCTAGGAGCAAACTCGGTGCATACGAGGATTCTCCAAAACCGTATCGTGCCTCCTGACAACTTGCCAGGATCTCTTTCAACTGACTTAATGAATGAGGTTCTTTTCCCTTTTCTAGCAACGCATCGATCAATGTTTCCAATGAACTATATTCCTCATCTTCTGCAAGCAATTGTAAGACTTGACGAATATGCTTCTCCAACTGTTCGTAAAATCCGTTCGTATTTCCTTGCTCAAGCAAGTTTTTGGCCTGGTGAATACCGGTTGATATAACGTTTATTCGGGCATCAACGACTTCTTTCTCTGTTTTTACAACAACTTCTTCATCCTGTTTTTTGTACCACAAGCCAACTACCAACGCAAAAACGAACGGAGCGCCAAGACCCGCCCAAAAACCGGGGGAATTGAAAAACCCGATACCTAAAAATGAACCTTCGGATTGTTCGCGCAAGGGATATAAATCCTGTGTTTGTTTCCCGGCGGTTTGTTCACGCAGTTTACTCGCATCAAACTTAAAGGATGGGTTTTTAACCGCATTAATGGCAATATCTCCTGTTCGCAGCGCCACATATTTTTCCAATTCTGGATCGAAATAAGCTGCTTGAACGGCCGGAAGAGTTAAGTTTCCATGTCCAATCAATTGAATATGAAAGCTGAACGTGATTTTTCCTTCTGCACCTTTCGTACCGTAAGAAAAATCTTCTTTTACATCTGGGTCCCCATATAAAATCATGGTATTGGGAAGATCGAGTTTTGGGGGAGTAATGTTTTGCAAGTTTCCATGACCAGAAATGGTGATTTTCAAGGTGATTACATCCCCTTGTTTAAGTGAACCAGTAACAGGTTCCTGTTCCATTGAAAACTGTCCGACACCGCCAATAAATGAAGTCGGGGCACCCCCCGGCAATGGTTTAACTTCAATAATGGTTCCGGAAGACGAAATGGGCAGAGCGTCCATTCCGCGCCGGAGGATTAATTTAAACGGATTCACAGCCACTTTTCCCGAACCTGTTGGAAACACCACTTTTTTATCATAAACGAAGGTGTAAAACATGGTTCGTTTGATACGTTCCTCATTCACCATGATACGTGTAGAACCTGGCAGGTCGTGTTTATCAAGGACATTTTCCACCGTGAAACTCTGATAATCTTCTAGGTGAGTGGGATTAAAGCGCGCTAGAACTTTGGCATTGAGCACTACTGGTTCTCCTTCGTAGATGCTTGAGGTTGACTTCTCAATTATACCGAAGGCAGGTTGTTTCATTTGTTTTGCTGACAGTCCGTCGGACGTCGCTCCCGTGTTGTTATCCTTTCGGATAGTGACGGTTACCGTATTGGATTTATAGATTTTCCCTCCCCGTTTAACTTGTGCCGGACCAAACTTGTAGGTTCCCGGTTTTGAAATTGCACCGGATTGCGATAGGTAATAAAAGGAGATTACTTTGCCGGTGGTATAGTCAATCTCTTGCTCCATTCCATTCATGATGTTATACCCTCGGGTAAAGCCCTGTGGAAAATCAATCTCGATGTTTCCCTGAATATTGGATTTTACCGTGATAGTCAATACCTCACCGGGCATCGCCTCCCTAGGTTCGACCTCCAATAGCAATGCAGGACGTTGCGACCAAACAAGGAAGCTTAAAAACAGCGCGAATATGGAAAGGATGCTCTTATTCATTACCAATCTTTTCCTGAATTGCAATTATAATTTTTCCCTTTTTCTCCCCCCATTTTTCGTTTCGTCTGGGCTTCGTTCTTCATCAACTCATCAAGCAATCGATCGACGGTTTTATTGGGTAAATTAGAAGGATTTCGCTGCGATGGTTGCTGCTGTTGATTCGGGTCTTTGGGATTCGGATCTTTCGGTTTATTGGGCTGTTTCGGGTCTTTGGGCGGATTGTTAGGTGGATTATTAGGTGGAGGTGGATTGTTGTTGTTTTTTTTCAACTTTCGCAATGCTTCAGAAAGGTTGTACCGGGTTTGTACGTCGTTAGGGTTTCTCCGAAGGGCATTTTTGTAGGCTTCTACTGCACCACTGTAATCTTTACGCTTCATTCGTGCATTGCCCAGGTTGTGAGATGAAATAAACTGATTTTTCGTGTCCTTGTTTATTGCATTGGCTGCATTGAAATAGCGTTCAGCGTCTTCGAATTTTCCTGCCCGGTAGGCCGCTTGCCCCATTTCGTTCGCCACATCGACATTTTTTGGAAGTTTTCCTTCGAGTGAACGGTACAAGTCAAAGGATTGTTTGTATGCCTTACGCTGGTAAGCCTCTCGTGCAGCTTTTAGGTCTTTCATCCACTCCTGCGCAGAAGAATCGAATCCCAATGATAGGACAACGAAAAGCAGGAAATAACACAACCTATTCATGACCAATATTGCTTTTTAAGAGACCAAGGTTTGAGCATGGCGAGAGCAAAACAAATTACCGCCACAAATAACGGAAATTGGTAGCGATTGTCAAGGGCCTCAAATTCGATTTCTTTGACTTTTGAACGCTTCATTTGGTTAATTTGTGTTAACAACGCGCTCATATCTGGAAATGGGTCTTGGCTGATGGTAGCAAAGCCGCGTGCTTTGTTGGCCATGGACCGAATAAAGGATGGATTCACCTTGGTGGTGACCGGTTTACCGTTCTTCCCCAATTTATATCCCAATTCAGGGCGATCAGGATCCAAAGGAATTCTCCCACCCTGTTGTGTTCCAATCCCCAAAATAGCAAGTTGTATCCCTTTTTGTTGCATTTCTTCCAGTAATTTACTTGGATTGACTTCATGGTTTTCTCCGTCGGTCACCAGCATGACTGCCTTTGATGTTTTTTGTTCGGTAAATACCTCCTTGCACGCCTCCAATGCGGACGCAATGTTTGTTCCTTGGCCCGATAGCATATCCGTTTTGATTTCATTTACAAACAATTTCGCTGCTCCGTAATCGGAAGTAAGGGGCAGTTGAACGAAGGAACCACCAGCAAAAACAACCACGCCAATTTTTTCACCGTGTAAGCTATTGATGAGTTGGTTGAGTGCGCGTTTAGCAATTTCCAATCGGCTCGTTTTGGGGTCGATATCACAGGCATTCATTGAGTTAGATACATCCATGCAAATGGCTATTTCCATACTTTGCACGGTCGCATTTACTTTTTTTGTCCCCAAAAAGGGTTGGGCAAGTGCAAAAACCAGCATGGCAAGAGCCGTTCTCATTAGAAGAAAATACCAAAGGCTTTGTCGTTCGTTTACCGGTAAAAGGACTTGATCTCGTATGGATGTTCCTACCCTTTTTGCTAACGCATTGGTGCGCAACAGCGAAAAGAAAAAGAACCCACCAAAAGGAAACGCGACAAAGTGCAACCAAAGGTACATTGGAAAACGGAAACCAATTTGCTCACTGGCGGTTTGGTCCAAAAAGCCGTTTAAAAACAAATACACCCCAGCGATGATCCAAAAAAGGATTTCGTAACCGAGTATCCAAAGCAACATGGGGCGAATTCGGTATGTGTACATGTGCTCAGGCATAGGTTTTAAACAGGGATTTTTCAACAATCCAGGATGCTAACAAGAATACAATCGCCCAATTGAGAAATGCCATGGGAGTAGCTGGCGGTTCTGCATGGTAACGCTTATCAATCATACGTCGTTTTTCGAGTTGGTCTATTTCGCTATAAATGGCCTTCAAACCTTGTTTGTCCGCGGCCCGAAAGTACTTCCCATCGGTAGTAGAAGCTATTTTTTGAAGGGTTTCTTCGTCAATTTCCACGGGCATGCTTTCGTACCTTATACCAAAAGGCGTTATGACGGGAGTGGGCGCCTCACCGTTACTACCAACGCCGATGGTATACACACGGACGCTTTTTGCTCTTGCCAATTCAGCGGCAGTCATTGGGTCAATTTTACCCGCATTGTTGCTGCCATCTGTTAATAAGATGATTACTTTAGATTCAAGGCTATCGCTTCTCAAGCGCGTGACAGCCGTTCCCAAGCCGGTTCCAATAGCGGTTCCTCCTTCGATGTTCTGATTTCCCAACAGGTCTATTTGACTTTTAAGTACGCCGTAATCAAGCGTTGCAGGGCATGCTGTGTACGCTTCGCCGGCGTACACCACCAGACCGATTCGGTCGCCACGTCTTCCGTCAACAAATTCCTTTGCGACTTCTTTGGCTGCTTCTAGGCGGTTCGGCTCAAAATCCTTGGCGAGCATGGAAACGGAGATGTCCATCGCAATGATGATATCGATACCATTTTTATAATCTTCCGCGATGTCTTCGTTTGATTTCCAATGGTAAGGCTTTGCCAGAGCCACAATCATGAATACTGGGATACTTGTTTTTACAAGGAGCAAGGCCAATCTAAGAGTGTCAATCCATGAACTAGAAAGCGCTCGCATATCGGTTGTAAACCCAGTGAACTTCCATTCGCCTCGCTTCTGCTTTTCTTTTTGGAACAAAACCCACCCTAATAAAGGTACAGCAGGAAGGAGTAACAACCATACAGGAGCAAGGAACTCGTATTCCCAGCATTTAATGTTCCAATGTTCAAACATGTTCTTCCTGAGTTTTGGTCCGGTGTACAATGGTCTTGGCTCGTTCGGAAACAGCATAGACAGCCTCTTCATCTGGTGCTGACTTAGCAAATTTCACCATGTCTGATTCATTAAGAATACTGGCTATTAAGGCTATAAGCTCGTCATGAAGTCCCATTTGACGTAAAAGCAACCGCGATTCATGGGTGGTGCGTTCTAGTAATTGCAAGGTGTAGCGCTCCGAAAGGTAGGTACGTAAAATATGAGAAAGTGCAGAATAATGCTCCTTCAACAGACCCTTATCCCATAAGCGTTGTTCTTCAAGTTTCTTTATTTCAGCCAGGGTGCGCTCCGAAAGGGTCAATGATCGCTGAGGCACAGGTTCCGGCGCAGGATCTTTCTTCTTTCGGAATAAAAACCATAGTGCCAAACTGGCTGAAACAATAAGGGCAACGATCCACCAAAACGAAGATTTCAAGGCTTCTTTTACCAACTCCTTTTGTGGTTTCACCTCTGAAAAAGATTCTTTTATATCGTAAATTTCCTGCCCCTTGACCGATTTCATAAGTCGAACAGTTAGTTCAACATCAGGCAATTCAGCCGATTGTCCATTGGCTATAATTTTGGGGCCGGGAATAAAATACATACCGGTATCCCAAGCAATAATTTCATAGATTCCTACCCAAAAGCGCTTGCCGTTTTCGATGAGGATGGTGTCTTCAAACTTTTCAAGAACTTCTATCGGACTTTGTTCGTTGTCCGATAATTTACCACTTCGCTCCCGCAATTTAGAGGGAATCGTTGTTTTTTGGGGTTGAAAACGTACCTCACCTTTTTCCAATGGGTACAAATAGGTGAGGGTGGTTTTTTCACCTACGTCCACCGTGGGTTGCGACAAGATTGCGCGAGAGCCTTGGGCGTGAGTGACGAACACAGTACCGAAAATAATAGCTATGGAGAAAAGGACTTTCATCGCCTATGTTGAACAAGTTTTACCAAGGCTGGGATTAGGTCAGCATCTGTATCAAGTAGGGCATGATCTACACCCAAGCGCCTGAATTCAATGGTTCTATTTTCTTCATGTGTTTTAAATTGATTTTGGTATGCTTTGCGAACTGATGCATCTGCGGTATTGACCCATTGGGTTTCTCCTGTTTCCGGGTTGAACATTTGAACAATGCCCAAGTTAGGGAGTTCTTTCTCGGCAGCATCGGTCAATTGAATGGCCACCAAATCGTGTTTTTTTCGGGCCAATTTCATGTCCTCCAAAAAATGTTCGTCGTAAAAATCACTTATGACAAAGGTAATTGAACGTTTTTTCTGTGTTTGTTGTAAAAAGCGCAGTCCAGCTCCCAAATGCGTTTTTCCGGATTGGCCATCCCACGCAAGCAACTGATGTAAAAGCATCATCGCGTGTTTTTTCCCTTTCCCGGGGGCAATGTATTTTTCAACTTTATCTGAGGTGAAAATCGCACCGACTTTGTCTTTGTTTTCCACTGCGGAAAAGGCTAGCACAGCGGCAACTTCAATCAGCAGATCTCGTTTCGTGCGTTGGTTCATCCCAAACCACTCAGAACCTGATAGATCAATCAAGAGTATCACGGTCAGTTCCCTCTCTTCTTCAAAAACCTTGACATAGGGTTGGTTGTGTCGAGCAGTGACATTCCAATCAATGGTACGTACCTCATCTCCCAGTTGGTACTCGCGTACTTCACTAAAAGCCATTCCACGACCTTTGAACGCCGATTGGTATTCACCGGAAAAAAGTTGGTGGGTTAATCCTTTGGCCTTTATTTCAAGCCGTCGGATGCGCGAAAGGATGTCGTTGTTTGGTGGCATGGCAGGTTATGGCACTTCCACTTTATTGACAATTTTTGCAATGACATCGTTCGCACTCATATTTTCTGCTTCTGCTTCATACGTTAGACCTATGCGATGTCCCATTACATCTCCTGCAATAGAACGCACATCATCAGGAATGACGAATGCCCTACCTTGCAGGAATGCATATGCCTTTGCTCCGAGTGCAAGGTTAATGGAGGCCCGCGGTGAACATCCGTAAGATATAAGTGGCTGTAAAAATCCTAAGCCGTAGCGTTCTGGCTCACGCGTAGCGAAAACGAGGTCTACAATGTACTGCTCCACCTTTTCGTCGAGGTATACTTGTCTTACGAGTGACCTAGATTTCAAAATATCGCTTGCTGACAACACCTTCTTGCAGGTCGGAATACCACCTTGCTGCACATTCAAACGAATGATTTGCTTTTCTTCTTCCTTAGATGGGTATCCGAGGTTAATTTTTAGCATAAAACGGTCCACCTGAGCTTCAGGTAAGGGGTAGGTTCCTTCTTGTTCGATGGGGTTCTGGGTAGCAAGAACCAAAAATGGCGAAGGCAGCGAGAATGTCTCATCGCCAATGGTGATCTGGCGTTCTTGCATGGCTTCGAGTAGGGCACTTTGCACTTTTGCAGGCGCCCGATTTATTTCATCAGCCAATACGAAATTGGCGAATACTGGACCTTTCTTGACAGAGAATTTTTCACTTTTTTGGTTATAAATCAGTGTTCCAGTCACATCTGCTGGTAATAAGTCCGGTGTAAATTGAATCCTGCTGAACGAGACATCGATAGCGTCAGCCAAGGTTTTAATCGTAAGTGTTTTTGCCAACCCCGGAACGCCCTCCAATAAGACATGCCCTTCAGTCAGTAAGGCAATCAATAACCGATCAAGCATTTCGTGCTGACCGATAATGACGCGGCCGATTTCCTCACGCAATTGTTGTAGGATGTGGGTTTCCAATTTAATTTGCTCTCCCAGCAGTCGAATGGCTTCTGCAGGGCTGGATGACGTGTGGGTGTGGTTTTCCATTTGCGTTCGTTGAATTTAGCCTACAAATTTCCGAAGATTGCGAGGGGTGAGGATTGTTTTGCTGTTAATTATTGTTAACTTGCTCAAAACCTTTACCTAACCTCATGGAAAAGCGCCTTTGTCAGGAATGCGCAGAAGCATTGCATGGCCGTATCGATCAGAAATTTTGCTCAGATTACTGCAGGAATACCTTTAACAACCGTTTAAACTCAGATGTAAATGTCCAAGTACGTAGGATTAATTCAATACTTCGCAAAAATCGAAGGATTTTGTCGGAATTTAATCCAAAGGGAAAGGTGACACTAGACGGCATTGTGCTGGCGGAAGCTGGGTTTAATTTTCATTATTACACGAATGTGTTTAAAACAAAGCGGGGAACTCAGTATTATTTTTGCTACGATCAAGGATATGTGCGCGTAGAAAACGATCAGTTCGTTTTGGTGCAGAAACAGGCATATGTAAAATGAAAAATCCTGCGAACCAAAGCCCACAGGATTTCATACCTAACCACTACTACTCTATTACTACTAAAGCGTTAACAAGCCTAGATCAATTTTGTTTTATGAATTGAATTTCAGCGTTTAATTTAATGTCATCAGCCACCACAATTTTACCGGCTTCGGTAACAGCGCTCCATGTTAAACAGTAATCGCTACGCTTCAATTTTCCTGTAATCGAAAAACCCGTTTTGGTCTGTCCGTATGGGTCTAAAACGATTCCTCCATATTCTGCAGTGAAAGAAATGGGATGAGTTTGGTCTTTAATGGTCAAATTGCCGTGTATGTGGAATGTTTCCTCGTCGATTTTTTCCACAGAAGAGCTGTCGAATTGCAGGTTTGGAAATTGTTCTGCATTGAAAAAATCGCCGGATTTCAAATGTGCATCCCGATCTTGAACGCCGGTACTGATGGAATCAATCGCTGCACTGAAATGAAATGTTGCCTGAGAAAAATCATCGTCGTTGGCCTCAATGTGGGCATTAAATTCACCAAACGATCCATGGACGTTTGTAATCATCATGTGTTTTACACTAAAACCAATGTTGCTGTGTAAGTTGTCGCTTTTCCAATTCATATGTTTCTACTTTTTTTTGATTTGAACAAAAGTAGGTGTCCAAAAGTTCTAATCTGTTGATATGTGTTAAGGTTTTACTTTCCCATCAGCTGTCGTTTCATGCGGCTAAGAGATTCTGGAACAATTCCCAAGTAAGAAGCTATTTGTCTTTGGGTAACCAACAGCTCTATTCCTGGTGCTTGTAAGACAAGTTCCTTGTACCGTTCTTCAGCACTTTCACTGACCGCCATAAGAAAGCGTTTCTGCAGAGCCGACACATGTTTTTGCGTGATGAGGCGGAAAACACGCTCCAAGGATGGGACACTTTTCAGCAAGACTTCTTTGTTCTCCGGATTGGTTTGAAGCACTGTACAAGGCTCCAAGGTTTCTCCGCTCAATGATGCCGCGCTTCGGTCGTTGAAGGAGGACATGTCACTTACCCACCAGTCGGGAAATGCGAAATAAAGTATGTGCTCGTTTCCTTTGGAATCGTTATAAAAAACGCGTACGCTTCCTCTTGTAACAAATGATTCGGTGGAACAAACAGCATCTCGCTCGAACAATAGTTCCTTTTTCTTGTAGTGCTTTACCGTATATGCCTGAGTGATTGCATCCCTATCCGCGTCGTTCAGTTTGACGAACGAAGAGAAGTAATCTATCAGCTTTTGATGTTCCATGGTTGAAGAGGTAAGTCAGCTATCAGGAGCTTGATTCGTTTTTTTTTCTGGAACGTAATGGTAAACGATGACATGTCCTTTTTGTTTGCGCAGTTGTTCCTCTTCACGAAGTTGGGCCCAACGAATCTTTTCCTCCCATTGAGCCTCCAGGTCAGGAGGTTCAATGCCCAGCTCTTTTTCAAGTTCGTATTGGTATTTTGGACGTTGAGGGCCTTTTTCCCTAAAGATATAAGCCAAAAACGCCCCTACGCTCAATCCCGCGAAATGGCCCTCCCATGAAACTTCTGTTTTGAGCGGTAAAATTCCCCAAAGCATACTTCCGTAGGCAAAAACGACAAATAATGAAATCGCTTGCAATGGCAAATATTTGCGCAGAACTCCGGAAGTGAATAAAAACGCGGCAAGGAAATAGATGATACCGCTTATACCGATGTGGTATGCGCCTTTATTTTTTGCGTAAGCCCACAAAAAAGCTCCTGTCAAGATCCAACCCCAGAGCAGAACTTTCCAAGCAATTTGGCGGTAAAAGTATAACAGGCTAAACAACAATACGTAGATGGGCAAAGAGTTATTGATCAAATGCCGAATATCGTTACCGGAGTGAATGAATGGCATCAGCAAGATACCCTTTAATCCCTCGATTGACCTTGGTAACAGGCCCCATTGAACCAGGTCATTTGGAAAAAGCATGTTAGCCCATTGGATGAGCCAAAGCAGGACAAGCAACAACGCCGGGAGTAGAAGTGCCGTTTGAATTGACCCGAAAGGCTGCGCATTTTTCACAATCCACTTTAATCAAACCTTATGCCCAGCGAAATCTCTGTCAAGATGTCAGTAATGAGCAGACAAAATAACGGTCTCACATATTTTTCGTTGGAGGTTTTAACAAAAAACATTCATTCAATTCAACTTACTATTGTAGAAAAAGAAAAAAGGCTATCCATGTGAATAGCCTTTTCATTAATGTTAAGATTCGTTTTACATCCCCGTTACAAAACGGCTAACTACACCTAACGCAATACCAATACTCGCTAGTTGAATGTATCGTTTCGCTTTGTTTGGGTAGTTTTCTTTTTGCTTGAAATACATAATAATGCCAGCAATCGGAATTAAAAGTGCCAAAATTTGGTAACCAACACTTGGCTTGTCTTCGCCTTGACCCATAGTAATAGAATTTTTTAATTAGTTAGTTAATAAACAGGGAGTTCCAATTCAACCTGCCATGCTAAAATAACGAATTATTTCACAAACCAATATTCATGGCCCATTTTTTTAACTTAGTGTATTACCTCTTCCACCCCTTTTTTGTAGCTCGAAATTATTATTTTTGATTGGCTTACTTTTTTGTTATGAAAATCGCTGTTTTTCTTGTTTTTTCGCTATCCCTTTGCACCTTATGGGCACAACCATACGCAGGTTCAGCGAAGGTAAAGCTCAACTCAAAAGCACTACCGACAAAGGCAGCGCAATGTACGCCACCTACTACTACAACCTACCTTGAACTGAACAACGTCAGAGCGATGATTCACACTGCAGGCAACCTGTGGCAAATTCCCAATCAAAACTTCTCTCAATACGAAGTTCCAAAAAATTCAGGAATCATGGCCCTATTTACCGCTGCTTTGTGGCTGGGTGGTACTGACATTAATAACCAACTTAAATTGGCCGCTCTACGCTACAGACAAGGTCAAGACTATTGGACGGGGCCATTATCCAAAGTCATTGCGGAAACCACCTATGAAAACTGCAGTAAATACGACAAGCATTTCGTCACCACGCAGGATATGATTCGGGAATTCAATGCATGGTATCAGGCTGGGGTGAATGACGCAGCGAATGGTACCAATAACCAGTCGACCCTTTTTCCCAATTACAAAGTACCACAAATCATCAAAGAGTGGCCCGCACACGGGGATGTCACTAAAGGCCAGGATTATTACCTTGCCCCTTTTTATGATTCCAACGAAGACGGTAGCTACAACTGGCAAGATGGCGACTATCCATGGTACGACATCAATGGTACGAGAGAATGTTCTACCGACCGTCGGGTCTTGCTGTATGGCGACATGAACTTTTGGTGGGTCATGAACGATAAAGGAAATATCCATACCGAGACAGGCGCCGATCCAATCGGGATGGAAATACGGGCACAAGCATTTGCCTTCGCATCCAACGACGAGATCAATAACATGACTTTTTATAATTACGAACTCATCAATCGGGGCACTCAAACGCTCTACAATACTTATTTTGGCTTTTTCACCGATGGGGCGTTGGGTGACCCCTACGACGACTATGTGGGCTGTGACGTCAACCGGGGACTGGGCTATTACTATAATGGCGACAATGTAGATAGCGAAAACGCTGGCTTCAAGGGATACGGTACTACACCCCCTGCGGTGGGAGTCGACTTTTTTGAAGGACCATACCAAGATGACGACGGACAGGACAACGGGTATGGAATAGGCTACAACCAGGCACTGAACGGTATTGGGTACGGTGACGGAATTATCGATAATGAGCGTTTCGGAATGCGGCGGTTCCTGTATTATTCCAATACCACAAATGGAGCTAATCCAAATCAAACGGATCCCATCAATGCATCCGATTATTACAATTACCTGAGGGGCTATTGGAAAGACGGTTCTCAATTTTATTATGGTGGAAGCGGACACATTTCCGACAGCGAAGCAGATCCGAGCGTACCATGCGACTTTATGTTCCCTGGGGATACCGATCCCCAAGGATGGGGAACTGGTGGGATACCGCAAGCCCCTTGGACCGAGCAATCTTCCAACAATCCACCAAACGACCGCCGTTTTGTACAATCTGCAGGCCCCTTCATCTTAAAACCGGGAGCAGTCAATAACATTACCGTTGGTGTGGTTTGGGCACGTGCTACGAGCGGTGACCCCTTTGCCTCTGTTGAGGTACTTCGAAGGGCAGATGATAAAGCCCAAGCCTTGTTCGAAAATTGTTTTCGAGTGTTAGAAGGTCCACATGCCCCGGACATGTACATCCAAGAACTGGAAAACGAGTTGATCCTAACTCTTTCCAACCCGGCAAACTCAAACAACTACAACGAAGCCTATGAAGAATTTGATCCGTTTATCGTCACCAGTAACCCTGATGCAGACAAATATTACCGGTTTCAGGGTTACCAAATCTTCCAATTAAAAACGAAATCCGGTTCCATTTCCGATATCGGCAATACAGAAAAAGCAAGGCTAGTGGCACAATGCGACATCAAAGATGGCATTTCAAAAATCATCAACTTCGAATTTGACGAAGATTTGCAAGCCAGTATACCAGTGGAAAAAGTCGATGGCGAGGACAAAGGGATCCGACATAGCTTCAGTGTCAAATCCGATCTTTTTGCACAAGGAAATACCCAACTTGTGAACTTCAAACGTTACCATTACATCGCTGTGGCTTACGGCTACAACAACTACAAAAATTACAGTCCTGACGATCCAAATGCACTCGATGGACAGAAAAGACGCTACCTAAATAGCCGCAAAGCTGCCAATGGTGAGGTGAAAATTCTAGAAGGAATTCCACACAATCCTATGCCAGAAGCGGACGGAACCTTGCACTATTTGGAATATGGCGAGGGACCAGAAATCACGCGATTGGACGGTTATGGCAATGGCAATTTGGACCTGCAACTCAACGCTGAGTCCGAAGCATTAATTGTAGAAAACGGTTTTATGCAGCGTCCGACATACGCACAAAACAGAGGTCCTATCAAGGTGAAAGTCGTAGACCCATTGAATGTCGCCAATGGATACTTTGAATGTGTGTTCCGATCGTATACTGCTTCCAACCTGAACGGTGCCGACACCGCTTCTTGGATCATTTACCGTTACAGCGCGCTGGATGGAATGCTACTGGACAGTATCTCCTCAGAGCAGACTATCGCCAAAAACAATGAACAACTCATTCCTCAGTGGGGTGTTTCTGTTCAAATATTGCAAGAAAAATATGTTGGCCCGGCGGGTAATGCCAGTGTGAAAACCACCGACATGATTCGATCTGAACTCACTTTTTCAGATTCCTCCAAACCATGGCTCACTTTTGTCAACGACAACGATGCGTTTTATCCTACCAATTGGATCCGCTCGGGGGATTATTCACCGCTAGACCCGGAGGATTGCCAACCCGATGCCTTGAGCTATTTGAATCCTTGTTCCTATAAAGACGAAAGCGGCATCGACGACGACAAGCGCTTTGCAAAACTGCTTGGCGGTGGCATTGCCCCGCATCGATTGGTTGGTTACCAAGCCGATTACATGCCCTTAGCTTATTACAACATGTCAAGCCCGGGATCTTCAAGGTCGAACGCCAGCATTTCCTTTTTACCGAGCATCGATATTGTCATCACTAGCGACAAATCCCAATGGACGAGGTGTCCTGTTATTGAACTTGGAAGGGAACCCAATTTAACCATTGGAAATGCCCAAGCGGGTGCCCTGAGAAAAAGTCCAAGCGTGAATAAAAATGGTCAACCCGACGGAACAGGAGCGGGGATGGGATGGTTTCCTGGTTATGCCGTAGACCTTGAAAGTGGAGCACGCTTGTACATGGCATTTGGCGAAAATTCCTTCCTAGGAAATGAAAACGGCGGCGATATGGTTTGGAATCCAACAGACCGGTTAACGGACGCCCTAGGCAACCCGCTTTTGGGTGGAATGCATGCTGTATATGTTTTTAGTTACCACCAATCCGAAATCAATGCCTTCAGCTCGGGATATGATTTCCCTGCATACGTGCCTCAACTTGCTGAAAACAATGCCTCCAATGTGCTCTATCAAAAATTTCTGGACATTGAAAACAACAATGCAACGGCTAAGCGGGAAGTGTATGGCAGTCTAAGCTGGATTGCGAACCCAATACTGGCGGATGATCAACAATTTCTAACCTCCGACGTACGCATCTCGTTGCGGATTAATAAGGAATACAAAAATTTTGTTGCCACGGGATTCAATGAGGGAAGGCCCATGTATGGCTGGGATATGTCCTCCCTTTCAACGGTAAAAAACAGCCCTCCTACCCTTACGGATGCGCTGCGACTGATTAATGTCGTTCCCAATCCTTACCTCGCCTTTTCGGAATATGAAACAAGTAAACTGGATAACCGTGTCAAGATTACCAATTTACCCGAACGGTGCCGAATACGGATTTTCTCAACCAGTGGAAAACTTATCCGACAAATCGATAAAGACAGCCCCATGACTTTCCAAGATTGGACACTCACCAATTATGCAAATGTGCCGGTCGCTTCCGGGGTATACCTCATTCACGTGGAAGTTCCAGGCATTGGAGAGCGTATTTTAAAGGCATTTGTGGCAATGCGCCAGGTGGATTTACAGAACATGTAAGTAACAACGCTCAACGTATCAGGTTGACGCATTTTGGCGCATTGACCTTTGTTGGGGCTAGGCTTTTTTCGTAATTTTGATTCGTTCTAAAAAACACGTAACATTTAAATTAAAAGACTATGTCATTCGAATTACCAACATTAGCGTATGCTTACGATGCGCTTGAGCCCCATGTAGATGCCCGTACCATGGAAATTCATCATTCCAAGCACCATCAGGCGTATACAACTAACCTGAATGCGGCTATTCAGGGAACGGATCTCGAGGGAAAATCAATCGAAGAAATTCTTAAAAACTGCCTTGACAAGCCAGCTGTGCGCAACAATGGAGGTGGCTACTGGAACCACAATTTGTTTTGGGAAATCATGGGGCCAAACGGGGGAGGACATCCAACCGGAGAACTTGCCACAGCGATAGATGAGGCATTTGGATCGTTCGACGCATTTAAGGATGAATTCAGCAAATTGGCGGCCACTCGTTTCGGTTCGGGCTGGGCATGGTTATGCGTTTCCAATGGAAAACTATGTGCATGCTCAACACCCAATCAAGATAACCCGTTAATGGGCGAAGGCTGTGATGGAACACCTATCCTCGGTTTGGATGTATGGGAACATGCGTATTACCTTCATTACCAGAACCGACGTCCGGACTATATTCAGGCCTTTTTTAATGTCATTAACTGGGAAGCTGTGGCAAAACGTTATGCGGATGCCATGAAAGGATAAACATTAAGTACAAATGGAAGGAAACCGACTGTATGGTCGGTTTTTTTTATACCTATGCATTAACGGCTTGTACAGAATGGATTTCAGGAGCTGCTTTTTTGACTGCGTCTTCCAAGCCCGCTTTGAGGGTCATGGTACTCATGGAACATTCGCTGCAAGCACCAAGTAATTTCACCTGAACAATGCCCTCATCGGTAATGTCAACCAATTCCATGTCCCCGCCATCGGCATGCAAAAACGGGCGAAGTTGTTCCAATGCCAACTCCACTTTGCGGGTAATTTCGACTTTATCGGCGATCATGTTGGTTAATTAAGGTTGTTTCAATTCGTTGATCTCAATGGTAAATTTAACAACTAATTCCTCAAAGGCTTTAGCAATCGGTGTGTTTTCTTGAAAAACAGCTGGTCTACCCGCATCGCCAGCCTCGCAAACACTTTGAACAAGCGGAACATGTCCTAAAAAAGGTACATTCATTCCTTCGGCGAGGTTTTTGGCTCCATCACGACCGAAAATGAAGTACTTATTTTCGGGTAATTCGGCAGGCGTGAACCATGCCATGTTTTCAATGATTCCGACTACCGGCACTTTCATTCCGTCCATCTTGAACATGTTGACACCGCGGCGTGCGTCTGCCAAAGCCACTTCTTGTGGCGTGGATACAATGACCACCCCATCGAGCGGAACGTTTTGTACCAACGAAAGGTGAATGTCACCCGTTCCCGGGGGCAAGTCAATCAATAAATAATCCAGTTCACCCCAATGGGCATCTGTAAACAGTTGTGTCATGGCTTTCGCGGCCATTGGACCACGCCATACCACCGCATTGTCCTGATCTGTAAAAAAACCAATGGACAAGATTTTCACGCCAAGTGATTCGATGGGCTCGATTTTTTGCTCTTCCTCCACCGTAACCATTTGTGGACGTTCGCCAACTAAGTCGAACATGGTGGGCATGGAGGGACCATAAATATCTGCATCCACAATTCCAACACGGTATCCAGCTTTGGTCAAACCTCCGGCAAGGTTAGCTGTCACTGTAGATTTACCAACCCCCCCTTTTCCGGAAGCTACGGCAATGATGTGTTTGACCTCTGGAAGGATTTTTCTGTGTTTGGATTTTGCTTCCGCGGGAATACCTGCAACTTCACACTGAACCTGTAGGCCTTCCCCGAATACCCGTCGGAGGTTAAACTGAACAGCTTCTTGCATTCTTCTGCGCGCATGCAAAGCAGGATTAGAAACATGCACTTGCAGCTGAACAGCGTCGCTGTTGATTTCTTGAATATTGACTAAGTTGAGGCTCACGATATCCTTCTTTAGGTCGGGCTCAATGATATTTCCCAACACTTGCAGGATGTTCTCTCTGTTTAATTCCATGGATACAAAATTACAAAAGCTAAACAGACAAAAGGCCAGTTTGGTGCATGGCTTGGATTATTTTAACGCCTTGAATGAACGGATGGATTTCGCAACCACTTCAGCATAATAACGCTGGTTCCTTCGGTACCCTTGTGGCTTGGTTCGCAATTCATAGGTTACACCGTCCAACACATATTCACCACATACATGGAAAGACGTGTGCGGGGTACCCACCGATTTTGGTGCATACTTATTGCCTTTCACCACCAAGGTTCGCTCGTAAAAAATAAGGTTACGGTCATCAATTAAAAAGCGGACAGTGAAATGCTTGTTTTTTTTCAGTTCTTTCTTTTTGTTGGCAATGATGCCTTTATAATCTCCCCAATCCTCTATTTCTACGTAAAAGTTTGGACCAGCTGTAATGCGCCAAATGAAATCTCCTTCCTCGTGGAATACTTCCCTTTGCAAAGAGGCTCCTATATCCGCAGTCTCATCCGGTATCATAAGCTTTGCACGAATGTCATGGTTCGTTAGGTTCAACGGTTGGTATTCAGCGTAATTGTTGTCCAACGATAGGGTTTCTTTTTTACTTTTTTCTGACGTACATGAACTAAAAAAGAAAAACAAAAAGAATGAAAAATACTTTACTGAATACCAGTTAATTAGGCTATTAATAGAGACCGAGCTATGTATCCTTTTTGCACCACTCATATTTCAAAGATAAACAAATCACATTTGCTTAAAACAAAAATGTCATAACGTTGTTAGTGAAATAATTAACCCAATCCTGACAATTAAAACACATGGCTGAGTATAAGATCAAGGACTTAGAAACGCTTACCGGAATTAAAGCGCATACCATCCGTATATGGGAGAAGAGGTATGGGTTGTTAAGTCCAGACCGCACGGATACACAAATCCGAACGTACAACGATGAAGAACTTCAAGCCTTGTTGAATGTAGCTTTGTTGAACAAACACGGTGTGAAAATTTCGCGGATTGCTGAAATGACTCGTGAAGAAATAAAACAAAAGGTTTGGGAAATTAAAAACAAGTACATCACTGATAGCTCTACGGAATTATTGATACTCGCGCTCATCGAAATGGATGAGCTGTTGTTTAAATCCACTTTAGATCAGCTCATCGATGAAATCGGACTGGAGAGCACCTTCACTGATAAGTTGATCCCCTTCTTGGATCGAATTGGCGTCATGTGGCTCGTAGGTTCAATCAGCACGGCCCAAGAACATTTCATTTCGAATTTAATTCGTCAAAAGGTAATTTCGACGACCGATAAATTGCCTATTCCGGCATCATTCGAGGATCCAATTCTATTGTTCTTACCAGAACACGAATGGCATGAAATCAGTTTATTGTTTTACCATTTCATTCTCCGCAATGAAGGAAAAGCAACCATCTACCTTGGACAAAGTTTGCCGTACGACGCCTTGTTGGAAAGCATCGAGAAACTAAAACCTAGGATTCTAGTAACTTCTTGGTTAACAGCCGTGGATGAAAAGTTCATTATTAACTATTTCAAAACACTCCAAAAAGACACAGGAGATGTACCTGTTTTAGCGGGCGGAATTCAAATCAAGAATTACAGCAAGAGCCTAGGCGGTTTAATTCGTGAAATTCACAGCATTGATGTACTAAAAGAAGGAACTAAAGCATAATAATTCCTTTCTGGCCAAGCACCGGAATTGTTTTCATTTTCTCTGGAACAATGGTTTCAGGTAAAAACACAAAGCGTTTGTCGTACATCACTTCGTCAATCCAAAAACTCACCCAATACTCGTTTGCTAGCCCAAACAAATCTTCCATAATAGGCTCGATTTTCGCCGCTTCGTTTGGCAACAATACTTCGAGTGAATGACGTAATGTAGATGTCTTCACGGTTTCGCCTGTTTGGACGTTTTCTCCATACCCGGTGCTCGTCACAATAATTCCTTCCATGATGTCATCGCGCAGGTTAACGAGGTAGACATAATACATTTTTCCACCATCATCTGATAATTCCTCTACGATAGCAACTCCCACCTTTTCAACCTTCGGACCTAGCAATTCCTCCCTCATGTCAGTATTTTTTTAATGCCTTTCTTCCTACTTTCAAATAGAACATCAAATCCGGCGAATGGCCGATGTTGCCCATCTCAGCATTTCGGTTTTGGCTTTTTTCAATATCCTCCAAGGACACTTCTGGTGAGCGTTTTTCACCCAAACGCACAATGACCAACTCATTTTGTGGATCAATAATAATAAATTGTCCTTTTAATCCCTGAAAATAAAAGATTGGGTGATTTTTATCCATATACGTCCATATGTGCAAGCCATACCGACGGTTCAGCAGCCCTTCTTTGGTCTTGAGGGATGGGTTTTTCACCATTTCGTTCACAAACCAAGCGGGAACAACGTTTTCTTTTCCCCATTTCCCATCTTGCAGAACCAAATTTCCTAAGCGGGCAAAATCTCGAGCAGTAGCGTAAAAACAGCAAAATGCCTTGGCATCTCCTTTTTCTTTTTCCAAGCTCCATTCTGCGGCGTGCTCAGTTCCAATCCGTTTCCAAATTTTCTCCTGTGCATATTCCGGCACCGACTTTCCGGTCGCTTTCTGTAAAACGAACGCCAGTAATTGCGTGTTGCCGCTTAAGTACTTGAAATTCTTTCCAGGTGGCTCTATCGGCAATTGACGTGTAACCAATTGGTATAAATTGGTACCGTAATACGATTCCGCATTTTCCGAAAATGGATTGACACCGCTTTCTTCCCAGTCGAGCCCTGAGGACATTTGCAATAAATGGCGAATGGTGATGTGCTCCCTCCCCTTTTGCTTAAACTCCGGAAGGTATGCAGCCACGGGTTCGTCAAGTGATTTTATGCTTCCATCCTCCACAGCGATGCCTACCAAAAAAGCCACAAGTGTTTTCGCCATGGAAAAAGAGTTCGAAACAGTAGAACGTTGGTGTACGCCAAAATAATGTTCGGCCACCAATGTATCTCGGTGAAAAACCAAAAAAGCCGTTGATTTCATGCCAACTAGGGCTTCAAGGTCCGCACTGCTCAAAGGTTTTACGCGTTCTTTCCATACTTCTGGCTGCTGGCTTGGATTCATTTTGACTGTCGGAAAAACGTCAAGGTCATAAATGCTCGGGCCTGTTCGGCCCTTCAAATAGGTATGGTAAATACCCGTATAAATGTAATAACGACCCGAAAGCAAAATGACCGCGTTCAACAATAGCACAATCGCCAATAACAAATAGGCAGGAATGCGCAAAAATGAAAAAATGTTTCTCTCTCGTTTCATACTATCCTACCCATTCAAATTGAAATACGTGTTGCATCTTACTTAATAAGGTGTTTTTAACCTCATCCATATCCAAGGTCTTACCCAGTTCTTGTTGCATGGAAGTTACGGCTTTATCGGAAATACCGCACGGAATAATATGTTGAAAATAAGCCAATTCTGTATTGACGTTAAAACCGATGCCGTGCATAGTCACCCAGCGGGAACTTTTTACACCCATGGCACAAATCTTTCTTGGATTCGGTCCGTTTTCGTCAATCCAGACCCCTGTGAGCCCTTCTACCCTACCGGCGGATACACCATAATCTGATAGCGTCAGAATCACCGCTTCCTCCAGAAAACGCATGTATTTATGGATATCGCGAAAAAACTGTTCAAGGTCAAAAATTGGGTATACCACCAATTGACCCGGTCCATGGTAGGTGATGTCGCCACCCCGATTGATTCGGTAAAAGGCCGCATCTTCTTTTGAAAGTCCTTCCTGATCGAGCAGTAGATGGCTTTCATCACCGCTTTTACCCAAGGTAAATACGTGGGGATGCTCGCATGTTAAAATGGCACTGACTGGCAGGGATTCTTCCGGATGTTCCTTGCGTAGCAGTTTTTTCTGCACCATTTCCTGAAGCAGATCTTCCTGCAGGTCCCACGCCTTTTTGTAATCTATCAGTCCGAGGTCGACGCGTCGAACGCTTGGATTCATGAATGCTGAAAATTCGCCAACTCCCCTTTCAGGTAATCAATGATTTCGATGTCCATGGCATCCACTTCTTTCAATTCTGAAAGGTACCATGATGCCCAGTCTACCAAATGTATCAGGTAAAGGGATTTCTCAATACGACCATTTCCTTTGGCTACTGCTTCAAAACTAGCGCCTGCCTTTTTTTCAACCGTTTCTTTCGTGATTTCGTATCTACGCTGATTCCTAGGATTCATGTCTCCGGTTTGTAAAAAAACCGGTGCAAACCGAGCGTCTCCGCCTCCCCAACCAACAAGTTCGTTGTGGTTCATCTCGGGAATGACACTTGTCCAACCTATCAATTTCGAGTTTTCATTAAATTGCTGTCGCGCGCGAATAGCAACGCCTTCGTAGTAAGGATCAGAAAATACAATCACCACTTTTCCAAGAATGAACTGGGCCATTTCTTTGCCTAGTTCTTTGAGCGATGCGCTTTCCTGGACCAATAGGGCTTGTGCCGAGCGAATTTCATTGAGCATGCCTTCGCGCACCAATCCCAAGGTTGTCAAAATGTGCACTAGCTGTATCAACGAATACGCTAAGGCGGCACGAGGTGGATTTCCACCAGGAACTATGATGCAATCAAAATGGTTTTCCGCACAAAACGCCTGCAACTGCCCCCCGGAACAAATGCCTATGAGGTGCGCTCCACGCTGTTTTGCCTCTTCAATAGCCTCCAGGGTTTCTTCCGTATTGCCGGAATAGGAAGAACCAATGACCAAGGTGTTTTTGTTTACAAAAGCAGGAAGGTCATAGTCATTCAATAAAACCACAGGCACTTTAACGTCGTCTACAATCCACTGTGAAACGAGTTTTCCACCAATCCCTGATCCACCCATGCCACAAATTACTATGTTGTGAACAGGGTTTTCAAGTGAGCGAGATAAAGTGACTTTGCTTGCGATGTCAAGCGATTCAAGAATATGTGCCGGAAAGGCTTCGATTAATTGCTTCATGCGTTCTGATTTTACGGCAACAAAGATAATGAAATCGAAACAACCGAGGAAGCGCACAAAAGGCAATCAATGAAGCCGCAACTTTTAGGTGATGATTCCGTATTTTTGTACCATGAACGAAGAACGTCCGCTTACTGACTGGTTGCCCATCACACGCAAAGAAGTTGAAAAACGCGGATGGGAAGACCTTGATGTCATCCTGATTTCGGGAGATGCCTATGTGGACCATCCCTCTTTTGGAACGGCAGTAATTGGACGCATCATTGAAGACGAAGGGTTGAAGGTGGGAATTATCCCACAACCCAACTGGAAAGATGACCTGCGCGACTTCACAAAACTGGGTCGACCTCGCTATTTTTTCGGGGTTACCGCAGGCTGTATGGACTCAATGGTCAACCATTACACGGCGAACAAACGTCTGCGTTCAACAGATGCCTACACGCCCGGAGGTGCTGCCGGATTTCGGCCCGATTATGCCACCACCACATACAGTAAGATCCTCAAAACACTTTTTCCGGATGTTCCTGTACTGATCGGAGGCATCGAAGCTTCCCTACGCAGGGTCACGCACTACGATTATTGGAAGGATGAATTGATGCCCTCCATCTTAGTTGATTCAGGCGCCGACCTGTTAGTGTATGGGATGGGGGATCAACCGTTGCGGGAAATGCTGCAATTACTGAAAAAAGGGGTACCCTTTTCTAACCTTCGTACCCTGAAGCAAGTCGGTTTTCTTCAATCGGCCAGCGATCCGTTGCCGAAAAACAAGCAATGGGAGACCATCGAATTGGCGAGCCACGAAGATTGTTTGAGTGATAAACTCAAATACGCAGCGAATTTCAAGCATGTAGAAGTTGAATCGAACAAGTGGCAGGCAGACCGTATCATTCAGCGCGTAGGTGACCAGGTGTTGATCATCAACCCGCCATACAAAACGATGACGGAAAAAGAAATCGATCGTTCGTTTGACCTGCCCTACACCCGTTTACCTCATCCAAAGTACAAGAAACGCGGGACCATCCCTGCGTATGACATGATCCGTTTTTCCATCAATATGCACCGCGGTTGCTTTGGCGGATGCAGTTTTTGCACCATTTCGGCGCACCAGGGCAAGTTCATTGCTTCGCGCAGCGAAACATCCATTCTTAAGGAATTGGACGAAGTTACGTCACACCCTGAGTTTCGGGGTTACATTTCCGATTTGGGTGGTCCTTCGGCCAACATGTATAAGATGAAGGGCAAGGACGAAGCTATCTGCGCACGTTGCACTTCTCCCAGCTGCATTCACCCGGTCATTTGCAACAACCTAGATACGTCCCACAAACCCATGACCGAGCTATACCGCAAGGTGGATGCCCACCCCAAAGTGAAGAAGGCGTTCATTGGCTCTGGGATCCGTTACGACTTGCTGGTGGATGATTTTAACAAGAACAACGACGACGGAAACCACGACGAATACATCGAACAAGTCGTTACACGTCACGTGAGTGGACGCCTGAAGGTTGCGCCTGAGCACACAGCAGATGCCACGCTTCGTGTGATGCGTAAACCATCTTTCAAATACTTTCACAAGTTCAAGGAAAAATACGACAAGATTTCCGCCAAGCACAACTTATCACAGCAGCTCGTTCCCTATTTTATTTCTTCGCATCCGGGGTGTGAGGAGGCCGACATGGCGCATTTGGCAGCAGAAACGAAGGACATGGGCTTTAAGCTAGAGCAAGTGCAGGATTTTATGCCCACACCGATGACGGTAGCAGAGGTCATTTACTACACAGGTGTTCATCCTTACACCCTGAAACCGGTGAAAACCGTTAAAACACGGGAGGAAAAACAAGCGCAGAACAAGTATTTCTTCTGGTATAAGCGCGAAAACCAAGATTGGATTCGCCAGCGACTTAAAAAAGCAGAGCGTCCCGATTTGGCTGAGAAACTTTTAGGAACGGACAAAAAGGCGGAGGGCAAAGTACCTAAGTGGCTTGAGCAGCGAAGGAGAAAGGGGTGAAGCAAAAGGGAATAATCAACGAATGGTTTTCTCCAGCATCTTTTTCATGTATTCAAGTTCTTCCTTTAATAAGGTAATTTGGTCTTGATACAACTGGCGTTCTTGTGCAGCTAAACCGTTTTGGTGGATGTGGCTGAAAACATTGCCCCCATGGTCATTGTGCATGACATTGAACACCATCGAATCGTTGAAGGAAATAACATCTTCCGGTTTCATGCCAAGTAAATCCGAAATTTTTTCAAGTCGGCTATATGTCACTTCGGATTCACCCAATTCGATTTTGCTGTAGGCGCTTTGCGTCATGCCTAAGCCCGTGGCAAGGTGCGTTTGCGTGAGGTTCTTCAACTCGCGCAACTTCCTGATTTTCTGTCCTATGTGCATGGAACGCAAATCCATTGTCATCGTGTTTTATTCAAAGGTAAAAAATTAGGCAGAAAGATGGTAAAAAAGTTTTTGATGGGGAACAATATTACAGACAAAGTCATCCAAAGACTATATTAGTCCTACTTGAACTAAATTAATCCTAATACCAATTTTACAAGGGTTCAGGTGTTTCTACTTTTGTGTTTTACTGTTCAGGACATGCCACGCAAAATATTCCTTTCCACCATTTTCTTTCTTCTAACGAATTGGGCTTTTTCACAACAAATCATTCGTTCCACCATCGGTTCTATTGGAAGCTCTATGGGCAGTGGGAACATCACCGTGCAACAAACAGCTGGTCAACCCAGCGCTACATCGTTCATTCAAAAGAGCAATGGTGCTGCGTTGCGCCAAGGGTTTCATCAGCCGTATTACATGGAAATGGAGCGCAACGAATTGAATGCCGTGATTTTCCCCAATCCAAACAACGGGCAATTCTCGTTTCAGGTAGACCTCCCAGAAAATTCCTCATTCACCTACCAGTTGGTGGATCAACAGGGGAAAATGGTACTAAGCAATGTTGGATCCGGAAACAGCTTGATTGAAGTCGCTATCCAGCAGCCTTCCATCGGCATGTATCACCTGCAAATCGTATGCGGGGATTTGGTCTCTGCATTCAAAATCAATGTCATTCATTAACTTATGAGATACGTTACATTAATCACTGTCAGCTTCTTTTTGAGTTTCTCGCACGCCCAGGAAAAAACGGGTTCCACACAATTCAATCTTTTTGGCGGAAAAACATTTAGTAGTTTCCTTTACACTGACGCCAATGGCAATAAAAATGAAAACTTAGGCTACACGTCGGGCAGTACTTTCGGGGCAAGTGTTGGTTTCGGTTCGACACACCAATTCAGGCCTGAAATAATATACAGTGAACTTGGTGCTCAGTCTACCTTCAACTCAGAAACCGTTGACTGGAAGTTGACATACCTTGGCGGTGGGTTAAGTTATCTTTTCGCCATAGTGAACAAAGAAACAGTCAAGCTATCTCCGGGGGCCATGATCGGTTACGACTATTTGTTGAAAGGAGACCAGACCAGTGGTACCATTCGCTATAACCTCAAAGAATCAGATGCCTTGAAAGCTTGGGATTTGAACGCCGGTGCTCTATTGAACAGCCGATTCATCCTCACATCTACCCTTTCGCTAAATGTAGAATACCGCTTCAATGTCGGGCTGAACCAGATTGAAAAACTGGATCAGGGAGAAAAATCCCGAAACATTGGACACCGAATTCTTGTCGGCTTGTCATTCAAACTTTAATAAGTTCTTCAAAAAATAATCATGAAAAAAATCAACACCCTTTTATTCGCATTTCTTTTCTCGCTTACCCTGATAGCCCAGCAAGCACCACCTCAAGGCATCAATTACCAAGCGGTAGTATACACTTCAACAGGTAACCAACAACCGGGTGTCAATAGTTCAGGGCAACAATTACTAAATAATGGCCCTGTGAAGGTAACGTTTCACATTACTGCCGGAAATCAAGGTCCTGAAGTTTTCAGGGAAGAGCATGATGGCATCACAACGGACCAATATGGCTTAGTCAATTTAGTTATTGGCCAAGGAAATCAGGTTTCTTCCAATGCATTCAATCAGATAGACTGGTCTTACGGTGATATGTTCCTTGGAGTAGAAATTTATGTTTATGAAAATTTACCCGTGCAGGAAGATACGATATACTCCTACCAAAAATTGTGGAGCGTACCGTATGCCTTGTATGCCGGACAAGCCACTTCAGCAAGCTATGCCGATTCTTCTGATTATGCGGAAAACAGCGGGTATGCCGATACAGCGGATTATGCCAACCTCGCGGGTAACGGCTTCACAGGTGTCACCGATAACGGAAACGGAACTCTTACTTTCACCTATCTAAATGGTTCAACCTTCACCACCCCGGTCTTATCAGGTTTAATTGGGGCTCCAGGTCCTCAAGGTCCTGCTGGGCAGAATGGACAGAGTGCTTATGAACTTTGGTTATCTCAGGGGAACGTTGGGACACAGCAGGACTTTATAAATAGTTTGCAAGGAGCAATAGGACCGGCAGGACCTTCGGGAATTCCAGGTACCGCTGGACCACAGGGCCCCTCTGGGGCTCAGGGTGCAGCTGGGCCAGCCGGCGCACAAGGAATTGCTGGAACAAATGGAAAAAATACATTGGTTAAAACAACAACTGAGCTTGCAGGAATAAACTGTGCCTCAGGCGGTGTGAAAATTGAGTATGGACTGGATGCCAATTCAAACGGGACATTGGATGTAACAGAAATCAATGCCACTCTAACGAAATACGTTTGTAACGGAGCGGTTGGTGCTACAGGTCCCCAAGGACCCATCGGTTTAACGGGAGCAACCGGACCCCAAGGTATTCCTGGATCTCAGAACGCATGGAGCTTGACAGGTAATACCGGAACTTCGTCAACCACCAACTTTATTGGGACAACGGACGCTCAGGATTGGGTGGTGAAGTCGAATAATACCGAAAGATTGAGGGTAACTTCTTCTGGGAATATTGGCATTTGGACTCAAAATCCTTCAGCTCGTCTTTCAATATCATATCCTGACACGGGATTGGATCCTTTCTCATTATGTGATGATACCGACTTCAAACGTTTCAAACTTGATATTGAAGGAGCAAGCGATACACTTTTTACAAATGTTCGATTTGATGTTTTTCCAAAAGATAACACCTCACAAGCTCAATTTCGATTTTTTCGAGAAACCAACACTACAGGCTCGAAAACAGTAAGATTCTATAGAGGAAATAATACTGCAACCTCCTCTGCCATAATTGGAGTGGATGGAGAGAATAGCTTCTTTCAATTGCATGGTGGTAATCTAGGAATTGGAACTTCAACACCGAATGAAACGTTTCATGTTAACGGTATAGCCAGAATTGAAAACTTCATTAAAATAAATGGTGGATCCGGAGCATCTGGGTACACGCATATAAGATTTCAAGATTTGTTGTCTTCGGGAGGACTTGATAAGTTCACAATGGGATTAACCGATGGAGGAACCGGTAATTTCAATTACTTTATTACTCGGTATGATGATACAGGTGCGGCTATTACTACTGCCCTATTTATTAACCGATTAAATGGCTTCACAGGTATCGCCACAAGCTCACCGGACCAACTTTTATCTGTCAACGGAAATGCTTCCAAAATCGGTGGTGGTTCATGGGCTACATTCTCTGACAAACGTGTGAAACAAGACATCAAACCTTTTAGGGATGGTCTGGACGTTTTGATGCAACTTAAACCAGTGACGTATCGGTACAATGAAAAATCTGGTTATACTGATTTGAATAAATCATTTGTCGGATTCATAGCCCAAGAAGTTGAAAATGTAGCGCCGTATATGGTTAATTTGTATGATGATTCCGAAGGTCCAAGCGGATTAAAGGACAAAAGGCAATTTGACGAAAGCGCTTTGAATAAAATCCTCGTGAATGCGGTACAAGAACAACAGGCACAGATAGAGTTGTTAAAACAAGAAATGGAGGAAATGAAAGTATTGATTAAAGAATTGAGCAAGAAATAGTAGATTCATAAATCATAAATTTCAAACCACCTCAATCGGGTGGTTTTTTGTGTAGGTGGGGTTAGTTACATCATGTGACCCATGCAACGGCATGCATGTGATGTAGTCGTTTCCGAACGTATGCTTTTGTTGATGGTTTATTGACTCCTATTTCGGATTTTTACGGTCTTCAATCACCTTAACTGGATTGATTTGGTTTGTACGCTCATTCCCAAACCATCCAATGCTCCTCATTTAATGCCTGCTCTTTCCAATATTCCATTGGTAGCCACAGGTGAAGATTCGATCGGCCTGAAACGACAAGCTTTCGAAATCGGTTTGTGCAAAAGGTGACGCTTCAAAAGAAAAATTCAATTGACCATTGTTGAAACGAATGTGGGCTTGTCCGTAATAAAAATTTGGAAATACCCTGAATCCACCGCTCAGCCCCACATGGTTTCCTGCGATTCCAAGCCCCACTTTAGCCGTAACAATAGAAGGAAGGGCCAAGCCTGCTTGGTATTCCACAAAAAAAAGCTTGGCGAATGGCACTTGCTGACCTACCAGAAAAGAAACACCGGGAAAATAAAATTCATCATCGATTACACGCGCCATTCCCGCATTTAACTCCAGATAGGTTCGCTTCGTTGGTGTTAATTGTGCCGATAATTGACACACATACATCATAAAACACAACGTAAATATTCCTTTTTTCATGGAATAAAAATAGCTTTTGGTACACCAAACAACTAATCGAATGCCGCAACAAAATAAATAAAGTTGCGAAAAGCACAATTAGATACGTGGCACTTTTAATTCCATATATGAAGGTAGGATATACATAAGAACACCAACGTCGGTACTGCAATCGATCAGTTACCTATTTTCCATTAAATGAAATACAAGGTGAAATAGGTAGCAAGAAGGCTTAACGCATCTGACTTATTTCATCTCCTCCATGACACGACCGATGTAATTCAATACGTGTTCCCGGCCCGTGGCGGAAGTGCTGGAAGTGGTAAAAACCGGTGGAAGGGCTTCCCAGTATTTGAGCATTTCCTTTTTGTATTTGCCGAGGTTTCGCTGCAACTCGGAAGAAGAGAGTTTATCGATTTTCGTAAACACCATGGAAAAAGGCAGCCGCTTTTCGCCGCACCAATTCATGAATTCAAGGTCAATCTTCTGAGGTTCTAAACGGCTATCGAGCAAGACAAACAAGTTGGTAAGCTGTTTCCGATTGACTAAATAGTCAACGATAAACCGTTGCCATTTATCCCGTTGCACCTTGGAGGCTTTTGCATAGCCATAACCGGGTAAATCGACTAGGTACCACGATTTATTGATAACAAAATGGTTGATTAACTGCGTTTTTCCGGGCTTACCCGATGTTTTTGCCAGGCTTTTATGGTTGGTAAGCATGTTAATCAACGAAGACTTCCCCACATTCGATCTTCCGATAAACGCAAACTCTGGCAATTCGTCTACCGGGCATTTTTTATAATCTGTGTTGGAGATGACAAACTCCGCCGTTTGGATTTTCATAGGGTTGTTCTATTGGTATTATTCCGACGCTTGCTTGTCGTATTTTCCTTTGTATTTTCGGTACAGATCCATTTGAAAATTATCCGTTTCCATGAGTTCACCATTCACCATAATCAGTGTGACCTGATTGGTTCGCATGTCCAAGGCATTTCCCTTCGAAACAAACAAGGTAGCCGACTTTCCTTCTTCGATGGTACCATAATACTGATCAATTCCCATGATTTTGGCGGGAGACTGCGTGATGCAGCGAACAGCTTCTTCCTCTGATAGTCCGTATGCCATAGCTGTTCCCGCTTGAAAGGGTAGGTTTCGCGTATTCATAGCCTCCATATCACCCGAATTTTGCAAACAAAACTCGACCCCACCTGCTTTTAATAACGCTGGCAATCGATACGGCAAGTCAATGGGGTCTTCGTCATTCAAGGGCAAGCTATGCAATCGACCAAGCATCACGGGAATTTCTGCATCTTTGAGTTTATAAGCGATTTTGTAACTGTCATAACCACCCACAATTACCGGGAATTTTAAATTAAACTGCGAAGAAAATTCAATGATATCATTTAATTGCCGCATTTCGTCGGCGTGAAAATACACACGTTTTTTCCCTTTAAAACAATCGATCATGGCCTCCAGTCGGACATCAGGAACAGGATGGTCGTTAGACGCTGCATACGCCAAAGCCATTTGAAAAAAGGATATTAATTCCTCCTTTTCCAATTCGTATTTGCTATCGGCTTTTTTCTTGTTCACGCCGTTTTCCCATTCGCTGTTATCGATGCTTGAGGGCCAATTAACGTGAATGCCGTCGTTGTTTCGAATGGTCGCATCTTCCCAGTTCCAGCCGTCCAATAACATCACGGAAGATGTTCCGGATATTTCACCACCACGGGGCGTCGCTTGCGTAATCAATACGCCGTTGGTACGAACCGTGCTTACTACATTTGATTCCACATTATAGGCAATCTGAGTACGAATATGAGGGTTGTATTTTCCCACCTCATCGTAATCGCGTGTGGCACGTACCGCATCGATTTCAGTCAAACCCAGCGTGGAATTTGGCGCCATAAACGCCGGATATACGTGTTGTCCTTTCAAATCAATGATGGTGTCCCAGTCCTCCGGGTAGTACGATTGCACCAGTGAGTTTCGGATAATTGAGATTTTATCTCCTTTCGTACCGATGAATGCTGCCTCAAGTACATTGCCATTTCCCACGTGCAAATGACCATTCAACAACAACACTTTGCGCTCCTCCTGGCCCCAGGACAGAAAGGAAAAAAACACCAAAACGTAAAATAAACCAATCTTCATCATATCAATGTGCGTTTTCACCAGTAGAACCTTCTTCCCCTAAGGTATCGCAATGGTACCTTTTGCTTTTTTTCTTCACGAAGGGCTGTACTTTTTCCCCACTGTCTTTGACTTCCAACATAGCCGAAACCAGTCGGGCGCGCTCCTCTTCCACGCGTACTTGCATTTGTTTATCGCGCTCTGCATCAAACAACACTTCGCCGTCCACGGCAGTGATTTCCACCTTCGCTTGAATGCTAAGCGGATGGTCAGACCAAAGCACAAGGTCCCCGTCTTTACCTGCTGTGACACTGCCCATTCGGTCATCGAGGTGAAGCAATTTTGCAGGATACAGCGTCACCATTTTCCAGGCGTCAGTCTCAGACATACCACCGTATTTTACTGCCTTCGCCGCTTCTTGGTTAAGTCGACGTCCCATCTCTGCGTCATCCGAATTGATAGCGACGATTAAACCTTGATCGTGCATCAATTTAGCATTGTAGGGAATGGCATCATTCACCTCGAATTTGTATGCCCACCAGTCTGAAAAAGTCGATGCCCCTGCACCGTGTTTTTTCATTTTGTCGGCAAGCTTATACCCCTCCAAAATGTGCGTGAATGTATTGATTCTGAAACCAAGGGAGTCTGCCACGTGCATGAGCATGTTTATTTCCGACTGCACATAAGAATGGCAAGTGATAAACCGTTCAGATTTTAATATTTCCAGCAATACCTCAAGTTCTAGGTCGCGACGAGGCCGTTTAGAACTGTCAGGCACTTGCAACCTAGAATACATTCGCCATTCTTGTTCGTAAGCCCGTGCACGGTTGAAGCCGTCATAAAACACCTGTTCGACACCCATACGGGTCTGTGGAAAACGTACGGTATTGTAATCTCCCCAATTGGACTGCTTCACATTTTCGCCCAGGGCACACTTAATAAACTTTGGTGCATTTGGAATGAGCATTTCTTCCGGGCTTTTGCCCCACTTTAATTTAATCAGTGCCGATTGCCCACCGATGGGATTCGCTGAACCATGTAATAATTGAGCAGCAGTAACACCTCCCGCCAACTGACGGTATATATTGATATCATCAGGACTCACCACATCGCCGATACTTACTTCAGCTGAAACGGCTTGACCTCCTTCGTTCACACCTTTCGAAATGGCAATATGTGAGTGTTCGTCGATGATACCCGAGGTAAGGTGCTTTCCATCTGCATTAATAATACGTGCATTGGGCGGTGGCGGATAATAGCCTGTTCCCACATAAACGATTTTTCCGTCGGAAACAGCCACTGTTGCATTCTTCAAAACGCCGTTATCATCGTTCGTCCAGACAGTGGCATTTTGAAAGACGATGGTTTGACGTTCAGGTTTTTCCTCCGAAGTAAATCCGTAGGCCATGTTCGGATACCAAATGTTCTTTTTGATGTCGGCCACTTGTTCATCGTTCTTTTTTACCTCCTTCTCGTCTGCCTTCTCCTTGCGCATACCTGTCCACTGAACCCAGCGACCATCGGGCAATTGGCCTTCGCCTTCCAATACACCAAAAAGTCCCATTACTTTTCCATGCAGGTTTACGCTGCCTTTCCATACCCCATCGTTGCAGTTGAATTGAATGGTGAGGTCGTTGCCAACCAATTTTACATTGGCTTTTGCCGTGAAGGTATCGCTTATTAAGGCATTAGTCTTTGGATCGCGCAATTCGCTTGGACCTTGTATTTTTCCTTCCAATGCGCTGCCGGCTCCTGAAATTTCCAGGTGCATTAAGCGTTTTTCAATGTTGATCTTATACCTTCCGGCTATCTTGTTCTTTTCAGGTAATTCATGTATGATGCGCTCTCCCGAACTCCATGATTCCAAGACCTTCACTTCGCCTTCAAACGGATTGCCAGCATAAACGGTAAAATGAGCTTTTTTTCCTTTTTCAATCGTTCCCAATTCAGCACCCATCCCAATCATATTGGCGGGAGTTACAGTTAAAGCTTTCAGCGCCTCCTCTTCCGGCAGTCCACAGGAAATCGCTTTGCGGAGGTTTTTCCAAAACGAAGCAGCGTCTTTTTGATGCATGGCACTAATACAAATGGAAATCCCTTCGTCGTTCAACAATTTTGCATTGTATGGCGCTAGTTCCCAATGCTTCAAATCAGCGAGTGGAATTTGACGTGACACATAGGGATCAACGACATCAAATGCCTCAGGAAATAAGAGGGGAAGAATAACTGTCCCTTTGATTTGTTTGAGTTGTTCAATGGCGGCATACTCATTTCCAGAACCGAGGTAATGCATGTTCAACCCAAATTCCTTGGAAATTTTGGCAGCTCGCATCAATTCCCATTTGTCTTTTGTTTCAAAAATAAAAGGCAGGTTGTGTTGCTTACTTAAGGCATCGAGAGACAAATTTACACGGTCTTTGGGCACGCGTGTGTACCAGTCTAAATCGTAAAATACTTGACGAATAAGCGCAATAGAACCCATTTGGGAAGACGGATAGGTTTGACGTGAAACGCCTTTGTCAAAGGACAATATGCTCGCTGCAGAAGGATTCAATATGTATTTCCCGGGCTCGTTGTTACCCAAACTTACCAACGCCGCAGAACCACGGAAAATCCCATCCATGACATGAGTCAGCGCGGTACCAAAACCCATTTTTTGCCATTCAATGTGCGACTTCACATCGGGCTGGTAAACAGATGCCGCATCCACTTCGGGATGCACCGCGTCGTTCCAATAATAGGGTCCAGGCTTTGCTGATTCCAATTGAGGATAAGGTCCGAGGTCTTTGGCAAACGGAATAGGCATATTGGTATTTGACCATGTTTCAATAAACGAAGGATAAATCGTCAGGCCTTCGCAATCAATGACCACTGCATCCTCAGGAATGAACTCAATCATACCAACATCCATGATGCGATCGCCTTCCACTAACAGGGTACCAAAAGGAATTGTTTTTTCGGGACTTACAACTATACGCGCATTTTTCAATGCATATTTCGTTGGTTTTGATCGCTCAACGCCATTAAGCGGCTGCCATTGTCCCCAAGCGGTAAAGGCAACTAAAAATAGAAGGATTAAACTGTTTTTCATGATCCAAAAAAGCTGGAAAGTGAAATTAATCAAATTGGAAGCGACAACTCCTGCACGTAGCGAATCTTTTTCATGTATTTTTGTGCAAAACCGATGAATATGGAAAATATATTAGTAAGAAGCCACTCCGGATTGCGCTGGATTGTGCTCGTTTTGTTGATTGGTGCCATAGTGAATGCTTTTAGTATGTCAAGCAAAAACCAATTTGAAAAGAAAGACCGTTTGTTGTACATGTTTGCGATGGTCAGCATGCACCTTCAATTGGTGCTCGGTTTGGCACTTTATTTCCTTTCAAAGAGAGTGCAATTTTCAGAAGGTTGGATGGGCGATTCCAAACTTCGTTTTTTCAACATGGAACACCTTGTAATGATGATTGCGGCCATCGCCATCGTAACCATTGGTCACATACGAGCGAAAAAAGCACCCGACAACAACGCCAAACATACTACCATCCGCTTTTGGTATATCATTGGATTCATTATTTTACTTGCCGGAATTCCATGGCCATTTAGAAACCTCGGAATCACAGGATGGTTCTAAAAACCTTGTTTTCGTCGCTTGCTTTGTTTTTATTTTCTTGTGGAAATTCTGCCGTCACGGAAATTGAAAACACACCCAATAAACCATCCCATCCTGGCCAAGAACTTTACACCGAACATTGTGCACAATGCCATGGAGAAGATGGGAAATTGGGCGCTTCAGGGGCAAAAGACCTATCATCATCCAAACTGAACGAGGGACAGACAAGACAACTCATCCTCAAGGGAAAAAACGGCATGCCGCCCATGGAATACTTTCTTGATACGGATGAAAAAGTACAAAAAGTCATTGACTATATATCTACTTTTCGAAAACAATGAGTCAGGGTCATGTAACAGTCGATGCCGTTGAAGAACGGTGCGTACTCGTAGGGGTTATTAGTTCCGGAGTGACAGAAACCATGGCGCAAGAGTACATGGACGAGCTCGAATTCTTGGCAGAAACAGCTGGAGCCATTACGATTCAAACCTTCACGCAAAAACTTGCCATTCCCAATCCAAGAACGTTTGTCGGCACTGGAAAATTGGACGAAATCAAAGACTTCATTCAAGCAGAGCAAGTGGAATTGGTTATTTTCGATGATGAACTTTCCCCTTCCCAACTGCGCAATATTGAACGAGAGCTGCAGTGCAAGGTACTCGATCGAACCATTTTAATCCTCGATATTTTTGCCAGTCGTGCGCGTACTTCGCATGCAAAAACACAGGTAGAACTCGCGCAATTGCAATACATGTTGCCACGCCTTACACGCATGTGGACCCACCTCGAGCGCCAAAAAGGAGGAATCGGTTTGCGAGGTCCGGGTGAATCACAGATTGAATCCGACCGCCGCATCATACAGACGCGTATTGCCCTCATGAAGGAGAAATTGCGGGAAATCGACAAGCAAATGGCTGTTCAACGCAGCAACAGAGGTCAATTGGTTCGTGTCGCACTAGTAGGTTATACCAATGTTGGAAAGAGCACCGTAATGAACCTGCTGAGCAAATCAGAAGTATTTGCTGAAAACAAGTTGTTCGCTACACTTGACACCACAGTGCGAAAGGTCGTGATTGAAAACCTGCCATTCTTACTCACCGATACGGTTGGATTTATCCGCAAACTACCTCATCAGCTCGTAGAATCCTTTAAATCTACCCTAGATGAAGTGCGCGAAGCAGACTTGCTTGTCCATGTTCTGGATATTTCGCACCCCAATTTTGAAGAGCACTACGATGTCGTGAACACTACCTTGCAAGAAATTGACAAAACGGAAAAACCCGTAATAATGGTATTTAACAAAATGGATGCGTATACGTTAATCGACGATGATTCCTCCCTTCAAGAAATGGAAAAACCTTCACTGGAAGAACTGAAGCGCACATGGATGTCTAAACTCAACAATAAAAACGTGGTGTTTATATCGGCCATGAACCGTGAGAACATCGACGAACTCAAACAACTGATTTACGGAGAGGTGAAGCGAATTTTTCAAGTGCGTTACCCGTACAATAACTTTTTGTATTAGGTCTTACTTAGACGAAATTTGCTTAACCTATCACCCAATTATTTTGGATTTCTTGCCAATTGCAGGAATCCATGTCCTTCAAGCGTATCTCCCTGAACACCCGTTACAATGTAGGAATAAAAATAGGTTCCATCCGGTGATTCACTGTCGTTGAATTTACCGTTCCATTCAGGATTTAAACCTGACTCTTTGAACATCACTAAGCCCCATCGGTTTAAAATCGTAAGCTCCACTTTTATGGCGTTCTTTGTCGTTAGGAAAAAACCATCGTTTGATCCATCGCCATTAGGTGTAAAGACATTCGGCACATAAACCGAAGGCGTTGGGTATAGACAGCTTCCGTCATCAAAGGTAGCCTGAGCATTAAAGTTTGTCGCTGTTGGATCCGTACATCCACAAATACTTACAGTAACAGGAATGGACATCTGATCAAAACAATCGGGACTTTGGTAAGCCGTTAGGGTGACTACTGCACTTTCTGTAAACACATGGGACTGCCCTGACTGATCCGTGGAAGTAATCACCGTTCCATCTCCGAAATTCCATTCGTAATTAACCGCATTTTGACTGTTATTTATGAAGTTCACCGATAACGGAGCACAGCCATTGGTAATCAATGAATTAATGGTTGCCACTGGTGAGTTTTCAATGTCCACAAACGCGCTATCGTTGACTTCACAAACAGCATCTTGCACGTTAATATAATACCAACCCGACGATAGGTCGGTCCAAACCGAAGCATTGATGAAGTTCGGGCTGTTAGGTCCCGGACCGGTCCATGTATATTGCACATTCTGCTGTGGTGTAACTGTTTGACCACTAATGAAAGCTGAAACATAACCCACCGGTTCGCAAGTGGCAGGCCCTACCCAGATGGTGTCAATAGCCAAGGTTTGGTCCATTATTACGGTAACGGTATCTACAAAGTCCCCTAAGCATTCATCTGTGACGGTTACAATGTAATTGTATGTACCGTTCTGCAAGATAGAAACGACATCGGTCGTCGAGTCCGAGGCGCTCGACTGCCAATCATAGGTAAAGGATTCAGATCCCCCACTGGCATCAACGCCAATAACTATCGAGTCGTTGAAGCATTTCAGCGTAAGATCCGTTTCGTCCAATACGACTGGCTGGATATCACTCAAATAAAGGGTTCCGGATATTACTTGTGGGTTTCCTTGCCCGTCTAGGTAACTTACTTGAACTATGATGGTTTCTGTTCCTTCAGGAATGACATCTACGATCGGAACGATGTTAATCGCTGCGGTATCCTGTCCGGGCAACATGGTGATTGGGCTCGCAGCAATATTGAAGTCAACACCGTTTTGCGCTGTACCCGAAACCGTATAATCAACGATGAGCGTGTCCAAAGATTCACATGCACTGCGGATGAACAATACGTTCGCATCCACACATGCCTCTGGAATGGTATCGGAACCTGATGCCGTTTCTAGCGTCAAATCTACCGGCGGAGAAGTAAAAGAATCGTTTTCAAGGAAAACCGCAGTACTTAAGTAATCATCGGCCACATCGGCCACGGCAAACTTAAAGTGATACGTCTCCCCACAAATCACATCGAATGTAATCGGAATGGGCACGGTAAAACCGTTCATGGTATGCGTCTGTCCTCCCGCATTATCAACGTAATATTGCGAATTAAGGTTTGGATGTATGGTACTAATGGTAATCGGGCTATTTGTTCCCGGCACTAACGCCAAATTTGCGGAACCGTTTGGAAATCCTGCAGGGGCAGAATAAGGCCCTGTAATACCAGGACCGGCAACAAAGAACCCAAAAATATCATTGAACTGTGTATTTACGTACGTTAGGTATTCGTCAGAGGAGAATACAAAATTAAAACTTACCAGGTTGGATATCGGAACAAAATCAAATTCAATAATGGCTCCATCGGTAGCCAAAGTAGCTGAACCCAAGCCTAATGATTGAAGGTTAGCATTCGCTATTGTCAACAAATTCCCAATTGTTGGATTCATGGTATTCGTAATCCCACTGACATTTACCTGTCCACCGGTTGCGATATTTGCAGGTCCTACCAATTCAGTGGTTGCACCGGAAGAAAGCACCACCCCTCCAGTAAATCCAATGTTACTAGCCCCTCCAAAGGTTCCGATTTGGGCATTGGTACCGGTGTAGGTGACATTTGAAACGGTAATACCAGGACCAACAAGGTTATTTACGTATTGCTGGGGTGTTAATACACCCGTAGAAATGGTCATTTGTGAAAAGGCTGAAAAAGCAAGAAATAAGAGGGTAAAAGATAAACCAAATCGTTTCATGATGGAATTGTTTGTTAATTTTTGGTTAACACAAAGACTAAGAATGCCTCTTGTCGGTTGCACGAATTTCGAAAAAATTATCCGGAAATCCATTTTTTTCCGAATTATTGCGATTTTTGGGATTCACACTAAAAGTCAATTTCGTATGTCAGACATCAGTCAATACCTTGATTCCAACCGAGATCGTTTTCTTGAAGAACTTCTTGAACTTCTTAGAATCCCCTCCATCTCAGCAGACCCGGCGTATGGAGAACACGTACACGAAACAGCTGATGTTGTTGCTGCGCATTTAAAGAAAATTGGTATTGAGCATGTGGAAATCTGTCAGACCGCAGGGTATCCCATCGTTTACGGCGAAAAAATCATTGATACTACATTACCCACCGTTCTTGTCTACGGCCATTACGACGTACAACCTGCCGACCCCTTGGAATTATGGACAAGTCCGCCATTCGAACCAGTGATTAAAAAAACAGATATCCATCCAGAAGGCGCCATATTTGCGAGGGGTGCTTGCGACGATAAGGGTCAGTTTTTCATGCACGTGAAAGCGGTAGAAGCGATGATTCAGACCAATAGCTTGCCTTGTAACGTAAAATTCATGATTGAAGGCGAGGAAGAAGTAGGAAGTGAACACTTGGGGATTTTTGTTCAGGAAAACGTTGAAAAACTCAAGGCAGACATTATTCTTGTCTCCGATACGGGGATGCTCGCAAACGATGTTCCTTCGATTACGACTGGTCTTCGCGGATTAAGTTACGTAGAAGTTGAAGTTACGGGACCGAACCGCGACTTACATTCCGGGCTTTACGGCGGATGCGTGGCGAACCCCATCAACGCATTGTGTGACATGATTGCTTCACTCCACGACGAAAACCACCACATCACCATTCCAGGTTTTTACGACAAAGTGATTGAATTGACGACCGAGGAACGTGAAAAAATGGCAAAGGCTCCCTTCTCCCATGAGGCCTATTGCAACGCATTGGATATCGACAACGTGCAAGGGGAAGATGGTTACACCACCATGGAGCGCGGCTCGGTGCGCCCCACACTTGATGTGAACGGCATTTGGGGAGGATATACCGGCGAAGGTGCCAAAACGGTGATTGCGTCTAAAGCATACGCGAAAATTTCGATGCGCCTAGTACCCGATCAAACACCAGACGAAATTACCGAATTGTTCACCAAACACTTTGAATCCATTGCTCCAGAAGGCATCCGAGTGAGGGTCACACCTCATCATGGAGGGGAAGCAGCTGTAACCCCAATTGATTCGTTGGGTTATAAGGCAGCTGAGCGAGCATACGCAGCAACATTCGGAAAAGACCCGATACCCGTTCGAAGCGGTGGCAGCATTCCAATCGTAGCCATGTTTGAAAAAGTATTGGGATTAAAAACCATTCTGATGGGCTTCGGTTTGGACAGCGACGCGATTCATTCACCAAACGAACATTATGGACTCTTCAATTATTACAAGGGCATCGAGACGATTCCGCACTTTTACAGTCATTTCACTTCGCTTACCATGGAAAAATAAGCGTTCACTTGCAGCAATCGCGCTATTTTCTTTGGTAGGATCGTGTGCCGTATTCGAGGAACCCGATTTCGAGTTTTCTGGTGTTGATCTCGGAGAAGTGGGAGCAAACGAAGTTTCCTTTACTGTAAATGCACAGGTGGAAAACCCGAATTGGTACGCATTGAAAGTGAAAAAATCCAATGTGGAAGTGCTGATTGAAAACAAGAAAATGGGCACTGTTTTCTTAGATAATAATATCAAATTCAAACGAAAATCAGACATTGAACACAGCATTCCATTGCGCGCAACGCTTGAAAAAGGGGCGCTTCTGCAACTGATGCAGTACTCGATGAAGGACGAAATTCAACTAAACATCAAAGGAAAAGTCAGGGCCGGTATTTTTTTCTTTTCGAAAACCTTTCCAGTCGATTATAAGCGATCCATCAGCGGCGAAGAATTGCAAGAATCCACAGAGGGCACTTCACAAATGGGGCAGTAAATTCCCTTTAAGTGTTTGAATGTCCATTCCACCGCTTTGCCGCCACAAGGTTTTTCCTGATTTAAACAACATAAACGTTGGAACACCGCGGATTTTAAACTGATCCGCAACCGCTGGATTTTTGTCCACATCGATCTTCAAAATGCGCACTTTATTGCCCATTTCTTCTTTCAATGCATCCAAAACGGGATGCATTACCTTGCATGGCCCGCACCAAACAGCGTAAAAATCAACCAAGGTTGGCACCTCTGACTTTATGATTTCGTTGAATTTTGACATCTTTTTTTTACAAAAGTAATGGAGTAGGCAAAGAAATAAGGTAATCTAAGTTGCATATTTTGGTAATCCCTGCCATTGACAGCCATTTCAATTGCTCGCTTAATTGCCCTATATTTGTACAATGATCATGGTTCGCAGGTCGCTTTTCTTTCTGCTGAAATTATTTTTCTTGTGGGTTTTATTTTTTGATGCACAACGGTTGATTTTTTCAATGCACAATTGGAGTAAGCTGAGCGAAAGCAGCCTAACTGAGTGGCTCATGATTTTTTTCCACTCCCTTCGCCTCGATCTGGCGACGGCAGCCTTTCTAATTCCGTTACCGTTTTTGTTTTTTGTCGCCTGGCTTTTGAGCGGGAAAGAATGGTTAAAAAAAACGTTCGTTGGCCTCCTTTTTTTGGAAGTGCTTATATGTGCTGCGATCCATGCGGGAGAAGTGAATGCCTACACCGAATGGAATCACAAGTTAACAACGCGTGTCTTTATGCATTTGCTCAATCCGGATGAAGTGTTCCGAACGGCGGATGGAAGCATGACAGGTTGGTTTATTCTTTATTTCCTGTTAGAAATAGCCATTGGTGTTTTACTGATACGCTGGTTGATGTTTCCAAAAGAAAACTGGGTGATTCAAAACAAATGGTTCATTCAATGGCCGTCGGGAATCTTGTTAGGAGCCATAAGCAGCGCAGGTTGCTTGCTCATCGGTAGGGGCGGCACCCAGCCCATCCCCATCAACATCGACTCCGCCTATTTCTCCAAAAACTATGTGGTAAATGACGTTTCGGTAAATTCGGTTTACTTCTTCATGAAAAGCTTTTTACTTTTTAACCGCAGTCAGGCGGGCGCTATGTTTCCAGAAGTCGAAGAAAAGGAAGCAAAAACAGAGGTTCAACAATTGTTTAACTATCCTGAAAAACACCAACATTACCTATTCAAATCCGATCGTCCCAACATCATCGTGATTGTTCTTGAAAGCTGGACAGCCAATGGCATTGGTAGTATTACTGGCGTTAAAAGTGCGGCACCTTACTTTGACAAACTTACGAGAGAAGGGGTGCTTTTTACACGGTTTTATGCCACGGGCGGAACCTCTGAAATTGGTAATTCTTCGCTGTTCAGTGGGTACCCTGCCCTCCCGGAAATTTCTGTTTCTATGCAACCCGACAAACACCGGAAATTGCCATCCTTGAATCAGGACCTAAAAAAATGGGGCTACACTTCCCATTACCTGTTTAGTGGAGATTTAAAATACGGGAACATAGGCGGGTATTTCATGGACCATGGATTCGATGAAGTCAAAGATGAAAACGATTTTCCTAAAGGACTTCAACGCGGTAAATTGAACTACTACGACCAAGATCTCTATCGGTTTTTGATGCAAAAAATCGACCAAACGAAACCGCCATTTATGCATTGTGCTTTCACCGGTAGCACCCATTCTCCCTATGATTTTCCAGATAAGGGCATTCCCAATTGGAAAGGGACGGAACAGTCATTTATGCGGTCAATGCTCTATGCCGACAGGTGCCTTCATCGTTTTTTACAAGCCTGTAAAAAGAAAGACTGGTATGAAAATACGGTATTTGTGCTCGTTGCAGACCACGGTCACGCCTCTTCCACCCTGCAAAATCCAAACTTAGGTGGGTATTTTCATATTCCATTGCTCATTTTTGGCGAACCACTGAAGAAGGAGTGGCGCGGAAAAAAAATCGATAAGGTGGGTTCTCAAGCAGATTTAGCTAGAACGCTTCTTTACCAACTCAAAGGTGATTACCGGAAATACCATTGGTCAAAGGATCTTTTGAATCCAGAAGCACCCGGTTTTGCTTTGCACACCATTAACCGTGGCTATGGCTGGATTTCCGACAAAGGAAATTTCAGTTACAACATGGACATGAAAGAATACTTGGACAACACCTATTCTGACCAACTTCTTTCACAAGCAAAAAAAACATGTCATTCCCTGATGTCCTTAATTTACAATGAGTACAAAGAGCTATAGTTTATTGGGATTCAAATGGGAAAACCCGATGGTGAAGGTGCTGTTTGCTGCCTTGCTTATCAGGTTAATAGCTGTTCTTTTTTCTGCTGGCTATGGCATGCACGACGATCATTTCCTAATTATTGAGGCCTCGGCTTCCTGGGCAGATGGATACGATTACAACCATTGGTTGCCTTGGTCTGAAGGCAATCGTGGAAAACCGGAGGGACACAGTTTTTCCTATGTTGGACTTAATTTTTTATACTTCTATGGGATGAAGTTTTTGGGTATATCGAATCCAAAACTGCTGATGTTCTTCAACCGCCTCATTCATGCATTAGCCTCTTTGCTGGTGGTATGGTATGGTATGAAAATCACCGAAAAATTGAGTAACCGTCAACAAGCGCTTACTGTGGGCTGGATCCTTGCCTTGCTTTGGATCATGGTTTTCGTTTCGGTCAGAAACCTTGTAGAGGTAGCAGCTTTGCCTTTTTTGGTGACAGGATGCTGGGCGCTTATAAGGAATCAACGCATCTCTTCCGTTTTTATCGGAGGCATATTGATTGGGATGGCCGTATCGTTTCGCTATCAAATAGGCGTTTTTGCGCTTGGATTAGCGTTATACTTTTTGTTCTCGAAAGCGTTCAGATCTTTCTTCGTTTTCTCAGGTGGTGTTTTACTGGTATTCCTCATAACCCAAGGAATCGTTGACTACTTTATTTGGGGTTACCCTTTTGCAGAGGCGATTAGCTATGTCACTTATAATTTGAATGAAGGAACAACGTATTTGCCTAACAGCAATTACTTCATGTATGTGATTGTTCTGTGCGGCTGCCTATTCGTTCCATTCGGATTACTCGCTGGTTGGGGATTCCTGGCATCGGCCAAAAAACATGCATTGCTATTTGTTCCAACCCTCCTTTTTTTGGTGTTTCATACCTTTTACCCCAACCGACAAGAACGTTTTATTCTCAGTATCCTACCCTTCTTTGTGATGCTCGGAGTCATGGGGTACCACTCCCTAAAACAAACCAAACGAATCAACCAATGGTGGAAAGTGAGTTACTACCTATTTTGGGGATTAAATATTTTTTTCCTGGTTTTCGCCTGCACCATGTATTCGAAAAAATCCAGGGTTGAAGCCATGTACGCGTTGTATGGAAAAGTCAAGGGGAACGAACACATCTTGCTAGAAGGTTCCTCCGCAGGAAGAACATCCATGATGCCTACGTTTTATTCAGGTGGATGGAACATGCGTTTTGCCGAGCGGACCGATGAAAGCAGTCCTTTGCAACCGGAAGGCACACCGGCGTATGACTACATTTTCTTTTTCGACGAAAAAAAACTCCCGGAACGTCTTGCTGCCTATCAAACCATATACCCAAATATGCGTCTTATCAAAAAAGCCAAACCCAGTCTGGTGGATTGGATGCTTCGTGAACTGAATCCACGAAATGCGAATGAGTACATAGAAGTTTGGAAAACCAACTAATGCATTCAATTGGTTGAAGCTGAAAAAATACAAAAAGGCATGAAGGTATTGGTAATACGGTTCAGTTCCATTGGCGACATCGTACTCACGAGTCCTATCGTAAGAACCTTGAAAACGGCCAAGCACACGGTACATTTCGTAACCAAGGTTAACTACAAGGAGATTGTTACTTCGAATCCTCATATTGACAGGGTTTATACCTTTCAAAAAAGCATTTCTGAGGTCATTCCTGACCTCAAAGCAGAACAATACGAAAGGATTATAGATTTGCACCACAACATTCGAACCATGCGGCTGAAATGGGCGCTTGGAGTAACCTCTTATTCCTTTCCAAAACTAAACTGGAAAAAATGGCAACTCGTGTGGATCAAACGTCACCGAATGCCCAATATTCACGTTGTGGACCGCTATTTCCAAGCACTCGAACCTTTATCGCTCCACAACGACGGCAAAGGCATCGATTTTTTCATTTCCATAAAGGAGGAAATAGACACAGAAAAAGTGTTTGACTTTATTCCATTTGAATACATTGCAGTTGCCATTGGCGGACAGTTTTCCACTAAGCAATTACCGGTGGAAAAAATGGCGGAAGTATTAGCAAAAATAGGCTATCCAATGGTCCTTTTGGGTGGAAAAGAAGATGTCGAGCGAGCAAACCGACTAATTAGTCTACTTCCGAAAAAGCAACTTACATCGGCATGCGGGCGTTTCTCGTTGCAACAATCTGCCAGTATTGTCAAGCAGTCAATGATGCTCATTACACACGACACAGGACTGATGCATATCGCGTCAGCATTTGAGGTTCCGATTGTAAGCATATGGGGAAATACAGTTCCGGCTTTGGGCATGTACCCCTATCGACCAACCAATGCCGAGAGTTTCTCCGTGCATGAGGTACAAGGCCTGTCATGTCGCCCATGTTCAAAAATTGGATTTAAGCAATGTCCAAAAGGACATTTTCGATGCATGGTGGACCAAGACACAAGGGCGATTGCATTTGATGTCGAGACGAGAGCAAAAAAAATCCCGGCGAACCGGGATTTATAAAAAAGAATAGAAATTTATTCATCATCTTCATCGTCGTCGTCGTCAGCAGGCTTAATCGCTCCACGAGCCATTTTAACCGCTACCACAACCGCGTTCGCAGGGTCAAGGAATTTAACCCCCGGGATTTCAATGGATCCAACACGAATTGATTTTCCAATTTTCAATTTTGAGATATCTAAAACGATTGCCTCTGGCAAATCTTGTGGCAAACCTACCACTTGAAGTCGTCGAAACGTCTGCATCAATTTACCTCCGGCCATCACACCGCGTGAAGATCCTGTAAGTCTAACAGGCAATCCTACCCGTACAGGCTTAGAATCGCTTAACTCAAGGAAATCAACGTGCTGAATGATTCCAGTTAAAGGGTGTTGCTGAAGTTCACGAATGATACCACTGGTTTTTTTACCATCGATTTCCAATTCAATTTTGTACACCTCAGGAGAAAAAACCAGTTTCTCCATGTCAATTCGCCTTACCGAAAAATGGGTTTGTTCACCCAATCCGTAAAGCACACAAGGCACCTGCTCCGCTCTTCTAAGGGCTGCAGCGTCCTTTTTCCCTACGTTCACTCTTGGTGAACCGCTCAATTGTGCTGTTTTCATTTATGTTTATTTAATTGTTACGTGTTAAAAATGCTCTGAAATGGATTCGTTTTTCAGTATTTTTCCCATTACATCAGCGAACAAACTCGCCACAGAAAGTACGCGGATTTTATCGCTTTTTTGTTTTAACGGGATGGTATCGGTTACCACCAATTCTGTTAATGCTGAATTCTCTAGGCGTTCATAGGCCGGACCTGACAAGACCGCGTGGGTGCAAAAGGCACGCACGCTACGAGCTCCTTTTTCCTTGAATAATTCCGCAGCTTTGACAAGCGTACCGGCGGTATCGCACATGTCGTCTACGATGATAACATCCTTATCCATTACATCGCCTATGACCGTCATTTCAGCCACTTCATTGGCTTTCTTACGGTTCTTATGGCATATGGCCAATCCAGTATTGAAGGCTTTGGCGTAGGAGTTTGCTCGTTTCGCACCACCTGCGTCTGGAGCTGCCATAACGAGTTGCCCTGTATTTAAGCGTTCAATTTCAGGCTTGAAAATGGTGGACGCATATAAATGATCGACCGGCACCTCGAAAAAACCTTGAATTTGGTCGGCGTGAAGATCCATTGTCATGATGCGATTCACTCCGGCTGCCATGAGCATATTGGCAATCAATTTAGCACCAATAGCTACCCTTGGTTGATCTTTTCTATCTTGTCGTGCGTACCCATAGTAAGGAACAACCGCAATGATTTTCCGTGCCGAGGCCCTTTTCGCCGCGTCTACCATGAGTAAAAGCTCGAACAGATTGTCAACAGGAGCCATTGTTGACTGAACAATAAAAAGGTCTTTACCACGCACGGTTTCCTCAAAAGAGGGCTGAAACTCACCGTCGCTGAATTCAACAACGCGCACTTGACCGAGTTCAACACCAAAATTGTCGGCGATTTTTTCAGCCAATTTATGCGACGCTCGGCCTGAGAAAAGTTGAATTTCGTTGTTCATCTGTATAAACTGAGGCGCAAATTTAGGCATTAATTTCTTATTTTCGAAGGTAATTCGTTCGATTCAATTCGGCTTCACGGAAAATAGAAACCTTCGTTATGTGCTACAGCAATTCAAGTACATCTACCAACGTGGCACTGGCAGCACGTTATAAGAAAACGGTCCCGCCTGCCATTCCAGCTACTCCCTTGTTTTACGCTTCGGGGTTTTCACATCCCAAATGGCGTATTATCACCCATCAAGCCAGCCTTGAATACATGCAATGGGGACTGGTTCCAACCTGGTTCAAGGACCCTTCATTTCAAGCTATTTCGAGCAAAACCCTAAATGCACGTTTGGAAACACTCAATGAAAAAGCAAGTTTTAAACACCTCGTTTCCCGCAACCATTGCATAGTCCCTAGTACAGGTTTTTTTGAATGGCAAACAAATGGCAATGTAAAGAGGCCTTATTTCATTTTTCCGGCGAATACAGCTGAATTTTCGATGGCAGGGCTTTACGATCAATGGTTGAATCCCCTGACTGGTGAAACGTTGTTATCTTTTACCATACTAACTACCGAAGCAAATGATTTGATGTGTAGTATTCACAACACTAAAAAACGCATGCCTATTTTACTGCAGCCAGATCAAGAGGAGAATTGGTTACACATGAAAATAGAACCCAAGGAGATTAAGTTGCTCCCTGAAAAAGAAATGAACGCACATGAAATTGACAGACGCATCATTAACGGTACAACACCTAACCATGCGTCCGTGCAACTTCCATTCACCAATCCAATCGCCATTCAAGGCAGTTTGTTTGACTGATTCGAACGCTATTAATGAACAAAAGCAAAGGAATTTGACGTAATTTTACCAAAAAATAGGTCATGTCCCAATCTGCCTTCACGGTCACCGCCGCTCTACCTTATGCCAATGGCCCATTACACCTTGGACATCTTGCCGGCGTTTACTTACCTGCTGATATTTTTGTGCGTTTCTTACGAATGAAAAACGAAGATGTCGTTTTTATTTGCGGGAGCGATGAACACGGTGCTGCTATTACGCTACGTGCCAAAAAAGAAGGTGTAAGTCCAAAAGAAATTGTGGACAAATACCATGGAATGAACGCAAAGGCTTTCACAGATTTTGGAATCACCTTTGACATTTACCACCGCACCTCCGACCCTTTGCATCACGAAACATCGCAGGAGTTTTTCAAGGTGCTTCACGAAAAAGGAAAATTTACTGTGCACAGCAGTGAGCAATACTATGACGAAAGCTATCAGCAATTTCTAGCCGATCGTTACATCACTGGGGCGTGTCCAAAATGCGGTTACGAACAAGCCTATGGCGACCAATGCGAATCTTGTGGTAGTGACTTAAGTCCTACAGACTTGGTTCATCCCCGTTCCACCTTAAGCGGAGAAACGCCCGTGTTACGAACGACCTCTCATTGGTATTTACCCATGCAACGCCACGAAGAGTGGCTGAAAGAATGGATTCAACAAGGCGTTCTTGACGGTCAGCAACAGCACGACCCATCGGTATGGCGGAATCAGGTCATTGGGCAATGCATGTCCTGGATAAATGGCGGTTTACAAGAGCGCGCTATGACACGAGATCTTGACTGGGGGGTCAAGGTTCCGTTGCCCAACGCAGACGGAAAAGTACTTTATGTATGGTTAGATGCACCCATTGGGTATATCTCAGCCACTAAAGCCTGGGCATCTCAACATGGTAAAAACTGGAAAGATTACTGGACTGGAGACCGAAAACTGGTACACTTTATAGGAAAAGACAATATTGTTTTCCATGCCATCATTTTTCCCATCTTACTCAAAGATCATGGGGACTTGGTTCTTCCAGACAATGTACCGGCGTATGAGTTTCTCAACTTGGAGGGTGGAAAGTTCTCTACCTCCAGAAATTGGGCAGTTTGGCTGCACGAATACATCGAAAGTTACCCCGATAAACGCGATGAATTGAGGTACGTACTGACTTCTATCGCTCCTGAAACAAAGGATGCTGAGTTCACCTGGAAGGACTACCAAACAAGGGTGAACAGTGAGTTGGCAGATGTACTTGGCAATTTCGTGAACCGTTCGTTGGTGTTGACCCAGAAATACTACAACGGAGAGGTACCTCCTGCCGGTAAATTAAACGATGCCGATAAGGAATTGATTCAATCCCTCACTGAGCTATCTTCCCGCATCGAGCAATTGGTTTATGCGTACAAATTGCGCGAAGCTCAGTCGGAGGTGATGCACATGGCGAGGCTTGGAAACAAATACCTCGCCGATCAAGAACCCTGGAAACTAATCAAAACGGACCCAGAAAGGGTTAAAACCATCTTGCATGTCGCATTGCAACTGACCGCCAATTTATCACTTGTGCTCGCACCTTTTCTTCCGGATACGGCTGCAAAAATCCGTGGTTTTCTGAACTTGGAGGAATTGGATTGGTCTTATGCAGGCAAGGCAGATTTGTTGGTGGAAGGTCACGTCATTCATGCACCTTCTATCCTATTTCCAAAAATTGAAGATGAAATGGTTGAAAACGAAATGGCCAAACTGCGCAAAGATCAAAAGGATTCGGCTTATGAACCGAAGGGAGATCCTGTGAAAGAAACCATTTCCTTCGAAGATTTTACCTCCATGGACCTGCGCACAGGAAAAATCTTGGAGGCTAAAAAGGTAGAAAAGGCAGACAAGCTTTTGGAATTGCTAGTGGATACAGGAATTGACAGACGAACCATCGTTTCGGGCATTGCTGAACATTATTCCCCGACAGATATTATTGGAAAATCGGTTCTGGTACTGATGAACTTGGCACCGAGAAAAATCCGTCAAATAGAATCTCATGGCATGATTCTCATGGCAGAAAACGAGGAAGGAACATTGAGTTTTGTTTCTCCCGAGAAGGAATTTGAAGCTGGAAGCACCGTTCGTTAAAACTTAACACGGAAGTGAAATCCGAAAAGTGGTTCCCACATGAGGTTGAGACTGTAACACAAACACTTTACCGTGATGGTATTCTTCGACGATGCGTTTCACGAGCGAAAGTCCCAGTCCCCAACCGCGTTTTTTGGTGGAAAACCCTGGCCTGAAAATCGTTTTTAGTTGTTTCGGATCAATCCCTTTCCCCGTATCGCTGATATCGATGTGAATCCAATTTCCTGCATTCGAAAGCGCAATATGAAGCCTGCCTTCTCCTTCCATGGCATCCACTGCGTTTTTCACTATGTTTTCTATGACCCATTCCATCAGAGGTGCGTTGTGCTTCACTTTAAAGGGTTCACCCTTTTCGAATTCCATGCTTACCTTGGATGAAATACGTGGTTTAAGGTAATCCAGCACTGATTGAACCGTCTCATTGATAGAAGCAGACGTTAGCTTTGCTCCTGAACCAATTTTTGAGAACCGATCGGTGATTTTCTCCAAGCGATCGACATCCTTTTGCATCTCTTCCGTGATCATAGGGTCTACGTGTTTGGACTCCAGCAGTTGAATCCACGCCATAAGCGAAGAGAGAGGTGTTCCGAGTTGATGGGCTGTTTCCTTCGCCATTCCTGCCCAAACCTGGTTTTGTTCTGCTTTTCTGAAGGTACTGAATATCAAATAACCAATGAACACAAATAAGGCAATGATAAAGAAAACGATGTAAGGAAAATACTGCAATTGCCGAAGTTCTGGACTATCACCGAAATAGAGGATGTTTCTGGTGCCATTCTTAAAATCAATGACGAGCGGTTCATTTTCGGCTTTTAGTTCTTGGACGATTATTTTCAAGCCCTTTGACAAGCGTTTTTTATCAAGGTTGGTACCAATGATGGTGTCTGATTTGGCATCAACCAATAGCACAGGAACCAAATGAGCATTGTTAATCAACTCTTTGTTAAACGACTGAAGCAGGGAATCGCGTTCTTTTTCAAGACGCACAATCTCTTTGGAGTCGTGGTATACATAGGTCATAAAAAGGCCGTCAAACACCTCTACTGTAAAGGCAGGGTTGCTCTTTTTCCACGATTCCGCAAGTACCAAAAGCGAATCTTCAAACTTCCTCTGAACCTCTTTTGGGTTTAATGAGGGATTTGATTTTCGAATAGCTGAGGTATCAAAATCGAGGTTGATGTTTCCTGAAATAGTGGTTCCATTGGCTATCAAGATGACCGGAATGCCTTTGTTTTGATTGATGATGTTTAAAGGAAAAGTCAAGTCAGGAATTTGATCCAATGGAGAAGGTTTGGAAATCTCCTTGGTAGCATCGATCCAGAGTTCCATTTCTTTGCGTTCTTTGTCACGCAATTGTAGAAAGGTCCTGTCTGTTAAACGCACCAATTCCAATTTTTTTTGAATGGCATCTGCCCACTGCTTGGCACGTTCCCGCTCCCGATCGCCTACACGCGTAACAATGGAGTTGGAAAAAAACAAGGAAACCCCCACCATCAGAATCGCGACTAACAAAAGTGCGATTTTCCATTTTTGCTTATCGGAATATAGGTTCATCGACTAAAAGCCTAAGGTAATATGATTTTTTGGTTTGTTGAACGGTACGAAGAATATTGCTCTTTGAGAAACATTGATTTTTGATTCCAGTTGATGGTTTGAATCCGTACATTTGAGTACAAGTAAACACCCTATGAAAACCTTTCTCTCCAAACCCCTAAATGTTTTTTTAACAGCCTTCGTCGTTATTGCACTTCCATTAACCACTTTACCGATCAACTTATTCGATGGAGAGATCGTACGGCAACAGGGAACGACTGATGTTACCATTCAGGCTCCACTGAGTCTTTCATATTTCGTGGGACTTGGTTACGCGGAAGAAGACATGTTAGGAATAAAAGACTTCTACTTACTGCCTAAGGGTTATGCGGTTGCTCTTATTGTTTTGATTGGCATACCCGGACTCATCGCTTACCGTGTGCACCTTTCAAAAAAAACAGCGTAAACACGTGCTAGCCCTTTCGAATCATCAATTGCTTGGTTTGGCATTGGTTTCCGGAATACACTTTCACGAACACCATACCTTCAGGTAGGTTTATGGTAGAGAGAACATGTTTATTTTGTTGAATGTCTTCTTTCACTAAGCTTCTACCGGTTAAATCAACCAATTCAACATATTCTGGATTAAATCCTTCAGGGAACTCCAAGTACACTATATCCATAGTAGGATTTGGAAACAAATGCCATCCGGATGATAACTCATCGAAACCTAGCCCTAGGCTTAATGGGGTTGAGGCATGAACACATCCAAAGCTATCAACGATTTCAACTGTATAGGTACCATTGGATGAAAAAGTGATAGTGTCATTGGTCGCTCCAGAAATGGGTTGATTATCTAGAAACCATTGAATGGTATAACCAAGTGGCACCTCATCAGCGATTAGCTGTTGTGTCGGTCCCTCGACCAGAATAACGGGCTGAATATTGGGGTCGCAATATACTCCGGTGAGCGTATCAGAAAAACTCACACAACCGGTTGAATTAATGGCAACCACATGGTAAACACCCGACTGGTAAATGGTGTAGCTCGGATTGGTGGCTCCGCTTATTGGGCTGTCGTTCACATACCATTGGTAGGCATAGCCAAGATCAGGTGTACTCATGGTCAGTGTTGGACTATCGAAAGCAATTTGAGGAATCGGTGGATAGCCGTAAACATGCACTGTATCGATAGAAATCACCGATGGATTCGGATAAATGACTTGGTTAGTCACGCTGTAATTGATGTTCGAAGTTCCGGCTGCACAACCGTTGCATCCTGTTAGCATGAGTGTATGGCTTCCCATAAAATCGTCGCCAAAGAACTGGAGTTCTCCAAAACTATCATCTGCCTCCCAAACTTCAATAACATAGGTGTTCGCTGGATTTAAAATGATTCCTGTTGACCAACTAACGGGTGGATTTTGATTCCCCATAATGGACGACTGAAAGATTGACGTACCGTTTTCCTTGAGAATGAAATAGGCATCGGCCGTTTCGAACGACGGAAATCCACCACCAAAATTACTCATGCTAGTGACAGTCAACCCGGTAAATGTATAAACGTCTATGGTATCCAAATTATTCCACGCTGTATATTCAACGACATAATCGCCCGGGACATTGTATACTTGCGGTACTGGGTTTTCCAAGGTAGAAATATTGCCATTCCCAAAATCCCACGAATAGGCCAATAACCCAGGATTATTATTGGTGAAATTAACCGTTATGGGAGAACAACCCGTTGGGCCGGTCATGGAAAACCCGTTATTTGAAGTTGTCGCTGTACTCGGGAGGACCTCAAAATACAATTGAAATTGAAAGGGATACCCTTGAACAATCGTTAAATCGGCTATAACCGTTACAAAAACGCTATACACACCAGCGAGGAGTGGCGTGCCACTGATATTGACACAACCATATTGACTTTGTTGTGGATTGTAATTGCAATTATTGGCAACACTGTTACATTCCCAATTCAAGCCAACAGGTAAGGAAACGGACATGATGTAAAAATTGGTAAAATCGTATCCCATCGTATCCAATGGCATGACAAAGGTAATGTCCTCGCTGTAAGCTTGCCCCACATATCCAACGGGCATTGTGTCGGGATAAATACCCGTTTGGGTCTGGCTGTAATCAATGTTACATACTTGAGAAAAAGAAACGAAAGACAAAACAGAAAAGACAAAGGGTAGTAAATTCCTCATATTTCAGTAGATTTTTTTGCCTAAATATACGTGAATTTTTGTTTTTAACGGATGCTTAAGGAAGCAGGGAAATCTAAAAAACAATGGCGGTATTCTACCGCCATTGCCTTATTATATGAATGAACAGGGTTTTTATTTCTTTCGTTGTAAATGTAATCTCAATTCGAACATACAACAATCACCTCATCGGGTGATATTTTAGATGACTCCGATTTTTTCAAAAGAAGCACTTCGTTTAATGCGTTTGATTGCAAAAAGCATTTACACAAAATGTATCTTTGCATGAACAAAATAAGGAAAAATATGAAGAGCGTTTTATTTTTTATCTCCATGTGTACATTAATAGGTTGCAGTTCTGGACCGAACGTTGCCAAAAAGAAACAGCCTGTTGCACCCGAGAAAGTAATCAAACTGAAAGTTGCTGCCAACCAGGTGTTGGAACTTGAAGTGGAGGGAATGACATGCGAGATGGGTTGTGGAGGCACTATTCGTAAGAAACTTCAAAAGACAGGGCATGTCGGAAGGGTTCGTTTTGACTTCGAGGAGGGACGCAAAATACAATCTGCCCGAATATTCATCGATACTACTAAAATCAGCTCTGATGATGTGAAAAGACTCATCGAAGCACTCAACAAGGGGCAATTTAAGGTTCATTCTATTAAAAAATCACCCTTCAAAAGAAGAGGCTTGAGTTAACATGCAGTTGCATCACCGGGAGATTGGAGAAGGGAGGCCTTTTGTCATCCTGCATGGCTTATTTGGCAGTTCCGATAATTGGCAATACCACGCCAAACGCTTAGCTGAATATTTTCGGGTCATCCTGATTGATTTGAGGAACCATGGACATTCCCCTTGGAGCAAGGATTTTTCCTACCACCTAATGATGGAAGATGTCAGGGAAAAGCTGGAGGAATTAGGCATACAGAAATGCATTCTTCTCGGGCACTCGATGGGTGGTAAAGTAGCGATGCACTTCGCACAACACTATCCTGAACGACTCCTCAAACTCATCGTTGTAGATATGGGAATTAAGCGTTATCCCATGCACCACCAACATGTATTGGCAGGAATTCATTCCGTCCAATTATCCCAAATTAAAACACGAAGTGAAGCGGCCGAAAACATTCGAAAACACATTGATTCTGAAGAAGTGATTCAGTTTATTCTAAAAAACCTCTATTGGAAAGAAAAGGGTCAACTCGCTTGGAGGATGAATGTGGAGGTATTGGAAGAACAAATGTCCGAAATTCTTGAAGCACTTCCTGAAGGTGAGGTATTAACGCAAACGTTGTTTATGAAAGGTGGACTTTCCAATTACATTTTAGAGGAAGACAGCGAGCACATCTTAGATCAATTTCCCGATGGAGAAATCGTTACAATACCCAATGCGGGACATTGGGTGCACGCTGAAGCTCCTGATGCCTTCGTGAATGCGGTATTGTCGTTTTGTTTGAGGTAAATAATCACACTAAATAGCTGTGGAAATAGCGATTCGATCATTCTGTGTTTAAACGGAACTTGTCGCGATTGAACTATGGTAAGAGCAGGGAAATCTTGAAGCAACTGAACCAAATCTTCCGTCACAAACCTATAAATCATAAAAGCATTTTACCATGAAAATGTAATATTTAATATTATAATTTCATGGTGTTATGTCCTGAATTAACCGTTTTTTACAAGGTACGTCGAGGAAGATTTCTCTATTGAGGCCAACCAAAACAAAAAAGGCCGTCCTTTCAGACAGCCTTCACATGATCTTTTTTAGTTTACGAATTCAAGGCTTCTGCTCCACCTACGATTTCAAGAATCTCATTTGTAATGGCTGCCTGCCTTGCTTTGTTGTATGATAACTTCAAGGTACGTTGCAATTCGTTGGCATTATCTGTAGCCTTGTGCATAGCGGTCATTCGTGCTCCGTGCTCCGCTGCGTGGGAGTTCAGAAGGTATTTAAAGAACTGTATTTTCAATGATTTTGGAATCAAATCAACGACAATCTGGTTTTTCGACGGTTCAAAAATATAGTCACCAATGGACAAATCATCTGTTTTCTCGATGGGTAACACAGGTAAAAACTGATTGGACCGTACCACTTGCGTTGCAGCGTTCACAAACTCATTGTAAACCACCACGATTTTATCAAAACGTTCCGTAACAAATAGTTCCATGAGGTTGGCTGCAACCGTCGAAACGGTTTCAAAATTCAGGCTAGCGTAAATATCTGGCACCTCATCCAACACAGGATTTGTGTAATACCTTGACGACCGTTTAAACGCATCTTTCATTTTCTTGCCTAAGCATACGACACCAATGTTGTTGCCTGCGTAATCTTCCTTGATTAATTGGTTGATTCTTTTAATAACGTTGTTGTTGAATCCGCCGCACAGACCACGGTTGGAGGTTATTCCAACAATAAGAACGTTTTTCGCTTGACGTTGTTCACCGTACGCGTTATCCGTCATGTCAAGAGACGCACTCAAGTTGGTTAAAATCTCTTGCAATTTCTCTGCGTAGGGCCGCATTTGGGTCACGGCATCCTGCGCACGTTTTAATTTCGCAGCAGAAACCATCTTCATAGCGGAAGTTATCTGCATTGTTGACCCAACCGAGGTGATTCTATTCCGTATTTCTTTTAGACTTGGCATTTAAACAAGGTTTTATTTCTTTGACTTAAGCCTATCCGTATTTTTCTGCTGTTTCCTTAGCCGCTTTGGTTAACGTATCGCTAATTTCATCCGTAAACTTACCTGCTTTAAGCGCTACTAACGTATCGGAATGATTTGCTTCAAGGAAGGCAAGGAAATCATGTTCAAATTCTTTTACCTTGGCAATTGGCACATTCTGCAATAAGCCTTTTGTTCCGGCAAATATGATGGCGATTTGCCTTTCAACCGTAAATGGATCACCCTCGCGTTGCTTCAAAATCTCCACGTTACGTGCACCTTTATCCAAAACTCCTTTCGTGGCAGCATCCAAATCAGAACCAAACTTAGCAAACGCCTCCAATTCTCGGTATTGAGCTTGGTCTAGCTTAAGCGTTCCTGCCACTTTCTTCATGGACTTGATTTGTGCATTTCCACCAACTCGTGAAACAGAGATACCTACGTTAATGGCTGGACGAATACCGGCATTGAACAAATCTCCCTCCAAGAAAATTTGACCATCGGTAATCGAAATAACATTGGTTGGAATATACGCCGAAACGTCTCCGGCTTGAGTTTCAATAATGGGCAATGCTGTCAAGGATCCCCCACCTTTTACTAGTCCTTTCAATGAATCTGGAAGGTCATTCATCTGAGAAGCAATGGTGTCGTCTTTGATTACTTTCGCCGCACGTTCTAACAAACGGGAGTGAAGGTAGAAAACGTCACCAGGATAAGCCTCACGACCCGGAGGACGACGCAATAAAAGGGAAACCTCACGGTATGCTACCGCTTGTTTGGATAAATCATCGTAAACGATTAATGCGGGACGACCTGTATCGCGGAAGAATTCTCCGACGGCAGCACCAGTCATCGGTGCATAAAACTGCATGGTAGCAGGCTCTGATGCATTCGCTGCCACAATCACGGTGTAAGCCATAGCTCCAGCTTCCTCCAGTTTTTTCACAATTCCTGCCACCGTAGATCCTTTCTGACCAATAGCCACATAGATACAGAAAACAGGTTCACCACGGTCATAAAATTCCCGTTGGTTGATGATGGTGTCGATTGCCACAGTAGACTTACCGGTCTGACGGTCACCAATGATTAATTCGCGTTGCCCACGTCCAATTGGAATCATGGCATCGACGGCTTTAATACCAGTTTGTAAAGGTTCTGTCACCGGTTGACGGAAGATAACTCCAGGAGCCTTACGCTCAATAGGCATTTCGTACAATTGGCCTTCAATTGGACCTTTTCCGTCAATGGGATTTCCTAGGGTGTCGATTACACGACCTACCATCCCTTCACCTACCTGAACAGAAGCAATTCTACCCAAGCGCTTAACGGTATCTCCTTCTTTCACTTGTGAGGAACGACCGAGAAGTACGGCACCTACATTGTCCTCTTCTAAGTTCAATGCAATACCTTGTAAACCACCATCAAATTCGATGAGTTCTCCGTATTGCACACCATTTAACCCATAAATACGGGCAATACCATCTCCAATTTGAAGAACGGTTCCAACTTCTTGTAACTCAGCTTCTGATTTAAATCCAGATAATTGTTCTCTAAGTATTGCAGAAACTTCTGCTGGTTTTACATCTGCCATAATGCTTGATTTCTATTTATTTCGTTAATCGTTGTTTCATATTTGCCAATTGATGCGCGACGGAGGCGTCTACCTGAATATCGCCCATTCGAACGATAAAACCACCAATAAGTGATTCATCAATATTTTCTTCCACTTCCAAGGTTTTTCCGGGTAAAGACTTCTGCACTTTATCCAAAATGGCCTGTTTCGTTTTATCCTCTAATGGCTTTACCGAGGTAATTGTTACGGTTCGAATGCCGTTAAGCTCTTTTAATTGAGCCGAATAACTTGATGCGATTTCCCACAAGATGGATTCGCGACGGTTCTTTGTGATGAGGCGAATAAATGCCGTAGAGAGTTCATCGAAAGAATTAAACAACTCGTTAAAGACCTTAAGTTTCTTGTCGACGTTCACAATAGGAGTATCCAATAATTGGCGGAACTCCTTGTTTTCTGAACAAACCTTGGACAAATACATCATATCCTCGTCTATTCGAGCTTGTTTGTTGTTTTCAACCGCGAGTTCAACGAGTGCTTTAGCGTACCTAGATCCAGCCTTGGTGTTGACCATAACTTCCTGTTAATTTAGGTTTATATCTTCGGCCATTTTTTCGGCGAGCGCACGTTGCTTCTCGTCGGAGCTCATCTCTGAGCGGATAATCGACTCTGCGATCTGCAACGAAAAAGCGGCCACTTGCGTTTTCAGTTCGGTTATTGCCGCAGCCTTTTCAGAAGCAATGGCTTGTTTCGCTGAATCCAACAACTTGGCGCTCTCTTTTTGTGCTTTTTGCTTAGCATCCTCGACCAATCTACCAGCGGTTTCAGAAGCTTCTTTCAAGATAGCGTCGCGTTCCTTTCTGGCCTCTTTTAACAGTTTTTCATTATCTGACTTCAATTGTTTCATTTCCTCTTTGGTCTTTTCAGCCAGTTTGAGGGCGTCAGCTATTTGTTTCTCGCGCTCATTTACCATGTTGAGGATTGGCTTCCATGCGAACTTGGTTAGTAAGAATACCAATGCTAGGAACACTAGTCCTGTCCAAAACAATAAACCGTAATCGGGTAAAATTAAATCCATCTTTTTACATTTTAACAATTAATCCGGGTACTGAACCAACCGTGCAGCACCCGGAAATTAATTACTTTGCTCCACCAAGTAGACCAATTACAACTCCAAATAGTGCCACACCCTCGATCAAGGCTGCTGCAATCAACATGGCTGTAGTAATTTTACCTGATGCTTCAGGGTTACGAGCAATACCTTCTACTGCTGAACCACCTACTCTTCCAATTCCGAGGCCCGCTCCGATTACTGCGAGTCCTGCTCCAATTGCTGCTATACTACCGTACATATATGATATGTGTTAAAAATTACAATTTAATGATGTTCCTCAACTGCTGCGCCGATAAACATCGCAGACAGCATGGTAAACAGGTAAGCCTGTAGAAACGCTACCAAAAGTTCCAATATAGAGATAAACAAAGCCATTGGCACCGATAAACCGGCCCAGGCCACATTCTTATTGATGAATATAATACTAATCAACGCCAAAATGATTACGTGCCCTGCGGTAATGTTTGCAAACAAACGAATCATGAGTGAAACGGGCTTGGTAAAAATTCCCACCATTTCAATTGGAATCATCAACGGCAGAAGCGCGACCGGAACCCCTGGCGTTGCAAAGATGTGTTTCCAGTAATTTTTATTGGATGAAATCAAGGTAAGCAACAAGGTACAGCACGCCAAAAAGAAGGTAACCGTAGCGCTTCCTGTCATATTGGCTCCTATTAATGGAATAGATCCAAGTAAATTCCCTATCAAAATGAAGAAAAACAAGGTAAGTAAGTAGGGCAAGTATTTCTTGTGTTTCCCTCCATGTATGTTTTCTTTGGCTATGTCGTCACGCACAAAAAGCACCAAAGGCTCTATGAACTTTGCCAAACCAGAGGGCGCTGCCACCTTCTTCTTTTTGTAAAAGGCAGCTGTTTTAAACATAATAAAACATAGCAACGTGCATGAAAACAACATGAATACCACGTTTTTCGTAAGCGACAAATCAAGCGGTTTTAAGGGTTTCACTACTTGACCTTCTTCAAAAGTCAAATCACCATTCTTCAAGGAATAGACTTTCTCATGAAACAAGGCGTAACCCTTCGCTGGACCTGACCCGATGAAATAGTGAAGCATTAGACCTGTTTTCGAATCTTTGGCTTCTTTTGTCTGACCATGGTAAAAATGCTTCGATGAAAACACTTTCAAATCGCCGTCGAGTAAAAGCACAGGAAGGTAAATTGACGTGCCACCATGTTCAGGACCCCACAGGTGCCATTCGTGCGCATCCTTTACGTGGTGCATGATCATTTCGTTGACGTCGAGGTCTTCTTTTTTCGGGTGTTCTTCCGCTTTTAGTACAAGAGGAAAAATCAACAACAAAATAAAGGCTCCTAGTTTCTGCATCCCGCTTTTGAGTTTTTTTGAACCAGCTAACAAATAAAATTTGGCGCGAATTTAGGCATTCTTTCTAAAGCATCAAGGCTTTGAGTCGGCTTTTTGCAAATTAAAAGCGATTTATTTTTACGGATGTGTTTTTTCATTCGCCAATCGAGCCAAATGAATGGTCTGAACAATCAGCATCGGGATAAATCCGATGCAAACATGATAACACAAGAGCGCTTTGTTTTCTTTGATGATGAAGATGATTAAAATAAAGGACAGGAGAAGAAGTAAAAACTGAACTACTGTCATTGCTAAAAGCCCTTTTGTAAATCTAGCGGGTTCAACTCCTTTCCAGAGAAGAAAAAACACGAGCATCCCCCCTGCTATCCACGTAACGGAAAGAAGCAACAATACGATTCCGGTTTCTAAGGCCGATAGGAAATCAACTACCCAAGTAAATACAAAAGCATATGTCACCATTAAAAGTATCCAAGTGGCAAGCAACCAAAAGAGGTGTTTGATAGCGATATTATTCATCTTTTCCCATGCGGATTGCCTCTCGTATAATAAGGAAAAGCGCTGTAAAAATTCCGAAAAGCGACAAGCCGATAGTCCACCATGGCTGACTGGATTTGTATGTTCTATCAAGGTAATTTCCTAGTGCGGCAAAACCTCCGATAATAACTAACATTTGAAATCCCATGGAGGTAAACCGAAGCAACTTATGGTTGTTTTGTTTGTTCATCGCTCCGAAAAATAACGCATTTTGGGAAGTACTTAATAATAATCTTTGTAAAACGCTTCGTACTCCGTGAGTTTTTGACCTTCTATCAACAACTTCATGTTGTCGGGTGTAATGCTGTAAGCCTTAACCCGATTAAAATCAAGAGATATGGCCTTCGGTTTTTTCAATGCTCTAAGGTAATCGCCGGCAGAAAATTCCGATGGAAATTCCTGAATCAGAATGACATTTTGATCTGTTCCATAAATCTTTGTACTCACCTTGAGTTTAGACTTTGAAAATTTATTTTTATTGAAATCGGAAACGGCCGTTTTCGCCAAATTCAAGTTGTCTTTTTTATCTAGAAAGACCAACACCCAATGTGCCACCTGATCGTTATAGGTAAAAATTGATTTTTTTGAAAAATCCACCACCTCATTTACGGAGTATCCATTGTTTATAATCGTAATCATTTCTTTGGCGCGCTTCTCCTCATCGGTATTTGGGAACTCTTGAATCAACTGCTCGAGCACGGGAAGCAGTGTTTTCTTGTCAGGTGAGGTTTGACCAAGGCACATGGCTTTAAGCAGCATGTATTTAGCCCTGTATTTGTGTTTCAGGTCACCGTTAATTACCGCATTGGCTTTGTCAACTACATGTCCGTAATAGCCCTTGTTGTACTGTTCTAGCAGTGCGAGGTAATCTTTTGAGTCCTGTGCTTCTTTCTCCTTTCTTTTAATAAAGAAATCAGGATCACGGATAAAATTGGCATAATCAGAATCAGGGTATTTCGTAAGTATATGGTTTTTGGCCTCCTCAGAACGAGCGGTGTTTATTGCCTCTGCAACCTTGTACAATTGATAGGCTGCAGCTAGGTCTGTTTTGCATCTGATGTTTTTTTCAATTACCGCATCAAATTGCTTAATTGCCATCTTTGGCTCGTTTAATTCTTGGTTGTAAATGATTCCGGCTGTGTAAAGTGCCTCAAGTAAACGTTCATTGGAGCGCACTAGGGCAGAATCCGTTAGCGGCACATTACCTAATAACATCTCCACCGTGAGGGAATCACCTTTCGCTTCGAGTGGATTTGTCGTTGAGGCTTCAACCGCTCCAGTAGAATCATTCTCCTTATTCAGTACAAAATCTTTATCGCTTCTACGCCAATTGTCTTCGTTTTCTCTGGTGCCCCATTGTTTTCTGAACTCGTCATAACCATCGCCTCTTAGCTTCGCATTGTTAAAATACCACTTGCTGGCATTATCGGTGGTTTGAACGAACATGTTTTGTGTTTGCTGAAGTTCTCTCAAGCGCTCTGCTTCTTGTTTCTTACGAGCCTCTCTTGCCGCAAGTTCTTTCTTAATTACATCTTTTAGGAAGGCTTCTCTATCCGATTCATCCATCGCGGCAATGCGTTGCACACTGTCTTCAAAATGTGCCGTTTCAACGGCAATTACAAGAGCCTCCAGTTTTTCTGCCTTGTTCTTGATTCCTTTGTAATTGGGGTACGTTTCTGAAATCACTCTGGCACAAGAATCATAATACTTTTGAGCCGATACGTAATTTCGATCATTAAAGGCCATATCGCCTAGACGTTCGTAAGCCATCCCCTTTTGGCGGGTATTAGCGGTAGAGAAAAAAGCAGATTTATGAAGATAGGAAATGGCTTGCTCCTTGTCGTTTTCCTGTAACTCAATATCGGCTAGCGCATAGTAAATCTGGTCTTTGAACTGGGCGTTTTTGGCATCCCTCAACATTTTCAAGAGTTCTTTTTTTACTTTCTCATCGCCTCCCATAAACGCCCTCTTTAGGCGGGCATTAAAATGCATTTCGTACGGGGCGTTGTATTTTAAAGACAACCCGTAATGAATCTTTGCCGAGTCTTTTTTATTTTCAGTCTCGTACATTTGCCCTAAGATGTAATGTAAGCGGGCTTTTTGATTCGACTGCTTGGTAAGTTCAACCGCCTTGAGCAATTCGTTAATGGCTGTTTTATTTTCCTTCGTTCGAAGGGCATATTCTGCCTTAGTTTTGGCAAATTCAGCCAGCATGGATTCAGGAACCTCAGGCGGAGGTTTTGCTGTACTTGACGGTTTTTTTTTGCTGCCTGACTTTTTCTTTTTGTCCTCGTCTAATTTTTGCCGTTGCAAAGCGTCTTCAATGTTCCCGAGCGAGGTTTTTGCATCCAGCAACTTATCGGTTTGCAAATACGTTTTAGCCATCCACAATTCACCAATATGATTGGAAGGGTCAGAGGGAAAAAACCGTGTAACAAAGTAAAAACTTTTTAAGGCTTTCTCGTAATCTCTTCTGTAATAATTGGCTACTCCAATAAGTGTCCAAGTCTCATCAATCCATTGGTTGTGCTCCTCTTTTTTCTGGATGGACCGTTGGCTGTTGGGCATGCTATGCTTTTGAATGACCTTGGTGCATTTCACAATGGCGGTATCAATCGCGGGATATAATCCAACCACTTCTTCTTCGTTGGGCAACGGATCAATTGCGAGCATGCTGTAGTAATCCTCTTTAAGTGAACTGTGGTAGGTATTTAACGACATCCTAAGCAACTCGTTCGCATTAAACCAGCCGTTGTAGCGCGTGGTGGTGTAATGATAGGTTCTATTTAAAAAGGTGTTCTTTTCGGTAGAACATGCCGAAAACAATAGCACAATGCAAGCAATGATGTGCGTATGAAAAGTTAATTGTTTCAATTTCTGGGGGAACACTAGTGAATTAACTCAAAATTAATGGTTTTATTTTGCCTTGGACCATCGTATTTCAGGCGATGTTTGTAAAAACTTGTTGGATATCGTCATCGTCTTCGATTTTGTCCAACATTTTCTCTACATCTACCATTTGTTCTTCAGCAAGGACTACCGGCGAAGTTGGAATACGCTGTAAATTTGACTTCTGAACATCAAGGTTGAGGTCTTCTAGTGCTTTCGCAAGGGAACCAAAAGATGTGTAATCCCCGTAAATAAATACCTTATCCTCCATACATTCAATCTCTTCGCAGCCAGCGTCAATCAATTCCAATTCCAACTCCTCTGGATCCAATTCAGGCGTCTTATTGATTTCAAATACCGACTTCCTGTTGAACATAAATTCCAGTGAGCCATTTGGCACCACCCCACCACCGGCCTTGTTAAAATAACTTTTAACATTGGCAACTGTACGTGTGGGATTGTCAGTCGCACATTCAACGACCACAAGCACCCCATGAGGTCCTTTACCTTCGTATATGACTTCAGTAAAGGCGCTTACATCTTTTTGTGTTGCGCGTTTAATGGCAGCCTCAATGTTGTCTTTTGGCATATTCTCAGCCTTCGCGTTCTGAATGGCTGTGCGTAATTTGGCGTTCATGGCAGGATCCTCTCCCCCTTCTTTGGCTGCCATGGTAATCGCTTTTCCAAGTTTTGGAAACAATTTGGACATCTTATCCCAGCGTTTTTCTTTTGCTGCCCGTCGGTATTCAAATGCTCTTCCCATCCGATTGAATTTGGAACGTAAATTTAAAATAATTAGCTTTACAAAGGTAAGACAAGCTGTCTATAAAACACATATCCATTGAAATTGAAGTACTTTTTTCTCTTGTTGTCCTTCTTTGTCCTTTCCTCTTTAAAGGCTCAAATTTTGGAAGGTCACGTTCAATATATCATTCGAACTACTGCCGTGGACACGAGCAAGGAAACGATTCAAAAAGTGCTGATGTTTCAAAAAAGTAAAATGGATGTCTTTTTTATGCCAAAAAAATCAAGGATTGATTTTGATCTTGGGGGGATGCTTTACTCATGCATTGTAGTGGACCATACTATTCCCCGCGGTATTTCTATGAATAAAAGTGCAAAAGGAGCTTTTTGCGTTTACTTGGGAAAGGACGAGTTGGATTTCAGTAACAAAAAGAAAGATTCCACCTCCCGGTTAGAGCTGATGAATGAAACACAGGAAATACTAGGTTTTCAATGTAAAAAAGCGATTCTTTATCAAAATAATGAAGTGGCCATTTATTGGTATTGTCCTGATATCACAGTGGAAAAATCCAGTCATCCGTTGTTGAATGATTTGCTTCCTGGCTTTCCACTTGCTTTTTCAACTTTAAAAGATGGCATGCGCATCGAATACATTGCGGCATCATTTATTAAACAATTGGAGCAAAAAGACCAAGTTTTTTCCTTGATGGTTCCCGAGGGGTATCAACTAGTTAACAACCAAGCTCAAAAAAAATAAGCTAAAGGGTTGTTTTTCTGTTTACCACCAACTTAACGATCGCCACCCTATTCTGAGCGAGCTGATCGGGGGTGCATGTGGTTCCACAATTTACTTGAGGCGCAGTTTCACCTTTGGAAACGATTTTTATTTGCCCTTCTGATACACCTAAGTTAATAAATGCTTTTTTAACGGCATCGGCTCTAAAATAGCCTAAGTGGGTGTTGTATTCAGTTGTTCCTTTGTTATCGGTGTGACCCTCAATTAACAACGAACAAGAAGGAAAACGGTTTAAATTCCGGACAATCGTATCTAGGTTCCGAACGTTTGTTAAATCAAAGCGTGCGAAATTGAAATATACCTTCACATCCTTCCAACTGTTCTCTATATTGGATAGATAAATGTCCGTAGAGTCAATGTTTTTAAGTGGTCTAACGACATCCAGTTCAACAAGGTACACATCGTCGTCTCCCTTCCCTCCCATTCGATTTGAGGTGAACCATGCTATGGAATCTGATAGGTAAGAAAAATTAAAATCGTCGTGAAAACTATTATATGGGGCCTTCAGATGTTTAAGATCGCTGAAACCTTCAGGAGTAACTCGCACAGTAAATATGTCTAAATCGCCATATCCCGGCCTTCCATCGCTTGAAAAGGACAACAGTGTATCACCTGAAAACATTGGGGCAAATTCATCTCTAGGGGTATTCAAATCGGTTAAAGGCGTGGGGATTGTCCATTCTCCTGACGTAAACTTGGTAACGTATAGATCTGAAAAACGTTCACCACTTTTAAGGCGGGTAAACACCATTGTGTTTTCACTTTCATTTACCGTTGCATACGCACAAGACGAGGTGTCCTGCCATCCAGAGAAGACAAAAGGTTGAATATCATAAACAGTGTAATTTGTCAGGTCTAAGTTACCTATGTATAAATGTGGTGCCCTCTTTTTTACAACGGGAGAGGCGGGTTCAGCAATGGTCATAACCACTTGGCCCGTGGTTTCTAACCATGCCATAGAGCTTACAACTGCCAAACCAAACGTTTCTGGTAAGGTAATGAGGTGCGGTAAAGAGTCCTTTACTCTCACGTAAGGCCTATTTAGTACCACCTCCGCAAAATCAATTTGGGACAATTCCGTTAGCGCGCCTGTGCTATCGACACCTGTTTCATGAAATGAAAAAAAACGCTCATGGTGCGCAAACCCATTAATGTTGGCTTTTGAATGATTTTGCACGTCGTTTTTAACCCTTTTCACTTTGGTGGGAGACCACAACAGCAAAGAATCACAAGAGGAGATGCGTAAGTCAACATCGAATTCATTATCAAGGGAGCGGTACGTCTCAAATGAACGCTTGGCTTTCGTATAATCAGCACGAGCCATGGAGGACACTGCGTGAGCGTAGTGAAAAAATGGTTCAGTTTCTTTTAGATGAATCAACGAATCGGTCAATTCAAATGACCGATCGTAATTTCCGATAACATAAAAACTATAGGCTTGTCGTTTAAATTCCTCCAGAGGCAAGGGCTTTTTCAACGCACACGAATCGTATAAGGCAGCAGCTCTTTCATACTCATAGCGCTCAAAACAGCTATTTGCTTGGGAAAGCTTTTGTGAAAAGCACATTAAGGGTAAACCAACCCAAAAAAAAACGTAAAATAATTTCATTTTTACCTTGCGTCGTACACCCTGTTTCGTTTCAACCATGGAGTCTTTGATGAATCTCCAGGTTTTGCAATCTGCAATTCCAAAAACACCTCATGCGATCCAGAAGAGTATTGGCCAATATCACTTAGGGTGAAATCATAAGAGTAGCCAAACTTAAACGGTCCAGCTTGACCACCGACCATACAAGACACTGCGTCGCCATGGCGATAAGAACCTCCCAACCATAACAAGTTTTTATAGGTAAACAGAAGGGTACCGTCCAATTGCCATGTGGTGGTTTCGATCATTTGACCTAGGATAGTTGGTTTGATGCCAAAATTTTGTCCTACCTGAAAATGATATCCACCAATTAAGTAATAGGTTCGAACGAGCGGATTCCCAAACGTTGTTTCGAAATTGTACAAATCCCGATTCAACTCTGCTAAATTATACGCTGAAAAACCGGCAAATCCCTTGTTCTTGTATCGGTAAAAAACACCAAAATTGGCATCCGGTACCATTTGATTGTTGTAGCCTCGCAATACCGCAGGATCGTCTGGCAAATACGTCTCTAATTTCGTGACATCAATCAAATGCTGAGTCAATGAAACACCTATTCCAAAACCTAATTGATGGTCACTTTTGGCATCAAGCTGTAAATGGTAGGCCGTATTGATATTGATGCCAGTTCTTCGGCTTGGACCTGCAACATCGTTAACCAAACTACCACCAAAACCCATTTTCTTCGCAATCGACGCATTTGCAGATAAGAATTGCGTCGTTGGCGAACCTGGAAAATTGGTCCATTGCTTTCTAAAATTAAATTGAATAGGAATGTACTCTTTTGTTCCAGTGGCCGCAGGATTGACCATCATTTCATTAAACAAATACTGGCTATTCAGTGACATTTGTTGGGCGCTAGTCGACCAGACCCATCCACATAAACCAAGAACAAGGATTTTTTTCATCATTTTTTATCGCACAATTGTGATATTACCCACCAATGGATCTCGGTCAGGAAAATTCAAATTCAACACGTAATAATAGACATCCGAGGGTGCATCCACCCCTTTAACTTTTCCATCCCAGGGAATATAACCCCCTGTTTGATCGACGATGAGATTTCCCCAACGATTAAAAATTTGCATATGTGCATCGGGATATAAGTACATATTATCTATAATCCATCCATCATTATAATTATCTCCGTTTGGAGAGAATGCCGTAACAGGGGTGATACAAGGCGAATCACTTTTAGGAATTAACACAGAATCTGTTCCAGTACATCCGAGCACATCGGTCACCAACAACGTATAATATTGATTTGCTAAACTATCGGCATAGGCCACATCTACCCCATTTGACCATAAATAATAGTAGCCCCCATTTCCTCCTGATGCTGTTGCAAGAGCGGTTCCGTCTTTTTGATCAATACAAGTAACTCCAGTCACTTCAAAGGTCATGGTCACAGGTTCAGGTTCCGTAATAGTTGTTTGAATAGAATCGGTACATCCTTTCGTATCTGTCACAACCAATTGATAGGTGCCGGCGGGTACATCTAATAAATCTTCCGATGTAGCACCATTAGACCAATTCGTTGTATACACAGGATTTCCTCCTGTTATTTCTACCAGAATATCGGCGTCGGCATATCCGTTACATGTGGCAACCGTTGCTGTGTAGGTAATGACCAAAGGCTCGGGTTGAACGATTTCAAAAAACATTTCATAGAAACAATCGTTCGAATCCGTAATTTCCACTTGATAAATATCTGCCGGCCAATCTGTTAAATCTTCCGATTGTACGGCCAAAGCAAAATCTGAATTAAACCACGAAAAAGCAAACGGGGCAGTTCCACCGGTTGGTGAAACATCTACCTGTCCATCTGATAAACCAAAGCAAGAAACCGGGGTAATCACCTCATTTAAGGTGAGAGGATCAGGTTGTAAAATGTTATAACTATCTGTCAATAGACATCCGTTAAAATCAGTAACAGTCAAGTTGTAGGTTCCTGCGGTCAAATTCAGAATGGTCGCAAGGGTATCGCCGTTAGACCAACTATACTGGTAAGGTTCAGTACCACCTTCTATAAACGAAGAAAGTTGACCATCGCTTCCATTATTACAACGAACATTGACACCCGTGAATACATTGGATAAAGGAGCATCGGGCTGGGATAGCGTAATACTATCCTGAAAAATACAGTTATTCAAGTCGGTTACTGTTACCGAATACGTACCCGCTTGAAGCGTAACTAAATCTTCACTGATCTCGGTATTGTTCCATAAAAATGAATAGGGAGCCGTTCCTCCAATAGGTGTCAAATCGGTTGAACCGTTGTTTCCACCATAGCAAAGGATGTTAACCCCTGTGAGCGTTCCCGTTAATAACGTCGGTTGTGTTATAGTCAAGCTCGAAGTAGTATTACAACCGTTGACATCCGTTACGACATACGTGTAATCATCTGCCGGATAATCGGTTAAATCTTGTGAAACTATGCTTAATTCAAATAAACTATTTTCCCATAAGTATGTGTAAGGGCTCGTACCACCGGTAACTGTTAAATCAATGTCTCCATTTGATTCTCCAAAACAAGCAACGGGGGTAATCATGTTGGTAACGGTAAGTGGCTGAGCAGGCTGAGTCACTTGCACCGTACCCGTATTTGGGCAACCGTTTGCGTCAGTGATGCCATAACTATAGGTTCCTGAAATTAAAAAACCAAGATCCTGAGAAATAGCGGTGTTGGACCAATTGTATGTGTATGGTTCTGTACCGCCTGCAGGAGTCAAATCAATTGATCCTGTGTTTCCGCCAAAACAAAGAACAGGACTCATCACATAGGAACTGGTTAAAGGTGCAGTTGGTTGAGAAACAACATTACTCAATGAAGCTAAGCAACCCAATGCGTCGGTTACCGTGAGGTTGTAAGTTCCGGCAGGAAGAGTTAAAATATCTTCCGTTATTCCAAAGGACGTGCCCAAGCCATTCACCCATGTGTAGGTGTAACCAGGTGTACCTCCCTGTACAGTTGCATTTATGGATCCAGTTGCTTCACCATGACAAAGGACAGATTGAATACTACTTGAAACAGTCAACAATGGAGGTTGTGTAACCAGCATACTTGCCAATTTTGTACATCCTTTGCTATCCGTAACAAGTACAGTATAATTCCCTGCAACTATATTCGAAAGCGTTGCAGCATTAAGTGAAAACAAGGATTGTGTGTTTTGCCACTGGTAGTTATAAGGAGTTGTACCACCCGTTGCAGCGAAGCTTACCGAACCTGTTGCCGTATTAAAACAACTAACAGGAACCGAGGTAATCAAACCATCTAGGGCCAAAGGCTGCGTCACATTGTGGTTGACTGTTAGCGCACAACCTTTCACATCCGTAATTACAAGTGTGTATGTTCCTGCCGTCAAGTTACTTATATCTTGGGAATTCGGCACATTATCCCAAGTGTAGGCATATGGCGGGCTGCCACCCCAAACAGAAACATCAATGGATCCGTCACTGCCTGAAAAACAGGATACATTTTGAACCACAGCAGAACTGTTGAGTGCTTCAATCGGCTGCGCAACAGAAAAATTAAGGGTCGTTTGACAAAGGTTCACATCCTTTACAACCACAGAGTAGGATCCCTGTCCAACACTATTTAAATCCTGTGAGGTAGCGGGAACCGCACCAATGGTTCCACCTGTCCAAGAATACGTGTAAGGCGCTGTACCTCCCTGAACTTGAATATCGATGGCGCCTGTTGAAGCACCAAAACAATTTACATTCGTAATAAAAGAGGATTGCAGTGTGATTGGTTGTGGTTGAGTGACAACATAAGCGCCTATTACTGTACAACCCGTAACATTGTCTTTGACCAAAACCGTGTAAGTGCCAACACCTAGTGCTAAGGCAGTTGGGGCGTTCAAACCAGGATTATGTGACCAACTGTAAAGGTAAGACCCGCTTCCCGATCCTGGAACTACCGAAACATTTGCTGAACCATCGTTCACACCAAAACAGGTGATTTGAGTTCCAGACATCAAAATCGTTGGGCAACCAACCTGCGGTGATGCAGATGCATGAAGTGCTGTCCAGACAAACAGAAAGATAAAAGAAAAGCTGATTTTAATGTTTGACATGTTATCTTACAATTGTAATAGTTCCTGTATATTCGTTGTTTTCAGGATTACCAAGTTGAATGATGTAGTAATAGACTTCCGATGGAAGAGGCTTACTATGGTGCGTTCCATCCCACGGAGTATATGCACCTGATGTTTCGTAAAGCAGATTACCCCATTTGTTAAACACACTGACCTTCGCATTTGGGTAAAGTTCAAGGTTCTCCAATATCCATGTATCGTTATAGTTATCGCCATTTGGAGAGAAGGTATTTGGTATTCCCACACACTCAGCTGAATTTGGATCCACAAGCAGGTCATAAGAAGACACACACGAATTAGCATCGGTTACGGTTAGGACATAAACTCCGGGGGCCAGATCGCTTATCTCCGGTGTGTTTTGACCAGTATTCCAAGCGTAGGCATAAGGCGCAACACCTCCATAGGCTGCAACTGTAATCTGACCATCGGTTTGGTCTATGCAACTCACAGGAGAAATGGTCACATCAATTTTAACCTGTACAGGTTGTTCAACAAGTAAAGTTGACCTGTATTCACATCCCTGATTATCACCGACCGTGTACGTATATTCACCTGCCATTAAATTAGTAGCGTCTTCAGTATTTTGACCATTGCTCCATGAAGTGGAATAAGGTGGTGTCGACCCCGTAATGGTCAAATCGATTGCCCCAGTACTATCACCAAAACACAGCACATCCGTTATAATCTCCGATACCGTAAGCGGTGTGGGCTGTGTCATGGTTACCAACTGTTCTATTATACAACCGTTTGCATCCTTAATTCTAAATAAATAGGTGGCAGCAAGCACACTATCAAGTGTTTCACTCGGATTATTAAGAAGGATCTCATTTTGATCACCCCAGTTAAAATAGTATGGTTGAGTTCCGCCCGTAACATCAAGCACAAATTGGCCATCGTTGTATCCATAACACGAAGGCTCGGTCGGGGTAATCACCACTTGCAAAGCGTCTTGAGGTTCCGGAACTTGTGTACCTGTAAAAGCTGTACAACCCTGTGCGTCTGTCACAGTAAGCGTGTAAATTCCTGCACTTACCCCTGTCAAATTGGATGTAAGGCCATTGTTTGACCACAAGTAATTGTAAGGGAACGTTCCACCAGAAACGAAGGAACTGATGGTTCCATCACTGCCACCATTGCATTTGACTGGCGTAGCAAGGGTGGAAACGGCAAGTGGTGCATTTGGTTGATTTATGGTAAACATTGCTGTCTCCGCACAACCTAGGGCGTCGGTAACTACAACAGTGTATGCACCTGAAGTGGCTAAAGAGATATCTTGTGTAGGATCTCCATTTGACCACAAATAAGTATAATTCGGAGTACCACCCGTTACCGATACATCAATAGCGCCATCATTTAGGGCGTAGCAATTGACATCGTTAATCACTCCTGAAACAACCAACGGAGTTACAGGTTGGGAAATATTATCAGTAAGAATCAATTGACAGCCGTTGATATCTGTTACTTGAACAACGTATCCATTTGCCCAGAGATTGGATAAATCTTGAGTATTAGCGGAGAAAATAAGCGTTTGCGCACTAGACCAAGAATAGGAATAAGGTGTTGTTCCTCCATTCACAGTTAAGTCAATAGCCCCTGTACTATCACCAAAGCAATTGACATCCGTAACGACTGTGTTTCCTGTTAAAGGAGCAAGGGGTTGATTGACGATAGCTGTAGCAGTGGCCGTACATAGCTTGGAATCCGTTACTGTCAAGGTATAATTTCCTGAAGGCACGTTCGATATATTATTATTATTGGTGTTATTTGACCAAGAGTACGTATATCCCGCTGTTCCGCCTTGAACTTGAGAGGCAATTGCACCTGTCGCTTCGCCAAAGCAAAGAACGGGACTTGGTTGTAAAGTAACTGAAAGGGCAGATGGCGGTTGGGTAACGACGAATGAATAATTCTCTTGGCAGCCTAGTGCATCGGTAAGCAACAAGTCATAAGCCCCTGCCAATACATTGGAAAGTGTTGGGGCAGTTGATGTGTTCGACCAAGAATAAGTATAAGGAATTGTTCCACCACTGATGCCAGGATTAACAGCCCCGCTCGCATCGCCGAAACAATTTACATCATCGAGCACAGGTAGGGATGAAACTGGGGAATTTGGTTGATTGATGAGTTGTGAGAGCGATGCACTGCATCCGCGAGCATCTGTAACACTAACGGTGTACGTAGAGGCTGGAAGATTCGTAAGGTCTTCCGAAACGAATGGAAGAATAATTCCGTTTCCATTAGACCATGTGAAGGTGTATCCAGGGGTTCCTCCGGCGGTGGTAAGGTTTATGCCACCTGTCGAATCACCAAAGCAATTCACATTTGTAAAGGTAGCAGATAACGTAAGTGCCTGAGAGGGTTGGTTAACGGTGTAGGTTTGTGTGCTGGTACAATTCTTTGCGTCAGTGACAACCAACGTGTAGTTTCCTGAAGTAGCAACTGAGAGGTCTTCGGTCTGAACCCCATTGTTCCATGCAAACGTATAGGGTCCGGTGCCTCCAAACGCAGTGGCATTGATCAACCCATCGTTACCGCCGTTGCAATTTACATTGGTCACGACACCACTTTGACCAAGCAACGGGGGTTGACTAATGGTCGCCGTAATCTGTTCAGTACATCCATTCACGTCTGTTACAGTGACCGAATAAGCACCGACATCTAGCCCCATAAGGTCCTCTGAAAGGGAAGTGAAGCCACCGGGACCTGTCCACGAATAATTCAATATGCCTGTTCCACCGGACGCATTCAAATTAATGGTGCCATCGTTGTTGAGAGCGCTGTTACAGCTTTTGTCAATGGCCGCGGCAGTGGCCAATAAATCAAGGGGCTCCACTACCACGCCACCGGTTACCATCTGACAACCGTTTGCGTCTATGACTGAAACTTGATATGAACCAGCTGTCAAACCTGTAAGGTCCTCGCTCACTAAGCCATTCGTCCATGTATAAGCCATCGGAGTAGCAAGTGAAATGGCAAATGTAGAGATATCTACCGCTCCATCATTTAGCCCAAAGCAACTAACATTTGAGGTGATGCTTGCTATACTGAGCGGCGATGCCTGCATGAATACGGTATCACCTATAACTGGATCAAATCCTGGCAACGACCATGTTTCATTAAACCAATCATATTCGATACTTCCAATTGGAAGGGATTCTTCCCAAAGTGGTCCGATACCAATTTGAAATCCAGGAAATCCAATGTCAGGGATCACGATTTCAGGTGTACATACTTCCACCGAGCACCACTTAAACGGATTGCTCCACGTAGGACAAGGGTATGGGAGGTCAAAGCACCAGGAAGGAATCGTAAAGCCGGGAATGATAATGAACTCACTCATTTCAATACCAAATTCAAAAGCCGACATATCAAAACTAAAGCTAATGGAATCATAGGTATGGTTGTTCATTAAGCCATTAATTGTGTAAGTCGGCACAAAATTCACGGTTTCATAAAAACACGGGAACTTGTACCGGAATTGTTGGCCAATTTCAATGTTGATGACATCCCCTTGACCGGAATACAAAACGTTACCTAAAGGATTCAGTACGTCATATTCCACCTGGTAAGGAAATTTAAAACTTCCGTTGATGATTGGATCAAAAGTAAAACACTGCTTGTTGGTAATTCTCATTACAATAGAGGCAGAGAAAAAGTTCCAATTAACACTTATAAGTCCACCAAAGGGAGTCCCTTCCAAGGGGTCGTATTCTCCTGAAAGATTGACAAGAAAAAGTCCGACTGGTGCAGCGGGTGTCTGTTGTAAAATATAACCCAAAAGGTCAAAAATTTCTACTCCGAACTCCATGTACTCAGACTCTCCACAAGCCTCAAGTGTTTGTCCAACGAGGGCGTCATCCGTAACAACATAAGGAAGGGTAAGTGAACCAAATATTCCGAGGTCATTGTCTGGAAAATCTAACACCAGGTCTTCGTAACATTGCCAAGGAATCCAGTCAATAAAAATATTTCCAGTGGGGTTATCAGAGATCGGCACGGAATATGGCCAGCCATTAATACCAGGGGATTGCTGCGAGAAAGATGCGGGCGGAGGCATTCCCGGGCCTAAATACCATATACCTGTTTCACCATTTGTGGATGCCCCATTCGAGCTGATTGTGACAAGGTTAATCGTAATCAGACCAGTATCGAACGACGGAATAATGGGGAAGGTAGCACAGCCAAAGACACAAACCGTTACCGAGGCGGAGGCTGCAAGCTGAAAATACACATCCCACATAATTTCACCACCGGGATAAACTGTTTCAAGTGCCCAATTTGGATCAACCACCGAATAATCGGTTGACACTGTAACCTGATCGCCTTGATCATAGGTATTGTCTTGAGGCATGGTAAGTGTCACATCCACAGGATAATCGACACTCACCAATCCGGAAGTGAAGTTCTCTAAACGTATTTTACTTCCGATTTGCCCAGAAATATTCCCTTGAAATCCAGCACCAAAACTTTGTCCAACAATCGTGAAAATACCAGAAGACCCTGAATTATACCCTTCGTTCCAATCCACATGAAAAAGCGATATTTCATCGTCCAAAACCGGATCTGAGGACAAACCCCACATGCTCACAGAATCTGTCCCGAAGGGGGCGTTTTGAACGACTTGCTGGGTTTGGCTTAAAACACTCGCTTTGGCAAAAACAAACAACAGCGCTACGAGTACAAACTTGGTAAAGGTTTTACTCATTATCTACCGGATTAAGTGTTATGGTTTGAAAGGCTCTTAACATTTCTACTTCCAGTATGTCATCTGCTAGTTTTGGATAGGTGACATTTAACCAAAGTGTCTGATTTATGTTGCCAGCAAAAATGGTGTACCTAATGTAATCTTCGTTTTTTAATTTAAACGAGAGTTTATAAACTTTTCCCTTAACACCATGAGAAGAATGCAAATCGAAAGAGGTAATTAAGGTGAATCCATTTTTTTGAAACGATTCTTCATTCATGCCCCTAACCGCTTGCGCATAACTAATATTATCTAATTGGTGCATCATGATAGCCGCACCATTTGCCATACACAAATAGCCATTAAACGCTGTTGAGGGTTCAAAACATATTGGTGGTTTTATGCATTTCAACTCCGCATTTTTCTGGGTAGGCATCACATACTGCACTGAGTCCTCCCTCACATCCTTACCGGTTTGCTGAGCCCATGATACTTGACCTAAGTAAAGCAAAAGCAAGGCGGTTATGAAACGATTTTTTAGACTAAAAGGCATGCCTAGAATTTTGTTAACAAATGCAAATTAAGGGACAAATGTAGACATTTAATTCTTGACTTTAAAAAGTAATTTTGAAAACCTAAAGTTTTCGTGCAAAATACACGTAATGATTTTGAAATCAACAATTTTTAATGAACCTTTGCATTTATTTTTTTATAATCAAGCGTTGCTTTTATGAGGTTTTTTTTAATTGCTACTTTTCTCTTATCGGGTATCTATTATTCACAACTCTATGCTGTCCAATACTTTTGGGTCGGTGGGACTGGAAACTGGAGCGACCCTGCGCATTGGTCTCTGACCTCTGGGGGCGGGACAGCAGGGGTAATTCCTACTGCTGCCGACGATGTTGTTTTCAACGCTTCGTCGGGGCTAACAGCGGCATCGACAGTTACTATGGATGTTCCGGTAACGGTCGTAAATTTCAATTTTTCACTTGCCGCTAATTTTACCCTTGCTGGCGCTTTACCAAGTATTGAAATACGAGGAAATTTTACAGGAAACAACACTGCCAATATAACGTACTCCGGAGCTATTCATTTATTTTCGACCACTCCGACTGCGCAAATTCTTTCTGGAGGTCGCACATGGACTAATAACTTTGTAATCACCGCTTCAGCGGGCACCAACGGAGTACTTTTGTCGGATGCGCTCATCACCTCTGGTAATATCAGTGTAACCACCGGGATTTTCAATAGCAACAGTAAAGCCATCGGTTGCTCCTCTTTTTCTTCCACGAATGGTGGTAATCGAATTCTTACACTTACCAATAGTCCAATTACACTCACAGGAAATAGCTGGACCGTTGCACCCGGAGGCGGAGGCAATACGCTTACGTTTTTGGCGACTGGCTCCTCAATCTCCGTTTCAACAATTGGTACGTTTACCTTTACTGGCGGCGGATTAACCTACAACAACCTGACATCACAGGCAACCATTTTTTCTTTAGTGGATGCAAATAATTTTGGCAGTGTCTCATTGGCTTCTTCCAGTACACTTCAGTTGGAAAACAATACACTGCATACATTTAATTCACTTAACCTTAGCGGCACCTGTACAGATAAGGCAGACCTTGTGCCTATCAATTTGAATCAACAAGCTGCGACTTTATTAGTCCTTTCTACCCCGTTTAGTTCAAATAACATGAATGTGAACAAGGTAAATGCACAGGGACCCACCACTTATAATTTAACCAAATCGATGGTCACAAATGCCACCGGTTGGTCCATACAAAATGCGTCCTATTATTGGATTGGGAATTCAGGAAACTGGAACGACGGCAGCCATTGGTCAAATTCAAGCGGTGGGGCTGCAGCAAACTGTATTCCTACTTCTTCGGATACGGTGTATTTTGACGCCAATTCATTTAGTCTGAACAACCAAGTCGTGCTGGTAAATGACTTAGCCTATTTTAAAGCCATGAAATGGCTCGGAATTACGGAATCGCCAGTCCTTGCACTTGACACTAATATGATGGCTTACGGTGATGTTCAATTCCACAACAACATGTCGGTTGTTCGCATTGTAAATCAAGCAGGTATTCAATTCAATCAGGCAGGTAACTTGTTTCCAAATGGGGCTGCAATTGATTGTAATTTCCGAATTAAATTGCCAAACAATTCGGATGTTTTGAATATTCAGAATGGGCTATTTATGAGTGACACTTCGAGTATTTTGCTTTTAACCGGAACCATTAATTCTTTGAATAATCCAATTGTTACGGGGACATTTCAAACGTTGAATGATCCAAACTCGAATACCGAAACGAGAACGTTAACGCTGGGCTCATCCCAAGTACAACTAAAAATAGCCTTTTTAGCTGAATCAGATACAGATTTTTCTTTGAATGCGGGCACTTCCCATGTATACATTGGGGATACAATCATTTATATTCCAGACACCATTGGGTACAAAAACGACCTAAAAACAAGCAATTTAACTTTTTATAATGTCACTCTAAACTTTCAAGGAGTGGTTTTAGAACAAACGGTTACAGGAAATAATACCTTTAATAAACTTCGTATCATACCGGGATCAAAAATCAATTTTGCCAGTGGATCTAACCAAACTGTAAATGACTCATTGCTTATTATCGGCACATGCGCCGACTCCATTAAATTGTATTCGTTCGATCCGGGTCAATTCACCTTTACAAAAACAGGAACCAAAGTGAAAGTCCAATGTGTGCAACTTCAGGATTGTATTATCAGTTCGGCACAAAACGCTTATTTCTCTACCAATGTTGGAAACAACGGCGCAAATTGGACGTTTAATGCCGGAAATCCAATTTCAGCAACTTTCACAACCACTTCTCCTGACTGTCTCGGCACTACTACCACGTTTACACCGACTGTCACTACACTATTTGGGGAGCCCGTCACTTACAGTTGGTTATTTAATGATGGTTCTTCGACTTCCTTTACCGCAGCCCAATTCGTCGCCAATAAAAACAATGTCGTCTTGAATTTTCCTCAAGCACCAGGCCTGCAAGATACCAGTGCGACATCTCCTGTTATTACCAATTGGACGGAGGTTAGTGACCCCCAAGGATTGTTCTTCCCGATCCCAGGCAATGCTTACAAATACACCAATGGGGAATTTTTAACGCTCAACTTCAATGTAAATTTTAACATGAAGTTGAACAATCCTCTGTTGGACTCTGCATACCTAGTTGACATGAACAATAGTTTTTTTCCAGTGAAATACAAATATAAACCGAGATTACTTGTATACAGAAATGGCATATTGTATTCAACCGTCAATTTACTTAGTTCTCCTTTCGTTAAAAATGAGGGTTCAATCCCTTCTGGATTGAGTTTAATTGGTGACACTACTGTGACTGTTTCAGTTACGACAGGCGCTTTGGAACCCACCGATGTCTTATCTTTTCGAACCGATGTGGCAGTGTATTATGAAGGGTTCACCACACAGCCAAGATGGAAAAACAGCAACAGCACCACTGCCAACGATGTAGCTGTTTCCTATGAACTCGGTATTAACTCCCTAAATTTAACGGGAACCCCGAACTCCAGCTATATTTCAGGAACCAATACGCACCAATTTTTAGAACAGGGTCAATTCGATGTAGTCTTGATTGCAACAAATACGACTAATCAGTGCACCGATACCATTTTGGATTCAGTATACATTTTCGCACCGATAACTTATTTCAGTACCAGTGAGGCAGACACTACTATCTGTACCGGCGATTCTGTCTATTTTGATGCAGGAAGCAACACGATTGGCGCTTTATTTCAATATTTTGTCAATGGGGTGTCTCAAGGTGCTCCTTCAATCGATTCCACCTTTGCAACCAATACACTTTCCACGGGTGACATCGTTTATGCTACCTCTACTGCTGGTGGATGTACCTCTCTGAATAACACCTCCTTTCAGTTTCAGGTAAATCCCCTTCCTGTTTTTACACTCAATACCAGCCCATCCTCAACCATTTGTACCGGTACGCCGGTTTCATTTACCGCGAGCCCATTAGGATCTAACCTCTACAAATACCAGAAAAACGGGACGTTTTTGAGTAACTATAACCTCAGTGGAGCCTATTCCAATTCTTCGTTGGTTCAAGGTGATCTAATCGCCCTGTTTGGAAAAAACAACTTTGGTTGTGTAGATACACAATTTGTTACGATGACCGTTTTACCATTACCAACGGTAACTCTAACAGAAAACTCTGGTGATTTCATTATATGTTCTGGGGAAAGCGTCACATTTACAGCAGGTGGAGCGTCAACCTACGAGTTTTTTATTAATGGTATTTCTCAAGGGCCTCCGGGAGCAGCAACATTCACCACCACTTCACTTACCAATGGAAACACGGTCAGCGTAAAGGGATACAGTGCCGCTGGCTGTACAAGCAACTCGCCGACCACCTTTACCTACTCCGTTAATTCACTTCCAAATGTAAGCATGAATGTTTCTCCAAGTTTGAGCATTTGCTCTGGAAATCCTGTTACAGTTAGTGCTTCTGGTGCTTCAACTTACCAGTTTTTTCTAAACGGAACGGCGGTTGGGCCGGCCTCTATTACATCGTCGATTTCCTCTTCAACTTATGCAAACAATAGCACTTTTTATGTTACAGGTTCCATCGGGGGATGTTCTTTTACAACACCTTCTCAAACGCTAAATGTTTTGGCTTCACCCACAACCACCTTGTCCAGTAGTGATCCGGACAATTCTATTTGTGCAGGTACCCCAGTTACTTTTACAGCCTCAGGTGGAACTACCTATCAATTTTTCATTAACGGGATAGCTCAAACACCAAATACAGCATCTTCAACATTTTCTAGTTCAACCCTTTCGAATGGCAACATTATTAGCGTAACGGGCTTTGCAAATGGTTGTAGTGTGAGTCAGCAGGCAACTATTACTGTTTTAAATAATCCCAATGTGTTGCTTTTCTCCAGTGACCCAAACAATACGGTTTGTGTCGGTGAAAGCATCACGTTTACAGGTGCGAACGCAGCGCAATACCAATTGTTCGTAAATGGAACCGCTGTTGGGGTACCGCAAGTATCCGCATCGTTTCTGAATCCGGCTTTAAATACAGGAAATAATACCATTTACGTAGTAGGAACAGCAGCCAATGGATGTTCAGGACAAAGTGTCGCCAATACTACCTTGGTAAACCCATTGCCAAACGTCACATTAATCAGTTCAGACCCTAACAATACTATTTGTGCTGGCCAAAGTGTTACGTTTACAGGTAATGGAGCAAGCCAATACCAGTTTTTGATTAATGGTGCCCCGCAAGGAGCTCTTTCAGTAGTAAACTCCTTTTCAACAAGTAACTTAAGTAATGGCCAAACAGTCACGGTTATAGGAAGTAGTCTTGGTTGCTTAAGCACATCAACAGGTATTGCCACTGTAGTGAATCCACTTCCTTCCACCAACCTCATTTGTTCTGTTCCTTCCAATAGCTTCTGCCAAGGCACACCTGTAACTTTTACAGCGGGCGGGGCTGGTAGTTATGAATTTTTTGTAAACGGTCTTTCCCAAGGAGCACCTTCAGCTACCAATACCTTTAATGGGTCAAGTCTTCTACCTGGTAATTACTCTGTATCAGTAACTGGATTTTCGAATGGATGTGCGGCATCTGCGGCCCTAAACACCCTTGTGAGTCCAACTCCAATTGCCACATTGACTTCTAACGATCCAGATAATACCATCTGTACAGGCCAAGCAGTTACCTATTCAGCTGGTACGGGAAGTACTTTTCAGTTTTCGATTAATGGAATACCTTCGGGAGGAACTTCCCCTTTGAATACTTTTACTTCATCTGCGCTGACAAACGGAGCTGTTGTTGGCGTTCAAGTAATCAATGCACAAGGGTGTTCAGCTAATGCGAGCATGCCTCCCCTTACGGTTAATCCTGTTCCCTCGACGACTCTTTCAAGTTCCGATCCCAACCAGCAAATTTGTATTGGGGACAATGTAGTGTTCACTGCAAACGGCGCATCAATCTATGAGTTTTTTGTCAATGGAATTTCTCAAGGTGCGGCAAGCCCTGCCAATACCTTTTCAACATCTAATCTTACAAATGGACAATCCGTTTCCGTTTCCGGAACCAACCTCGGATGTAGTTTCACTCCAGCTCCGCTTCCGTTTACCGTATTTGGTCCTCCTGCCGTTCAATTGTTCAATAATGGATCCAATACCATTTGTGCTGGAGATAATATCAGTTTAAGCGCAAGTGGGGCCGCCAATTATCAATTCACTGTTAATGGGATAGCAACTGGGGCATTCAGCCCGGTTTCTACCTATTCGGGAACGGTAAATAACAACGATGTGGTTACCGTTATCGGCCAATCCAACGGATGCAATAATCCATCAACAAGCAGCTTCACATTTACAGTTCTCAATTATCCTGTTTTATCGGCAAGCTCTTCGGATCCAGATTTAACGATTTGTCAAGGAGATGCCATTACGATAAATGCATCTGGAGCTTCAAATTATACCTTCAACCTTAATGGGTTGGATGTGCAAAATGGATCATCAAACCAATATGCGACTTCCCTATTAGAGGATGGCGATGTGTTGACGGTCACGGGATACAATGGTACCTGTTTATCGTCCCCAAGTACATTTACCTATGTAGTAAATACATTGAATCTAAGCATGAGCGCTAATCCTAGCACACTCGTTTGTTCAGGTACTCCGATTGTTTTCACTTCTACTGGTGCGGATCTATATGAGTTTTTTGTAAACGGAACCTCTCAGGGTGTTCCATCTACTAACAACACATTTACCTTTGGAACACCCAATAACGGCGATGCTGTAAGCGTGGAAGGAACCTCCAATGCAACGGGCTGTGTGCAAGGACTGGGCACCTCCCTATTGATTGATGTCGTTGCACAGCCTCAAGTTTCCGCCAATGGCGGTCCTGATTTTTGTGAAGGAGATTCGGTGATTTTATCAGGAATCAGTTCGGGACAACTTCAGTGGACACTTGATGGTTTACCTATTTCGGGGGCTACCGATTCCATGTTGACTGTCTACCAAAGTGGCAACTATGCCTTGGAGTCAGAGACTGGTGGAAACGGTGAGATGTGGTCATTTGGATTAAATGCACAAGGAATTTTCGCCAATGATATTAACCTAAACAGTTTAGTTCCGGTTCAAGCCACTGGAGGACAGCAGTTTGATGCCGTAAGTGCAGGTGACGGTTTTATGCTGGGTTTAACGAATGCTGGGACAGTTTATGCTTGGGGTGAAAACAGCTCTGGCCAATTGGGGAATGGAACTTTTACAAGTACCAACAATCCAATCGCCGTTTCAACCCTTTCTAACATTAAATGCGTTGCCACTACCGCCAACAGTTCGTTTGCTGTGAATCAAACAGGGAATGTCTTTGTTTGGGGAAACAATAGTGTGGGTCAGTTGGCAACTGGTAATACATCCATTATTAACTTTCCTTTCCAATCAACGGTATTGACGGATGTGGACACCATCGCAGCGGGCAAATCACACCTTGTTATCCTGAAAAACGATGGTACGGTTTGGACGGCTGGAAGCAATGTTTTCGGACAACGCGGTACAGGTAACCTGAATGCATCGCTTTCTGTGACTCAGGTAGTGGGTTTGAACAATGTTGTGGGCATCGGTGCATCAGAAAACAGCAGCTTTGCTCTATTAAGCAATGGCGCTTTAATGGTGTGGGGAAAAAACACCACAGGCCAGCTTGGGTTAGGCGATATAACAAACCGCTTGACTCCTACACTTAACAATTTAAAGCATGTAAAGCATATCGAAGGGGGCGCTAACCATACCATTTTCCTTACATCAAACGATTTGGTCTATGCTGCAGGAGATAACCAATACGGCCAACTCGGAAACGGATCAACCACATCCTCCCTCATTCCTGTTTTATGCTCGATTGATGGCGTGATTCAAGTATCAGCTAATGAATACAACAGCTTGTTCCTCCGTATAGATCACTCCGTATATGGTTGTGGCAGCAACATCGAAAACCAAGTAAGTCCGCAGAGTAGCCCTTTCTTAGCGAACCCAACTTTTATTCAAGATGTGCACGGTGTTACTTACATTGAAATGGCCAAAACCTCCTCCCATTACCTTTATGGCTTATCTACTGGGTGCGTTTCCAACAGTGTAAACCTAAGTATGATTTCCGTTCCAATTGCGACCATAAGCGAGAGTAACGGTGTACTTAATACCATTCTAGGTGATTCCTATCAATGGTTCTTAAACGGTGCACCCCTGATAGAAGGAAATAACCAATCTTATATTCCGCTTGTAGATGGGTATTACAGTGTAGAAGTAACCTTTTCAACTGGTTGCTCAACAGTTTCAGCTGAATATCCTTTCGGGCAAGTAGGCATAAACGAAATCGATGGACAAGTATCCGTATACCCCAATCCGTCTCAGGGAATATTCTTCATTGATGTTTTAGGACTAGATGCAATAGAGGTGTCCGTTGTAGATCCGGTTGGCAGAGTAATCAAGTCATCCACCACGTTACATCCTTCCAACAAGAATAACGTTGACCTAAGCGACTATGGTAGTGGGACTTACTTATTTATCTTCAAAAAAGGAGGTGTATACCTAAAAACGTATCCGGTAGTGAATATGCTCAGCAATCGATAGCTGTAACCAATTGTTTAAAAGTTGTGTAATACCTGCTATCTCCATATTGGGGTCATAGGAAACGCTTTACTTAACTTTACCGCTTTATTTTCATTACATGAAACGGATTCTAATTCTCGGCGCTGGTCTTTCTTCCTCCTCTCTCATTCGTTACCTTCTTCACGAATCTGAAAAAGAAGCATGGCAAGTTTGCGTTGTTGATCGCGACATTGACCAAGTAAACAGAAAATTAGCCAATCACCCAAATGGTGTTGCTCTAACGTTTGACGCGACCAATTCGGAGGAACGTTTGGCTGCCATGGCCACTTCCGATTTAGTTATTTCGATGCTTCCGGCCTCTTATCATTGCGATGTTGCCCGAGATTGCCTGCACTTAGGAAAACACTTGATTACGCCTTCTTACATATCGCATGAAATGCAAGAGCTGAATGAGGAAGCGATTCAAAAGGGGGTATTACTCATGAATGAAACAGGGGTTGATCCCGGTATCGACCACATGAGTGCGATGCATGTCATTCATCGACTACAAGCGGAAGGCGCCGAAATAACGGCCTTTAAATCATTTTGTGGGGGATTAATTGCGCCTGAAAGTGACGACAATCCATGGCATTACAAGTTCACCTGGAATCCTCGGAATGTAGTATTAGCCGGACAGGGTGGCGCCTCTTGTTTTCTAGATCACAACGAATATAAGTACATTCCATACAATAGGTTGTTTGGTCGCCTTTACCCAATCGATATAATAGGATATGGCAAGTTTGATGGCTATGCCAACCGTGATTCACTTGCTTACAGGAAAACCTATGGCATAGAGGATGTTCCTACCATCTTTCGTGGAACGCTACGTAGGCCTCATTTTTGCGAAGCGTGGAATGTTTTTATTGAACTAGGCATGACAGACAACAGTTATGTTATGGACCGCTCTGAATCACTAACGCCTCGTAATTTCATTAATGCTTTTTTACCTTATCGGTTCAATTGCAGCGTGGAAGATAAATTCCGTGATTTTCTCCGAAAAGAAAGGGTGCATTTATACGACATGTTTGCCTGGCTTGGACTCTTTGAAAACGTTGATCCCATCGGTATTTCGAATGCCTCTCCTGCCCAATTGCTCCAACATATACTAGAAGGCAAATTGGTGCTCAACACAACAGATAAGGATATGATTGTTATGCACCATGAATTTGAATACACGTTGAATTCCAGACAATATACGTTAAATGCTTCCATGGTTTACAAGGGCGAAGATCAAACATATACAGCCATGGCGAATACCGTAGGTTTACCCATGGGTATTATCGCCAAACGTATTTTAAAAGAACAAATTTCCTTAACTGGAGTTCAACTGCCCATACAAGCAGATATTTACCTGCCCGTGCTCGAAGAATTAAAACGCTTTGGAATTGCTTTTGATGAACAAATAGAACCCGTATAAGGAATTAGCTGCCCTATTTACTAATATCCTATTTAGGCATCTCCTCATATCCTTCAGGGACATGCATTTCAAATAGTTGTTCCTTTTCTGAATTACTCAATCCTGATTTAACCTCGTAAGCGGACATCGTTAATAAAGCCCCATTTTTTTCAGTGGAAAATTCCAGTGGAAAACCAGGAAAGTGGTCATTAAAAAAACTTTGTCCTCTCGCAGACATTTGAATATCTGGCGTGTACCAAATCACCGTTTCCTTTCCGGTGGAATCAATCAAAATGGCTTTACTGCAGGTTATACCAGCTATTTCTTTCTTTTCATCTACCAACCTAACTATTGGGTTTGACAATTCAAGAATTTCGTTATCCATCTCATCGAGGGTAGAACGCATGGCCTTTTTACCAATCATTCCGCTCATCAGCGTTAACACTTCCCCTTTGTCTTCATCGATTACTGACACCATTTGCATCATGGTGCCCAGTACAAAATCCGTTCGTGCATGTTTTGGGATAAAATATATATCCATAGTAGATCCTTGCAGCATAAGTACCTCCTCCGTTACATCGGAGTTGTCAATACTTGCTTCAATTTTATAGCCTACTTTTCCCTCCACTATTTGCGCCTGTATAGGAAGTGTAATCAACCCAAAGCAAAGAATGGAGACTATTATAGAAAAGCGCATTATTGGATAGTTATGGTCACCCTCCGAACAACCAGCGGTAAATGTCGTTTCCATTGGCATACAGCACTAAGCCCATAAGCAAAAAGAATCCAACGTACTGTGCATATTCTAAGACTTTTTGAGGAGCCTCTTTTCCGGTTATCATTTCATAAAGCAAGAAAACTACATGGCCACCATCAAGTGCAGGAATAGGTAAAATGTTCATAAAAGCCAGGATGATGGAAATAAGTGCTGTGTTCATCCAGAATATTTGCCAATCCCATGTGGAGGGAAAAAGTTTACCCATGGTTCCAAAACCACCGAGCGAGGTAGCTCCTTTCTCGGTAAAGATGAATTTTATCTGCGCAACATAATCGCTTAAGGTATGAAATCCTTTATCGATACCCCTGCCTATGCTTTCTCCAAAACCATAAGTAATATGTTTTATCTTTTTCTCGTCTTTGTAAATTGGTTCAGCCAGAACGAACCCAAGTGTTCCGTCCTTTTGCACATTCGCTTTAATATCCATTCGGTCGTTACCGCGCAAAAGAGCAATCTTGACTGATTTTCCCTTGTTATTGAACAAAACACGCTGAATGTCGTCATAATAAACCAACTTCTCTCCTTGAATAGCAACCATTTTATCGCCTTTTTGAAGACCTGATTTGGCTGCTGGTTTACCTGCAATGACCGAATCAACGGACAAGGTTGAACTGCGCAAGGAAACGATTGGAAAAGCGCCTTGTTTAAACAATTCATATTCTACTCCTTCTGGCAGGTGGACTGTTTTGGATTTCCCGTTGGGCGATTCGACGCTAAGTGTGCGACCTCCTCTCAACAGGACAGCAGTATTGATGTCCGTAACATTCGATACTTTTTGACCGTCAATAGCGACAATATTATCCCCTGACTTTATACCAAACTTTTGCATGTAGGGATGTACGCTCATGCCATTTGAGAGGTCATTAGGATGAATTTTTTCCTCTCCATAGGCAAACATTACCCCAATATAAATGGCGATTCCAAGAAGCAGGTTCACTGTTACGCCACCAATCATGATAATCAGCCGTTGCCAAGCAGGTTTAGATCGAAATTCCCATGGTTCAGCGGGTTTTGCCATCTGTTCCTTATCCATGGATTCATCAATCATTCCGGAAATCTTTACATAACCTCCTAAGGGAATCCAACCTATACCCCATTCCGTATCTCCAATTTTCTTTTTGAACAATGCAAACCAAGGATCAAAAAATAGGTAGAATTTCTCCACCTTCGTTTTAAACAATCGAGCTGGGATGAAATGCCCAAATTCGTGCAAAACGATCAGAATGGAAAGCGAAAGAATTAATTGGGCAGCTTTTATCCAGAAATCCATGTGGGGTTAATGTTTATTTACAAATATACGTTTTAATGTGATTCACGGGGTTTCCTGATAATAGCCGTGTTGCACCATGTAATCCATAATAGCTTCTTTCAGCAGAAATTGTTGTTCCCTGTGGTTAAGAGCAGGCAATTCTTTCAACAAGTTAAAATGTGGCCAACCGTCTTCATCTCTTCCAACAAAATCGTAATAGCCATAAGGCATAAGTACCGTGCATATCGCAACATGCATGAGGTCCATTTTCTCGTTTTTTGTATAATTGCGTTGTCCTTGCCCGTATTCATTAACCCCGATTAAAAACAACAGGGCTTTTTCATCCATATCCATTCCAAACTTAATAGCCATTTCAGACTTAAGTTTTTGAAAACGCAGTTCTAGGTCATAATCCATGTGAATGCAAAGATACGGATTGTTAACCGATGTAACTTTTCCAAATGGCCGAAGATGATTCCCAAGACATAGGGAAATGTGTATCTTTACGTAAAAAAAACCATGAGTACCATCAGATCCCTTGTTTCCGTTTTTATTGCACTATTGCTATTAGCCTCATGCGGTCCAAAAAAGCAGGATAAAAAGGAAAAAACAACTGTTTCATGTACCTACAGCTACGACGATAGTTCATCGGTATTGGAGTGGACAGCCTTTAAATTCACGGACAAAACACCCGTAAAAGGTGGATTCAACGAAATAACCTTTAAAAGCGGAAAAGCGACTTCTGAAAAACCTGAAGAAATCATAAAATCGTTATCTGTAGTTATCCAAACTTCATCTGTGGAAACTCAAAATGAGGAGCGCAATGGCAAAATCATGCGCCTGTTTTTTGGAGCGATGCAGAACCAAGAAATAACTGGGAAGTTTTCGAAGTTGAGTGAGGACGGTAAGGCAGTTCTTGTACTTACCATGAATGCGATTGAAAAAGAGGTAAACGGAACGTATCAGTTAATCGATGGGACTTTTACGTTTAATGGTACGATGGATGTCGCGAATTGGAAGGGCTTAGACGGTATTAATGCATTGAATAAAGCCTGTAAGGACCTTCATACAGGAAAAGACGGAAAATCCAAGCTTTGGTCCGAAGTTGCATTGAATTTCAGCACCACGCTTAAATCAACATGCAAGTAATGCTTCTGCCCACCTCAAAGCTTGCGCTTTTAAATATCGTTTGTATTGGCTGTTTTATTGCCAATACATTTTCTTTAAATGCACAAAATTCCTTTGGATCTGACCTTTTACCTTCGCAAAAGATTACTTTTCAATATAAAAAACTAGGACCCTCATTTGGTTATGAGCGAGGACGGTATAACTTCTTTGAGATAGGGGGTGAATTCCGCTGGAAAAAGATTCAACTTAAAAACAGTTTTACCCAGGCATTACATGCTGGTTTTAATTACAATTTCTGGGACAATGTGCTGGGTTTTGATGCGGGTTATTGGATTAAGCCACAACGGATAGGTTTAACCTATGGAGCGGATGCATTGTTCAAGACAGACTTCACTAACTCCAGGCCAGGAATCGCACCTGTTCTTGGATACCAATTTCTTTGGTTACACCTACAAACAGGTTACGCTTTTTATCCTTCACGCGTCTCTACAATGGAAATCAATACATTTTTTATCCGTTTACGTGTCATGTTGATCAATGAGCGCGATGTAAAGGTGAAAAATGACAAAAAGCCCATCTTTAATTTTTAGTCCGGCACTTGATTGTTTATTTTCTGATTGGCAACAAAGGCAATGTTACGTTTCAATCCACTGAATTTAGTGCGTTTTAACGGGCTATTGTTAAACAATTCAGCAAATTTTTCTTCCGTTAGTTTATCCCAATCAGCTGCAAGCCAATGTGTCCAATCAACTTTTGGCACAAACCTAAGCTCTGAATGTATGGCACTAAAGCGGTTCCACGGACATACATCTTGACAGATATCGCAACCAAAAACCCAGTTCTCCATTTTTCCAGAAAAAGAACTTGGAATCAATTCATTTTTTAACTCAATCGTAGCATACGAAATACATTTGGAGCCATCTACTTGATAAGGAACATCCAAAGCACCCGTTGGACATGCATCGATACACCTTGTGCAGGTTCCGCAAAAATCGTTCATAGGTCCATCGAATTCTAGTGGGACATCTAGAAATATTTCCGCGAGAAAGAAAAACGAACCTACTTTAGGTCGGATGATATTTCCGTTTTTTCCCATCCAACCTGCACCTGAACGACGCGCCCATTCCTTCTCAAGAACGGGGGCCGAATCCACAAAAACACGGCCCGAGACGTCACCTACCACTGTTTTTATCGCATCAAAAATTCCCCATAACTTATCTTTTATAACTACATGGTAATCCTCTCCCCAAGCATACTTTGATATTTTTGGTTCCTTAAAATCAACCGCATATTGTTGGGATGGAAAATAGTTATAGAGCAAAGTGATAACGGATTGTGTTCCAGGGTGAAGCAACCTTGGATCTAGGCGTTTATCGAAATGGTTTTCCATATAGGCCATTTCCCCATGCTTTCTTTCTCTCAGCCATTGTTCTAAGCGACTCGCTTCAGAGGAAAGGAATTCAGCTTTGGAGAAACCACAATACAGGAAACCAGCAGATAACGCTTGGTTGCGAATGAAATGAGTAAGTTCCTTTTTATTGGTTTTCGGATTCATCCTTAAAACAACCCCCCTTGATACCAACCTCCCTCTTTACCAAAATGCTTAAACGCCTTGTCCGTTACCCTGCGTCCACGACTTGTGCGCATGAGGAATCCTTCCTGAATAAGAAATGGCTCATACACCTCTTCGATTGTTCCAGCATTTTCTCCTATTGCAGTAGCAATTGTTGTTAAACCTACCGGTCCGCCATTGAATTTATCAATGATGGCTTTCAAAATTCGGATATCCATCTCATCTAGGCCGTTTTCATCTACATTAAGCGCTTTGAGGGCTACTTCCGTAATCGGCAGATCAATAACCCCACTTCCCTTAATTTGAGCGAAATCACGTACCCTTCGTAGCAAAGCGTTCGCTATACGGGGAGTTCCCCGGCTTCGACTCGCAATTTGAAATGCCGCATCTTCCTCAATTGGAATGACCAATAAACTAGCCGAACGTTCGACAATCAAGGTCAATGTTTTAGCATCGTAATATTCCAGCCTACTATTTATACCGAAACGTGCTCTTAGAGGCGAGGTAAGAAGACCAGAACGTGTGGTTGCACCTATCAAAGTAAACGGATTTAAGTTTATTTGAATGGCACGTGCATTAGGGCCCGTATCAATGAGTATATCAATTACGAAATCTTCCATTGCCGAATACAAATATTCCTCAACCACCGGACTTAATCGATGTATTTCATCGATAAATAGCACATCACCCTCTTGTAAATTGGTAAGCAAACCAGCGAGGTCACCAGGTTTGTCTAGAACAGGTCCACTGGTAACTTTAAACCCAACGCCAAGTTCATTTGCTATAATATTGGCCAATGTTGTTTTCCCAAGACCTGGAGGGCCATGAAGTAGCACATGGTCCAAAGGCTCGTTCCTTAACTTTGCAGCCTGAACAAAAACATGAAGGTTCTCCACCACTGCCGGTTGACCAGAAAAATCACTAAGTGATTTTGGCCGAAGTACTTTGTCATACTCTTGTTCGTTATTCCCTTCCGCCTCGGACCGATAATCAAATGAATCCTCTTCCATCATTATTTGTAAAAATACGAAAGCCTTCCGTCCAAAAGACAGAAGGCTTCCTATTTATATTATCTAATTAATGTTCTTCTTCACCCTCCTTAAGCGGAACGTTTTGAGGGATAAAATCATCATCTGCTCCTGGCTTTGAATAATCATAAGGCCATCGGTGTACTGTTGGGAGGTCGCCTGGCCAGTTTCCATGAACATGCTCCACTGGTGTTGTCCATTCAAGTGTGTTGGAACGCCAAGGATTTTGCGGTGCTTTTGGACCCCAGTAAATGCTGTAGAAGAAATTAAACAAGAATATCGTTTGCCCTAATGCCGCAATGATTGCAAATACCGTAACAATTACGTTTAAATCCATCATCATTTCATAGGAAACATTGTCAAAATCTTTGTAAACGGAATAATCATAGTAACGTCGTGGTGCTCCAGCTAGCCCTACAAAGTGCATTGGAAAGAACACACCATACGCTCCAACGATTGTAATCCAGAAGTGTGCATATCCCATACGGGTGTTCATCATTTTCCCATACATTTTTGGAAACCAGTGATACACACCGGCGAACATTCCAAAAACAGCCGACATACCCATTACGATATGGAAGTGTGCAACTACAAAATAGGTATCGTGTATGGCGATATCCAACGCACTATCTGCCAATATGATTCCGGTTACACCACCTGTAATAAAAGTGGAAACCAAACCAATGGCAAACAACATAGCCGGTGTTAATACCAATGAACCTTTCCATAGGGTAGTAATGTAGTTAAACACCTTGACTGCTGATGGAATAGCAATTAATAGAGTGGTAAATACGAAAACACTACCTAAAAATGGATTCATACCTGTAATAAACATATGGTGACCCCAAACAATAAAGGATAAAAATCCAATGGCAAGAATGGAACCAATCATTGCTCGGTAACCAAAGATCGGTTTACGAGAATTGGTTGCAATGATTTCAGAGGATAAACCAAGCGCAGGTAATAATACGATATAGACCTCAGGGTGACCTAGGAACCAAAACAAATGCTGGAATAATAAAGGTGACCCTCCATGATTCGTTAACATTTCTCCACCGACAATGATATCTGAAAGGTAAAAACTTGTTCCCGCCATTCGGTCCATTATGAGTAACAAGGCCGCTGACAAAAGAACAGGGAAAGAAAGAACACCAAGAATTGCGGTAACGAAGAAAGCCCAAATTGTAAGTGGCATTCTTGTCATGGTCATTCCCGTGGTACGAAGGTTTAATACTGTAACAATGTAATTCAATGAACCTAGCAATGATCCTGCAATGAAAATGGCCATTGAAAACAACCACAATGTCATACCCAAGCCATTTCCTGAAACTGCTTGTGGCAAGGCTGATAAGGGTGGGTAAACCGTCCAACCAGCCATGGCCGGACCACTACTAGAAACCTCACCTATCTGAATACCAAAAATGGACCCTTCGTAAACGAACAATGATAAAAACATTAACAGGGAGGAAAGGAAGAAAAACCAATAGGATAACATATTAAGAAATCCGCTGGCCATATCCCTGGCACCAAGTTGCAACGGAATAAGTAAATTGGAGAATGTTCCAGAGAGACCTCCTGTTAATAAGAAGAATACCATAATGGTTCCGTGGATGGTTACCAACCCGAGGTACATATCTTCTTTTAAGACACCATTAGGAGCCCAGTCTTCTCCTAGAAAAAATGATAAAAACTCTGAACTTTCTCCAGGCCATGCCAACTGAATCCTAAAGAGGATAGATAAAAGCATTGCCACAAGCCCCATAAACACAGCAGTTATAAGAAACTGCTTGCCAATCATTTTATGGTCTTGGCTAAAAATGTATTTTGAAACAAAACTCTCTTCATGATGACCGTGATCGTGGTGATCGTGATGTCCATGTGCTTCATGCGTTATTGCCGCCATTTTGTATCGTTTTTAATGTTAATTATTACATTGGTTTTGCTTGAACTACAACTGAATCAGGCTTAATGGCCACATCACTTACAGAATCCTTCGCCATTCCATCTGGAGAGGAAGGTGCTGCCGGAGCTTCGGTCTTAGCAAGGAACGTATCTTTAAAAGTACTTTTGGCTTTGGAAGCCATCCATGCTTTATACTCCGACTTAGACAATACCACAACCGCCATTTTCATTTTATAATGTGCACCTCCACAGATTTTGTTACACATTAGAATATAACTAAACTTTGGATTGTTCATCTTCGCTCGCATCTCCTCCGTAGTATAAATTGGAGTGAACTTGAACCTAGTTGTGTAGCCAGGTACTGTATTCATTTGCGCACGGAAATGAGGAAAATAGGCTGAATGAATAACATCCTTAGCTCTGAATGTGAATTCATAAGGCGTGTCCTCACAAAGATACAAGGTGTCTTTTTGAATGATATCATCCCATGCTTGTTTATCCTGTCCCTTATTGTGGTGTTGTTTCATTTGATACAACAATCGAATTAACCTTGTTTTAGCAGAAAGGTCTTTTTCCATTTTTTTCTGATCCACCTCCCCAAAGATTTGATTTCGATCATTCAATTTGGCCGCTAAACTATCGATTCCTGTTGGACCAGATTGCATTTGAACGATAGCGCTATCGATTGCTTCGGCAGTAACCAAACCAAGTTCGTTTTTGTCTGTCGTCAACTTATAATCAAACTTACCAAGCTGGTTATCTCTGCCTCCATATCTTGCCGTCCAATCAAATTGCTTTGAATAGAGTTCTACTCGAATGGCATCAGTTGAACTCTCTGAAGTTGCCTCGTTCCATTTTTTCAAACCTAATACGATAATGAACGCTAGTACACAGGCTGGTACAATAGTCCAAATCATTTCCAACTTATTGTTGTGCGGAAAATAATAAGCCTTAACTCCTTTTTTACGAACATACCTGAAAGTAAAAAAGAACAACAATGTATTGGTTAAAAAGAACACCATAATAATGATGACAAAGTTGATATTCAACAACCAATCCGTCTCCACACCAATTGTTGATGCTGCATCTCCCCTACCGGTCCAACCGTATTCCAACATAAGGTATATGAAGAAGATATACAGAGCCATCATAAAACCAAGCATCATTCGTGCATTGAACATGTTGTCCCGATCAGAAATTTCCTCTTCTCCTTTCTTTCTCAATTTTGCAGACATGTTGTACAGCCTAGCCAATTGAGCAACAGCCACAGTTCCGAGAACAAGTACTATTAAAATAAACAATTTACTTTCCATCGTTTTTTATTTATCTGTTATAAGCTAACTTAAATTTCGTGGTGGATACTTTCATCCAAGAATGGGTGATTAACAGGAGTTAGTGGCGCTTTGGTCAAATTGGTAAGTACAATACGAATAAATACTCCAGCCAAAAGCAACCCAGTACCTATTTCCATGGGACCTATCGCTGCGTTAGCTCCTAGTGATCCACCTGTTACCATTATAAAAACATCTACCCAATGTCCACAAAGGATAATGATACCAACTAGCGTAAGAATTCGTGTGTTTCTCTTAGCATCTCGAGACATCAAAATGAGCATTGGAAAAGCAAAATTAATAATGAACATCGAAAAATAAAGCACCTTAAAGTGTTCAATACGTGTAATAAAATAGGCGACTTCCTCACCTATGTTAGCGAACCATATCAACATAAACTGTGAAAACCATAAATAAGACCACAAAAAGGATGTTGCAAATGTCCATTTTCCAATATCATGAATATGACTATCGTTTACTTTTGGTAGATACCCAAGAGACTTTAAGTATAAGGTGGTAATTACCAAAACAACCATAGCAGAACACCACATCCCTGCAAATGTGTACCAGCCAAAGAGCGTTGAGAACCAGTGAACATCAATAGACATTAACCAATCCCATGAAGAAGTAGAACTAAAAACAGCAAAAAACACGAGGAAAGTCGCCCCTTTGCGGTAATTGGTGAAATGTATCTCTGTTCCTCCTACACGGTCTTCTTCTAACGATCGCATTCTAAAACCTCGGTAAAACAAGAAATAAATGACCATGTAAAGTACGGTTCGAATCCAGAAGAAAATTTCATTTAAATACGGCCTTTTTCCTGCGATAATCTCGTCGTAATGGTGACTTCCTTTCGTATACGTTTCTGGATCCATCCATGTATAAATGTGAGCTCCCTTTAACAACGTAATAACTAAGAGAACAACTGCGAAAATACCCATACCCCAGGGTAGAAATCCAGCGATTGCCTCTATGATTCGTTTTACCGATGCATACCAACCCGTTTCTGTAGCATATTGAAGTGCTAAAAAGAAAAGCGCACCTAAACCAATAGCCATAAAAAAGAACCCATTCGCAAGGCTGCTCGCGAGAAACCTTGTTTTAAAATGGTGGTCACCGATATTCAAGGCGATACCAAGAATCAAACATAACGTACCTACACCTATTAAGGTCCAAGTTAAGGTATTTGCGTTTTTTGAAATTGAAAAATTCATGCTCTTAGGTATTCTGTTGTTTAATTCATTTTAGTTGTGTCAGCCGGAGCAGCTGCCGCAGCTGCAATTGGCTTACCGGAAGCGTCAAACGTACCGTAATCTTTATTTTGGAACTTTCTTACATAATGTACGAGTGTCCAAATTTCCTTTTTACTCAACTGAGAAGCGTGCGATCCCATTGCGCCTTTTCCGTAATAAATGGAATAGAACATTTGTCCATCTGATAGTGCTTTTCTTTCTGCATAATTCGGTACACCTGCATATGCTCCGCTTTTCACCATTGGTCCTTGACCATCTCCGTTTTCACCATGGCAATGCTGACACATGTAAGAATAAAGTTCTTTTCCTTTCTTCAATACTTCCTCCGCATTTTTAGAGGTTAATTTTAGGGGATTGACATCGTTCACCGCAAGCATATACTCATCAAGAACACTTAAGTCCACCCCGAACAAACCATGCGTTTCACGGAAGGCAACATTTGGTTTTCTAAAATAGGGTAACATGAGGTGCACCGTTTCTGAGTCTGTACCGTAAAATGGAATAGATCCTGAGGGTGGTGTCATTGCTGAAAGCTTAAGCTTAGGTTCATCTTGAATTCTTCCTCGAATTTCGCCATGATCGACGTAAGGTTCTATCGCTGGTGAACGGTACATATCGGGCATGTACTCATAACCTGGATTCGTTGGATCATCAGAACATGCTCCCAAAAACAGAACAACCGCTGCAGAAGCAAAAATGCCCGACCATGCCTTGAATTTCATTTTCATTTGTGTATTGTTTTTTGAACTACTTAACGTCATTCATTTATAATTCTTTTTGGTCAAGCTCTACCAAACCAGTATCTTTTAACATCTCCTGTAACTCCTCTGAGGTGTATTTGTCATTTTCAGAAAGCCTAATTTCCATAACGAACTTATCGTCGGTTGTTCGTGGATCAGGATTTTGCGCAGGTAAACCCGGAAGCGTTTTATTCCTTAATAAATAAGTTATCGCCATCCCATGAGCGGCACACAACACAGTGAACTCGAAGGTAATTGGAATAAAAGCCAACATGTTTTCCACATAGGAAAAATTTGGTTTACCACCTATGTTCATTGGCCAATCCACGATCATGAAGTAACGCATTCCTATGGTAGCCAACGTAGTTCCAGTCAAACCATAAATAAAGGCCATGATACCAAGGCGGGTATTCTTTACACCTATGATTGGATCGATTCCGTGTATTGGAAACGGAGAGAAAACCTCTGCAATTTTTACACCTTTTGCAACCAGACGCTTTGCACCTTCTTTGAGCACATCGTCGTCGTCATACATTGCATAAATAACTTTTTCTGCCATGTCTGTATTTGTTAGTGGGTTGAATCTAATTGTGTCTCTTTTTGATCGCCCTCATCGCCATGATGGTGATCTGGAGCATTCTTATAAGACTCACCGGAAACTTTAAGTATTGATTTGACCTCATTTAATGCCAACACAGGAAAGTAGCGAGCAAAAAGCAAGAAGAATACAAAGAAAATCCCGATTGTTCCAACATACACGCCGATATCCACATGGCTCGGGTAATGCATGCTCCAAGCACTCGGAATGTAATCCCTGTGAATGGAGGTTACAATAATCACGTAACGTTCGAACCACATTCCGATGTTTACCACAATGGAGATAATGAAGGTGAAAATCAAACTTCGTCGAAGAGAACGAATCCACATTAGTTGAGGGGATATTACGTTACATGTCATCATTGCCCAATATGCCCACCAATAAGGACCTGTAGCACGGTTAATGAAGGCATATCCTTCATATTCTACACCAGAATACCAAGAGATAAATAACTCGGTGATATAAGCCGTTCCTACAATAGAACCTGTTACCATGATGACAATATTCATATACTCCACGTGTTTGGTATGAATGTATGCCTCCAAGTTCATGGCCTTTCTCATCACAAGAACAAGTGTTTGTACCATCGCGAAACCTGAGAAAACGGCTCCCGCTACGAAATAAGGTGGAAAAATAGTGGTATGCCATCCAGGAATGACCGACGTTGCAAAGTCAAAAGATACAATGGAGTGAACTGAGAAAACCAGCGGTGTTGCAAGACCTGCAAGAACCAATGATACCAACTCAAAACGATTCCAGTGTTTTGCCCTTCCAGACCATCCGAAAGAGAGAATGGAGTACATCTTTTTGGCAACCGGCTTTTTCGCTCTGTCTCGAATGGTAGCAAAGTCAGGAATAAGACCAATGTACCAAAAAACGAGGGATACCGATAAATACGTGGAAATCGCAAAAACATCCCAAAGTAGTGGGGAGTTAAAGTTCACCCAGAGCGAACCAAACTGGTTTGGCAATGGTAGTGTCCAATACCCAACCCATAGCCTACCCATGTGTATCAATGGAAAGGTTCCTGCCATGAATACGGCAAAAATAGTCATTGCCTCTGCTGAACGGTTAATCGCCATTCTCCATCGTTGACGAAACAACAATAGTACGGCGGAGATAAGCGTACCGGCGTGACCAATTCCTACCCACCAAACAAAGTTGGTGATATCCCAGGCCCAACCAATGGTTTTGTTTAATCCCCAAACACCAATTCCTGTACCTAATAAGTATAGGATACTTCCTATCCCATAGAGGGCGATAATCAATGCGATTCCAAACAACACGTACCACATTCGAGGCGCCGCATCTTCAATGGGCTTACACACATCCTCTGTAATATCATGGTAGGTTTTATGGCCTAATATGAGGGGTTCCCTAATTGCTGATTCCTTATGCATTATCTTGCTTTTTATTCACTATTAATGACTTGCTTTCTTTTCTGCTTTTCCGTGCGAAGACTCCTTTTTACCGTGGGCAGTATGACCTGAGTGGTGTTCATCCGAAACCTGAAGTTTGTTCAATAAACCATTTTCTTCGTTTCGGACTTTTACTTTATACCAAACATTTGGTTGAACACCTACTTCCTCCAATGCTTGATAGGATCGGTCATCAGCGGAGCTATTACGAACAACTGATTTGCGGTCGTTCCAATCTCCAACTACAATGGCGTTTGTAGGACAAGCATCTACACAAGCCGAAACAAAATCACCGTCCTGAACCGGACGACTTTCTTTCTTCGCTACTAATTTCCCAGCTTGAATACGCTGCACACAGAAGGAACATTTTTCCATAACACCTCTCGTACGAACAGTCACATCTGGATTAAGCACCATTCGTCCAAGGTCATCTTGTGCTGGGTTTACCTCCGTAAACTTCTTATAAGAAGGATAATTGAACCAGTTGAATCGACGTACTTTGTACGGACAATTGTTTGCACAATAACGGGTTCCAATACAACGGTTATAAGCCATTTGGTTCAAACCTTCATTGCTGTGCATGGTCGCAGCCACTGGACAAACCGTCTCACAAGGAGCATGGTTACAATGGTGACACATCATTGGCATGTGAATCACCTTTGGATTCACAGCAGCTTTTTCAGCCTTATCGTAGCTAAATGTCTCTTTGTCTTTACGTAATCCGATTGTCGCCTCTTCATCTGAAGCAAAGTACCGGTCAATACGTAACCAGTGCATTTCTCTTCCACGACGAACCTCGTCTTTTCCTACTACAGGAACGTTGTTCTCGGCTTGACATGCAATCAAACAGGAACCACAACCGATGCAAGACGATAAGTCAACAGTCATTCCCCATCGATGACCCACATGGGCAACCGGATGAGCATCCCATAAATCAAATTCGCTAATTGGACGTTCTACGTGATTGCCGTCCTTATCCAATTTTTGTAAGGTATGGGCTGGATTGTATGCTTCTTTGTCTTTATTTTTAAAGATGTCTAAGGTAGTCTCGCGAACGATTGAACGTCGCGCCATCACTGTATGATGAATTTGTGTTGCCGCAATTGGATAAATTCCCTCCGTTTTAGTAACCGAACATGTATTGTTCAAAGTCATCGATCCATTTTCGATACCCAAGAACACAAAGGCATTTGCTCCGATTGGTTTAGGCATGCCTTTTTCATCGGTATCATGTCCACCATATTCTTTTGTCTGAAACGCTGCTTTTCCAATTTTTTCACCATTTGCACCACGGCCATATCCAAGAGCAACACCAATGGTCTTAGGTGATTGTCCTGGCAACGGATAAACGGGAAGCGTTACTTCCTGGCCATTCACTTTAACCCTGGCCATGTGTAAGCCATGTTCTTGATCGTAGGTGGTAACGAAGCCCTGCTCTTTCATATCAACGGGGTTCATGGTGATGTAGTTATCCCATGTTACTTTCGTCATTGGATCGGGAAGTTCTTGCAACCAAGGATTGCCTGCTTGTATACCTGTTCCTATCCCTGCTTTTTGATATAATTCAATTTCCCATGCAGCCGTTTTTGGTAGTCCTTTTGTGACACTTGACATTGCCAAAGGATTGAACTCAGCTACTACAGCTTGCGGAAGGTTCAAGTCCATACAACTGTTGTGTACAGTCATGGACCAAAACGTATGGAAGTCAGCATATTTACTTTGCATGGCAAAAGGTCCAGTTTCCCAGATTTTGCGCATGTATTCGTATACCACTTTAGAATCCTTACCTCCTCTTTTGGCATTCCCAGCCCAAATAAGCAAAGATTCAATAGCTGACCTTGTATTTCCTAGGGGCCTAATCGTTGGCTGAGCCACTGCTAAATGTGAAGAAGTGGGCATGAAATCATTCCATCCTTCTAGCGCATGGTGGTCAGGACAAATGTATGTACATCGGCTTGCCGTTTCATCTGCATATCCAGAGAAAGAAACGGTTGTGCCAATTTTCTTTAGAGCCTCTCCGAATTCCTTTCCATTCGGAAGGGTATAAACGGGATTAACTCCGTTAAAAATCAATACATCTGGTCCTTTCCCCGCAAGCACATTTTTAACTAGTTCTTGTACTTTACTATCCTCTGAACGGAAAAGGTTGACCGTATTATTTAAATCAATGGTTTTACCGTATGCACCGAGCACAACGTTCAGTTTGTTCACTAGGATCTGAACAGCTTTATTGTTTGATCCTGCTACAACTAGTGATTCTCCCTTTGAGGACTTTAGCGCCTTTAACGCCTCATCCGCTATTTTTTTTGCCGCATCGGATATGTCTGATGAAACACCTGTTGAAACGTTAAAACCTTTAAGTAAATAGGAAAGCACATTTGCTTGTTCAGATGGCTTAATCATTCCTCTGTAATCGGCATTTGAGCCAGTAACGGACATGATTGTTTCAAACTGAAAGTGCTGTGACATCCAATCACCAGATGGATTCCTACGTGTTCCGTATTGACCTGCATAGGCCGTTGACATCAACCAGGAATTTAAGAAATCAGCTCCTACACTAACGATGGTTTTCGCTTTAGAAAAATCGTAGGATGGTATCACCTCTAAACCAAAGGATAACTTATTCGCCTCTCTCATTCCTGAATAGGAAACAGCATCATACTGAATTATATCCAATTTACCCGATGAAGCCTGTGCTCCCGCATCATCTGACGTTTCAGCAGCACCAGTTTTACCGCCAAGTGACAAATCAAGTTCACGAAGGGCATTAGATAAAGTTGGGCTAATAACCGTATTGGAAAGAACGACCACTTTTTTTGCTTTTTTCAAAGCTCCAGAAATGGATTTATCCACTTTTTCCCATGACTCACTTTTCCCATTGGACTGAGCATTGGTAAGACGGGCAGAATCGTATAAACCAAGAACCGAAGCGATGATTTGTGGATTTGATCCTCCTTTCGTAATACCAAAGTCTTTATTTCCCTTGATGTATATCGGCCTTCCTTCTCTGGCTTTCACCAAAATGGAGGCATAAGACACGCCGTCATAATAGGATGACGCATACCATGTGGGCATACCAGGGGTTACATCTTCCGGTTTGTTAACGTAAGGTATAACCTTGGTAACAGGAGCCTCACAGGCAGCCACCGTGGCTGCTGCCACACTGAAACCTAAAAATTTCAAGAAATCACGACGAGCAGTAGATGTTTCTGCCAATTTATCGTCGGAAAGAAATTCATCAACACTCATTTCTGCAGGAAATTCCTGATCGCGTGCTTGGATAAATTCCGGTGTTTCCTTTAACTCCTCAAGACCTTTCCAATATTTTCTTGTCGTTCCCATACTTCTAACGGACTTCTAAAATGCTAAATTAATAGTGGCACTTGGCACATTCCCAACCACCCAATTCTTTGACGGTAACATTACCATCTTTCAAATACTTACCGTATAATTTTCGATCGTTATTTAAAAGACGCTTGTGGATTTCGTCGTAATACCCACTGTTTTTGGCTTTTAAGTCGCCTTTAGACACTTCTTTTTTGTCGTGGCATTCAATGCACCACCCCATAGTCATGGTAGGCTTGGTAAGTTTGATATTGCCCTCTAGCTTATTCAACTCTTCCACAGGCCACACTTTTTGTGTCTCTTTTTGTTTTTTCATATCGCCATGACACTGTGCACAATCTACACCTCCAACAACGACGTGTTGAGAGTGATTAAAATAAACATGGTCTGGTAATACGTGCACTTTATTCCAAACTATTGGCTTGCTTTTTCCGGTATATTTCCCTGGACCAGAAGGATCAAAACCAGCGGCTGCATATATTTTCTTGATTTGCTCTTGCTGCTCCGGTGTCCTCCCTTTCACTTGTTTGTGGCAATTCATACAAACATTAACCGAAGGAATTCCAGCGGTCTTGGATTTAGTTACCGAACTATGACAGTATTTACAATCGATACCATTCGTTCCAGCATGAATTTCATGAGGAAAAGCAATTGGTTGTGTCGGCTGATAACCTTCAACCACCCCAATATTGTAAAGCATTAAGAAGGTAGAAACCACTGTACCTATAATTAGTACGAGCGCACAAATACCTGCAAACAAGCGGTGTTTCCACAACCAAGCTTTCAACTCCAAACCATAAGTCACTCCTTCTTCAGGCGCTGGCCTACCTTCTACTTCGTTGGTTGCCTCTGTTAACTGTCTACGAACGCTACCTACAGATAAAATAATGATGATGAAAACCACGGCAAGAATCACCCAAATCCATCCCATTGACGACTCCTCTTCAGCGCCTTCTTCTCCAGTCATAGGACCTCCGTCGCCTGTAGCTCCATCTTTTACTGCACCACCACCAGCATCAGGTGCTGGTTGTGCGTCTACCCAATCCATTATAGCATCAATCTGCTCCTTTTTCAAATCTGGGAACGCCGACATCGCTGTAGGCGACCAGGTGGAAACGGACTTTGCATATGGATCGCTGGCCGCTGCATTTTGCCAGTTATTCACCCAAGTATAAATGCTACCTGGTTTTGCGCCTCCATCTTCCCACTTCTTTCGAACCTGAAAAAGTTTTGGACCTGTACCATCTTGATGTGGCTGGTGACAACTGGCACACTTGCTATTAAAAAGAGCACCACCGTCCTGTGCCATCAAATGGTTTGCGGAAAGCATGGAAACGAAGAACAACGCTCCGACCATGCCATTTTTTAAACTTCTAAACATCTGACTATTAGATATTTTCATGTAAAATTTCACTTTCATGACGTCGTAACACACGAAAAGTCGGTAGCAAATTTAGAAGAATCGCTCTTTTTACTGACAGTTTTATGACAATTTTAGCTCCCCATGTTACAATTTAAATTGATTCTAAATAAGCTCAGCTTCGGGTTTTGTTTTCCTTACAACTTTAAACAGAATAAACATTAAATTCACCGTGCCATTCATTCTTCAAACACGAATTAAACACAATATCACTAACTTTGTCTGTACATGAAAACACCCCTTGCATTTATAGTTCTGTTTTGTTTGGTAACGATGAATCAAGCATTTACCCAATCTGGTGTAACAAAACTCCATGCAGACGAACGTATTGAGGCGCTTGTTAAAAAGGAGGGAATGGCGATTCCACCAGCAACGCAACCTCAAATTAATGGCTATCGCGTACAGCTGATGTTTGAAACAGAAAGAAAGAAAGTGGAAGAGGCCAAGAACCTATTTGTACGTATGTATCCCAAGATAGACACTTATGTCCAATTTTCTGCGCCCAATTTCCTTTTAAAAGTTGGAGATTTCAGAAGCTACTTGGAGGCAGAAGCGATCAGAGACCAGCTGTTCAAAGAATTTCCTACGGGTTTGATTTTGAAGGAGCCTGTTAACCTGCCGCGTGTGGATCAATAGTTTTCAGGGTTTATGCATCCAGAAAGCCAACAACTAGGAAAAGAGTACAAACTTCGCCACAAACAACTTATTAACACGCTGTTTCAATCAGGGCTTGTTAAAAAACAATCACCCTTTCTTTTGTACTATATGTTGATGCCGCTTCCAACAGAATCACCCATTCAAGTTGTTTTCTCTGCACCAAAACGAAGATTTAAACGAGCGGTAGATCGGAACCGCATAAAACGAGTGCTTCGGGAGTTGTTTCGAAAGAATAAATTAATTTTGGAACCAACATTGAAAGCTGAAAAGCTTCAGCTAGCACTGTTTCTAATTTATAATGGATCAGTGGATGCTAGCGAAAGGGAACTTGAAAAACGCTTTATCCAACTAATGAATCAAATAAATCATGCCATACCTCAAAACAAGCTTTCAGAAAATTAAACCACTTATTGTATCGGTTTTCTTTATTCTTTTCTTCCAATTAGGGAGCACTATTCATGCACAATCCAATGGTTTTGAAGTAATCAAAAACATGGAATTAATGGATCAGGTCTTTCAACACCTTGAAATGTACTATGTAGATGTTCCACAAGCGGGAAAGATGGGTAAGACTGCCATAGACGCCATGTTGAAAGAACTTGATCCTTACACTGTTTTTTATCCCGAGTCGAATATTGAAGATTACCGTTTGATGACCACTGGTCAATACGGCGGAATTGGTGCTTTAATCAGAAAAATAGGTGAATTTACCTTCATTGCCGAGCCGTACGAAGGTAATCCGGCGCAAAAAGCAGGACTTAAAGCAGGTGACAAAATTCTATCTATTGACGGAAAATCTATGACAGGATTGCCATCGGATGATGTTTCTTCATCACTAAAGGGACCAAAAGGAACAACTATCGTGGTGGAAGTAGAAAGGGTGAATGGTAGCAAGGAAAAGATATCCGTAACCCGGGACGAGATTAAGCTTCCGGACGTTCCATACAGCGGCATTATTAAAGACGATATTGGTTATATCAAACTCAATAGTTTTACACAAACGGCATCTAACGATGTTCGAACAGCATTGCTTGCTTTGAAAGAAAAAGGAATGAAATCCCTGGTGTTTGATTTAAGAGGAAATGGAGGTGGTCTGCTTATGGAGGCAGTGAATATAGTCAACTTATTTGTCAAGAAAGACCAAATAGTTGTAACAACCAAGGGCCGTGTTGCAGAGGAGAATAGGGTTTATAAAACATTGAACCCACCTGTTGATTTAGACATCCCCATTACCATTCTGATTGATGAAGGATCTGCTTCAGCAAGTGAAATTGTAGCGGGAAGCCTGCAGGACCTTGACCGTGGTGTAGTGGTTGGAGCGACCTCGTTCGGAAAAGGGCTTGTGCAGCGCACCTATGACTTAAAGTACGGATCTAAGGTAAAAGTAACCATTGCGAAATACTATACACCCTCCGGTAGGTGCGTCCAGCGACTAGAATACTATGACAAAGAAGATGGGGCAAAACCAAAAGAAGTGGCTGACTCTTTATTAAAAAAGTTTAAAACACAGAACGGTAGGGATGTTATAGACGGCAGAGGAATAGAACCAGACGTCAAAGTAGATGAAAAGGAACTAAGCAGGCTTACAGCAACGATTTATGCGAACGACCTGCTGTTTAAATTTGCTAGCGAATACCAACAACAGCACGAAAAAATTTCGGAGCCTGAAGTCTTTGAATTAGACAATGTAGCCTATAACTCATTCAAGCAATTTGTGCTTGAAAGTGAATTTAGTTACTCAACGGCTTCAGAGGAAATGTTGAAGAAAATGAAAGAGACTGCGGAAAAAGAGGGGTTTGGGGAAGACACGAAAGCTGAGTACGAGGCGCTAATGGCTAAGGTAGTTCCTTCCAAAGAAAGGGATTTGGAAAAATTCAAAGCAGAAATCACGGACCTTCTTGAAAATGAAATAATCTCTCGCTATTACTACCAGAGAGGTCGAGCCATTCATTCGTTTAGAGACGACGACGTATTGAAAAAGGCGATTGAAATTTTAAAGGATACCAAACAATACAATACTATTTTGGGTAAATAAACGTTCTTCCCACCTAAAAGGGGTTCATGCCAGTCCTTTCCTTACGAACGAATTTACAACGCATAACACATGGCTTAGGATTAGCAGGCTTGGCTGTTGGTTTGTCCACAAGCAAAGTAGTGTTGTCATTAAGCATGATGTTTTTGGCTATAAGCTTGCTTTTGGATGGTCAGTTCTTCAAGCATGTTCAAAACGTTCGGCAAAACAAACCTTTGCTGCTATTACTGGTTTTTTGGACGCTTCACCTTATCGGAATCATATGGTCGACAGACCTTTCCTACGCCTGGGCCGACATTCGAATAAAGCTTTCGCTACTCGTTATTCCGATGCTCCTGGTTATGTTACCTCCAAAATCCCCCATAAATTTAAAAATCGTTTTGTCCTTTTTTTTGGCTGGGCTTATTGTAACCTCTCTAATCAATTGGGTGGTATTCCAACATCACCTCTCCAACAATTCGGTTGAGGACATTCGTCAGTTATCTCTTTTTGGCTCCCATATTCGATATGGTATTTTGATTGCCATGGGTGTCGCCGTTTCCATTTGGTTGATCATTGAAACTGATAACATAATACTCCGGATAGGGCTTGGATTGTTAATTCTTTGGCTGAGTTATTACACTTATTTCAGTCAGGTCATTTCAGGATTTATGGCCTTTGTGGTAGTCCTTTTTTACTTCATTTGTTGGTTCGGCTATCAATACCATAAACTACTGGGATGGATCCTCGGAAGTTTGGTATCGTTCGTTCTTTTGCTGACCGCTGGGTATTTCTTGAGTCCTGTTCCGAAAGAAAAACTTGACATCGAGTCCTTGCCAACATTAACAAAATACAAACATCCGTACACCCATAACCTTGAGAATAAGACCTTCGAGAATGGTAAGGCAGTTCTGGCATTCGTTTGTGAGGAAGAACTTCGAACCGCTTGGAATAAACGATCAAAGTTACCATACGATTCATCCGACTACAAAGGTCAACCACTGCGATTTACCCTCATGCGTTATATGACTTCTAAGGGCCTTCGTAAAGACCTAGAAGGGATGAATTTCCTGAATCAAAAAGACATTCAACTCATCGAAAACGGCCAGTGCAATATACTTGAGTCCAATCAAGGAATCTTAGCTCGAGTAGAGGGACTGAAATACCAACTACATAATTCCATGGACCCAAATGGGCATTCTTTATTGCAACGGCTTCACTATTGGAACGCAGCGATCAGGATAATTCGTAACAATTGGTTGATTGGCGTTGGAACAGGAGATGTTGATCATGCATTTCAACAGACCTATAAGCAGATCGATTCTCCTTTAGAACTAAAAAACCGCCTACGGGCACACAACTCCTATTTGACGGCTGCCGTTTCTTTTGGAATACCAGGCCTCATCCTATTCTTGATGGTGAATGGGTTTTTCCTATATCAAAGCATTAAAACCAAACAAACATTAGCCGTTAGCTTCATGCTAGTTGCCTTGTGTACCTTCTTTATCGAGGACACCCTAGAAACACAAACCGGAGCAAGTTTTTTTGCTTTTTTCTTCGGATTATTAGCTGTGGAAGTGTGCAAGACAACATTAAAGAGTTCATCCCAAGCCAATGAAGATTCGGACCCCCACGAACAATAATGCCCTTGCGTTGTTCTTATCTCATTGCTTTACAATATTTTTGCTCTATGAACATTGACAATCACAACTACGAAGCCGGACCTTTATTAAAACAAGTGCTTGTCCCAGAGGACATGAGAAAAAAGTTCTCTGTAGATGACCTTCCACAGCTTTCTGATGAGTTGCGTCAATACATTGTAGATGTGATTTCCGAAATTGGTAACAGTCACTTCGGTGCTAGCCTTGGTGTCGTAGAAATGACCGTTGCTTTACATTATGTATTCAACACGCCCTACGATCAATTGGTCTGGGACGTAGGGCATCAAGCGTATGGCCATAAAATTTTGACAGGTCGAAGGACACAATTTCACACGAACAGACTAAAAGGCGGCATAAGCGGTTTCCCGAAGCGATCTGAGAGTACCTACGACACGTTTGGTGTTGGTCACTCTTCTACTTCTATTTCAGCTGCACTTGGCATGGCAGTAGCCAATAGGTATAAGGGAGAAACAAATCGGCATCATATTGCAGTTATTGGCGATGGTGCCATGACGGCAGGACTTGCCTTCGAAGGACTCAATCATGCAGGTTTTGAAAAAGATGCCAACTTACTCGTTGTGCTCAACGATAACTGCATGTCCATCGACCCGAATGTCGGCGCCTTGAAAGAATACCTTACAGACATTACCACTTCTCATACTTACAACAAGGTAAAAGATGAAGTATGGAAAATGCTTGGAAAGATTTCCAAATTTGGTCCAGATGCCCAAACCGCGGTATCTAAAGTAACGCATGCATTGAAGGGATCCCTTCTAAAACAAAGTAATTTGTTCGAATCGTTGAACTTCAGGTACTTTGGACCAGTTGATGGTCACGATGTCGTAGCGATGACTAAAGTGCTTCAAGACCTAAAAGACATTCCCGGTCCTAAAATTTTACATTGCATTACACGAAAAGGTGCAGGATACAAGTTTTCAGAGGAAGGAAACCCAACGAAATGGCATGCTCCCGGTGTTTTCAATAAAGAAACAGGTGAAATTGTCAAAGTGGTTCCAAAATCACCCCAACCGCCTAAATACCAAGATGTTTTCGGTCATACAATTGTGGAGTTGGCAGAAAAAAATGAAAAAATAATGGGCATCACCCCTGCCATGCCTTCCGGTTGTTCATTAAATATCATGATGCAGGCAATGCCGGACCGTGCCTTTGATGTGGGCATTGCAGAACAACATGCTGTTACCTTTTCTGCAGGTCTAGCTACACAGGGGTTGGTGCCATTTTGTAATATTTACTCTTCGTTCATGCAACGTGCCTACGACCAAGTTATTCATGACGTTGCGCTCCAAAACTTAAACGTAGTTTTTTGTTTGGACCGCGGAGGATTTGTTGGAGCTGATGGCGCTACACATCACGGTGTATTTGACCTCTCTTACATGCGTCACATACCAAACATGGTGGTGTCTGCACCTATGAACGAAGCAGAACTTAGGGATTTGATGTTCACTGCACAGCAAGAAGACATGGGTCCTTTCTGCATCCGTTACCCGCGAGGAAATGGTGTGATGACCGAATGGAAAACTCCCATGAAAGCGATTAAAGTCGGCACTGGAAGAAAGCTTTCCAACGGTTCAGATGTTGCTGTATTGACCATCGGACATCCAGGGAATTTTGTTCAAGCAGCACAAGATAAACTTAGTGATTACGGAGTCTCTCTCTCTCACTTCGACATGCGATTTGTGAAACCAATTGACGAAATGTTATTGCATGAAGTATTCAATAAGTTTAAACACGTTATTACAATCGAAGACGGTTGTTTGATGGGTGGTTTTGGTTCAGCAGTAATTGAATTTATGGCTGACCAAGGATATTCTGCACAAATAACACGTTTAGGGGTGCCTGACGAGTTCATTCACCACGGAACACAAAAGGAGCTTTGGGCCGAATGCGGTTTCGATGCGAACGGAATAGCTGAAACCGTTAAAAAGATGCTAAACCTTTCCGAGAACAAAAGCAGCGCTTCACTATCCGATGTAGGTTAAAAATTTTATGTATTTTGCGTTTCCTTAACCGATAAACGTATGAATGCAACTCAACCATCGACCAATTACGGGGCGTTATCTACCCTTACAACTGTTTTTTTCTTTTGGGGCTTCATTGCAGCGGGGAACTCTGTTTTTATTCCCTTTTGTAAAAATTATTTCCATCTGGACCAATTTCAAAGCCAGCTAATTGATTTTGCCTTCTACCTAGCGTATTACGTTGGCGCACTCTCCCTTTTTATTTACAGTACAAATACAGGAAAAGACATTGTAGGTCACTGGGGATACAAACGGAGCATTGTATATGGATTACTTTTTTCCGCATTGGGTGCGGGTATCATGATCGTATCGGTTATGCAAGGTGTTTTCGCGGGAATGCTCGTCGGACTTTTTGTTGTAGCGCTGGGTTTTTCCTTACAACAAACTTCAGCAAACCCATTCATGATATTACTCGGCGATGAGGCAACAGGCAGCAACCGGATAAACTTAGGGGGAGGCATAAATAGCCTAGGAACGACCATTGGGCCACTTATTGTTGCGCTTGCACTTTTTGGAACAGCCACTGCCATCAACGACGACATGATTAAATCTTTATCGTTGTCAAAGGTAATTATTTTATATGCCTGTGTAGGCGGTTTGTTCATTGGTGTTGCTGCCTTATTTGGCTTTTCTAAAAAAGTTCCCGAAGGTAAAATCCAACATTCAACCGAAGGAAACCAAGGGGAAAATGCCAAAAAAGCAATGGTAACACTGTTAATCATTACTGCCTTGCTTGCCGCTTGTTTTGTACCGGTTTTTAGCAGCTACAAAAGTGCAGAAGCAACGAAGATTGAATTGCTTCAAAAAGAGCTTTCGGATGCAAATGACTCGAAGGCGGCAAATAAAATGACAGCATCTGAAGTAAAGACAATAGAAACACAGATTAGTACATTGCGCAAACCATTGGAAAAAAAGCGTATGGCATGGCTAAGTGGAGGTCTTGTTGTTGTGGTTGGTGGGTTACTCTTTGCGCACCGCAAAGGTCAAAGCGAAAAACAGGGTTGGGGTGCTATGGCGTATCCGCAACTTACGTTGGGCATGCTTGCCATTTTTGTATATGTAGGTGTCGAGGTAGCTATCGGGAGTAACTTGGGAGAATTGCTCAAGCAAAAAGCGTTTGGAGGGTATTCTTCGTCCGAAATAGCCCCTTACATTGCCATGTTCTGGGGAAGTTTAATGATTGGTCGCTGGGCCGGTGCCATCAATGCCTTTGATTTAACGAATCAAACCAAAATGGTATTGCGCTTCGTCGTTCCACTAGTTGCTTTTGGTGTGGTCATTGGATTAACCAAACTTGCGGGTTACAATGTTGAAGCGCTTTACTGGTACGTCATCTGTGTATTGATTCAAATTATTGCCTTTTACGTCACCAACGATAAGCCTGTATTAACCTTGAGTGTCTTCGGGCTACTTGGATTTATTGCTATCGTTGTTGGGTTATTAACGACCAAAATTGTGGCTATTTATGCCTTCTTGAGTTGCGGGCTTTTCTGTTCCATTATGTGGCCAGCGATTTTTTCGCTTTCCTTGGCAGGACTCGGTAAATTCCAATCGCAGGGTGCAGCGTTTCTCGTAATGATGATTTTGGGAGGAGCTATCATTCCACCGATCCAAGGAAAACTAGCCGATGTAATACATATTCAACCCTCTTTCATCGTTGGGGCAGTATGTTTTGCGTACCTTGCCTTCTTCGCTTTTTACGTTGGAAGGATATTAAACAAGCAAGGGATATCGTTTGACAAACAGGTCGGGGGTGGACATTAACAATTAATCCCACTTATTCTTCGTGGAGAGTGCATATTTTCCTCCACCCGTAATGATAAGTACCACTGCATTCATGAGGTAAAAGGCCTGTAATTCTATGGCCCAACCTCCATGTTCACCAAGGGAAAAAACATCAGACCAATGCGCAACGACTATTGCGACCATCATGGTAAAAGCAATCAAAAGTGCCGCTAATTTGGTTCTGAATCCAGCAATAAGAAGAAGCGGGGCAATAATTTCACCTATGTGTACCGTATAAGCTAAAAAACCAGGTATACCTTTCGAAACAAATAAGGCTTGTATTCCGTCAATACCTCCGGTTAACTTGGCGATTCCATGGAACAACAGTAAGACACCCGTAACAATTCTAAGGACAAGAACAATGGACTGAATTTGATTTGCTTTCATACGTTTTCATGTTGATTTTCTCCACAAAAATACATTATTCCACTTTTAGTGTGCACTCGTTTATCCACCTCCTTAAAGGTTAGCGCGCCTTTTTGGTATATATCCGCCATTCAAGGTTGCCGAATTTAGGCAGTGCATGCTGCGATGGGTTGTTCCACATAAAACAAAACGATTTATGGTCTTTAAAATAGGACATCTGTCTGGAATCAAATTCCAAGGAATACTCGACTTTCATGCTCTTACCTGCTTTAAATTTCTCAATAAATACGGGCCTTACCGCTTTAAAAAGCATCCATTCTTTCTTTAGCCATTTCAATGGTCGGTCGCTTATCACGAGGTCGGGTAAGTCATCAAGGTCATTTTTCTGATGGCATGTTATATTCAGGCAAAGCTGGATTTTCATTTTCCCATGAAAGTTGGTACGAGCCCTATATGTTCCAAGGTAGTTGAGCTTTTTCGTAAGGGCGATTGATTTGGTTGGAACTTTCTGAGAAGCTGTTTTCCTCCATACCGAAGCGCTATACCATTTTATATGATCTGAGGATGGAATGAGCTTGTTTTGATTAATCACATAAAAAGAAAACAATTGATAGAGGTTGATCTGCCGCTGCAGAAAGCGCCTTATGGATGTTCCCTGTACCTCGCGCAGTTCCATGTTTTCACCAACACGGTATGCCTTGTTTTCTAAAAAGGCTGTTTTTCCAAAAAGCAGTTCGTTGGAACGTAATTTATTGGTCATAAACATCAACACCCGTTTATGCTTGTCTAGATCGTTCAACGGTAAGGTGTTGCCTACAAACGGTGTTTTTTCTGGCAACTTCAAGCGATAAGCCGCTTTTAAATAGGAAATTAAGGTCGGCGGAATATCTAAGTGTGATACATAACGCCTAATCGTTCGGTGCTTTTTTAATAACGGCGAAAAGACAAGCAAAGGGACATTGTACTTCGTTAGTTTGTTTATTGGATACAATTCCGAGCCATGATCTCCGGTAACGATAAAAATCGTATTCCGGTAGGCTTTCTTCTTTTTCCAAGCCTGAAAGAATAGTCGCAACTGCTCATCGGCGTAGACAAACGACCCTAATCCCTCGGCCTGGTTAAAGAGTATATTTCGGTGCTTTTCCGAAAGAATTGAACTGCTTTTTCTACGTACCACTTCCGCGTAATGTTCCTTGTTAGGGTAGACAAAAGGGTCGTGGGTACTGATAGTCAAGTAAATATCCATTAAACGCTTGCCACTTAAATGACCATTTGACGGCGTTTCCATGATTCCTTGGTTGAACAACGCCCCGTCCGGGTAACCCCAAGGGCTATCGACCTTTGAATTGAGTTGTTGGTTTCTTTTCGACCACTTACTGACTAAATAGTCGGTATCATGGTAATTAAAAAAACCGCGCATGTTCAAGTATTCCAATGATACCCCACAATAAAACCTCGAATAATAATACTCTTTTAACAGTCCTGGCAATCCCCAATGGTTGGGATATGCGATTTGTTGAAACGCATTCCCATCGACTACGTTCGGTACAGATGAAAGTACAGCGGGTAGTACGTTGTGAGTGCGTTGGGAAGAGCTAAAACCGTTGGGGTAATACACACTTTTTTTACTGAGTGAGTCCATAAAGGGCATGAGGCATTCTGTATTTTTTGAACGTTCCCCAAAAAAATCGGAAGACATGCTTTCTACAATAACCAAAACAATATGCGGAGGCTTGCCATCGCTTGTTTTGTGAAATGCATCCTCCCAGCCTTGGCTCTCCCCCAACTCACGGTATAATGGGTAAACACCTTGTGATTTTTCGCCCCCATAAAAACCCGGATCGAGGTCTTGAAACTCCGACAACTGTACCTTTCGATTGTCCTCCTTCCCGCGAAAAAGAGCCGTCATTCCATCGTGGATAAAATACAAGAGCCTGTTATTTATCAATCCCTGCCTGGTTTCGTTCTCTGGATCATTAAATACTACCAATGGAGAGGAAAGAACTGCGATTAACAAGGTACCACTCAAGAAACGATGTCCGTTGAATGAGGAGTTCATCATGCATTTTTTCACCCATTGAAAAAGAACAATTACAAGCGTTGCGATTGCCAATAAACCGCCCACCATACCCAAAGATAAACGGTCTTTAAGGCCGCTAATAATCCATATTTCTTCCCAAGAAAAGTAAAAAAAAGTACTATCTAATGCTTGACCACTGATTAAAAAATACTGATCTGCTGCTATACAGCCAACAATTACCAGAGATAACAGTAGCACATTAAAAACGCTAGCTACACCAGGCAGCTCCCGGAATAACCTGTTTAAACATGCCATAATAAACCATACGATCAAGAGCAACCATAGGTCGAAAAACAACCCATACCAGGTTTCGATAATTTCTTGCCCATCAAAAAAGGGCGAACGATTAGTGGAAATGAAAAGGTATGTTCTTAGTAAAATGAGAACTGGAAAAACACTCCAGGCAAGAGGAAGTACCGCCCACACACTAGTTGAAAAACCAAATTCCGTTCGTTTACCTACCAATTCTTTGGAAAGTTCCCTATTTTCTTCCTGTGTGTTGTTCTGCACTTAAAACACGACTGCTTTAAAGTGGAATATTACCATGTTTTTTAGGCGGTAGGCTTTCCGCTTTGTTCTCCAACAATTTAAATGCGGCAATTACTTTCCCTCTTGTTTCCTCCGGCAATATCACATCGTCTACAATTCCACGCTCAGCAGCTCGGTATGGATTGGCAAACATGTCAGCATATGCCGCTTCCTTTTCAAGCCATTTCGCCTGTGGGTCCTCGGCCTCTGCTATTTCGCGCTTAAAAATAATTTCCGCTGCACCTTTCGCACCCATCACTGCTATCTCAGCCGTTGGCCATGCAAAGTTCATGTCTGCGCCAATGTTTTTTGAATTCATCACATCGAATGCGCCGCCATAGGCTTTTCGCGTAATGACTGTTACCCTTGGTACCGTCGCCTCCGAAAAAGCATATAATAATTTAGCTCCATGCGTAATTATTCCTCGCCATTCCTGGTCCGTACCCGGAAGGAAACCGGGCACATCTTCAAAAACAAGCAATGGAATATTGAAACAATCACAAAAACGCACAAAGCGAGCACCCTTCCTAGACGCATCTATATCCAATACCCCAGCCATTGCAGCGGGCTGATTGGCCACAATCCCGATGCTTCGTCCTTCTATTCGGGCAAAACCAACTACGATGTTCTTGGCGAAATCTTCCTGCACCTCCATAAAAGTCTCGTCGTCAATAACACAATCAATGACTTTACGGATGTCGTACGGTACATTTACATTTTCGGGCAAAATGCGTTGAATGGTATTGAACTTCGCATTGGAAAAAGTAAAATCGTTCGAATGCGGTGGCAGCTCATCGGTATTCTGAGGAATGTAGGTAATCAACTTTCTGGCTTTTCTAAGGCATTCAAGGTCGTTTGCGGCCGTGAAATGATTGACCCCTGAACGTTCTGCATGGGTTTTTGCACCACCCAACGACTCAGAGCTTACTTCTTCGTGCGTCACGGTTTTCACCACATTTGGTCCCGTAACAAACATATAGGAAGTTTCCTCTACCATAAAAATAAAATCCGTCAACGCAGGAGAATATACTGCACCCCCTGCGCAGGGTCCCATAACCAGTGATAATTGTGGAATCACACCAGAGGCCCTGGTGTTTCGGTAAAAAATATCGGCGTATCCTGCCAAGGAAACCACTCCTTCTTGAATGCGGGCCCCACCCGAATCATTCAAACCAATCAAAGGAGCGCCGCTTTTCATGGCTAAATCCATAATACGGCAAATTTTAGTGGCATGTGTTTCAGAGAGCGACCCTCCCAAGACAGTAAAATCCTGTGAAAAGACATACACTAGTCGGCCATGAATCGTACCATAGCCAGTAACAACACCATCGCCAGGAAAGCACTGTTTGTCCAATCCAAAAGCAGTAGAACGATGCTCAACAAACTGTCCGATTTCATGGAACGAACCCTCGTCCAATAGCAATGTAACCCGTTCCCTGGCGGTCAGTTTTCCTTGTTGGTGTTGCTTATCGATGCGCGCTTTACCACCGCCCAGCAAAGAGGCCTCCCTTTTATCCTTTAGTTCAAGGTTTTTATCCTTCATGTTGTTTGTTATTCGTTGACCAAAATATCCGTGGATCGTACAAATATAATGAACATAACACATTCCCTTAAAGCGATAATGTTCGACAGGTATGCATTCGGGCCTTCCAATAATTTGAATAAATGTGTTAAATCATCCTTTCACAAGCGCTTTCTGCTGCTTTTGTAGGTAGAATTGCTTATTTTTGTCTAAAATTTAACAGTCATGGTATTAGGAGTTATTGGCCCTTGGCAAGGAATCATCATTTTGGTAGTTGTATTGTTATTGTTCGGTGGAAAAAAAATTCCCGAATTGATGAAAGGCTTGGGCGAAGGAGTTAAAGAATTTAAGAATGCGTCCAAAACAGATGCTCAGGCCATTGAAAACCCTAAAAGCGAGCAGAAAAGCTAAAGCCAAACTGCATGGGTAACACATTCACTGACGTCAAGAAACTACTTGACTCAGGTAAAACTGTTTTGCATATTGTCGAGAATTACCTCGTTCAGATTCGTTCCAACGCACATTTGAATGCCTTCGTTGAAGTGTTCGAAAGCGATGCTTTAAGCCGCGCAGCAGCAATTGATCAAAAACGGAAAGAAGGCACTGCCGGAAAGCTAGCAGGCATAGTAATAGGAATTAAAGACAACCTTTGTTACCACGACCACGAGGTCTCTGCCGCCTCCAAAATTCTAACAGGTTTTAAATCGCAATTCACCGGAACGGCTGTTCAGCGTCTTATCGACGAAGACGCCATTGTCATTGGTCGGTTGAACTGCGACGAATTCGCCATGGGAAGTTCGAACGAAACTTCTTTCTATGGCCCTGTAAAAAACAACCTTGATAGCACGAAAGTTCCCGGCGGTTCATCGGGAGGTTCAGCGGTTGCTGTTTCTGCTGGCTTGTGCACAGCGGCCCTTGGAAGCGATACAGGAGGCTCTATTCGTCAACCCGCATCGTTTACCGGAACATATGGCTTTAAGCCATCCTACGGACGCATCAGCCGTCATGGCTTAATCGCCTATGCATCTTCTTTTGATCAAATTGGACCTTTTACCAATTGCCTCGATGATGCGGCCACCTTGATGGAAATCATGGCCGGTACCGATGAATTTGATGCTACAGCATCAAGCAAACCGGTGGAACATTATGGTTCGCCTGAAGCAAAAAAAGAATTGAAGGTTGCCATTATCAAAGAGTATGTGAATGCAAATGGCATCGATAGCGAGATTGTTCAGCGTATTAAAGACCTGGAAACATCGCTCATAGCTGCAGGACATTCCGTGGAATATGTCTCTTTCCCCTATTTGGATTACCTCATTCCCGCTTATTACGTTTTATCAACGGCAGAGGCTTCCTCCAACCTTTCCCGCTTCGATGGAGTTCACTATGGCTACCGAAGTAAAGAAGCTAAAGGAGTCGAAGAAACATACAAAAAATCAAGGTCTGAAGGATTTGGCCCGGAGGTAAAACGCCGAATTATGGCGGGAACCTTTGTGCTTTCTCAAGGCTATTACGATGCTTATTACACGAAGGCTCAAAAAGTCAGGAGGGTACTGAAAAATGCTACAGATGCGATTCTACATAAAGCGGATGTGATTCTTATTCCCACCACACCGGTTACCGCTTTTCCATTAAACGCAGTAAAAGACCCTGTCAGCATGTACTTGCAGGATATTTTCACTGTTCATGCCAACCTCACAGGACATCCTGCAATGTCATTGCCTATTGGAACACACAGTAACGGAATGCCATTTGGTGTGCAATTGATGGGAAATTCGTTCGCAGAAAAAGACTTGTTTGATGCATGCCACACCCTGCTACAACTGATTGATCAAACTTCATGAACCGCATTTTACTCGCAATACTACTCATCGTCAACGTTCATTTGAGCTTTGCACAACCGACGAACGTTCTTCTTCGACCGGGCGACACCTTACACAAAGACCCGTTTATTAACACAGTTGAACAAAGTTTAAGCTTGTTTTTAAAAGAATATGCTGGAAAAAACAACCATGACTCCATCATCAAAGCGTTAAATTACGCACCCAATGACAAGCCATTATTCTCTGACGAAGTCTATTGTGAACGCTTGGAGAAAATCAATGAAATGAGTCCGTTTCATCTGGATTGCAATAGCATCACGCTCAACATGATTAAGTATTTCGCAGAAAATCGACGGAGTTTTGTTCGCATTGTTTTAGGCCGTTCCAAGCTCTATTTCGACCTTTTCGAAGAAAAGCTAGCCGAATATGGGCTACCGATTGAGCTCAAATACCTCGCGGTAATAGAAAGTGGTTTGCGGCCACAAGTAAAATCCAAGGCAGGTGCCTTGGGTCTTTGGCAATTCATGTATGCCACAGGACTTCATTATGGGTTAAAAGAGAATTCATACATCGACGAACGGATGGATCCTGAAAAAGCTACCGATGCTGCGTGTCGCTTTCTACGTAAACTGTACGGCATCTATGGCGATTGGAACCTCGCATTAGCCGCTTACAATGCCGGACCTGGTAATGTCAACAAGGCCATTCGTCGGTCTGGGAACAAAACAACCTATTGGGAAGTCCGGCCCTTTTTACCGACAGAAACACAAGGTTACGTTCCTAATTTTATAGCGGCTACCTACCTAATGACCTACCACGCCGAGCACAACATTGTTCCCGTGGAAGCACCCATTCATTATGCCCAGCTGGATACCATGTGCCTCAACAAAGGTGTGCATATGAATACGATTTCAAAGTTGGTAAACTGGGCGGTGGAAGATATTCAATCGCTTAATCCAATCTACAAAACCACTTACATCCCGGCAACACAGCCCCCACAATGTATCAATGGTCCCTTGGAAAAAATCGGCTTAATCGTTAGTTTAGAGGATAGCTTAATCGCTTTAGAGAAAAGACTTTATGCTCCTTCACCAACAGGTCCGGTCATCACGAACACGACCATAACGCCTGTGGCCACGAATACTAACAACCCATCGCTCAACGATACCCTCCCGGATGTGGTGAAAACCGATTCGTGCATCTACCACAAAGTAAAAACCGGTGAAACCATGGGATCGATTGCAACCAAGTATAGCACCTCCGTGGATAAAATCATGGAGTGGAACGACCTAAGAACGGCAAATATTTACGTAGGTCAACGATTGGTTTTAATGAATGTCAAACCAAAACCGCCGGTGGTAAAAACCACACCCGTTAAGCCGGTTACAAAACCTACTAAAAAATACCATACGGTAAAGTCGGGAGAGACGTTCTCTCAAATTGCACGTAAAAACGGACTTAGTCAGACGCAATTAAGCCGATTGAATCCTGGGGTAAACATCAACCGCATTTCAGTTGGTCAAAAAATTCGGGTGAAGTAAGCCCCTCTTAAACGCCATGGGTATGCCCGTTTCTCTTTCGGCTGTGATTATAACCTACAACGAAGAACGAAACATTCGACGGTGCTTGGAATCATTGATGGGTGTTGCGGATGAAATTGTGGTGGTAGATTCTTATTCCACTGATCAAACCGAACACATCTGCCGTGAATTTGGGGTGCGCTTCGTTCCGCACAGCTTCGAGGGACACATACAACAAAAAAACTTCGCGATAAATCAAGCGACCAACGATTGGATTCTCTCCCTTGACGCCGATGAAGCGCTAACCGAGACCTTGCGCTATAGCATCCTTGAAATCAAGGAAAACCCGACCTTTAAAGGATACCGAATGAATCGGCTGACCAATTATTGTGGCAAATGGGTAAAACATTGCGGTTGGTATCCAGATACTAAAACCCGGTTGATTCATAAAGATTTTGGACGATGGGAAGGCGTAAACCCTCATGACCGACTGGAAATCAATGAAAACCTACCGATGGGATTATTGAAAGGAGACTTGTTACACTACTCCTACTATACCAAAGAAGACCATTTCAAACAGATCGCCTATTTTGGTGACATTGCCGCGCGCGAGTTGCATGCTCGCGGTAAACGGGCTGGATGGGTTACCATTTCGCTCAAAGTAATCGCTCAATTTTTCAAAAGTTTCTTCCTTAAGATGGGTTTATTGGACGGGAAAACAGGTGTTTTAATTTCCTTCCGAAGTGCATACGCTACCTTTGTGAAGTACAATAATTTACGAAAACTGCGACACCGAAATGGCAGCAAATAGAATTATTATTTCGAGAACGGACAACATGGGCGATGTGGTATTGACCTATCCACTTTGTGCTTGGCTGAGGAAAAAGTATCCTAAGGCCGAACTCATTTTTTTGTGTAAACAATATACCAAGCCTATCGTTCAATGTTTCAATGTTATTGACCAAATAGTCTGTTGGGAGGATGTCGCATCTTTGCCTAGTGCGGAACAAGTACGCGTCTTAAATGAACTGAACGCTGATATCATTCTGCATGTATTTCCGCGAAAAGAAATCGCCAGCTTAGCCAAAAAAGCGCGAATTCCGATGCGCATTGGCACCTCTCACCGCGTGTTTCATTTGTTGACATGTACGCACCGATTGCGTTTCACAAGGAAAAAATCACTCCTACACGAGGCGCAATTGAATTTTCATTTAGCTGAACCCTTGGGATGCAAGTCGATACCTTCCTGGGAGGAAGTGCAAGATTTGAGTGAAGGGTTTCGCATATTTGAATCCTTTTTCCAGATAGCATTGCCTCTTTCCGTTCAAGAAAATGCTGTGCTCTTACATCCCGGTTCCCGAGGAAGTGCTGTTGAATGGCCCCTCGCAGCGTTTGTTGCACTGGCATTGCAATTAAAAGAACAAGGTATTCCCGTCTATTTTACCGGTACAGAAGAGGAAGGGCTCGTTTTCCGTTCGGCAGTCCCCTGGCAAGAGGGAATCACCGATTTAAGCGGAAAATTGAACCTCGAACAATTATTGGTTTGCATTTCAAAAACGAGTGGGTTAGTCGCTTGTTCAACTGGCCCCTTACACCTTGCAGGAATACTAGGTAAAAAAGCCATTGGATTGTTTTCTCCGCGCGTGCCCATCCATCCTGGACGCTGGCGCCCACTGGGCAAAAGATCTAACGCCTTGGTCTACGATGAAAACTGTCCGACCTGTAAAAAAGGGAGGGCTTGCTCTTGCGTAAACCAGATAAAGCCAGCCGACGTTTATCAGCAATTGGTGATGCATGCATAAATGGGCTAAGGATGTCCTTTTTTTCAATATTCCCATCAGCCTCTCTGCTGGATTGCTTTCATTCGGTTGGACACAGCACATCGGAATTCCCAATAGTATCATCTATGGACTTTTCAACGGAAGCGCTTGTTGCTTTTTGTACAACAGCCATCGCTTTTTCAAAACGAAGCAAGGCCAACATGCCCTACGCCACTCTTTCCGTTTACGGATTATTCGTATATGCTCGTTAACAATCGGTTTGCTAAGTTTATATTTTCTTTCAGCCTTGACAGTTAAGAAAATAGCTGCCCTTTTTCCTGCCATTGTATTGGCAATATTTTACCTTTTTCCAGATGGAAAACGGGGACTTAGAAACATTTCATTTCTAAAAGCTCCGATTGTTTCGCTGACTTGGACCTATTTATTAATTGTTATTCCTCTGGTATTCGAACATCGCTTTGAAGGTCTGCAAATGAACTGCATCCTTGCGTTTTGGTTGTTCTTCCTAGCGCTGACTTTGCCCTTTGACACCAGAGATGTGTCGGTTGATTCCCCACAACTTTTAACACTTCCTATGGTACTTGGCAACAGAAAAACAGCACTATTGGGAGTGCTCATGTACATTGGTTGCTGGCTGCTTTTACTTCATCAAATGCAAGCGACAGAATGGAAATGGGCTTTGTCAGCATTCACCCTGGTCTTAATTACGCTAATGTGCTGGCCTACTTCTCGGAGAAATAACCTTTATTACATTGGTCTTGATCTCATGCCCGGAATGCTCGGTATCTTGTATTTGTTTAACTAAACTTATGCGAATAACGCACGCAACACCTCATCGATCCGGCCACATTGTACTAATTCTATCTTGTGATTTTTTGGATCAATGCCTTTATTAAAGCGAGAAAGAATGATTTTCTCGAAACCTAGTTTTTCTGCTTCGCTGATTCGTTGGTCGATGCGGTTCACGGGCCGAATTTCGCCGCTTAAACCCACCTCAGCAGCCAATGCAATGCGTTTATCGATATGCAAGTCGGCATTGGAAGACAATACGGCGGCCACTACAGCCAAATCGATGGCGGGATCATCTACCCGAATGCCTCCGGCAATGTTTAAAAACACATCTTTGGCACCAAGTTTAAAGCCACAACGCTTTTCCATTACGGCTAGTAGCATGTTCAATCGCCGGACATCGAACCCAGTAGAAGAACGCTGGGGCGTACCGTATGCTGCGGTGCTCACGAGTGCTTGGACCTCCACCAACATCGGTCGCATGCCTTCCATTGTGGCTCCGATGGCAATACCACTTAGGTTCTCATCGTGGTTGGTAATGAGTATTTCAGATGGATTTTCTACCTGTCGTAGCCCCTTGCCCAACATTTCATATATCCCCAATTCGTTGGTACTACCAAAACGGTTTTTAATTGCTCGGAGCAAGCGGTACACATGGTTGCGATCGCCCTCAAACTGCAGCACAGCGTCAACCATGTGTTCGAGTACTTTCGGACCTGCCAGCGCCCCTTCCTTTGTAATATGCCCAATTATGAACACAGGAACACCGGTTTGCTTGGCGTATCGCAACAATTGTGCGGTGCATTCCCTCACTTGGGAAATACTTCCCGGTGGACTTTCGATTTGCGAAGAATACAAGGTTTGAATCGAATCGATGATCAACAGTCCGGGTTGAACACCTTCTGCTTGGGTAAAAATGTGTTGGATATTCGTCTCGGTGAGGATATAACACTGCTCGTTGCTAAGACCAATGCGTTCCCCACGCATTTTGATTTGTTGTTCGCTCTCTTCCCCTGAAACATAAAGTACGGTTAATCCCGATTCTGCCACGGCCATTTGAAGCAGAAGCGTTGATTTTCCGATGCCTGGTTCCCCACCGAAGAGGATTAATGATCCCGGAACAAGGCCACCACCCAACACACGATTGAGCTCGTTATCGTGCAGACGAATGCGCACTTGGTCTTGTGGCGCGATGGATTGAATTGCTTGTGGCTCCGCTTGTTTAGAGCTGCGTGAAAAAGCCACTACCGAAGGTATCTGTTTTTCGATGACTTCTTCAACGAACGTATTCCATTCATTGCAAGAGGGACATTTTCCAAGCCATTTAGGAGTTTCATGTCCGCAATTCTGACAAAAAAAGGCAGATTTTACTTTAGCCATCGTTTGGGTTTTGGCTCAAAGTTACGCTTAATTGGGAAAAGCATTTGAAAGATGGGAAAGGAGAAAACCTATGATAGCATTCCCTCAAAAAGTTGGGTTCCGTACATGACCCCAATGAATGTACCGCCGAATGCCAAGATTACAGCGAGCCAACCAATGGATTGTTTTTTGATTCCAACAAATGCCCCCACTGCCATTGCCAATATTCCACCAAAAAGCGCGACATAACTGAACTTATTTGTCATATCTTGCGCTACATCCCATTGCAAAGACAACTTTCTGGTTTGTTCCATTGAAGCCCCGAAACTCCCATCATTCGAATGGATATGATAGGTAAATAATTCCTCCATTTGGTGTTCTTTGGGTACCAAAACAAAATAAATATACAGGCCCATCAGTAAAATGATGATGCTAAGAATGAGGTTAAGTACGGAGAGAAGTTTCATATAAATTGAAAGAGGAGGTAAATGTAGGAGAATAAAAACTAAGACAAAAATGAAATCTAGCCTTTCAATATTTTTAATTCAATGTTCTAAAACTAAAAAAACCGCCATAAGCGGTTTTCAAGGTAAGATAAATAAGAAAAATGAATTGCTAAGGATCTAATTTAACAAAACAGATTACTGTACTTCAATCTTAGCGCTTTTGTAAAAAATCATGGTGTAATTTTATAAACTGCACATTGGCCAGCATTCACATTGACATACGTATTTATATAATCATTGTCGAATTCATCAGTTATCAAAATATTAACCGCTTTAGTTGGTGCAGTTCCAAGGTCAATTGATGTACTAATCTGTCCATTACTATTGCAATCAGGTGTTGAGGTCATAAATTCATCTGCTAAAAAAGAACCAATATAATTTCCATCTACATATATTTTCAAACCTGAAATATTTGCAGAATTAATCCAAAAGGCTGTTGTAATTTCATCTTGCCAAATAATAAGTTTTTCGGAATAAACACAACTGCCATCATTAGTTTTGGCAGTAGAAGAATAATTGTCCGCTTTTGTGTCAGTACACCCTTTTTTTGCACAACTGTTTAAAAAGAAGCTTGACACAACCAATGTCAGAATGAATAAGATTTTAGAATTCATAGATATACGTTTTAATTAATGACCTTACAAACTTACCCTAAGTAAGACTAAAGAAGCTTTACTATATAGATAGCTATTATCACCCTTGATAATTAAAACACTACCTTTAGTTATTTTTTGTTTGTACCAAAGCAAACAGCTCTATAAATGTTGGATATTTATTGTCCGATAAAACTGACAGTATTTTGGCAAAAACGCTTTGGTAAAGTAGTTGTCGTAAATATTAGTTGAAAATCAGATTCGGTTAACATTGAAAATCAAAACTGATACAGGATTTCTGACTTGATTTGAGAAGTGAGGAGAAAGAAAATTTCAAATCGTAAATCAAAAGCAAAAAGCGCTTGTCGTTTGGAAACACTAGGTTTCCATTCTTTTTGAGTTTTGATCGATAAGAAATTTTCGCCGAACGTCTAAATCGAGTCTTGATTTTTTGTTTCTTTTGTATCAAGACAAAAGAAAAGGTAATTTTCCTTGGACAATACAATTTTAGATAAATAAAAACTAAAAGCATGAAGTTAGGAGGTCGAATCAGAAAGGTACGTGAACTAAAAGGCTTAAGCCAAGAAAACTTAGCCGAAGAATTGGGAATGTCCGTCCCGGGCTATGGCAGGATTGAGCGTGATGAAGTGAGCGTAAACATGAATCGACTTAAACAAATTGCTGATGTGCTGGATGTTGGTATTGACACCATTATTGGTTTTGATGAAAACGTTGCCTTCAATAACTTCAATAGTAAAATTGAACAACAGATCGGGAAATACGACATGCCTACCGAAATCAAAAAGCTTTACGAGGAGAACATTACGTTACTGAAGGAAAAAATAATCCTCTTGGAAAAGGAAATAGATCGATTGAAAAAAGAAAATTAGATCCGTTCAATAATACCTCACTTGCTTCAAAAAGGGCCTATAGTTTGAAGTGTTGACTCCTTCTACCTTTAATTTTGAAAGTTGTGCTTCTACCTCAGGTAAGTGCTCCTTACAATAAACCACATACTCTTTTTCGTAATAGTCGTAATTCCATTTCACCTTTGGTGTTTCCCGGATAAGGTTTTCCATCGTTTGGATGTCCTTTAAAAATCCTTGTTCAATCAAGGTATATGTAATTCTGAAATTGGTATTATTTAGGAGTGCTGTGAATGCTTGGGGGTTTGATTTTTCCAGGAACTGCATATACCAGCCAATAAACAAACGGAATTCATAATAAGCAAAATAGGATTGGGTCGCAAGCTTGAGGAACCCTTCGGTGCGCTTTATATTCCCTTTTGATTTGGCGGCCAAGGCTGCATCGGTGCATGCTTTTGTACCGTTTCGGTAGGCTGTAAACTCGTCCATAAGGCCGTAAATTCCGTTTTGGTTGGCGCTTACCTCACTTCCTTTCCCTACATAGGTTTTGTAGCGAAAGATTTTCTCGGCAGCATCTGCTGGAACAATGGATGCGATGTTTTCTGAATAGATTGTCTCGGTTCGCATGAAATCGATAACGATCCCCGGCTCTACCATTAGTTTAGTATGTCGGTTGAAGGTATGGGTTGTTTCATGCACCACCGTACCAAAGCTACCAAACAATTGATCGTTGGTGGTGTCGCTGCTTGCCTCAGTACGTTGATTATCCACCGTCATGTAATAACAGCCCGGTCCACAATAATTGCTATCGATAAATGCTTTATAATGCGGAATAAATTCGCTGTAAAGAGCCATAAAATAAACCTTCGCCTTGTCACCGGAAGTAACTGTCGCATGTTCGCACATATGTTCTGAAGCGTTGGAAAAGACTAATTGCTCCATATGGGTTGATTCAAGCTCTTTGCTTTTTTGCGTAGGAACCAACAACGTTTCGGAGTAAAGGGCATTTTCCTCCTTTGAAGGATTCAATTGAACATCCGGTTTTTCTTGGCAAAGGACCATGTAATGAATTCCAAAAAAGAAAAACAAGGGCAATTTTTGACAGGCATACATAATACATCGGATTGGTTCTAAGGTATTACGAACATATTACCAGCGAATAACACCTATCAAATTTTATTTTCTATCACTTCAACCAATCAGGCTCGATGGATGAGTCTTCGAAGTAAAAAGAACAATGGATAACCCAATAAAAAAAGAAGTGCACCATAGCCAAAGGCTTTTGGGTTAGCGAGAAATACACTTACGTTCACCGCACCATAAATCAATATGTAAAGAGCAGGAACAAATGGATAGCCTTTGACCCGAAAGACAGCTCCTTCCTCCCCTGTTTTACGTTTACGAAGGATATATATGGCAGCGGCGGCCGTGATTAAGCTGATGCTATCAAAGAACATGACGTACTCCAAGATTTTTTGAAAAGACCCTACAAAAAATAAGGTAATCAGGATAAATGCGCAAAACACTAACACACCATAAGTCAAGACGCCTGTTCGTTCATTGGTTTTCATAAAAAAAGACGGCATGACCTTGTCTTCGGCCATAGCAAAATATACCCTGGGGTTACTGAGAATGGAAACATTCACATAAGCCATCACAGCGAAAAACATGATAATCGCTACTGCTTTGGCGAAAACAGGTCCAAACGTGACGGATATCATATCTGCTGCCAAGGTATTGGATTCAGCCATGCCCTTCAGTCCGAGCACACTGAAATAACTGAAGTTTACCAATAGGTATAAGAGCATGATGACAATTATTCCTCGGGAAATGGCTTTGGGAATGGTACGCTGTGGATGCGACACATCGCCGCCAAAATTCATGGTTTGCTGGTAACCACCGTAAGTGAAAAATACGGGAATAAAACAAAGCACAAACGCCTGCAAAGAGAACTGGGAAGACGGAACGGTTAAGGTGGCTTCGGTTTGAATGGCATTCGAAGGAAAAAACATACAAGAAATGAGCAGCAGGATAAAACCGACTTTAACGATCATCAATCCATTCAAAACAGAGGTGCTTATTTTGATACCCTTAAGGTTAACTAGCAACAAGATCAGTACTGTTACGAATGCAACCAGCGACGCATACCCACTCTGAAAACCAAAGGCACCAGCAAGGTACTCCGCTCCCATAATGGATACAGCAGCAGTGGAGGCTGCGTTTGAGATCACGGTAATCCAGTTCACCATAAAAGCAAAGACAGGGCTGTAGCAAAAAGAAAATATGTTATAAAATCCTCCGGTGGATGGATGGCGGGAACCAATTTCTGCAAAGGTCAAGGCACCCAAATAACTTACTAATGCTCCTGCAGCCCACGCGAGAAAAAAAACAAGTGCTGTCCCTGATTTTCCTGCCACTTCCGAAGGTGTGCGAAAGATACCCATACCGATAACTAAGCTCACCACCACAATGGTGAGATCAAAAGAGGTGAGTTTGGGCGTTGAACGATCCACAGTCAAAGAAACAAAAAACTTCGGACAGCTTGGTCTGTTTTCTTGCCAAACTGAACGCAACACTTTGGGATGGCGTATAAAAAAAGCCCCTTAAACGGGGCTTTCATTTTTTGATTTGTTGACCCACTAGGGCTCGAACCTAGACTCTTCTGAACCAAAATCAGACGTGTTGCCAGTTACACCATGGGTCAGCGCGTTTCCGAAAGGAAATAACGGGTGCAAATTTAATGCTTTTCTTGAATTGAAAAAGCAATTAGGTAGAAAAATCATGCATTGGATTTGTATTCCTTATCGTATAGCCTTTAAAAAATCTCTTGACGCTCGGTCACAACGGGAATATATTTTTAACTTCGCGTATTTTGGCGGAAACTTTTTCTAGCCTGAACTAACACATTTTTGCTTTAATTAAAAACTGCTGCATCATGGATTTTAAAAAGTGGAACACTTGGCTTGGTTGGACCGTTTTTGCGATCGCTACCCTTGTTTATTTCATTACGATTGAAGACACCGTTAGCTTATGGGATTGCGGGGAATACATCACTGCCGCCTACAAACTGGAAGTCGGCCACCCTCCCGGGGCACCGTTATTCATGGTTCTTGGACGTCTCTTCTCATTTTTTGCTGACCCTGAAAATGTAGCTGTTTGGATCAATCGATTGTCTGCCATTTCAAGCTCCTTGACCATTTTATTCATGTTCTGGTCGCTCACTTTATTACTTAAAAAAATTGCTTCGGCACACCGAAGCGAGCTCACCACAGGAGACAAAATAGCCATCCTCGGAAGCGCGTTCATTGGTTCCTTGGCCTACACCTTTTCAGATTCCTTCTGGTTCTCAGCGGTAGAAGGCGAAGTTTACGCAATGGCTTCCTTGTTCACAGCAGCCATTTTCTGGGCGATTCTTAAGTGGGACGAAGAAATGGCCATGGTACAGAATGGAACACTCTCTAATGAAGTTGCACCAAACCGGTGGTTGCTGTTGATCATGTTCCTACTTGGCCTTGCCATCGGAGTTCACTTATTGGGAATTCTTGTTGTTCCGGCCATTGGTTTTGTCATTTATTTCCGCATGTGGAATGCAGCCACTACACAAGGAATGATTGTCACTGGAGTATTGTCTATCCTAATATTAGGTTTCATTCAGGAAGGAGTCATTCCCGGATCCATTTCCTTAGCTTCCTCGTTTGAGGTGGCGTTTGTAAATGACCTTGGGCTTCCGTTTTTCACTGGTACCGTTTTCTTTTTCTTGCTATTGATAGGCATTTGCATTTACCTCTTGCGTTATGCCCGAACTAAAGGAAACGCCATTCTTTTCAATTCCATCATGGGCTTGGTTCTTTTATTAATCGGTTACGGTTCCTTCGCAGTGATAGTCATTCGTTCCAACGCCAACACCCCTTTGGATGAAAACGACCCTGAAAACCTAGTGACATTGCACGCCTATTTGAAGCGCGAACAATACGGTTCGGCTCCTCTTTTAAACGGTCCGGCTTGGAACTCCAAAGAAAACGACCCGAGTTTGTTTGATTCCCGTTCTGCGTTTTATTTGCGGCGATTTGTCGTTTCGAAAGGAGAGGCCGATGTGAAAGCATTCAAAAAAGAAAGCGATGCACGAAAATGGGCATCCGAAAACGGTGGCTCAGTGGAAGAAAAGTACTTTGAGTCTAATGCCGAAGTACGCGAAAATTCAGAACCAACCTTCGAACAGACTATGTTCTTTCCACGCATGTATTGGAGCCAGGAACAAGCAAAAGTAGATGGGTACATCAAATGGTCGGGTTACGACCCCAACGACGGTACCTCCACAGAGATAGGCAAGGATGGTAAACGCTTGCCTTCCTTTGGCGAAAACATGAACTATTTCTTCAGCTATCAGTGCAACTGGATGTATTGGCGTTATTTCATGTGGAACTTTGCAGGGCGCCAGAACGACATTCAGGGCCATGGCGACAACTTGCGTGGTAACTGGATTTCCGGCTTTAGTACCGTTGACGACGCCAGGCTTGGTAACCACAGCGAGGCTGCACCCTATTTTACGGCTGAAAACCCCGCACACAACTCCTTTTTCTTCTTACCATTGGTACTCGGCCTTATCGGCTTGATTTTTCATTTTTACCGTGCACCGAAAGATGCGTTTGTGGTTTTCCTAGCCTTCTTATTCACAGGAATTGCCATTGTGGTGTACCTCAACCAAAAACCATTTGAGCCCCGCGAGCGGGATTATGCTTATGCGGGATCTTTCTATTTCTTTGCTTTTTGGATTGGCATTGGTGTTTACGCCTTGTACGACGCGTTCTTGCGCTTCACACGTGTGGAATTCATGCGCACCCTCATGGTCATGGGGGGTGGACTCGCTTTATTCCTTGTAGTAGACATGGGCAGTGAAGTTTCTATGCCCAACACCATTGCATGGGTAATCATCGCAGTGATGTGTTTAGCCGCCATTGGACTTATGATGGGACTGAAAAACGTCACGAAAAACGAAACCCAAGGTGCATCTGTCGCCGTGTTGCTTGGATTGGCCGTTCCTATAATCATGGGAATGCAAGGATTTGATGACCACGACCGAAGCCTTAAAACGTCGGCTGATGACTTGGCATTGAATTACCTCGAATCTTGCTCCAAAAACAGTGTGCTTTTCACCAATGGTGATAACGACACCTTCCCACTTTGGTACATGCAGGAGGTAGAAGGCAAACGCACCGATGTTCGTGTGTGTAATTTGTCTTTGATGCAAACCGATTGGTACACCGAGCAGATGAAAATGCGTGCATACGATTCCGACCCGTTGCCAATAAAATTTAGGGAAGATCAGACGTTGATGTACGCGGGTTATACCGACCAGGTGATTTTCTTCGACCTACTGGAATTGTTCTCCATGAATGTGAACGACAAAACGCTGGAAGACATCATTGCCATGCGTTTAAAAGGAAGTCCTAAAGAAGCCGCTCAAGCCTTGGAGGCCTTCAACATGCAAATGACAGGTTTAGTAGGTGCAATAAATGCAAAGGACCCCAACGCACAAGAAAGATTGGATGCGCTTAAACTTGAACTAACCACCAATGTAGGTAAAAACCAGTTGGATGTAATCAATAAAAAATACCGCGGATTCTTTGAAATTCTCGCTGCTGTTAAAGGAGGAACCCTGGAAATGTCGGAAGACCAAATGCAGAACTTCCAGAAGTTGCTCATGGACTTTGAAAAAGCATGGGATTACGCACCAATTGATCAGGCAATGGCTTTCGTACGCGACGACAAAAACATTGTTCGCTACGACGGACAGCGCAACATCCGTATTTTCCCAAGCAAGGGATTTGTACTTCCGGTTAACAAGGAAAATGCGGTGAAATCAGGCGTAATAAAAGCTGATCAGAAAAAAGACTGCTTCAATGAGGTGCGCTTTAACTTTGAAACCCGCGCACTTACACGTGAGCAGGTGATGATGTTGGATATTTTGGCCAATAACGATTGGAAACGTGGCATTTATTTCTCTAGTCCGGGCGGATCGGATGTTTCGATGGCACTTTACAAAAGAGGATATGTGAAGCAAAATGGAATGGCCTTCGTGTTCAGTCCACTTGATAACCTTAACGACCGTTATGCCAATGAAATGTTTGACAATTTGATGAGCAAATACAGCTACGGTCAAATGAGCAATCCAGATGTGTTGACGGATTATTATACACGACGCCACACATCGCAATACAGAACGCAATTCTCCTCTTTGGCAGAAGACTTCCTATTCAAAGCAGATAACGAGATCCGCAGGCGCGATAACGCATTAGCCAATGCGAACATACTGGCAAAAAATGGCCAAGCGGGAGAAGCGAAAAAATTAAGGGAATCGGTTAAAGACGTCGATAAAAAAGTGGCTGAATACAAGCGTAAAGCTGCCGCACTAATTAAGCGTTCGCTTGAAGTAATGCCTGCCAATGTAGTGATTGATTACGGAGAACCTACACCTGATAACCGTGAACCGATGAAAGGCGAAACAGGTGACTTGAGCATGTATTCAGACGGAGTTCTGCACGAGTATGTGCGTATCCTTTACCGTGCCGGTGATAAAAAAGCGGCAGAAGAACTTGGAATGACGGTTGCCAAGCAATTGGAATCGATTGTTCGATATTTTGAACTAAGCGAAACCTATTTTGCAGGTAACCCTCAAAACACCGGTGACTTATATGCGGCGCTGGTAGCTTATTTACGGATTTACAATGCCTCACTGGATCCTGAAAGTGGCGATGCGAATGGTAAATTGGCTGCACATACTTCCAAAAATCTAGACAAATGGTACAAGCAAACCATCCCTTCCATATTAGATCGCTTGAACGCGCTTGCCAATGAAAACGGAGAAAGCACAGGTGGAGGACTACAAGCTGCAGGAAGGTATGGCAGCATGATGCTCTTGTTTAAGGATTATACAACAGCGATTGGTGTGATGAACGGGTACTTAAAAGTACCTGAGAATCCAACACCTCCGCCGGTTAACGGAGAGGTTCCTCTCCCCGATTCCAATCAGTTGCCCCGAACAGGCGACACGGTTGATTCGATGAATAAACCGGAATAACATATGCCTCTTTTTCGCATCCCGCGTATCGTTCGGTACTTATTGCCGCATGCTACGTGGGATGTTTCTTCTTCCCATGCCATTTACCTCACCTTCGACGATGGGCCAAGCTCCGAAGGTACAGATTGGATTTTGGACGAATTGGAAAAATACGGGTTCAAAGCAACTTTTTTTTGTACGGGCACGCATGCTCAGCAATTTCCCGAAAAAATGACTAGCCTTCGTGAGAAGGGGCATGGCATTGGTAACCACAGCATGCGGCACGAAAACGGATGGAAAACGAAGTCTGACGTTTACATCAAATCGGTCGAAGATACCATTCCTTTCACCTCATCCCTCTTCAGACCGCCCTATGGCAAGCTTACATGTAGACAGTACAGAAAACTACGAAAAAAAACAAGAATCGTCATGTGGTCATGGATGGCGTACGATTTTGATGCGCGCCTACCTGTGTCAAAAATCATCTTAAGTTTAAAAAAAAACCTGTATCCCGGGGCTATTCTTGTTTTTCATGACAACCCAAGCTCTTTCGAACGCTTGAAGGAAATCCTTCCTGTCGCCTTAAAGCTCATCAAGGAGCAAGGCCTCACTACCGCTGTATTGACAGCATAAACAGGGTTTATTACCGTTCGAGTGACCGAAGCCTATAAAATCGTTATTTTAGCCTGTTCAACGTATACATGAAAAAGCTTTTTTTTGTCCTTTGCTTTTTGTTTGTTACTTGCCTATCCCTTGGACAGGTAACGGAGAAACCGCACCGCATTCTGGTTCAATTGACTCCCGAATGTTCCTATTATGCATCGGAAACGACTTCTTTTTTATCCGAGCTGTCTCAATCGTTTAACCTTACATCCGTTGAACCCATAAGAAAGGGGGAAAAATCCGCAAATGGTCCAATTTTGTTGATATTGCCGTTTTACCAAGACCCGCAAGAACTACTCAAGTACCTATCGGCATGCAAACAAGTTTCCACTGCAGAAATCGACGGTTGGGGTTCAACGGATGGCCAACAGCAGGTCCTACCTTCCGATCCTGATTTCAATTTGCAATGGGCGTTAAAAAATGACGGAACCTTTTCGTTATCAACCGCTACCTCTGGTGCAGACATCTCCATGGAACAAGCGTGGGAAATTGAACAAGGGGATAGCAGCATTATTGTTGCCATCATTGATTCTGGAAATAAGATGGACCACCCCGATTTTGATGGAAGGTTGTGGTTGAATTACTACGAAATTCCGGGCAATGACTTGGATGACGACGGCAACGGTTTCGTTGACGACGTTCAAGGATGGGATTTTGCATATACCGACAACATACCAGCCGACGACATGGGGCATGGAACGAATGTAGCAGGTATCATCGGATTGGCTGCCAACAATGGAGTTGGTTTGTCAGGTGTGGACTGGAACTGCAAATTGATGATATTAAAAGGACTAAACGCCGGAAACGTTGGTTACTATTCGTGGTGGGTTTCCGCTATTTATTATGCCATAGACAATGGCGCAAAAGTGATCAACATGTCATTGGCCGGCAATACATCATCAGGTTTTTTGCAGGCAGCCATAACTGAAGCGGTTAGCAATGGGGTAATTGTTGTAGCGAGTATGGGCAACGGCAACACTTCGACCAAACGGTATCCAGCGGGTTGTAACGGGGTTATCGCTGTTGGTGCGACGGATCCGGATGACAGTCGTTCTCAGCCTTTTTTCTGGGGAGCGAGCAGCGGCAGCAATTATGGCACCCATATTTCGGTGGTTGCGCCCGGAAATTTTATCTACGGTGCCGATTTCCTATCAGACACGAATTACAACTCGTATTGGGGCGGGACTTCACAAGCTGCACCGCATGTAAGTGGGGTGGCTTCGCTTTTGTTGGCACAAGACCCTGGACGTTCTCCTTCTGATATCAAACTGATTTTAGAAGAAACGGCTGAAGATATGGTTGGGCCAATCAGTGAGGACGTTCCAGGATTTGATCCGTATTATGGATATGGGCGAATCAATGCTTTTCAGGCCTTAAGCTATGGCAATGTCGGGATTCAGCCTATCGGTAATGACAAGATGTCCTTCAGTGTTTTTCCGAATCCGGTGGATGAGAAATTGTATGTTCTAGCACCACACGAAGGCATCGAAGGAGAATGGGTTCTCTTGGATGGTTCTGGAAAATGCCTCATAAAAAAAGGCACTTCAGTGGGAGTAAATGAATTTCCACTTGATGGCATCGCACCCGGCACTTACTTCCTTCAGCTCAATGTGAACCAGAAGATGGTAGGAACCCAACGTATAGTAGTAAGGTAAATCCTTCAACCAGCAACACGCGCATCTTTCGTCTTCGCCGGTTGAAGCGTGAATATGTTAAGGATTCGCTATTCATTTTAGGCGAATAAAAGAGAATGTTTACCTTTACTTGAAAATGAAACACTACGAAATATGATAACCTTTTCTAACATTACCTATTTCCAACGGCTCGCCATTTCGGGGCTTTTACTGTTCATCACTCCTGTTTTCGTCCAATCGCAAGATGTAGCAACAGAGTATAGCACCGAACCGAGTAATGGTCATTTCACCTCGTTAGAAGAAGCTTTAGTTTCTCCAGAACAAGTAATAAGTTTAAACCTATCGGGATTTTACATGGATAGCCTTCCTAGGGAAATTGGCAAACTCGTTAATTTACAGTCGTTGGATTTGAGTTTCAATAACCTCACTGAACTACCAGAAGAAATAAGCTTGTTATCAAACCTTCGCGTCCTTTCCCTGAAATCCAATCAATTGTACACCATACCAGAAGTTGTTTTGGGCCTGAGCGCATTGGAGCACTTGGAACTACAATACAATTACATTTATGAGGTTCCAACCGCTATTAACAAACTTCAGAGGCTTCAAATACTCCACCTTTCATCCAATCAACTTGGATCTTTACCCGCCGAACTTTTTGAATTAATCCGATTGCGTAAGTTGTCTCTTGGGGGAAATATGTTATTCGATCTTCCCAAAGGTATTGGCAACCTTCAACAATTAACCTCTCTGGATCTTGATGCCAATTCATTCATGGAAATCCCAATCGAACTTGGAAAACTCTCGTCGTTGGATACGCTTAATTTATCATCCAATAACTTGAATTCATTTCCTACCTTTCTTCCCAAATTGTCAAAGCTGCAATACCTTGACCTTAACTACAATGGAATCAGTGAAGTCCCTCAAGAAATCAGTAACCTGCGAGAGCTTCGTTTTTTGAACCTGGACTGGAACCAGATAGCTGAGTTGCCCAAAAGTATATTTGCCCTAAATCAACTGGAATACTTATACCTTTCCTACAACAAACTGAAAACCATTCCTCCCACCATTTCTTATTTGAAGAACCTCAAAAGTTTAAAACTAAATGAGAATGAAATTTCAGAACTTCCAAATGAAATTGGAAACCTTATCGAACTAACTGAGCTTAACCTATCGAACAACCTTATTGGCGCTTTCCCAACTACCTGTCGAAGGTTAACAAAATTATACTCGTTAAAACTTTCTTCCAATGTGTTAACCGAATTACCCGATATTTTTAGTGCAATGCAGGAATTATCTGAATTGGATCTGTCTTTAAACCAATTGAATGCATTGCCCTCTTCCATAACACAACTTATGAAGCTTAGTGCGCTCGATTTTTCGGGCAATCAAATCAAAGAAATTCCCAAAGAAATTGGGGATTTAACAAGCCTTTACAGTTTAAATGGAAACGCCAACCTAATTCAATCGCTTCCTGACGAAATGGGAAACCTAAGTGGTTTAGTGAGCCTTTCTATGGTTGGTAACGAAATTGCTTCGCTTCCTGAAAGCATTGGAAATTTGGCGCAATTGACATACTTGGAGATCGGAATGAACAAAATCCAATCCTTGCCACAATCCATGAGCAAGTTAGAGGCTCTTTTTAATTTAAACTGCTCACAAAATAAACTCGAACAGTTTCCAGACTGTTTGTTTTCGTTACCAAACTTGACCTACTTAAACCTTTCCGGAAATCAACTAGCTTCGATTCCAAAGGGAATTTCCATGCTTTCAGGACTTTCTGAACTCAACTTAAATTCGAACAAATTGACTTCCATACCTGCAGAAATGTGTGAGCTATCTAATCTTTACAGCCTTTACCTTTCAGATAATCAACTCTCCAGCCTTCCTTCCTCACTCAATAAACTTACAAATTTGAGTTCACTGGTTATTTCTAACAATCAATTCACACAGTTGCCCGATGAAGTGTTTCAACTTCCAATATTAAGCAACTTGGAATGCGGTGGTAACAACGTTTCTTCCTTGAACGCATCCTTGTTAAACGCTACATCCTTGTCCAACTTAGACATGAGCAATAATGCCTTGACCGTTTTTCCTGAACTTGCATTATCCTTAACAAACCTGTCGTGGCTAAGCCTCCAAGGAAATAAAATAAAAAAATTACCTAAAGCATTTTTTTCCAACCAAACGCTCTACTTTTTAGACATTTCAAATACACCGGTAGCAAAAAAAATGAAGACCAAAAAACGAGAGAAACTTAGCAATTCAGTTCCGCAAATGTATATCCTTTTTGATGCTTACAATGAATAATCAATGAAAGGATATTTTCATTAACGTTGTGTAACTTAAGTTAACTTGCAATCAAACCTAAACCATTTTCTTTGCACCAACATGTAAATCTACCTTGATGTTGGAAGTTTTTGGATACTTTTCTGCCATTTTGATTGGCGTACTTCTTGGACTCATTGGCGGAGGTGGAAGTATTTTGACCGTACCTATCCTCGTCTACCTGTTTCACATAGATACCGTGTTGGCAACGGCATACTCCTTATTCATTGTAGGAACAACCAGCGCCGTGGGTAGTATTCCCTGTTTTCGTCAACGCTTGGTGAACATCCGTACGGCAATTGTTTTTGGTGTACCATCTATTGCCGCAGTATTTCTTACGCGTAAATTCATTGTTCCGGCATTGCCAAATCACATGTTCAGCATCGGCAACACGGTATTTACCAAAGACATGTTTCTCCTATTGCTTTTTGCGTTATTGATGGTGGCCGCCTCTTACAGCATGATTAAAAAAACAAGGTCAGTTGAGGTACTTGGTGAACAACAGTTCAACTATCCCTTGATCCTTATAGAGGGTTTAATAGTGGGCGTTTTAACAGGTTTAGTGGGAGCAGGAGGTGGTTTTTTAATCATTCCTGCCTTAGTGCTTTTGAGTAAACTACCCATGAAAACGGCCGTGGGTACTTCCCTGGTTATCATTGCAGCAAAATCCTTGATTGGTTTTTTCGGTGAAAGTGGTGAAACCCCTATCGAATGGTCCTTTCTGCTTCTTTTCACCTCCTTTTCTGTGGCTGGCATTTTTCTGGGAAACCTGCTTGGTAAAAAAATCGACGGTGAAAAACTCAAACCAGCCTTCGGATGGTTTGTTTTGGCAATGGGCTGTTATATGATAGTACATGAACTTTGGTTAAAATAATCTGTTTATTAGTAATCTGGGTTACTTACATTTGAGGAATTAATCACCAACTTTGGAAGCTTATTAGAACACTAAAGACTTAACATTTTCTTATGAACATAGAACAAATTTATACCGGATGTTTGGCTCAAGGAGCCTACTACATCACGTCAAACGGCGAAGCTGCCATCATTGACCCCTTACGTGAGACCAAACCTTACCTGGATCGTTTGCATCGGGACAACGTCAACTTGAAGTACATTTTTGAAACGCATTTCCATGCGGATTTTGTAAGTGGCCACCTTGATTTGAGCAAACAGACGGGTGCTCCCGTTGTATATGGCCCAACGGCACAACCCTCTTTTGATGCAACGATTGCCAGTGACGGTGAAATATTTCATGTCGGAAACATCCAAATCAAAGCCATTCATACTCCTGGACACACCATGGAGAGCACCTGTTACTTACTCATCGACGAACATGGAAAAGAAACGGCCTTATTCAGCGGCGACACCTTATTTCTGGGAGATGTCGGAAGGCCTGACCTTGCTCAAAAAGCGGCCTCGATGACACAAGAAGAATTAGCGGGAATGCTTTACGATAGTCTGTACAATAAAATCCTGCCATTATCAAACGATATCACCGTATATCCTGCCCATGGCGCGGGTTCAGCTTGCGGAAAAAACATGATGAAAGAAACCGTTGACAGCTTGGGCAATCAAAAAAACATGAATTACGCACTAAATCAGCCCAACAAAGAAGCATTTATAGCTGCTGTATTAGATGGCCTTTTACCTCCACCTGCTTATTTCGGAATGAACGTCGCCATGAACAAGGGAGGATACGAACAATTTGAGAAGGTCTTAACCAAGGGAATGAAAGCATTGAATCCGGCTGAATTTGAAGCGGTTGCCGAAACCACGGAAGCGCTCATACTTGACACTCGAAGTGCGGCTGCATTTCACAAAGGATTCGTTCCAAACGCCATCAATATTGGCCTTCGTGGTGATTTTGCCCCGTGGGTTGGATCGATGATTATAGATGTAAAACAACCTATTTTACTTGTGGTAGATGAAGGGTCAGAAGAAGAGGCTATTACGCGCTTGAGTCGGGTTGGCTTTGACCATGTTCTTGGTTACCTTAAGGGTGGAATAGCCGCTTGGCAAGAGGCAGGATTTGAAACAGACCAGGTTCACCGCATTGATGCTGCAGCCTTTGAAAGCGAATTTCAAGCCGGAAAAAGCAAGGTAATCGATGTGAGAAAAGAAAGTGAATATGCTGCTGAACACGTTGACGAAGCGTACAGTTTTCCATTGGCCTACATCAACGACTGGATGAAAAACATCAATCCCGATGAACATTTCTTCCTTCATTGTGCGGGTGGTTACCGAAGCATGATTGCTGCCAGTATTTTGCAAGCTAGGGGTTTCAGAAACTTCACGGAAGTGGATGGCGGATTTAACGCTATTGCCAAAACAACTGTTCCCAAAACCGATTTTGTTTGCCAAAGCAAATCGTTTACTCAAACAAACTAAGATAAAACCAATTGCCCATGTTAGAATGGATCAAACAGCCATGGCCTTGGTATATAGCAGGCCCATTAATTGGACTGACTATACCGGTACTGCTGATTTTAGGAAACAAATCCTTTGGAATAAGCTCTTCCCTTCGGCACATTTGTGCGGCGTGCGTTCCTCGGAAAATTCCTTTTTTTCAATATGAATGGAAGAAGGAACAATGGAATCTTTTCTTTGTTGGGGGCATCTTGCTTGGAGGAATAGCGGCATCCCTTTTTCTTGATAATCCAGCGCCCATGGTGGTGCACCCTGAATTGAAAAAAGAACTTGCGCAATACGGGGTAACAAATTACAGCGAACTGGTCCCAATGGATTTAATGAATTGGGATTCATTGTTTTCCCTTCGTGGATTCCTGTTAATGGTACTCGGAGGTTTGCTGGTTGGATTTGGCACCCGCTATGCCGGGGGATGTACTAGCGGACACGCAATAATGGGCTTATCCACCCTGCAATGGCCATCCCTTGTAGCAACCATTTGTTTTATGGTCGGTGGCTTTTTAACCGCCAACCTACTCCTTCCACTCATATTATCGCTTTAACTCATGGACAAAGAACTTTCCTCAGACCAAACCAGAACTACGGATGCCATATGCACCAACGAAAGCGAATTGAACCACAAATGGTACCACAACCTGAAGTACATGTTGGTGGGTCTTTTCTTCGGTATTGTGTTCGTAAAGGCTGAAATTGTGAGCTGGTTTCGCATTCAGGAAATGTTCCGCTTACAAAGCTTTCACATGTTTGGAATCATTGGCAGTGCGGTAGTAACAGGAATGTTGTCTGTTTGGCTTATCAAACGGTTTAAGGTAAACACAATCTATGGTGAACCCATAAAATTCAATACCAAGAACTTCGATAAAGGTCAAATAATTGGTGGTTTGCTCTTTGGTATGGGCTGGGCACTTACCGGAGCATGCCCGGGTCCATTATATGCACAACTTGGTACAGGTGCAATGGCCATTGGTGTGACCATCCTTAGTGCCATTGCAGGCACATGGCTATATGGGTATTTTCGGGAAAAATTACCGCATTAAAAAAAAGCACCCGGAGTTAAATAACCCGAGTGCTCTTTGTATGAATCCGTATGAAAATCCTTAATCTTTCTCCTTCAATACCATATCAATGGTAATGGCGGCAGAAAGGATGACCATTTTACTAGCATGATCTGTAATGTGCGGTGCGATCGCTACATTGTATTTATCGGCTGAGGTGAACAATTCTTTCATGGCACCAGCCCATTTCTTAGAAATACCTCCAATGGCATTGCCATGTGTGTCCTGAATTTCAAAATTCCACGCTTTCCAATCGCCTTTGATGGTACCGATTTGCTGATCCAAACCATTGTACACATCAAATTTCGGCTTGAGTAACTGGAATTTTTGCTGGATGCGTCCAACGTTTTGCCCTTGTGCATTTTTAACTACAATTTTTGACTTGAAAAATGTCCAACCACGCGAAATAGACGCCTCAACGCCATTATTTGTGTTACAAATATCTAGATGAAAGGGTAACATCTTTTTATTCAGGAACAAGCGAAGAATTTTACTTCCAAAACTCAACTTCTGCTTCACCATGCCAATTTGCGCACCGTGCTCGTTGTAAACCTTGTAATTGTTGGACATTTTAAATACACCGACCTTCTCATCGATGAAGAAACTGTTTGAATCAAAAAAACCTGACGATTGCATACGTAATAAATGATTAGAGTGAAAATTCGTTTATACCTCAAAGGTACGCGATATTTTTCATTCAATTATTGCTGAATCAAGGTAATTTAAGCAACCAAGGATGGTAGAATCTATCGCACTACTTTTCTTATTTCGTATTTTTGCTTAAATCGAACCTATGGCTATTAACATTAACTTACTCGACCGTATCTGTAAAGCTCCGGGAGCTCCAGGCTTTGAACAAGCTATCCGCAAACTGGTTTTAAAAGAGATCAAAGGCTTGGTGGACGATGTCCAGCTCGATAACATGGGCAATGTGTACGCCATAAAAAAAGGAACACTACCCGAAGCAGACCGAAAAAAAGTCATGATTGGGGCCCACATGGATGAAATCGGCTTTATCGTTACCCATATTGACGAAAAGGGATTTATCCGTTTCCATACCTTGGGTGGTTTTGACCCCAAAACACTGACTGCACAACGCGTAATAATCCATGGAAAAAAAGACGTTATCGGGGTGATGGCTTCCAAACCAATCCATGTGATGTCACCTGCTGAAAGGGAAAAAGTAGCGCGCATTTCTGATTATTTTATCGACACCGGACTGGATGCAAAAACGGTTAAAAAACTCATCAACATTGGCGACCCCATCACCCGAGAGAGGGAGTTTATTGAAATGGGGGATTGTGTCAATGGAAAATCACTCGATAACCGCTTGGCGGTATTCATTCTAATTGAAGCACTGCGCGAACTCAAAGGTAAAGAGGTTCCGCACGACATTTACGGTGTCTTTACGGTTCAGGAAGAGGTGGGGATTCGAGGAGCCAATGTTTCTGCACTGCGCATCAATCCGGACTTTGGAATTGGCCTAGATACTACCATTGCCTTTGACCTCCCAGGTGCAGCGCCACACGAGATGATTACGCGGTTGGGGGAAGGCACTGCGATTAAAATCATGGACGCTTCGGCTATTTGCGACTTCCGCATGGTGGAATTTATGAAAAAAACCGCCGACCGCAACAAGATTAAATGGCAACCTGAAATACTCACCGCTGGCGGAACAGATACCGCGGGAATTCAGCGCATGACGGAAGGCGGATCCATCGCAGGAGCGATTTCCATCCCAACCAGGCACTTGCATCAAGTGATTGAAATGGCGCACAAAGACGACATAAAAGAAAGCATCAACCTACTGGTGGCCTGCGTCGAAGAAATCGATAAGCACAACTGGAAATTCTAAGCTATGAAACTGTTCATTCTACCTTTTCTCCTTCTCCCCTTTCTCGGATTTTCACAAAATGAAGATTCTAATAACCGTTACATGGACCTTGGGTTAACACCGGAAGAAGAACCCTATTTTATTGCTCCCGATCGACCTGGTTTGGGGGAATCGTCTCAAATTGTGCGTAAAGGCTATGTGCAGATTGAAACGGGTGGAAACTATGAATGGACTTCCCGAGGAGATGGGGATCTTATTTTGTACCTTAAAAGCATTTTGTTCAATTCTACCGTGGTACGAATTGGGTTGTTCGACGCCTTTGAAATCCGGTTGGCAACGAATGTGCAACAAGACAAGTTCGAAGTGAAAGGAAGTATGCCGGGAGTATCTTATTCCAACAACACCAATATTGGTTTCACCCCGTTTTCAATCGGTTTCAAAGCCCGTGTAACGAATGGGAAGGGATGGATTCCTTCCACGGCACTACTTGGAAACCTGGGTATTGGCAGGGCCGCAAGCAGCGAATTTCAAACAAGCTACCTTTCTCCCTCTATCCTTATGCCCATGGAGTGGGACCTAAACGATAAGTTGCTTATGACGATCAATGGGGGTGTATTTTGGGATGGCGAAACGGCTGTACCCAGCTACTTCGGTTCATTTGGTTTCGATTACATGCTTTTCGATAAAGTGGGGATATTCCTTGAGACCTTTGCCAACCAAGACGAGCAAAACGATTTCCAGCCTGGTTTTAATGGGGGTGTGATATGGAGGGTACTGGATAACCTCCAACTGGATATTTCTTCCGGAATGGGCCTCAACGACAATATGTATGACGGCTTCATCAACGGAGGGCTTTCGTTCCGCTTGGGCAACTAACATTTTTCACCATACCGCTTGACAGTGGAAATTTCTTTCGTAATTTTGTGTTGTCTCGAAGGGGTGCTTGTTTTTTCAGGCTGAGATTATACCCATAGAACCTGTCAGGGTAATGCCTGCGTAGGGAACATGATTTATACTACTTTATCGCTACTGATTGTTGTACATCAGGAATTGGCCCCTTGTTCTTGTTAATTTTTTTGAAAATGAAGACAAGGCAATTTTTTTTAAGCTGCATCGCATGTGTTGCAATGACTAACACACAAGCACAATGCATCCTCGAGGGAAGCATCGTAGGTCCTGAAAGTCAGTGGATCGAAGGCGCAGTTGTTTACCTTTCCGACAGTTCTCAAGTGGTAACCACCGATCAATTCGGACAGTTTCGATTCAATCCCATTCCCGCCGGAACAGTCACCATAAAAGCTCGTGCACGGCGGTACCATCCGGGGCAGTTAACTGTGAGCCTAAACGACTACACTGACCAGGGTGGGTATTGTACCGAAAAAGTGACCGTGTTTCTGGCCCGCGAAATCATTGAAATCGAAGACGTATTGATTCGGGTAAGCATGGCGAACCCCTTGACGCCAACCACTTACACCAACCTTAAAAAAGAAGACATCGACAGCCGAAATTTCGGTCAAGACCTTCCGGTTTTACTGGAACAAACACCTTCAGCGGTTTCCACTTCCGATGCCGGCACAGGGATAGGATATACAGGAGTGCGCATTCGGGGAGTGGATCCTACACGCACCAATGTGACGATTAATGGAATTCCCATCAACGATGCCGAGTCCCATGCTGTATATTGGGTCAATATGCCCGATCTTGGGTCCTCCACCGATTGGGTACAAGTGCAAAGAGGGGTCGGAACATCCACCAATGGTGCAGCCGCTTTTGGGGCGAGCATCAACCTTCAGACCGATAAATCTTCGATTGAACCTTATGCCCTAGTAGACAATAGTTTTGGCGCATTTCAAACCATGCGTAACACACTCCGAGCCAGCACTGGCTTGATGCACGACCGTTTCACCTTGGATATGCGCCTTTCGAGGCTCTCCTCCGATGGTTACGTTGACCGCGCCAGCGCCAACCTAAAATCGATGTTCGTATCAGGAAATTGGAAGGGAAGAAAATACAACCTGAAAGGCACAATCTTTAGCGGTGTAGAAAGAACCTACCAGTCTTGGTATGGTGTTCCGCAAGCCAAATTGAGTGGAAATCCAGACAGTTTGTTAACCCACTTTTACAATAATTACCCCGGAGGACTCTATCAATCGGCCGAAGACTCCATCAACCTATTTACCTCTGATAACCGGACATACAATTACTACAGGTATAAAAACGAGGTAGACCAGTACCAACAGGACCATTACCAATTGCATTACAATTACACCTTCGATAAAGGCATGCAGTTCAGTCTAGCTGGTCATTACACGAGAGGCAGGGGGTATTACGAACAATTCCGGCAGAATGATCCGTTTGCTACATATGGACTAGACACCCTTTTCATTGGAAACGATACCATTGCCAATACCGACCTAATCCGACGCCGCTGGTTAGACAACCATTTTTATGGCGCATTGGCTTCCATGCAAGGATATGTTTTAAAGAAATTATTCGTTCAAGCTGGCGTTGGTTTCAATCGGTATGACGGTGACCACTTCGGTGAGATTACTTGGGCACAATTTGCCTCGCAAAGTGCATCTGAAGACCGCTATTACGAAAACAATGCGGTTAAAACCGAAGCAAATGGGTACATCAAATTGAATTATACGATTAAAAAACTTAACCTGTTTGCCGACATGCAGGTCCGTCATTTATCCTATTCCTACTTGGGCGTGGACCAATCTTTTGGAAACTTAGTCCCTTTGCAGCAAGAAGTCGCTTTTACTTTTTACAATCCGAAAGTTGGATTTTTGGTCTATTTGCCTCATAACATGCAGTTTTATACCTCCTATGCCGTTGGAAATCGGGAGCCTGTGCGGGACGATTTTGTGCAGAGTACGCCCAATAGCCGACCTCAACCCGAGCAATTGCACAACGGTGAACTTGGTCTTCGGATGCAACATGAAAAATGGTCTTTGATTACTAATGCCTTCGGAATGTACTACAAGAATCAATTGATTTTGACTGGAGAAATAAACGATGTGGGGGCTTATGTACGTACCAACGTAGACCAAAGTTACCGAGCAGGAATTGAATTGGAAGGCCGATACGAATTCACCAGGCAATGGAGTATTAAGGGAAATGTTACATGGAGCCGGCATAAAATCATAGCTTTCAACGAATACATAGATAATTACGACAATTACGATGCGGAGGGCAATATGATTCAAACCGTGATAGCGCATAAAAACACTGACATTGCGTTTTCCCCGAATGTAATCAGTGCCTTAGGTTTGCATTTCAATCCGAGGGAATACATTCAGTTTGCCTTAAATGGAAAATACGTTGGAAAACAATTTCTGGACAATACCTCAAGTGATTCGAGGATGATAGAGGACTACTTTACCCTAAGTTTTCAATCTAATTTCGTCTTTTCTGCCTTTGGACTAAACGAAATTCAGCTGGGCTTGCAGGTGAACAACTTGCTTAATACGCTCTACTCCAACAACGGTTATACATGGGGCTACATTTATGGTGGGCAACGTATTGTGGAGAATTTCCTTTTTCCACAAGCTGGCGTTCATTTATTGGGTAGGATTTCGGTTCGATTTTAAATCCCGCACGTAAATATTCCCTATTTTTACGAAAAACATATAACCATGAAACGCACATTTTCACTTACGGCACTCGTTGTTGGACTTTTAGGCTCAACCGCATTTGGTCAATTCAAGCCTACCTTCAACCTGGCCACGAAAAGTACCGTTGGATCAGAAAATGCGATTAATAAAAACCGCATTTCCTCCAAGGGAGAAGACGAAAAAACGACTTATGACGGGCATTGGGCTGGTTTTGATTTTGGCTTCAATACCCTTATGTCCGGACCTTTCGAGCGGAATTTCACCAACAACCCCTACTGGGAAAACAACATTGGTTTCTCTTCGCAGTTTAATTTCAATGTGTACGAGTACAAAATCCCGTTTTTTCGCCAGTTTCTTGGGTTGACAACAGGACTTGGTGTAAGCGTGTCCTCTTATTCTTTTCGAAACGACAACACCAATTACACCCTTCAGTTTAATTCGGACACAACGCTTTGTACCGTCTTCAATCCGGCTGTTTTTTACACAGATACGGTTGATGGACAATTGCGAAATAATGCCTTGACCTTAGGATACTTCACCGTACCGCTCTTGTTCGAATTTGCCACGAAAGAACGCGAGAAAAAATCATTTTACTTTGCGGCTGGTGTTGTTGGAGGGATTCGTTTTAGCTCAACTTACGCGCAATCTGGACGTTTTGAAAACGGCTCAAGGTTTTCCAATACCACCCGAGCAAAATACAACACCAACCTGTTTACGTTGGAAGCTACCGTTCGCACCGGATACAGCTGGGGAGGGATTTTCCTATCCTATAACCTAAACACCTTGTTCAAAGAAAACAAAACGATTGCCTTGTATCCCTTCCGTGCAGGGTTTGTGTTTAACGTTGATTACGAAAGTGCAGACGACGACGAGGTGTTGATTGAAGAAATCCCGGAATACTAGGTCGAATCCTGTGCTTTCTCAATGTGTCGTTCGTTGACTTTTCCAGTCATCGAAGTAAGTTGCAATACCATTCCCTTCGTGCCCCTGTCTAAAGATAAACATACCACCCATCTTTTGGTTTTTGCCTTATTGTGCTTTTTCAAGGTGGCCAAATGCCAAGATTTCCCGGAGTCATGGTTAGGTCATTACCGAGGTAAAATGAATTTAACTAACCTCAAGAATAACCGCTCCACCATCGATATTAGATTGGATATTAACACGCTAATCCCCGACTCCGCCTGGTCTTATTACATGTGCTATCTTTCGCCCCATGACACCCTAATAAAAGACTACCAGATTATAAAAATCTCGGAAAACCAATACTTGATGGACGAAGGGTCAATTGAAATCCCGATGTATTTCGCCAATGGGTGCTTTTATGATTTTTATACTCTCGACAGCATGTACTTTACCTCGGTTCTGACCAAAGTATCGCGGAATAAAATAGGGTTTAATCTTTACGGCGGAAAACTTAATGCAAGTGAACAAAGAATTAGCCTCAACGATGAAATCACCGTGGTTGGATTCTTGCCTACCTTTTCCCAGTGCGCAACACTTATTCGTAGGAGGAAATACTGATCATTTTCTGCCATTTCCAATTTTTACGAAGGAAAAAACACCATCCTAAAGTTGATTATAGGAAATTCCACAATGTACCTCAATAAAAATGAATTCTTAGTATCTTCGCAGTTGCTTTTACGCCACATCGGATGCAAGAAAAATATACGGAATACAAGGGGCTGAATTTACCAGAATTAGCCAACCAATTACTCGAAGAATGGGAAAACGCTCATCTGTTTGAGCAATCCATTCAACAACGGGAAGGAAAAACACCATTCATTTTCTTCGAAGGCCCACCATCAGCGAATGGCATGCCGGGAATACACCATGTGATGGCCCGCGCCATAAAGGATATTTTTTGTAGGTATAAAACACTTAAAGGCTTCCAAGTAAAACGCAAAGCGGGATGGGACACCCATGGTTTGCCTGTTGAACTTGGAGTTGAAAAAGAACTTGGTATTACCAAAGAAGATATCGGAAAGAAGATTTCTATTGAAGAGTACAACAAGGCTTGTCGTGAAGCAGTGATGCGCTACACGGATGTCTGGAACGACCTCACCCGAAAAATGGGATATTGGGTCGATATGGAGAACCCTTATGTGACCTACACCTCCAAGTACATGGAAACTGTTTGGTGGCTACTGGCGCAAATGTACCGCAAAAACCTTTTATATAAAGGCTACACGATTCAGCCGTATTCACCAAAAGCAGGAACCGGATTATCTTCCCACGAATTGAACCAGCCCGGTTGTTACAAGGATGTTACTGATACAACTGTCGTTGCTCAATTCCGTATTCCCGATGGAGTCCTAACACCATTTGGCCCTTCGAATCATTACTATTTTCTGGCATGGACCACAACGCCATGGACGCTACCATCCAACACCGCACTTTGTGTCGGACCCTCCATTTCCTATGTGCTTGTTCATACCTTCAATCCCTATACCCGAGAAGAAATCAAGGTCATACTGGCTGAAAACCTATTGTCCCTTCATTTCGGTAAAGGCTTCAAAGCAGCAGAATCGCTCGAGCAGCTAAGCGAACAAAAAAACGATAAGGAAATCCCTTTTCTTGTACTTGGAAAGTGTCAAGGAAAAGAACTCGTTGGAATAAGCTACGAACAACTCCTTCCGTTCGCGTTACCTGCCGAGCATCCTGAAAAAGCATTTCGTGTTATCAGTGGAGATTTTGTTACCACTGAGGATGGAACAGGCATCGTTCACATTGCTCCCACCTTTGGCTCGGACGATGCAAAAGTTGCTGCCGATGCAAATGTGCCAGCGATGTTGGTAGAGGACGAACAAGGCAACCTCGTGCCTTTGGTTGACTTGCAAGGGAAGTTTCGGCCAGAAATGGGAGAATTGGCTGGAATGTTCGTTAAAAATGAATACTACGACGAGGGGGAAGCTCCCGAAAAATCGGTGGATGTCCTTCTTTCCATCCAGCTAAAAATGTTAAATAAGGCTTTCAAGGTAGAAAAATACGTTCACAGTTACCCGCATTGTTGGAGAACCGATAAACCCGTTCTGTACTACCCACTGGATTCTTGGTTTATCAAAGTAACTGAGGTGAAAGAGCGCATGCAAAGGCTGAACGATACCATTCACTGGAAACCAGAATCGACGGGCTCGGGAAGATTCGGAAAATGGTTAGAAAATGCGAATGACTGGAACTTATCCCGTTCGAGGTACTGGGGAATTCCCATCCCAATATGGAGTACAGAAGATGGAACCGAACGATTGTGCATTGGTTCGGTAGAAGAACTGAAACATGCCTGTGAAGCATCGGTAAATGCCGGATTCATGGAAAGAAATCCCTTAGGGCATTTTACGGCAAATGACTTTTCCGCAGCCAACTACGACGCCATCGATTTACATAAAAATGAAGTGGACCGCATGGTGCTGGTTTCACCCAGCGGAAAACCAATGAAGCGCGAGGCTGACCTCATCGATGTGTGGTTCGACTCCGGCGCTATGCCCTACGCCCAATGGCATTACCCTTTCGAAAACAAAGAGCTTATTGACGGCCACCAGGCCTTTCCAGCAGATTTCATCGCTGAAGGAGTCGACCAAACACGTGGTTGGTTTTATACCCTTCATGCCATCGCTACTATGGTTTTTGATTCCGTAGCGTATAAAAACGTTATTTCCAATGGGCTTGTGCTGGATAAAAATGGCCAAAAAATGTCCAAGCGTCTTGGAAATGCCGTGGATCCGTTTGAAACCATTGATCAATACGGTCCAGATGCAACGCGTTGGTACATGATAACGAATGCGCAACCATGGGACAACCTCAAATTCGATGCAGCAGGTATCGCGGAGGTGCAACGAAAATTCTTTGGAACGCTTTACAACACCTATTCGTTCTTCGCCTTATATGCAAACCTCGACGGATTCGATGGATTAGCAGGTGAAATACCTATTAGCGAGCGACCAGAAATAGACCGTTGGGTCTTGTCCAAACTAAACTCGTTGATTAAGGATGTTGACGAAGCGTACCACAGCTATGAACCAACAAAAGCCGGACGATTGTTACAGGCTTTTGTGGGCGACGAACTTTCCAATTGGTATGTGCGCTTGTGCCGCAGACGTTATTGGAAAAGCGATGATTTGAAGGACAAAACCTCGGCTTATCAAACCTTGTATACTTGTTTAGAAACGGTAGCGCTTCTCGGTTCACCCATTGCTCCTTTCTACATGGACAGGTTGTTCAGAGATTTGAATAAAGTTACCCGAAAACATGCCGTATCGTCAGTGCACTTAGCTGATTTTCCTAGTGTAAATAACGCTTACATCGACCCTAAACTGGAAAATCAAATGGAACTGGCACAGCGTTGCTGCTCACTCGTATTATCATTACGGAAAAAAGAACACTTGCGCGTTCGTCAACCGCTGCAAAAAATCATGATTCCCGCACTCAACGATACGTTTGCCGACCACATCATGCACGTGAAGGATTTAATCCTTTCTGAAGTCAATGTAAAAGAACTTGAATTGCTTCCGGAAGGCAGCGATCGCCTTGTCAAACGCATCAAACCCAACTTTAAGACCATTGGGCCCAAATACGGCAAACACATGAAAAGCATTGCCTCCATTGTGGCTGCTTTTACGGCACCTGACATTCAGCGCATCGAGCAAGAGCAACAATGGTCAGGCATGGTTGGGGAGGAAACCATTCGGTTGGATCTGGCTGACTTTGAAATTGTCGCACAAGACATTCCCGGCTGGTTGGTTGCTAGCGAAGGAAATGTAACGGTGGCACTAGATATCACTGTTTCGGACGTTCTGCGTAAGGAGGGCATTGCACGTGAAGTGGTGAACCGAGTTCAAAACGCACGAAAAGATACAGGACTTGACGTAACTGACCGAATTTCCATAAGGATAGACACCAATGAGGGCATTCAACAGGCTATAAAAACTCATGAAGCTTACATCTGCGCAGAGGTATTGGCCAACGAAATCTCATTCGTACCTCTTCACGAAACGGGTATGGGTACAGACATTTTAGAAGCCAACGATACTCGAATCGAGTTGCAAGTAATCTAAGATTAGAGCTTACGAGCGACCTCTACTTCTTCAAAGGCCTCCACGATATCTCCAATTTTGATATCGTTGAAACGGTCAATGTTAAGTCCGCATTCGTAGTTGTTCTTTACTTCCCTCACATCGTCTTTGAAACGCTTTAATGAGCCAAGCGTACCTGTGTGAATCACAATGCCATCTCGTATCACCCGAATCTTAGCCGATCGTTTGATTACCCCATCTAACACGTAACATCCGGCAATGGTTCCCACCTTAGTGATGTCGAAGGTTTCACGGATTTCAGCAGAACCAGTGATTTTTTCTTCAATATCTGGTGAAAGCATCCCTTCCATCGCTGATTTAATCTCTTCGATGGCCTTGTAAATAACCGAATAAAGTCGGATATCGATTTGTTCGTTTTCTGCTAGTTTACGAGCACTCAATGATGGCCTTACCTGGAATCCGATAATGATGGCATCGGATGCGGAGGCAAGGTTTACGTCGGCCTCGGAAATCGCACCTACGCCTTTGTGCACGATGTTTACCTGAATTTCTTCGGTAGACAACCCGAGCAAGGCATCGGAAAGTGCCTCGATGGAACCGTCCACGTCTCCTTTCACAATAATGTTCAATTCCTTGAAATCACCTATTGCCAAGCGACGACCGATTTCATCCAACGTGATGTGTTTGGTAGTTCGAAGGCCTTGTTCGCGGTATAATTGTTCGCGTTTGGTAGCAATATTTTTAGCCTCACGTTCGTCATCCAAGACGTGAAACTTATCTCCCGCACTTGGTGCACCTCCAATACCTAAAATAGATACCGGTTGGGATGGTCCCGCCTCTTTAAGGTTATGGCCATGCTCGTCGTGCATCGCGCGCACTTTTCCAAAATACCTTCCAACGAGAACTACATCACCTATATGCAAGGTACCTGCCTCTACCAACATATTGGTGACATACCCTTTACCTTTATCCAATGAGGACTCTATAACCGTTCCTACCGCATTTTTGTCTGGATTCGCATTGATGTTCAACATCTCCGCTTCAAGCAAGACTTTTTCGAGTAGAAGGTCAATGTTTAGGTTTTGCTTTGCTGATATTTCTTGAGACTGGTATTTACCTCCCCAATCTTCAACAAGAATATTCATTTGGGAAAGCTGTTCACGTATGCGGTCGGCATTGGCGCCTGGCTTGTCAATTTTATTAATTGCAAAAATCATGGGTACGTTCGCTGCCTGCGCGTGCGCAATGGCTTCCTTGGTTTGAGGCATCACATCGTCGTCAGCCGCCACAATAATGATGGCAACATCGGTAACTTGCGCACCCCTAGCCCTCATAGCCGTAAACGCCTCGTGACCTGGAGTATCTAGAAAGGTCATTTTACGACCATCTTTTAGCGTCACGGAATATGCCCCGATGTGCTGAGTGATTCCTCCTGCTTCCCCTTCGGTTACGTTGGCATTACGAATTTTATCTAGTAAAGAGGTTTTACCATGGTCAACGTGCCCCATTACAGTGATAATCGGTGGCCTAGATTTCAAGTCTTCCTCTTTGTCTTCCTGCACTGGAATAGCCTCTTGGACTTCAGCACTTACAAACTCCGTTTCATACCCAAATTCGTCGGCTACAATCTGAATGGTTTCTGCATCAAGCCGTTGATTTATGGAAGCAAAAATACCGAGTGACATACACGCAGAGATCACCTGTGTAGGCTGCACGTTCATCATTGATGCCAATTCAGAAACGGTCACAAATTCACTCAATTTGAGTACTTTTTCCTCCATTTCCGCGGCAGCCATCTCTTCTTGACGACGCTGTGCTATGTTATCTCGTTTTGCTCTCCGGTTTTTAGATGCCCTAGATTTACCTCCTTGGTTAGACAACCTTGCGAGCGTTTCCTTGATTTCTTTCTGAATGTCTTGCTCCTTGATTTCCGTCTTCTCTACCTTTCCGCCTTTTTTAAATCCTCCTTTATTCTGTTGGCTCGGATCGTAGGCTGGAGCAGACGGGTCAATTTTTTTAATGCGCTTGCGTTTCTTTCGGTTTTCAGCATTCGCGTCATCACCCGTTTTCTTTTCTGAAGGTGTACGTTGTTTCTCAACGGGCAACTCAATTTTACCCAAAACCGTCGGACCAGAGAGCACTTGGCGTTCAGCTCGTATGGTTTCCACGACAACTGGTTCAGCAGCGACAGGTTCTTCTTTAACTGGTGCTTCAATTTTGGGCTCTTCCACTGGAACCTCTACAGGCTCAGCTTTCGGCTGTGCTTTGGGCTTTGCCTTTAGGCTATCGAGGTCGATTTTACCAACTACATTGATTTGCACATCCTTTTCTACCTTCGCTTCAATCTTTTCAGATTCTACAATTGGTGCGGGTTCTGCCTGTACGATTCGTTTGATATCATCGACGTTAATCGGTTCAACATCCTCTTCAACGACTTGCGTCACAGGTTCGTCCTCCTTATTATCTCGAATAGAAATGGTTTCACGGCGTTCGCGCTTAGCAGTTGTTTGCTTCGCCTTTTCTTTCAGCGACTGATCTGCCGCAAATTCATTACACAAAAGTTCGTAATGACCTGCCTCCAGTTTCGTGTTCGGACTGGCGTCAATTTTAATTCCTTTTGAGTCGAGAAAGTCAACCAATGTGGACATCCCCACATTCAATTCACCTGCTGCCTTTCCAAGTCTTATCGGTTTTCCGGCCATACTGTTTTATTCCGTGTTTAAAATTAAAAGTATTGAGTAAAAATGCTTTTCTGTTTATTCAAATTCAGAGCGCAAAATACGGAACACTTCCTCAATGGTTTCTTGTTCAAGGTCGGTTCGTTGCACTAAGTCATCGACACTAATTTCTAATACCGATTTGGCTGTATCGCAGCCTATAGCTTTTAACTCATCGATGATCCATCCATCGATTTCATCAGCGAATTCTTCCAAATCAACATCCTCAATATCCACCTCGCCTTCTCTGTACACATCCAATTCAAATCCGCACAACCTTCCTGCCAACTTGATGTTATGTCCTCCCTTGCCGATGGCTAAGGAAACCTGGTCAGGCTTCAAAAATACCTTCGCTCTCTTTTCTTCTTCGCTGATCTCAATGGAAGAGATTTTCGCTGGAGAGAGTGAACGCTGAATCAACAATTGGGGGTTATTGGTGAAATTGATTACGTCAATGTTTTCGTTTCTCAACTCACGAACAATGCCATGGATGCGTGACCCTTTCATACCGACACATGCACCTACAGGATCAATGCGGTCGTCGTATGACTCAACAGCTACCTTGGCACGTTCTCCCGGTTCGCGTACAATGCGCTTGATGGTAATAAGACCATCGAAAACCTCTGGCACTTCCAATTCAAACAAGCGTTCCAAAAATTCAGGTGCTGTTCGGGAGAGGATAATGACGGGTGAACTATTGCGCATGTCTACTTTCGCGACAACGGCACGTACCGTTTCTCCTTTTTTGAAGTAGTCGGAAGGAATTTGCTCCGATTTTGGAAGAATCAACTCATTTCCTTCGTCATCAATAACCATGATTTCTTTCTTCCAAACTTGGTAAACCTCAGCAGTGATGATTTCTCCGACTCGTTCTTTGTATTTTTTGTATAGGTTGTCCTTCTCCAGCTCCATGATCCTGGACATCAGGTTCTGACGCAACGACAGAATGTTCCTTCGGCCAAAATCACTGAACTTAAATTCTTCCGTTACTTCTTCACCAATTTCAAAGTCAGGCTCAATTTTTATCGCATCGGAATAGGCAATTTCGGTGTTTGGATCTTCGACCTCGCCGTCGTCTACAATTTCCTTATTGATAAATATTTGGACATCCCCTTTATCGATATTCACAATGATGTCGATGTGCTCATCCGTATTGAATTTCTTTTTCAACATCGCTCGGAATACATCTTCCAATACGTGCTGCATCGTGTGTTTGTCGATGCTTTTTAAATCTTTGAATTCTGAAAACGATTCAACTAATTCTAGGCTGTTCATTTTGACCTATTTAAATGTAATTACAATTTTTGTTTCTTTTATTTGATCCATGGGAAACACGTTGGTTTCCACGATTCGTTCCTTTTTCTTTTTTCCTTCCACTTTTTCCATGCGCTCTGTACGCAAGGACAGGTCTTGTTCGGTAGCAGCAACCAATTCAGCGATAAGGGTGCTTCCATCGTGAAACTTAACTTTCACTTCCCTACCCACGTTTTTTTGATACTGCGCTAAAACACGAAGCGGTTTATCCAACCCAGCAGACGAGACATGCAGCTCAAAATCTGCTTCTTCCCTGTCTAAGTTGTGTTCCACGTTTCTTGAAACAGACATGCAGTCCTCAATCGAAACATAGCCTTCTGTTTTATCAAGCTCAAGGTGAATTACATTGTGAGTAGAGACAGAAACATCAACAATAAACAATCCTTTGTTCAACGCTGCTATTCGTTCTTCTGCCAATGCTATTACCTTGCTCTTTGCGATCATTTTGTACAAAAAGAGGGGACTTTCGTCCCCTCACTCAGTGTTTGAAAAATCAAATACAGGACAAATGTACAACATTTTTAGAGTTTAGCAAATAAAATGTCATTTTTTTGACTTTCTTTGAGGAGGGCGTTGATAATAACGCGCTTATTTCATCATCATCATGCGCACGATCATAGACATTGGCAGTATTCAACTATCTTCAGAAATACTGACAGAATCATTTGTTTGTGACCTACAAGCGTGCAAAGGGATGTGTTGCAAGTCCGGGGAGGCGGGTGCCCCGCTTAGCATGGAAGAAATTAACCTGTTGGAAAACCATTTAGACGATCTTTCGCCCACATTAACAAGCGATGGGCGCGCTGCCATAGAAAAACAAGGGGTGTTTTACGTAGACGTGGATGGAGAGACTGTCACCACATTAATAGAAGACGGAACGTGTGCTTTTGCGCAAACTGACTACAATGGAATTTTAGGTTGCGGGATTGAGCGGGGATTCAAAAAAGGCATAATTCCTTTCAACAAGCCTTTATCTTGCCATCTTTTTCCCATTCGAGTGATGGAAGAAAATGAAAAACCACTTTTAACCCACGAGCGGATTTCGATTTGCTCGCCAGCATGTTCGCTTGGAAAAGAATTGAAGGTTCCAGTTTATACCTTTCTCAAAGAGGCGATTATTCGTGGATTCGGAACGGAAGTGTATAAAGAAATAGAACAGGCTGCAGATTGGCTAAATGATAATGGTTAGCGTCTGGAACGGCTTCCGTAATTTATCGAATTATGCATTATCAAAGAAATTGACATTTCTGAAAAAGACCTGAAGGCAGCACTGAACAGATTTGAAATCTGCTACAAATAAACTTACTTATCTTTGGTAAAACAGTATAGATGACTTGGTTCTCAATCGGCTTATTTATCATCGGAATTATCCTTACAGGATTCCTTCCATTTTGTTTTTGGAAATGGAAACAAGCAGAACTTAAAATAAAAGAAAACGAACCAAGAATAAAGGCCATGGAGCAGCAACTTCGTGCTCTAGAATTAAATTCACTTGAATCCCATTTGAATCCACACCTATTTAAAAATATACTAAACTCAATACAATCTCACGCCTACCAAACGTACTATGCCATGGATAAACTGGCAGGTGTGTTGGACTACATACTCTACGAAAGCCGAAAATCCTTCGTTACCCCGAAAGAAGAGATCGAGTTTGCTAAAAATCTAATTGAAATAAATAAAATCAAAGTAAGTCCACTTTTTGATTTGACCATTAAAATAGTTGCTCCTGAAAACGAACCTTTTTTAACCCAACAACTTTTGGCGCCATTGATTTGCATAGACCTCATTGAAAATGCCTTTAAACATGCTGACTTGCAAAGCAAAGATGCCTTTATAACCGTCCATTTAGAGTTAAAAAATAACTGTTTTCTTTTACGAGTAACGAATAAAATATCGGATAAAACCCCTCTGAAAAAAGAAAAAAGTGGCTTTGGCCTAAGTGCACTTGAAAAAAGGCTACACCTTATATACGCCAACTGTTACTCTTTGAAATGTCACAGAATGGGAGAAGTTTATAATGCGCAATTAACAATAGATTTATTTGAACACAAAACGCTATTGCTTGCTGCTCGATGACGAGCTTCCAGGCTTAATGTACTTGAAAATGCTCTGTGACCAAATGGATGAAATTGAAGTGGTCAAAGCATTTATGGACCCTGAAGAATTCTTAGTTGATCAGTCTTTTCTTTCCTATGACTTTTGCATAATGGACATAGAGATGCCCAAGATGACCGGATTAGAATTGGCCAAGCAACTGAATGGAAAACCCATTATTTTTTCGACTGCATATAGTGAATATGCTGCCGATGCTTTTGACCTGAATGCTATAGACTATCTAAGGAAACCTATTCAACCAGACCGACTGAAACAAGCTGTTGTTAAAATGGTTCAGTATTTAGATTTAGGGGGGGCGCTCCCACTTAAGCATCAAGCAACGTTTAATACCGACAAGGGTAAATCGATCTTAGCTTTCGATCGCATTGCTTATATCGGAACATCAAAAATCGATAGCCGAGATAAAATTGCCGTGCTTAATTCTGGTGATGAATTTGTATTAAAAAACATTTCTTTTTCTGAATTATTGAGGTTGTTACCATCTAGACAATTCTCCCGCATCAATAAACAAGAAATAATTGCATATTCTTTCGTAGAATCTTTTACGCACCAAGAAGTCAACTTATTGAACTTCTCACCAAAAAACAAAAAATACAGGTTTCAACTGAGCGAAAACTACAAACGGGAATTTCTATCACACTTCAAAAGTTAACTCCTTACAAAAAACATCGGTTTTGTTGCAAATTATCGCTCCAAGTCCTTTAATCATGCACCTCAATTGTTTATTGTTTTGACCTTTGAGGAAACAAATAGCAATGAAAAAATGGTGGCACCTCTTCCTTACAACCTTACCTTTTTACTGCTTGAGTCAATCCGCAATAAGAATTGAACCCGTTGCAATCGATGGCAGCGTTATTGCTGGGTATGTGGATCAAGGAGCTTATCTCAATTTTTCAGGTCCTGGAATACAGCTAAAAATCAAAAAAACGAAATGGACGCTAGGAATGTTGCCCTCATTGCGTTTTAAAAAAGACAATGGCTCGACCAACAATTCCCTGGTAACGCCAAGTTTAGGAGCGGGGGTAACCTTTTCCTATAAATGGATGGCACTTCAGGTTCCCTTTTATTATATGGCAAAAACGGGGACGACTAATGGCAGATGGCTTACAGGTGTTGGAATCGGAATCAAATTAAATGAATTTACGTTTCAGAAATAAGAAATTGCCATGAAAGGAATCAAAAATAGTCTTTTCTATATCATTATAATCGGTGGTTTTATTGGATTAACCTATTGGGTTATTTTAAACGGAAAACAACTAGAAACAGGCCGGAATGTGTTACATATCACACCGTCCTCTTCTCAATGGAAAACGTTTTTGGAAACCCTACGCCACAACCTGGGCCATCCATTAGCGATTTTACTTGCGCAGATATTAACCATTATTCTTGCTGCCCGATTGATGGGTTGGGTCTGCAAAAAAATTGGCCAACCAACTGTTATTGGTGAAATCATTGCAGGTATTGCATTGGGCCCTTCCCTTTTTGGGGCGTATTTTCCCGAATTCTCTCTAGCTCTTTTCCCAAAAGAATCATTGCCCAATATCCAGTTTCTAAGTCAGATTGGACTCATACTATTCATGTTTGTGGTCGGTATGGAACTGGACCTTAAGGTGCTTAAAAATAAAGCGCATGACGCAGTCGTAATAAGCCATGCAAGTATCATTTTCCCCTTTGCACTTGGGGTAGGTCTGGCATATTTCATATATAATTCATTTGCACCAACGGGTGTACAATTTTCTTCTTTTGCCCTGTTTTTGGGAATTGCAATGAGCATTACCGCTTTTCCTGTATTAGCCCGTATCGTTCAAGAACGAAACTTACACAAAACACGCATTGGAGCAGTTGTAATTACGTGTGCAGCCGCTGATGACATCACTGCCTGGTGTATTTTAGCAGCGGTCATTGCCATTGTGAAAGCAGGTACTTTTACCAGCGCTCTCTATATTATTGCCCTAGCTGCATTGTATGTAATAGCCATGATAGGCGTGGTTCGTCCTTTCTTAAGCCGTATCGGAAATCTTTATCAAACGAAAGAACAACTTAACAAACCCATTGTCGCCATTTTCTTTATTACACTCATTCTGTCTGCCTATTGCACCGAAGTAATTGGAATTCACGCCTTGTTCGGAGCCTTTATGGCAGGAGCCATTATGCCTGAAAATACCAAATTCAGAACCATCTTTATTGAAAAAGTGGAAGACCTTTCTCTTATTTTACTCTTACCATTGTTTTTTGTTTTCACAGGTTTACGAACTGAAATCGGTTTATTGAATGAACCTCACCTTTGGTATATCACCGGGATGATCGTAGCAGTAGCCGTAATAGGTAAATTTTTAGGAAGCGCCATAGCTGCCCGTTTTGTTGGTCAACATTGGAAAGATAGTTTAATCATTGGGGCCTTAATGAATACGCGTGGACTCATGGAGTTGGTTGTACTAAATATTGGCTATGACCTTGGGGTATTGACCCCTGAGATTTTTTCAATGATGGTAATTATGGCGTTAGTCACAACATTTATGACAGGCCCTTTATTGGATTTTATAGAGTGGTTATTCAAAAAGGAGCACGATTCAAAAGAAAGCGAACAAGAGTTAATTGGATCTCATCGAATTTTAGTATCCTTTGACACCGGCGAAAATGGAAGATCGCTTCTCAGACTTGCCAACTCTTTCGTTCGCAAACAAGTTGGAACAACCTCTGTTACCACCATGCATCTGGCACCAACCAATGAATTACACACGTATGATCTAGAGGACAACGAAAAAGAGATGTTTCTCCCTGTCATTGAAGAATCGAAAGAACTTAATCAACCCATAACGACACTTTTCAAGGCTTCCAATGACATCGAATCCGAAATTAGTGAAACCGCCAACAAAGGAGAATACGACCTATTATTAGTGGGGCTAAAGCGTTCCATCTTTGAAGGATCAGCACTAGGAAGGATTTTAGGCTTTACCACTCGCTTCATCAATCCGGAAAAACTTTTAAATCGGGTATCGGGTAAGGAAACACTATTCAATCAAACCGTATTTGATGACAGTACACAAATCCTATTAAATAAAAGTAAAGTTCCAGTTGGTGTTTTCATCGAAAAAAATTTTACCGATGTGCAACGCATCTGTATTCCCATGAGCTCTGTGGATTATGACCTGCTAATGACATTTGCCAAAAAACAAATTGTCAACAGCGATGCCCAGGTTAGTATTTTGGATATTAAAGAAGAAATAAATACCCTGCCCAAACTGAGGGAGTCGATTAGGGCCATTGAGCAGATCGCCCCGAATCACATTCAGGTTATTAGTCAACAAAATATTAACACGGCATTAATTTCCAAACAAGACCTTACCATTTTATCTATTGAAAATTGGAAATGGCTTCTGGAAAATAAAGAAGAATGGATTTCCGGAATGGGATCAACGCTCATTTTAAAAGGTGAAAACAACTAGGATTCTCTAACAACTTTCGTCTACGCGTTAAACAAAAACTGAATGTATCGATCTTCTTGCCACTCAAAATTAAATTTTTGATTGTTGCCAATTCGATTTTGCATTGCTATTAAGTCTTTCATTGCCAATTCGACATCAGAACAAAACGTTTTTTGAGAATAGGCAAATGCAACATTCAAGTCGGTCCATTCCTCAACATAGGCCTGATGTACCAACATCGGTATGCGGTAGGCAAACGACACATTCATTCCCCCCGTAATTTGATTCCTAAAATACTCTTGAGCGCTTGGGGTTCCCGGGTGTACCATGGGCCAGATAAAATCTGATTTTTTCAAGTATGCATCATAATTCTGCTCGTCAATAAACGCATCAAAGAACAGCGTTCTATTGCTTAGTTTTTCCTCTTCCAAAAGGGCTCGAAAGTCGCGAACTTCCTTGTGATTGGGGTCGGCTTTTCCAAGAAATATAACACGCACAGGCAAATGGGAAAGGGCCCTTATAAGCTCCAAACTACCAACCAAATCTTTCCTGCGGTTTTCAACGCCGCCAATGACCGTAATCCAATATTCTCCGTCTGGTTTTTCCACTTCCATTTCAAAAGAAGGGAAACGTAATGGATAAAACGACCGGACTTGTAAACCTTTGGGCACAGTAATTCGATCCAGAAAATAGTCGTTTAGAACGAAATACTTTTGGATTTTTCGGTGAATGAGGCGCTGGGTAAAACTCTTTGTGAACTTATTTAACGTGTGAACAACCCCAATAAACTCCACTTTTGATGACGCCAAAAAACAAGCGTTTCGGACATGGGCGCCCTGAGCCGTATTGAACACCACCTTTTCGATGCCTTGTTCAATAAACCATTTCGTCAACCGACGAACCACTAAAAAGTCTTTAAACGCCTTTTTTGTGAATTCAAGCGAATAAAAATGATCCACCACCCCTTGTAATTGACTGTTTCGCACCCAAAGTTCAGGAGTTGAAACAAACCAGGTTTCACAACCGGCATTCTTCAAAGCAACAAATTGGGAAAGCAAACACTCGTCATGTGAACCTCCCCACTCAACAATGGCCACCTTCCTACCAATTGTGTTTATTTCTTTCATGAACGTCTGCCTAATGCAATAGAACAAAGAAAACAAAGATTAAGGAAAAACGGGCCAAATAAAACACATGGCCCACTTGAAGGCATCAAAAAAAATCGGTTTGATCGATGGCGCTCGAAGTAGCGGGTTAAAACCCTTTTGTTAGAATTAGGGAAAAACCTTGTTTATACCTTTCGCTAAATTCTTTCCTACTTTCCTGGTATTTCTCGCGTAAACGCAGGAATACCTGTAATATCCATTCCTGTAATCAACAAATGTATATCGTGGGTACCTTCATAAGTCACTACAGACTCCAGATTCGCCATGTGGCGCATGATGGAGTACTCGTTGGTGATTCCCATTCCACCATGAATCTGACGCGCTTCGCGAGCGATATTCAATGCTATTTCTACGTTATTACGCTTGGCCATGGAAATCTGCGCGGAAGTAGCGCGTCCCTCGTTGCGCAACTGTCCCAAACGGTAGGTAAGCAACTGGGCCTTGGTGATTTCAGTTATCATTTCCGCAAGTTTCTTCTGGATCAACTGAAACGAGCCAATCGGTACGCCGAACTGCTCGCGCTCTTTAGAATAACGCAACGCTTGATCGTAACAATCCATGGCAGCACCTAGGGCTCCCCAAGCAATTCCGAAACGAGCAGAATCCAAACAACTTAAAGGCGCTCCCAATCCTGAGCGTCCGGGAAGTATATTTGATTTGGGCACTTTTACATCAACGAAAATCAATTCACCAGTTGCTGAAGCGCGAAGGGAGAGTTTACCATGCATTTCCGGCGTAGAAAATCCTTCCATTCCGCGTTCCACTATCAACCCATGGATACGCCCGGACTCGTCCTTCGCCCAAACGACAGCAATGTCCGCGAAAGGCGCATTGGAAATCCACATTTTGGAGCCGTTGAGAATGACATGGTCACCCGCGTCTTTGAAGTTGGTCAACATCCCTCCCGGGTTGGAGCCATGATCAGGCTCTGTTAGACCAAAGCAACCCATCATTTCACCTGTTGCCAGTTTTGGTAAAAACTTCTGCTTTTGTTCCTCCGAACCGTATTTCCAAATGGGATACATAACCAAGGATGACTGTACTGAAGCCGTTGAACGCAAACCTGAATCGCAACGTTCAAGTTCTTGCATGATTAATCCGTAGGCAATTTGATCTAGGCCTGGACCTCCATACTCCGCTGGAATGTAGGGGCCAAACGCACCGATTTCACCCAATTGTTTGATTAAATGCATGGGAAAAGTGGCTTTCTCGTAATGGTCCTCAATGATTGGCGAAACCTCTTTTTTCACCCATGAACGCGCTGCATCGCGAACCATTTTATGCTCTTCAGTCAGCAAATCATCAAGTAAGTAGTAGTCTGGATGCGTGTATTGATCTGTTCTCATGGGTTTCTATTTTTTATGAGGCAAAATTAATGAATTTTGGTCACGTATGCGTAATTCAACTAAGGTGTCGTAACTTTGCAGAACGATTCCTTCATACAGTTGAATTTAAGCACGTTTCATATCTTTGGTGAGTCAACAGGACAAGTGCCGGATGTCTTGACTGAAAGGCATCAGGCATACACGTATGTACTCTTGCTATTTGTTTCGGTTTCTATATTTATATTGGCATTGGCACGAAACCGCAACGCAGATTCCTTTCGGGTTATTTTTCAATCGGTTTTTAAGGTAAATGGAATCGATCAATTCATAAAAGAAAACCTGCGAATTGAATCGGCAAGTTCGGTTTTCCTTCTAGTCAATTACTTTATTAGTACTTCTCTTTGCACTTTCCTTGCCTTGCAGCGTGGGATGCAACTTTCTTACAGTGAAAGTTTTTTAATCGCCGTTTTAGCCCCACTTACATTGTTCGTTGTAGAAACTACATTCGTTCCGCTGGTTGGCTTTATAGCCGGTGACAACCGCCTGCACATTCTAACACGAGAACACACACTGACGGGTTTTCAACTTTCCGGCTTGGTTTGCACACTACTTTCCTTTTTCTGGGTATTGCACACTTTCAATGATGAGCTGATGTTATTTCTCTTTGCGATAACTATTTTATTCCAGCTCGTTCTTAGGGTTGTAAAGGAGTTTTGGTGCGTTTTACAGGCAGGCGTCATGTGGTATTATATTATTTTGTACCTTTGCACCCTCGAAATACTGCCGCTACTCGCTGCTTTAAAGTACGTATCGGAAGTTTTTTTAAGGTGATTTGATTGTTGATTTAATGTTGATGAGTCTTGGCAATTAAAACAATTTTGGTGTCGCAGCCCAAACCGGAGGGGGAGAAATCACCTTACTATGACTTGGCTGAAAAGTACAAGCTGAAGATTGACTTCAGGCCCTTTATCCATGTAGAAGGTATTGGCGCGCAAGAGTTTAGGCAACAGCGTGTTAATATTCCTGACCATTCTGCTATTATTTTTACTTCAAAAACCGCCATCGATCATTTTTTCCGCATGGCAGAAGAAACGAGGTTTGAGGTTCCAGATAGCATGAAATATTTTTGCATTTCAGAAGCGGTTGCCTTTTACCTACAGAAGTATGTTACCTACCGTAAACGAAAAATATTTTATGGAAAACAATCCATAGAAGATTTGGTGGAGGTAATGAAAAAACACAAATCAGAGAAATTTTTACTCCCTTGTACCGACATTTTACGCGATAAAATACCCACCACTCTCGAACAATACGAATACAATTTTACCAAAGCCATTCTCTACCGAACTGTAGCCTCTGATTTGTCTGACCTCGAAGATGTTTATTACGACATGTTGGTGTTTTTCAGTCCGGGTGGTATCGAATCTTTGTTTAAAAATTTCCCGGATTTTAAGCAAAATAACACCAAGATTGCTGCTTTTGGTCCCACGACAGCCAATGCGGTTGTTCGCAACAACCTCCGTCTAGATGTACATGCGCCCATGCCAAACGCGCCTTCCATGACCGCAGCCATCGAGTTGTTCGTGAAAAGCCAACTTAAAAAGAAGTAATCGCCTGAAAATGAAGGTGGTTGTTTTTTCCGGTGCAGGAATGAGCGCTGAAAGTGGCATTCAAACATTCCGCGACACCAATGGCCTTTGGGCAAATTTTTCCATTGAAGAAGTGGCTACCCCCGAGGCATGGCAGCAAAATCCCGCGAAGGTACAAGGCTTTTACAACGAGCGCAGAAAACAAATCATTAATGCCCTTCCAAACGAAGCACATTTTGCTATTAAAAAACTGGAAGAAAAGGCTGATGTTCTTGTTATTACTCAAAACATCGACGATTTGCATGAAAGGGCAGGCTCAAACAACGTAATGCATTTGCATGGTAACATTCGCTTCGCAAAAAGTTCGGGTCCAAAACAAGAAAAAAAATACTATCCGATACACGGTTGGGAACTTTCGCTGAACGACCTTTGTGATGACGGATATCCACTGAGACCTCATGTGGTCTGGTTTGGCGAAGCTGTTCCTATGCTCGAAATGGCTGCAGAGGAACTGTCGAAAGCGGATGTCCTGATTGTTATTGGCACATCTCTTCAGGTTTATCCAGCAGCAACGCTCGTTGATCTAGCCCCCCCTTCTTCCTCGAAATTCCTCATTGATCCAAAAGCGAATTCACTAACAGTTCCTCGCGATTTCCAAATTTTGCAAATGAACGCAAGCGACGGAATGAATTTTCTATTGGAAAACATCCCTCTGTTACTAAAAGGCTAACTCTTCCTTGTTGGGATTTCAAGAATACAGGGCGAATAAAACCTTGTTTTGTGACAGAAATCAATTATATTTACGACGTTTATTAGTCTATTCTTTAACAAGTAATTATGAAAAAACTTTTATTATCTGCTTGCGCATTAGGGCTTGGCGCCACGCTAAACTCGGCTTCAGCACAGTTAGCAGCTGGAAGCTTCGCGCCTAACTTTACCGTTACTGCATACCAACCTTGGTTGGCTACAGCAGGAGAAAACGGAAATGGAACCTACACCCTTTACGATTATCTGGATGCAGGTTACACGGTCTTTTTAGATGTATCTGCTACTTGGTGCGGCCCATGTTGGAACTACCATTTAGGAGGCGCATTGGACGATGTGTATATCAACCATGGTCCAACTGGATATCCGGGCGTGAGTGCTAGCACAACCAACGATGTGATGGTTATCTGGATTGAAGGGGACGGAACAACTGCCGATGCCACCATGCTGGATGGTAACGGTTCTATAGGAAACTGGATTGAGCCCAATGCAACATTAGGACAAGTTCAATTTCCAATGGCAAACCCGGCATCTGCACCTGCGAACCAAATCAATGACGATTACGCCATTGGTTTCTTCCCAACCATTTACCGCATTTGTCCTAACCGCATCGTAGAGGAGGTAGGTCAGTTGAGTGCTTCAGCGCTTTACACTTCTGTAAACGACTGCCCTCCACCAGCATCTCAACCAAACGACGCTGCGCTTCTTTCGTACTTGGGAGAAACAAAAACTTGTTCTGCACTTGACTTGGTGGTACGTCTACAAAACAATGGTACCGCACCATTAACCGCATGTACGATTACAGCAACACAAGGTGGTAATACCATTGCAACATACAACTGGTCAGGAAATCTATCAACTTACTCTGTTCAAGATGTAACTATTGGGCAATACACGCCAACAGCAGCGTCGCAAAACATCTCCATAAACATCACTTCAACTGATGGCAACGTGGCAAACAACGTTGTTTCATCAACCGTTGGTCTTGCTAACACAGGTAACAGCAACAACGCCACTATCAAAGTGAGTTTGGACCGTTATGGATCTGAAACTTCTTGGAAAATCCTTAAGTCGAATGGAACTATTGCTTACCAAAGCCCAACTTATGCAGATGCTGCGGCCAATGGAACATACCCACAACCAGATATCAATACATTCCTTCCTGACGATTGCTACAAACTAGAAGTTCTTGACTCTTATGGAGATGGTTTCGACAGCGGATACGGAAACGGATTGGTAGAAGTATACATCAATGGTACTATGTTGGCTGGTGTTTCCAACTTCACTTCAGGAAACGATGCGATGGATGCATTTTCCATAGATGCAGTTGCAGGAGTAAGCGAAATGTTGAATTCAACACTTCGTGTGTTCCCTAACCCTGCCAACGATGTTGTGCACGTTGCATTTGATGCTAACAATGCAGATTACAGCATCAACATTACCGATTTACAAGGAAGAAACATCCAACACAGCGATTATTCAGCACTTAGCGGCGCTCAAGACATCGCACTTAACGTAAGCGAGTTGTCTGCTGGAACGTACGTAATTCAGATTACGTCAAATGGTGTGACAACTACGAAAAACGTAGTGATAAAATAAACATTCTATTTGAACAAATGAAAAGCCCGGACTTCCGGGCTTTTTTTGTTCGTGGTTAGCCTGTTTCGTCTGAAATTTATATTTTTACCCTCTTAATTCAACGAAATGGGCAAAGTAAAAAAACAAGATGCGCTTGAATACCATGCATCCGGTCGTCCAGGTAAAATCCAGGTGGTACCAACAAAGCCGTATTCGTCCCAGCGCGACTTGACCCTTGCATACTCCCCCGGCGTGGCCGAGCCTTGTTTGAAAATCGCCGAAAATCCGGAAGATGCGTACAAATACACCAGCAAACCCAACCTAGTTGCTGTTATATCTAACGGAACGGCAGTGCTTGGTTTAGGTGACATCGGTCCTTTGGCATCAAAGCCCGTTATGGAAGGAAAGGGCTTACTATTCAAAATATTTGCGGACATCGATGTTTTCGACATAGAAGTGGATGCAAAAGACCCAGAACTTTTTATTCAAACCGTTAAAGCCATCGCGCCCACATTTGGTGGAATAAACCTTGAAGACATCAAGGCTCCGGAGGCATTTGAAATCGAGCGTCGACTAAAAGAGGAATTGGACATTCCCATCATGCACGACGATCAGCACGGAACAGCTATTATTTCATCTGCCGCACTAATCAACGCATTGGAACTAGCAAGAAAAAGAATTCAAAAGGTAAAAATTATCGTCTCTGGTGCTGGAGCAGCGGCCATGTCGTGTGTTCAATTGTATCAAGCCCTTGGTGCACAATTAGAAAACATTTACATGTTTGACTCGAAAGGCATGATTTGGCAAGGAAGAACTGACCTCGACGGATCCAAATTACCCTACGCCAAACATCGAAAACCGCTCACACTTGCCGAAGCATTGCGCAAGGCAGATGTGTTTTTGGGACTATCAAAAGGAAATATCGTCAGCAAAGAAATGATTAAATCCATGGCGAAGGACCCCATCGTTTTCGCTTTGGCGAATCCAGAGCCAGAAATTTCTTATAAAGAAGCTACTTCTACCCGAACGGATATTATCATGGCGACGGGACGCTCTGATCATCCTAATCAGGTGAATAACGTCCTTGGATTTCCCTATATATTCCGAGGAGCGCTAGATGTTCGAGCGACTACGATCAACGAAGCGATGAAACTAGCTGCCGTAAGGGCATTGGCAGGCTTAGCGAAAGAAACCATTCCTGAAGAGGTCATTGAAGCGTATGGGGAAAAAAACATCACCTTCGGCCGTGACCAAATTATTCCAAAACCTCTTGATCCGAGGTTGATCTATTACGTTGCACCAGCTGTTGCAAAAGCGGCTATGGATTCAGGTGTTGCAAAACAGCCAATCGAAGATTGGCATGCCTACGAAATGCAATTGAAAAACAGGTTGGGACTAGACAATAAACTGGTCAGAACCATAACCGAAAAGGCGCAAAGCCATCCAAAACGCGTCGTTTTTGCCGAAGCAGACAATATTAAAATCCTCAAAGCGGCACAAAGTGCATGGGAAGAAGGTGTGGCCTATCCGATTTTACTCGGAAACCGAGAAATCATTGAGCGCTTGATTGAGGAATACCACATGGAGTTTCCAGATGTTACCATTATCGACCCGAAGGAAACAGACGAAAAGAACCGCCGAATTGCCTATGGAAAATCTTTTTTCGAGAAAAGAAAACGAAAAGGCTTTACCGAATACGAGTCCATACAAATCATGCGGGAACGGAATCATTTTGGGGCAATGATGGTCGAAACGGGTGATGCAGATGCCATGATTTCAGGTATTACAAGAAATTACCGCGATGTTGTACGCCCAGCCATACAAACGATAGGCTTACAGAAGGATGTGAGTTTAGTGGCAGGCATGTACATCCTCATTACGAAAAGAGGGCCATTGTTTTTGGCTGACACAACCCTAAACATGAACCCAACGGCAGAACAAATTGCCGAAATAACCTTCAATGTTGCACGTACCGTTCGTAAATTTAAAATCACGCCCAGAATTGCCTTACTGAGTTATTCAAATTTTGGATCATCTGATGGAGAAGATGCCGTAAAAATGGCGAAGGCGGTTGAAATTCTGCACTCTAAACACCCAAGCTTGGTAGTAGACGGTGAAGTACAAGCTAACTTTGCATTGAACAATGAACTAATGATGGAGAAGTTTGCTTTTTCTCATTTGGCGAATAAACAAGTAAATACCCTAATTTTCCCTAATTTGTCCTCTGGAAACATTGCGTACAAGCTCCTTCAACAAATGACCGATGGAGAGGCCGTTGGACCCGTACTGGTTGGGTTGAGAAAATCGGTACATGTACTGCAAATGGGCGCGAGCGTAAGGGAAATTGTCAACATGGTCAAAGTGGCCGTGGTAGATGCACAAAACAAGTAGCATGATTGACCGATTAACAGGCAAACTCATTGAAAAAAATCCTACCTCGCTTGTCATTGACTGTGGGGGTACAGGATATGAGGTGCGCATCTCACTAAACACCTATTCTAGTTTGAATTCCTCCGATTCGGTTACCGTATTAACTCGACTCATTATACGAGAAGACGCGCATATCCTTTACGGATTTTCATCAAAAGAAGAACGGGATATGTTCAATCACCTTATTGCTGTTTCCGGAATTGGCCCTAATACAGCCATGATTATGCTTTCCTCTTTAATACCTGAAGAAATAGCCATCGCCATTCAATCAGAAGACGTTCGCACCATTCAAAGCATCAAAGGAATTGGCGCGAAGACGGCTCAACGTTTGATAGTGGATCTGAAAGACAAAGTGTTAAAAATGAACTTTAACACTGAAAATCTATTCAGTCAAAACAATACCGCGCGCTTTGACGCGTTAACAGCATTGATTTCACTCGGATTTGATAAGAAATCCGCAGACAAAGCACTGGACAAAGTTACCGATGGTGACAAGTCCGTTGAAGTACTCATCAAAGAAGCACTCAAAATATTGTGATACGAAATATTAACCACAGACTACTTCATTTGTTACGGTTGACCCTTTTATCAACCCTCATGTTGTACCTGAATACGGCAACTACCAATGCCCAGGTTATCTTGCACTTTCCTATTACCAATTTTCCTGATCCTACAGCCAATAAACCACAAAGCTTTGATTTAGGGGACCCCTCCTCTATGAAGCAAACTATCGTTTACGATCCTGTTACTGGCACATATGTATTTCGGGAAATAATTGGAAATGGGCTCGATTATCGGTATCCATCGATGATGACCCTGGAGGAGTACATCGCCTATGAGCAGCAACATTCCATGCGAAACAATTGGTCGGAGAAAATCGAAGAACAAACAGAAGCAGGTAGGCCGATAGAATTTCCTATCAAAATCGGGAGTAAAGCCTTTGAAAACTTCTTTGGATCTGACGAAATAACGATTCGACCACAAGGATCAGTTGAACTTTCATTTGGTGTGAATTCTTCCCGTTACGACAACCCTATTCTTCCTGTTAAACAACGAAAAATCACCCGTTTCGATTTCCAACAGCAAATTCAACTCAATTTAGTCGGGCTCATTGGTACTAAAATGAAAGTATCAACGAGTTACAACACACAAGCGGCCTTTGACTTTGATAACATTACTAAACTTGAATATACCGGTAACGAGGACCAAATCATGCAGAAGATTGAGTTGGGAAACGTAGCCATGCAATTGCCTACTTCCTTGATTCAAGGTTCTCAGACCCTTTTCGGAGCAAAAACCAAGCTCAAATTTGGCCGATCTACCATTGACCTCATCGCAGCGTCCTCCAAAGGCAAACGAACTGAAATCAAGGTAAGCGGTGGAGCGCAAGTACAACAATTTGAGCTAAGTGCTGATAATTACGAAGCAAACAGGCATTATTTTCTGAACATGTATTTTCACGAACAATACGACGAAGCCATGTCTACTGTTCCGATCGTTAATTCCACTATTAATATCACCCGTATTGAGGTCTGGTTAACGAACCGAACTAACAGCATTGAAAACACTCGAAATGTTATCGCATTGTCTGATCTTGGTGAAGCAAAACAAGCAAATTGCCAAGGAAATCCAGGAGGTTACTCCACCTTAACCCTTCCTGATAACGAGGCAAACGCACTCTATAACTGGGCGGCCAATCAACCGCTCGTGAGGGGATTTTCAAATGCTGTTACGGCAATGAGCATGCAAGTCACAGCGCCTGGTCCTTTCGAACAAGCTATCGACTATGAAAAAGTAGAAAATGCGCGTAAGTTAACCGAACAAGAGTTCACCTATAATGCGCAACTTGGTTATATTTCCCTCAACTTACCACTCAACAACGACGAAGTTCTAGCCGTTGCGTATGAATACACCTACCGCGGTGAAACCTATCAGGTGGGTGAATTTTCTACCGACGGTATTCCAGGGCAACAAGCCCTAATGTTGAAGTTGCTAAAGCCTACCATCACTAATCCAAAGAATAAGATTTGGGACCTAATGATGAAAAATGTGTATTCCATCGGTGCCTACCAGGTAGACCAAACAGGTTTCAGGATCGATTTATTATACAACAACCCCGAAACATCGCTTTTAGTTCCATTCATGCCTATCGACGGTGTTGACGACAAACAAATCGTTACGTTGATTGACATGGATCGACTTAACCAAAACAACCAACCATTCTCTGATGGGGTGTTTGATTACGTTCCAATCACGTTTACGGCGAATCGCGCTGAGAATGGTGGTACTATAAATACACGCAACGGAAGGGTATACTTTTCAACAGTTGAACCATTCGGAAAAACGCTTAAGAAAAAATTACAGGACGCAGGAATGCCTGAGTTAATCATCAATCAAATTGCTTTTACAGAACTTTACGATTCAACTAAAACAGCCGCTCAGCAAATTCCTAGCAAGAACCGTTTCATGTTCAAAGGTCAGTACCAGTCATCGGTTAGTTCCGATATTCCCCTTAATGCACTGAATGTACCGGAGGGTGCCGTTTCTGTGACAGCAGGAGGTATCAAACTCACAGAAGGCACGGATTACACGGTCGATTATAACTTAGGACGTGTTAAAATTCTGAATACGGGTATTTTGGAATCCAACACACCCATCACCATCTCGATTGAAAGCAACTCCGTTTTTGGTTTTCAAGCAAGATCACTTGTGGGAGGGCATTACAACTTTAAGTTCAACGATCAGCTGAATCTAGGCGCTACCTGGATGCGTATGATGGAACGCCCGGTAACACAAAAGGTCGATATCGGAAGCGAACCCTTCAAAAACAATATTTTAGGATTCGATTTCGCCTACCGAACAGACGTTCCGTTCTTGACCAAGTTGGTTGATTTACTCCCTGTGATTTCAACCACCCAAAAATCGACTTTTTCGATCAACGGTGAATTTGCCCATCTCATTCCCGGCCAGCCAAGGGCCATTAACAAAGATGGAACTTCCTACATCGACGATTTTGAAGGATCACAAAGCTCCATTGACCTGCGTACGGTAACAGCCTGGAGATTGGCATCGATTCCACAGGGACAACCTGACCTGTTTCCTGAAGCCACAGATAAATCCCTAAGGTCTGGGTATAAACGTTCCAAAGTCTCCTGGTACCTGATCGATCCATTGTTTTACCAAAGCAACGCTTTAACCCCTCAGCACATTAAGGAAAACCCTGAAATGCTCTCCGATAGCCGCATGAGGCTAGTAAATCAAACGGATGTATTCCCTAACCTACAACAACAATACGGTTCCATTCCAAATGTTCCTATTCTTGAATTGGCTTACTACCCTAAAGAGCGGGGAATGTACAATTACGACACAACGAATACGGTAAACCCTGATGGGTCGTTTGTAAACCCTGAAAACCGATGGGGAGGTATCATGCGTGGACTTACAACCAACGACTTTGAACAAACCAACATCGAGTTCATTCAATTTTGGGTATTGGATCCGTTTAACGAAGACGCTGAGAACGTTGATCCAAACGCACCACACTCTGGTGGAGATCTATACTTTAATCTCGGGAATATTTCAGAGGATGTACTCACCGATTCACGTAAAAGCTTTGAAAATGGCTTACCTCCAACGGGAACATCCGCTGCCGACGACATAGATACCACGCAATGGGCACGCATTTCTACCCAGCAAGTAGTTGTAAATGCCTTTGATAACGATCCTGCTTCCCGTCTCAACCAGGATGTTGGATTAGACGGTTGGAACAATACACAGGAAAAAGCAGCTTTTCAACAATACGTTGCTTGGGTTCAAAACAATCCAACCCTGGATGCTGCAACGAAAGCCCGTTTAATTGCCGACCCTTCCAATGACGATTACAATTTTTATAGAGACGATGCTTACGATCAACAAGAGCTAAACATCCTTGAGCGGTATAAAAAATACAACGGAACAGAAGGCAACTCTCCTACCACTGAAATGTCGGATACTGCCAATGCTGAAGGCTACCCTACTCAAGGTACGAATATGCCAGATCTTGAGGATATTAATCAAGATAACAACTTGTCTGAGTCGGAAAGTTATTTCCAATACCGCGTGAGCTTGAGGCCAAACGACATGCAGGTTGGGAAAAATTTCATCACCAACGTACAATTGTATCAAAACGGAAATAAAACAGAGAGGTGGTACCAGTTTAAGATTCCAATCCGCGATTACGAGCGTAAAGTCAACGGAATTCAAGATTTCAGGTCCATTCGTTTCATGCGGATGTTCATGAAAGATTTTGATGAGGAGGTGCTCTTGCGTTTTGCTCGGCTTGAGTTTATTCGTGGAGAATGGAGAAGGTACCTTGAAGACCTAAATGCACCGGGCGAAAGCGTTCAAACTGATCCGAACCTTACTACGTTCAACATTGGAGCAGTTAACGTTGAAGAGAACGATCAACGTAGTCCAATCAAATACGAAATTCCACCTGGAATCATCCGTGAAGTAGATCCTTCACAAACGTTTCAACGTCAGTTGAACGAACAATCGCTTGTATTGGAGGTATGCAACCTTCAGGACGGAGACGCCCGTGCAGCATACCGAAATGTGCAGTTCGATGTGCGCACCTACAAAAAATTAAAAATGTTCGTACACGCCGAAGAAGTGCAACAAAATATTCCATTTGACAACGAAGACCTTACGCTATTTGTACGGTTGGGAACTGACTTTGTAGACAACTATTACGAATACGAACTTCCTTTATATAAGACTCAGTGGGGAGCGACAATACCAGAAGATATATGGCCTGAAGATAACAACGTAGAGATCGTATTTGATGATTTACTCAACCTTAAAAAGAAACGAAACGACCTCATTACGAATGGAAGTACGGCTGTTTCGTACGTCGTTGAATATACAGACATAGACCCTGCCAATCCAAAACGACAGATCAAGGTGAAAGGAAGTCCAAACCTACAAGGATTGCGCACCTTAATGGTAGGCGTCAGAAACCCGAGGAAAAACGATGTTAATCCTTGGCCAGATAGCGACGATCCAGAATGCGCTATTGTGTGGATTAACGAATTGCGACTAACAGACTTTGTTAGCGAGGGGGGATCAGCTGCTGTTGCTCAAATGCAAGTTCAGCTTGCAGACTTCGCAAATATATCCATGTCTGGGAATTACTCAGGAATCAACTGGGGAAGTGTAGAAAGCCGCGTACAGGACAGGCAACGAAATGAGCGCATCGGTGTTGACATGAATACCAATATGCAACTTGGACAGTTCTTCGGAAAACAAGCTGGCATTTCTCTGCCTTTCTTTTATAGCTACTCCTTGGGACTCATCAATCCGGAATACGATCCATTTAATCCAGATATCAGGTTAAGCGATTACGACTTAGCTACCCGCAAGGAACGAGCAAAAGCAGGTCAAGATTACACTGAGCGTCGCTCTTGGAACTTCACCAATGTGCGAAAAGAATTAAAGCCCGGAGCCAAGCCACATTTTTGGAGGATCTCAAATTGGTCAACCAGTTTTGCATCATCTGAAAACTTACGCCGAGACTTTAACACCAATTACGACCGAACAAGGCAATGGAACAGTGGTATAAATTATAATTACTCCTTTGCAGCCAAACCATTCGAACCTTTCAAAAAAGCCAAATTCGTCCAAAAGTCAAAATGGTTGGCCCTCATAAAGGACATGAACCTCTTCCTAACACCAAAGAACATTTCCTTCACTAACGACCTTATGCGCTCTTATAACGAGCGACAAGTACGAAACAATATTGTGCCTGACTATGAATTCCCTGCCGTTTACGTTAAACGCTTTACATGGAATCGCACATATAACATTGGTTACGACCTAACCAAAAACCTAAAAGCAACTTTCAACGCAACGAATCAAGGCATCTTTGCTGAAGGAGACGGAAGGGTTGATCGAAAAGAGGACCCAGTTGGTTACCAAGCATATATGGACACTATCTCTTCTCAGATGCGTACGTTCGGGAAAACGATGGATTATTCACACAGTTACAATGTCAATTATGCACTTCCGCTTGATAAAATTCCAGCAACAGATTGGATAACAGCGAACATGAAATATGGTGGAACCTTCAACTGGCAGCGTTCACCACTAGGTCAGACAGAATTCGGAAACACCATTCAAAACAACCGTACGGTGAATTTCAGTACACAAATGAATTTCACTAATTTATACAATAAGGTGCCTTTCTTGAAGAAAGTAAACGCCGACGGCAAAGGCGGAAGAGGAACTGCCAATGCAAAGGATGCGATTGGCAAGAAGGCGGGTGAAATGGCGGCGAATGATAAAAATGCGAATGCCGCCAAAACGGATGAATTGGTGCCCCCTAAGCCAATCGACCAAATGACCGAAAAAGAAAAAAGAAAGTGGGAAAAGAAAGTTGAACGCCACAAAAAGAAGAAAGCAAGAGAGAAAAAACGCAACGGCAAGGTACATCCTGTTGCAGGTTTCTTTGCCCGAGCACTTATGACCGTTAGAAACGTTTCAGGAACGTATAACTTGAATGATGGAACCATGTTGCCAGGGTATAATCAAGAAACGCGTATTCTTGGGTTTGGTGGAAGCAGCAGCAAAGAATTGGCTGGTTTTATATTCGGGCAGCAACAATATGACGTTTGGGGAAGAGAAACAAACTACAACATCGCTACTACTTCGGCGGCCAACAGTTGGTTGGTTAAAAACGAAAACCTGAACAAACAGTTCGCTATTACACATTCAAAAAACCTGACTTTAAGGGCAACACTAGAGCCATTAAAAGATGTAAGCATCGAATTAAACATGAACCGTACCTTTGGTAATAATTCCAGCGAGTTTTTCCGATGGAACGAGTCTACAAGTGCATTCGAAGGACAAAGCAGGGTAGCTACGGGTACGCTTACATATACCAATGTGTCGTTGAGTTCAGCTTTTGCGCTCCTCGGTTCAGAATACCAATCACAAACCTTCACTCAATTGTTGGCCAATCGACAAGAAGTTTCCCAATTATTAGGCTCACAAAACAGCAATTCGTCGCTTCTTAATTCTGGTTATTACAGTGGGTATAGCGGCACACAACAAGAGGTGGTAACAGGGGCCTTTTTAACCTCCTATACGAACCGTGGAATTTCAGACAAAAACGTTAACCCGGTTAAAAACATGCCTCTTCCAAACTGGTCGGTAAACTACAATGGGCTAACCAAGTTCAACTTCACTAAAAAGTTCCTTAAGAATTTCGTATTACGACATGCCTACAACTCAACCGTAAGCATTTCGGGCTTGCAAACCAATTTAAACGCTTCCTTTGATAACAATGGTGACGCAACGGCATTTGATGTGAACAACAACTTTATCGCAGACCGTCAGTTGCAGAACATCACCATTAACGAGCGTTTTGCTCCACTTCTTGGATTTGATGCAACGTGGAACATCAAAGGCCAGGGGTTGATAACCAAGTTCGAATATAAAAAGGACCGAACAGCAACCCTAGCTCTGAGCAATAACCAAGTTACAGAGGTAACAGGAAAGGAATGGATCATGGGGCTTGGCTATAAATTTGCCAAAGTAAAACTACCTATTGATAAGATTCCAGCCAGCGACATCAATGTACGGGTAGACATTAGTTTTAGAGACAACTTGACCGTGATTCGAAAAATTGTTGAAAACACGAACCAAGCTACAGCAGGTCAACAAGTCGTTTCCATTAAATCCAATGCCGATTACAACTTAAGTCAGAATTTGACCTTGCAATTGTATTACGATCAAGTGATAAATACACCCAAAATTGCTACTGCTTTCCCAACTGGCAATATGAGTTGTGGTATTCGTTTGAGGTTTAACCTTGCAGGTGTTCAATAACAATGTCATACGTTATCCGAGCTGCACAAAGAGGTGACGAACGTGCCATTCTGGGCTTGATTGAGGCATTAGCTGTTTACGAACGAGCACCTGATCAAGTCGTTAATACTTCCGAAAACCTAGCTAAAGATTTATTCGATGACCCAATATGCAATGCTTTTGTGGCGTTAGTAAATGATACAGTGGTGGGTTTTGCGCTCTATTTTACCAACTATTCCACATGGAAAGGCCGTTGCCTTTACTTAGAGGATTTATATGTTCTTGACGCATACCGTCAAATGGGGATTGGATCCGCATTGTTTGATAAAGTGGTTGAAATTGCGAAAGAACGCGGGGTGAAACGAATGGATTGGCAAGTGCTTGACTGGAACGAACCGGCACTGATGTTTTATCGAAATAAAAAAGCTACGCTGGATCCTACGTGGATCAACGGGAGACTTTATTTTTAGCCTAAAGCATTCCTCGCGACTTTATCTCCAGGTACTTGTTAACGGTATTCAAAGAAAGTTGCTGTGGATTGCTTACAAGGGTTTTTATGCCATTTTTGTTCATTTCGGAGGCGATACGGGATTTTAACGAAAGTAATCGTTCTGCTACGGCTGCCTGATAAACATCGTTTCGAGTCTTTATCGGCTGATTCATCTCCTCGCTTAAATCAGACAGCTCAAACAACACCACAAGCAATTGGTGTTTTCGGTTCATTTGACGAAGCATAGGCAAGGCTCTGCGCATCGCAAATTCTGTTTCAAAATTGGTAAACAGGACCAAAAGCGATCGCGTTTTCACAACCGACCTCACTTGTTGATACAGCAATTCAAAATCCGACTCAGGAAAGGCCGTTTGTTGCGCATAGAGTGCTTCCATTATACGGTTCAATTGAAGTCTTGAGCCGTCAGCAGGTAATTTCACTCCTAGCTTATCTGAAAAGGTTAACAAACCCATTTTATCTCCGTTACGAATAGCAATATTGGATAACACCAACGCTGAATTTATCGCATAATCCAACAAGTTCATGCCTTCCTCGGTCATTTTCATCGACCTTGATTTATCAATGATGCAATAAACAGACTGCGATTTTTCTTCTTGAAACTGATTCACCATTGGTTCGTTTTTTCGACCGGTTGCTTTCCAATTGATAAATCGAATGTCCTCGCCTTGAACATAGGGCTTTATTTGCTCAAACTCTCGGGAATGACCAATTCTTCGAATCCGTTTCAAACCAAAAGAAGTACGTTTTTGCTGAAAAACCAATAATTCGAATTTCTTCATTTGTAAAACGGAAGGATATACGTTGACCTGCTGTTCTAGGCATAAAACCACTCGGCGATTAAGCATGCCAAAAACCGATGAAATAAGCATGAAAGCATCGCCGAAGATCGTGTTTCCCCTTTCGCTAGGAACATAGTCATACGCATGGGTATGCAATTCTTTCGGCGCAAAGGAAAAACGATCTGAGCACTCCCTTTTCTGCATCTGCACCGGATAGCCCTCAAAAAGGTCTATTTTAAGCCGATGACGGCTTTCATTTACCAATTCCAACCTAACTTCGTTTTTATCTCCAAGGTTCATTCTTGTATTTACGGTTCGCTTTGCCGATACCGGATGACGGGAAGAAAACAAGAACACCGCATCAAACAAGGTTATGCCCACAAGAACAAAAAGCAACACTTGGGCAATAAGTGCCGCCATTGGCCATATCATTCCAAAGGCATACAACACGATGCTCGCGCTGTACCCAAAGAAAAAATAACCGGTTAAACGAATGGAGAACAAATCGATAGGCAATTAACGTGGGACTTCTATGGATTGCACAATTTCTGAAATGACCATTTCTGTTTTTACTCCCTCCATTTCCGCTTCCGGTGTAAGAATAATGCGATGATTCAAAACAGGTTTAGCAACATGTTGAATATCATCCGGAATGACAAAATCACGACCGCGAATAGCTGCTAACGCTTTCGCACTTTTTAAAATGGACAAAGAGGCACGTGGAGAGGCACCTAAATAGACCTTCCCATGATTTCTTGTCTTGTGCACTATTTGTGCGATGTAATGAAGCATATTATCTTCTACGCGTACGCCTTCAACAAGTGTCTGAATGCGTTGAATTTCGTCACGATTAAAGACCGTAGATACGCTTTTAATATCTACTGAATGAATGTTGTTTTTATACCGTTGTAATATTTGAACCTCTTCGTCAAATTGGGGATAATCCAACTTAATTTTAAAAAGAAAACGGTCTAATTGGGCTTCTGGAAGGTTATAGGTGCCTTCCTGTTCAATAGGGTTTTGTGTTGCAACTACTAGAAAAGGAAACTCCATAGGATACCTCACGCCATCGTACGTGATTTGCCGTTCCTCCATCACCTCAAACAATGCCGCCTGTGTTTTCGCAGGTGCACGGTTTATTTCGTCAATCAAAACGATGTTGGAAAAGACAGGGCCTTTTTTGAATGTAAATTCCGCGTCTTTCATATTATAAATACTGGTTCCAATCACATCTGAGGGCATAAGGTCGGGTGTAAATTGGATCCGTGAAAAACCAACATCCATTGCCCGAGCCAACACTTTCGAGGCCAACGTTTTGGCAACACCAGGTGCACCTTCCAGAAGAAGATGTCCATTGGAAAATATTCCAACCAACATCAATTCCACCATTTCGTGTTGTCCAATAACAAATCCTCCCATCTCACTTTTCAAGTGATTCACTTTGGTCGCCAACCAATTCAGGTCGCTGCTGCCACGGGTAAAATCATTTGCACCCTGGTTAGGTGAATCCTGCTTTTCCATGTTTTCTTCCCAATTATTCATTTGACTCGCTTTTATTTCCTTTTTTCAACTTATCTATTAATGCCTTTAACAAACGCACTTCTGAAGGTTTTAATTCAGACAATTTTAAGGTAATAAATCTCCCTTTTACATCTAAAGTTAGCGTTTTGTTTTCTCGTTCCTCCGCTATTCGTGCTTGTTCCCAATCCAATTTCAAGGTGGGCAAAAGCATCCGGTGTATCTGTATATACTTGGAAGAAAATACAACTTCCGGATGAACATAGCGCCAACCTCCCAGAAAAAACGACAACGACCCAACCAAGCTGAAGATAATTCCTATGGCGGTTGCAACCGTAAGAAGGTACAATCCCATACCAATGAGTGCGAATCCAGCGACCAAGAAAACCAAACTTACCCTCACATCAAATGGCACGTCTAATCTAACTAGTTGAAGAGACTTCTTTCTCAAATGTTTATATATTCCCAACATACTATAAATACGCCGAATTTCCCTCGTTAAATCAACCACCTGTTTGTAAGATGTTTTGTCGGTCCGAAGGTCTTCCAATGTTACCAGGAGTTTATGTACTGAATCTACTTTTACACCTGATTTTTCCTCTAGCCTTGTCAATTGAACAGCTCTATCGGTTTTATCCGATAAATCAAGGTAATAATGTTTTTGAATGGCATGAATAAAATTGACGTATTGAAGTTCTACCACATTACCAGGCCGCCCCTTGCTCATGTATAGGGCAGAAACGGTTTGGGCGAATTCCCTCGTTCGATTTCGTTTTTCGGCCAATACAGGGACATAAGGCTGATTTCTTCCTATTCGAAACAATAGAATCAACAGAAAGGCAATGAGGGTTAGGATGGCTGCAGTCCTAAGGTAAGGGTTCTTAAAAATCAATAAAAAGAAACTAAATTCCGGTGATTTCTCTTCGGATATGGGTTCTGCTGCATCTACCGAAACATTTTCAGAATCGTATTTCACGAAGTTAAGCACCTGAATGTCTTGATTTTTGGGAATGAGTAACAATATTTCTGTGAGCAAGGCATACGGTTCTTTTTCGATTAGTTGATAATTGAAAAAAGTTTCTGGTGTGGTATGAAGTAGAATTGAGCCTTTACCGTGTCGCACAAGCAGGCCATTTGGGAAACCATGAATAGAGGAAAATACCATTGCATTGGGAAGCCAGATGGAATCTGGCCGAAGAACTACCCAGTCTTGTGCCACCAACGCATCCTCCTCCCGGTTAAAAATGGTATATACCTTGTTGGCACGACGGACAGGAACACTCGAAGAATAATCGTTTACCCAATCTACGTTTCCGTTAGTGAAATGGGAAAACAAGTTTATAGCTATTTCATCGGTACAATTCCTCGTTGAAATAAATAGCATTCCCCCTTCAGATACATTGTTCAAAACCTGCTGAAATTCTGCCTTTTTAATTCCTATTTCTTCACCTATGAAAACGAACGTCGAAGGCTTTTTGCATGCTTTTGCAAACTTCTTTTCATGATCTAGGCTGTTTACTTTTTTTGATTGGTCAACATGTTCTTCCAGAATCCGATAAAAAAAGTGAAGCCCTTTGGGATCAGTACTTTCTGACTTAAATCGATTTTTCCAGTCGCTTGAAACAAACACGGGATTGGCAGCGTTTTTACCTTTTTGAGAAACACCGCTTAAACCACCCCAAAAAACAAAAAAGACCACAGCCAAAAGAAGCAATGCTAAAACAAGCAGGGATTTTTGTTTAATTGTCATGAATGCTGACTCACTTGTTGATGAAACCCTTTAAAGAGGGGCTCAATTTGTAAATACTGCTGTTGGCTGAGAGGGTATTCACCATACCATACTTGCTCATAAATGCGCACACACTGCGAAAACGTCGAAGATTCAGGTCTTCCACCTAATTCACTAAGGTAATGGTAGTTCGTTTTATCCTCCTTCCATTGAATCCATTGATTGGTGATCAACTCCTTTAGGATAAAGGTAAAATATACCCTAATTGCACCTCTAAAGTTTCCGTCCTGTTTCGCACGTTCAAGCATTCTTTCGAGTTCAGAAAGAGTCAACGAATCGGGGTTCCTTTCATCCATTGAGGCGGTTTTCTTTTGTTCTAATGGCTTTCTATTCATAAACCAATAATAAAGTCCCCAAACCAGAAGACCAATTAACAAGAGAGCCAACACTAGTTTTCCAATAAAACCGGTAGTTTCATCTGTTATTTTTACGTCATCCAACTCGGGTATTTCTTGTGGCTCTTTTACATCCACCTTTTCAGTTGAAACACCCTCTTGGATATCGGGCGTATTCTCTCCGGTGTTTTCAGATTGGGATCCATCTCTAGTTCCTGTCTTGGATTGCTTTTGACCTTTACGATACGCATCAATCTGTTTTTCATTGTGATTGCTGTTGTGAGGTGGTGCATTTTCACTCACACCTCCTGAACCTCCAACGGTAACACTTCTTCTCTTACCTTGCGTTCCTTTGGGGATTTTTAGTTCTGAAGGACCACGGTTTTTATCTGAAAAAGCATCTTGATTAATTTGGGGCATTTCTGCAGGCTGCGCATCTGGCAATCGGTTTTTTCCGGTTGAAGGGTACTGGTAATTTTGCCGTTCTTTAGACCAGTCAAACCCTTTTTTTTGACCGTGCACGAATGAAGCGGGGTACAAGGCCAGCAACACAAATACCAAATGGAATAAGCCTTTATTTAACTTCACCTTCACTCACTTTTTTTCGTTTGCCGAATAATTCTAACGCTTGTTTCAAGGAGGTCAACTCGCGTACTTCGAGGATACTGTAATAGTTTAGAAGAAATAAAAATCCGAGGTAAGGAATTAAAAACATTAAAGCAATCAAGTAACAACTTTTCCTTACCAATGCGGCATAAAAATCGGGGTTCTCGCCCAGTCCAACGGCTATGTTCTGAACGTTTTCTGCTAGATAGTCGAGTAAATCAGGCATTATTACCTCTCCGGGAGTAAAGGTATAAGACAATAATCCAGCAATCGGTTGCAAGAGGATAAATAAGAATATCACTAAAACAACCAATGCACCAAACATAGGTTTCCAGTTCGCAAAGAAATACTTAACTGTCAGGTTTAACTTAACTCCAATTCCCCTATCGTCCAAGCCTAATAAAGGACCTTGATAGGTGGCACAGGGAAGGAAAAAAACCGTAATAATGAGCATTTCAACTGGAAAAATCAAGATGATCCATAATCCAATACTTCCAACCCAAAACAATGGTGTTTTTCTCAACATAAAGAAGAACTGACCCTTCCCATCGTTGAACCCGATTTGCTTTAATAGCGAATGGCCAACTGCGGCAAAAACAAAGGCGAACAAAAGGGTCCAACACCCATAAATGATAAATTGGGGCGGTGACTCTTTGCTAACCCCAAACATATTCGGTAAATAGTCATACCAGGCTAAATTGGAATCCAACCCTTCTGGACCTCCGTAGAAATATGCTTGTACCAAGATTAGGACCATTCCAAACGGGAGAAATATTCCAAACATGACCTTAGCCAAGTCGGTAAAACCGGTCCGGTAAAGACTAAACGCATCCGTTATAAGTTCAGCTGATGTTCGGATTTTATACACATTGATTCTTGTATTCCCTGTCTTTTTGGGCCGAACAAGACCCTCTGGAATCGGCTCGTTTTTTTGCGATGCTATGAGCGGAAAAATAAAATAAAAAAAGAGAATGACTCCAAAAGAACCAAGTATGATAAGCCATTTAGACCAAGCGGGCAAGACGTCGTAATGATGGGTAATATAACTTTCTATAAAGGCCGCCAACAGAATAAAAGGGACCAGGCTCACCATGATTTTTACCGCCCGTTTGGTGGCAAGTTGAAAGGCTTCGAAACGGGAATAGGACGAAGGAAACATCCATCCTTTGCCGGCTGTAATCCCTGCGCCTGCGGCAATTACGATGGCTGACACTTCAAACGCACCATGCATCCAGATTCCGAGGAAACTTGTTTCCAACAAGCCCTGGGAATAAAATAAGTACTGAAAAGCGCCTATCATGACTCCATTGGCAAAGAGAAAATAATGTGTCCCAAGTGTCATTAAATAACCGGAGGAGAACATGATGAATGCCACCTTGAGGTTGTTGGATGCAATCATAATGAACATATCAAACTGACTGGAACTGTCATATATCCCAAGGGGATTCCCCTTTTTTATATTCTCCATAGTTTGCACGACGTACCCTTTACCCAAAATTGCTTCAACAAAATGAGGAATGAAATGAGCGGCTAGTGCGCCAATTGCTGCATATAATAAAAAACTCATCAAGGCCATTTGAATGTTTGTCCTTGACTGGTGAATTTCCATTGGAAGGCGCTTAAACCAAAAATGAAACACCCCTCCTACAGAAGGTCTTTTATGGTTGTGGACCGTTGTAAAAACAGCTTGAGCCAACTGATTCAAGTATGCACGCACCGTTCTGCGACGGTAAAAAGTTTGGGAGTAGCTCAAGTCATTGGTAAGATCAAAATACAAGTCGCTCAGCTCACCCGGATGGCTTTTATTGTTCGCATACAGCTGCTCAAAACGTGCCCATTTTGCTTCATTCTGATTTATGAACTCTGTTTCTTTCATGCCAAAGGAAAGTAAAAATAGGGTAATATTCTTTCATAAAACAATAATCTACAGGTCTTTTGCTTGCAAATAGACTTGTGAAAAACACACCGTTTGCATCGGATTAAGTAAAAATTGCTTGACCCGCGATCGATGCATGGCAATATAATCTTTAGAATATATGGGTATTACCGGTATTTCTTGAGCAACAAGCTTTACGCATTGCACGTAGCAATGATTCCTTTTTGATTCATTCACTTCCATCATGGCATGATCGAAATGCCTATCAAATAAGGGATTTTCGAAAAGAAAACTGTTTCTAGTTCCCTTCACACCGCTCTGTCCACCGTGATAAAGCATTGCAAGAAAACTCTCGGCATCAGGGTAGTCTGCAATCCATCCAAAGCGCCACATGGCCGCTTTTCCCTCAGAAATCGCTTTATTTCGCTCTTTCAATGTACAACTAACCAATCGCACCTTCACTCCTAAATGAAAAGACAGTTGTTGAACTATCCCTTGACACATGCGGTAGTCAGGTGTACCTTTGTGGGCGTTGACGAACAAGTCAATTTCCGGAAAATTTCGTGCATCTGGGTATCCTGCCTCTGTCAATAACTGAGACGCCAACCTTGGGTTAAACGAGGAATGAAGCACTTCCGTATTTCGGTAGTTCCCAATCGTTGGAATAAAACCTTTGTCTGCAGGATAACCTTCTCCATTCAACCATGAATTCACTAACCCTTTACGATTAATGGCCAAACTAAACGCTTGTCTTATTTTCCTGTCTTTAAATAATTTATGTTTGCAATTGAACCCTATGAAAGACATGTTGTAGCTGGCACAGGTTGCTACTTTATGCTTTATATTTCGGTTATTTAATGCATCTGAGAAAGTCCCCAATACATGATCCACCTGCTCCGCCGGTATATCAAAAACCAAATCGGTTTGTTGGTTTCTGAATGCCACCAATTCACTCTTTTTGTTCGGAAATAAAAGGATTTCTATCCCATCCAGAAAAGGAAGCTTGTTCCCAAATTGGTCTTTTTTCCAATAGTCCTCATTTTTGTTGAGTGTGATTTTAACCTGGTTAAGATCACCCAACATAAAAGGACCTGTACCCACAGGATGACGACCAATATCCCATTGGTAATAATCCCATGCTTCCTTTGGAAAAATACCTAAGGCCGACATGGTGAGCACTTTATCCAAGCCGATGAAAGGCTCATTCAATTCAATTTCAAGCTGGTACTTTCCAATGACGCGGATGCCTTGGACATGACGATTAGAAAGGGAATGTTTCGTTTGTTCAAAAAAAGCATGCGCACCCTTAATGCGGTGAACGAGTACCCTGCTAACCGCATTCATTTTCAATCCAGAACAGGCCATTTCGAGGCTAAATTTAACATCTGTAGCAGTCAATTCGCGCGCGTTTTCACCAAAGCAAACATCTGGATGGAAAAAGACCCCTTTTCGGATATTGAACTTAAATTTCTTTGCATCTGGGCTTACCGAATAGGAAGTTGCGAGACAAGGAATAACTTTTTGCGTTTTGGGATCGAGTGTTAAAAGGGGTTCAAAAATCTGGGAATAAACCCGTTCGGAGTAGTAATCGTTGGATGAAATTGGAAATAAATCGGAAACGTTTTCTGACATGCCAACATGCAATATTCCTCCATAGATTCTTCCGCCTTTAGCATAACGATGTTCATTTCGAGAGGTACATGCAAAAAAGAAAAACAGGAAGCTCAAAATGTAAACGAGAACTTGTTTTTCCTTACCCACTTGTTCAATGTGTTTTACTCAAATGTACTGAAATAAACCCATTTATTCTATGACTTATGAATGTTTCATCGTACCAACAGATTCTTCAATGCATCGCTCAATTCTTCGAAACGGAACTTAAATCCTGTCTTTTTTATTTTCTCATTGGATGCCGACACTCCTTTCAGTAATACCAATGACATTTCACCGAACATGGCCCTAAGAACAAAAGAAGGAACATTGGGGGCCCAGAATGGCTTTCGCAAGGTTGTGGCAATGCTTTTCATAAGTGCAGCATTGGTGACTTGCCCCGCAGCGGCATTGTAGGTTCCTGTAATGTTATGTGCAATCACATGGTAGAACAAATTACATAAATCCGTTAGGTGTATCCAGGGAACCATTTGTTTTCCACTCCCGATCGGCGAGCCCATCCCATAACGCACTGCAGGTGTCATTTTTTCTAGGGCGCCTCCGTTGCTGGACATCACGACACCAATCCGTAAAATGGTAACCGAACAAATGGTACTAAAACGCTGAGCACTCAACTCCCAAACTTTAACCAATTGAGATAAAAAATCTTTTCCATAATTATCCTCCTCCACATACATCCGGTGATCGTCATTGAATCCATAAGCATTAATACCTGAAGCACAAACAAAGTGCTCCAATTTGGGCATTTGGGAGGCTAGCTCTAGAAGAAAAGAATTGGTTCCAACACGGGATTCCTGAAGAATACGTTTCCGTTCGTTGGTCCATTTTTCATCGGCTACACCAGCACCACTGAGGTTAATGAGTACCGCCACATCGGCCAGGCAACTTGAGTCTATTTTTTTTTGGGTTGGGTCCCAGAAATACTCGTCTGTTTCTTTAGGATTTCTGGACAAGACAGCCACATCAAATGAGTGTTCCCTTAAAACGGCTTGTAATTGTCTCCCAACCAAGCCCGTGCCTCCGGCAATTAAAACCTTTTTTCGCATACGAGAAAAACAATTATCGAATGGTAAAGTTCTTACCTTACCACTTAACCGTCAACTTACCGATGGTCTTTCCCCCTTCAAGATCGCTATGTGCCTTGATTAACTGTTCGGATGGGTACACACCGCCCACTTGGGGATGCAATTTATTTTCAACGAAAAGGTTCAATACTTCGTTCAAGCATTCCTTCATCACCTCAGGTCGGTGATCGGCAATTTTGAGCATATTCACACCAATAATGGATTTGGATCGCATCATGAATTCTATCGGCATCAACAAGCCCATTTTTCTAGCAAAATTAAGCTTGGATAAAATTCCCCACTTCTTGGAAGAAAGCTCGGAGGCTCCGAAGAGTACCAGCCTACCACCAGACCCCAAAATTTGCCAATCTTTCCTCATGCTGGCTCCTGCCGCAGGATTAAAACTAATGTCAAGCCTATTTGTACCCAAACATTTTTTTAATTGTTGCAAGTAGTCGGCCTCCTTATAATTTAAAATGAAATCGGCTCCAAGGGATTGAACCGTTTCTCTTTTTTTCTCATCGCCAATTTTAGCATATACGATTGCTCCAGCGTTGCGTGCTAACTGGATTAGCATTGTTCCAACGCCACCCGCTGCCGCATGAATCAGCACCCGGTCTCCGCGGTGAATAGTTGTCACATAATGCGCCATGTAGTATGCTGTAACCGCTTGGGTACAAAGCGCCATCGCTACTTCTGATGGTATCTCTTGAATGGATGCCAAGGCATATTCTTTGGTTTTAACGTGTTGTGCATATCCACCAAAACGGCAGAAGGCAAGGACACGCGTTCCCAACCACTTGGGGTCAACATGTGCCCCTATCTTAAGGACTTTACCAACCACCTCGTAGCCAATTACGCAGGGGACAGGAGGCATTTCAGGGTATTTTCCTTTTCTTGCCATAACATCTGCATAATTCAAACCGAACGCCTCCGACTCAATCAACACCTCGTCATCAAGCAAGTCAGGAACCGGGATTTCCATGAGTTCGAAGGCGTTTTCAGCCGGACCAAAACGTTTTAGCACGTGTGCTAGAGTCATTCCATCAATCTTCATTTCCTTCAATAATAAGTACGATTTCTCCGCGTGGTTCATTGGCCTGAAAATGCGCAATTGCTTCTGAAATACTTCCCCGAACGAACTCCTCAAAACGTTTAGACAGCTCCCGTGCCACGCAGATGTTTCGAACTGGGCCAAATGCTTCTTGCAGTTGCAAAAGGCACTTAACTAAGCGATGCGGAGACTCATAGAGCACGACCGTTCGATGTTCCAAAGCGAGTTCTTTTATTCTTGTTTGCCTCCCCTTTTTGAGTGGTAAAAATCCTTCAAAAACAAATCGGTCACAGGGAAAACCGCTGGCCACAAGAGCAGGTACAAAGGCGGTTGGTCCCGGTAAACAGCTTACGGGTATTTCCTGTTTAACGCATTCCCTTACCAATAAGAATCCGGGATCGGAAATTCCAGGTGTGCCAGCATCACTTACCAAAACCACACATTCATGGATTTGAATCTGCGCTATGGCTTTGTTAAGTACCTTGTGTTCGTTATGGGCATGAAAGGAAACGATGGGTTTTTTAATTCCCAAATGCTGCAGCAACTTTTGGGTTACACGGGTATCCTCAGCAAAAATGAGGTCGCATTGTTTGAAAACCTCTATGCTCCTTAATGTAATGTCTCCCAAGTTGCCAACAGGGGTAGGTACGATGATTAATTGCCCCATGCCTATCTGGTTATAACAATATAATCCTGAAGCAATTTGTCAAAAAACCGACGAGTATCGCGCGGTACTTCCTTTAAATCAAGCAGATCAGACAGTTTAAGGGACAATTCCATGGCAAATTTTTGCACTTCTTTATTCGAGCCTTTGTTTAATCGCATCAGGGTGTTTTTAACTAAAATCATGTCTTCATCTGTAAATCGGATAACACCCGGGTATGTTGTTTCATACCCTTCGGCTTGTTGAATGGCGTGTATTTGCTTGAGTGAGAATTGATTGCTAGAAGTTTCCCTAATTACAAGTGTCCCCGCCAACGTATCTCCCAAACGTTGCCCAAGGTCACTGGTATGGCAAATAACGAAGCCCACTAGACCGAAACCGAACCAGAAAAACATAAAATAATCTGCCGTTAGCCATACGTAATCACCTCTAAATACCCATCGTATCATGATTTCCCGTAACCCAGGACGCTCACCTTCCATGCTTACAACCCTCAAACCCATGGCCATTTTTCCTAGGCTTCGACCGAAAACAAACTCCATAAAAGGAAAATAAATGACGAAAGGTATTTTAATCACTAATCCCATCAAGGTCAGCTGTTCGTGTAGTTTAAAATTGCCAAAAACAAAAAGCACAACAATAATATACAAGAGCAGAATCAACACATCAATCAGGCTTGACAGCGCCCGCTGAACAGAACTGGCAAGCTCAAATTCTATTTGAACATGTTGAGCCGATTCAAAAGAGATTGTTTTTAAAGCCATTTATTCACGAAGATAAAAAATCCACGCACATGTTCATCATCGGATTACAAGGGAACAACTGAATGATTCTTTGAACCGAATACACCGTATCCATTAGCTATATTGGAAAAAACCTTAACCGGTTCGCTCAAAAAACCAGCATTCAAACTTGCATTTAAAGAGCGGTAATAATAATACGCTTCTTCGCTTAAGGTGATTAAATGACAATAATAATCTATTGTGGTTGAAGGATCAGGGTAGAACGAATAGTAGAACCTCACTTTTAATTCCTTGTTTTGACTGTCGAAGGTTTCATCTGTAAATAACAGGTAGCTGGAATAGTCAATGTTGCCCAAAATGTTCTGATTGTTGGTGTTATCGATAGCTGCATCTGTAGAAATCAGCGGAACATTGTTCACATATTGTCCATTTATATCTTGGTAATCTTGAATGATTTTGATCATATAGTATTGCTTTCCCGGGGGATCTTGCCATTTAAAGTTTCCTTCCATTACCATTTGATTATCCTGTATGGCAGGAATGGTGTCAACGGATTGAAGAATAACATGGGGAACCGTTGTTATTTGCGAACTTACCTGAGGGTAATCCGGGTGGGAAACATCAATCCTGTAGGAGGTATTAGGCGTGACTATAAATGGAAATTCATAACGGTTTTCAACTACCGGAGATGATTCATAAAAGACTTCACCGGTAGTAAGGTTTGTCACTATAATCGTGGCACCACTTGTAATATAGCGATCCTGTGGTGTCTCTTCACTTAGAAAAAACGCGGTGCGCTCCAAACGAACGACGAACGTAGAGTCCAGCGTAACGACTGCGTTCACCACAAGTCGAGCCTCTCGACCGGGACCATCGTATTCGATTTCTTTCTGACAAGAGTAAAGCCCAATTAGCAATAGCAAACCATTCAATAGTACCTTTCTCATTGCTTTTCTTTCTTAGGTGTACGTTCTTCTACGTCGAACTTAAACTTCCAGCTAATAGACGGAATCATTGGAAAAAGCGACGTTTGAATTAAAGCAGGCTGGCCTAGATCGTTATATCCCTTATCGATCATAAAGGGGTTTTGTCTGTTGTACACATTGTAAATGGAAATGGACAATACCGATTCTCCTTTTTCACGTTGACGCTTGTAATTGGCACCAATGTCCATACGGTGATACGCCGGCATACGGTAATCGTTTAATTGTTCGAAATTGGTGATTTCAGGCTGCCAATAATACCACGAAGCGTTAAATACGCTGTTATCAGCTGAATAAATTTGCGTTCCCAAGGTCATCGCATTTCCAGTGGCATAAACGAATACGACAGACACATCCCAACTTTCGTTGATGTCGTAACTGCCTACCACACTCAGGTCGTGACGGCGGTCATAGCGATAGTAGAATTTTTTACCGAAATTAAGCTCATCAAACTGGCGTTCGGACCAGCTCAGGGTGTAACCGACCCAGCCTGTAAAGCGGCCACTCTTTTTCTCCAAAAAAAACTCTGCTCCATACGCCCAACCTTGACCAGTTGTTATGCGCTCTTGCCAATCGGTTGTTCCAGAAATAAAACTTACCCCTTCTTTGTATTGAATCAGGTTATTCATTTTTTTGTAATACAACTCAACCGACCCTGATAGTTTTTTAGGTAACTCCCTGTAATAAGACAAACCAAACTGATCGGCTACAACAGGTTTTGTCTGATCGGTGGCAGGAACCCATAAATCAGTAGGGAGCCCAATCCCAGTATTGGATAACAGGTGAAGGTATTGCGCGGTGCGCGTTGCTGCGATTTTAATACTGGACTTTTCATTAAGCATGACATTGGCGCTCAATCGCGGTTCTGGGATGAAATACCCTTTTTGATTCGATATAAAACCACTCTGGTGCAAGCCCAAATTAACCTTCAATCGACTGCCTAGTCGAAAGTCATCCTCTATATACACACCTAATTCATGTGAAAACTGTCGCAAAGACCCCGATTCTTGACTTGTATCTTGGTACAAATCTTCAATCGTTAAGTACGTAATTCCTGGTGTAAACTTGTGAAATATTTCGGACACACCGAATTTAATGAGGTGATTGGGATTCGGTACAAAGGTGAAATCCGACTTTAACGCCCAATCCCTAATTCCTGAATTATAACCGAAGGAGAAGAAGCTTTCCTGTGTTTCTGTTCCGCCTGGTTTTTCCGAAGTCTGAGATTCCTCCATTCCGACGTTAAAATGGTACCGAGAATAGGTTGCTGTAGTGTTTAAAAACAGTTTAGGGCTGATTTTATAATTCCACCGCAACGCGCCAATACTGTTCCCCCATGATAGGCTAGACTTGAATTTATCTTTATACATTGTACCATCCGCATCGTAGTAGATTTGAGGCTTTTCACGCACAAACAATTTATCTAGGCCAAAATATCCGCTGAGGTATAAATGGTGTTTTTCGTTTATTTTATGCTGAAGTTTCGCATTAAAATCGTGGAAAAAATACCCGGCATCTGTTTCCTCCATGGCAACTAAAAACGGACGAAACAAGGCATCGATATAGGTTCTTCTAGCACTTACCAGAAAGGATGTTTTGTCTTTTTTCAAAGGGCCCTCAACGAGGATTCTGCTGGCAATAATTCCTATTGAACCTTCTGCGTTGAACTTCTTTACATTGCCTTCTTTCATGCGCATGTCTAATACAGACGAGGCGCGTCCTGCATAACGAGCTGGAAATCCTCCTTTAATTAAGGTAACATTAGAAATCGCATCGGAATTAAACGTAGAAAAGAATCCAAACAAGTGAGACGCATTGTAAACGGGAACCCCGTCTAACAAGATTAAATTTTGATCAGGTCCCCCTCCTCTTACGTAAATTCCGCTTGATGCCTCACCACCCGATTTGACGCCCGGCAACAGTTGAAGTACCCTCAATACATCCTTTTCCCCCATGATGATTGGTAGCTTGTCTATTTTATCCATCTGAAGCTCGATGGTGCCAGAATTGGATTGATTAATCGCTTTATTTCCCGTTACCACAACTTCTTTTAATTCCTTGAAAGATTCAAGTGCAACGCTGAGTTCGTTTTCTGTAACTGGTAGAGAGATGTATTGAGGTTCAAAACCAGCGGCAGTTATTCTTAAAACAGCTAAACCAGAAGGAATAGTTAAGCTATAGAAACCGTATTCGTTTGAAACAGCTCCATTTTTACTAATCGTGTCATAAACAATGGCGGACATCATTTTTCCACCCGTTTTTCCATCTGTAATGTATCCTGAAATGGTCCGTGGTGCCGTTTGAGAAAACAATGACCCGTAATTGCAACAAACAAGGAAAAAGAGTAGATTCTTAATTCGAAACATGGCAATACAACGTAAAATTCCTGGTATTATTCTTAAATAATGGGTTAGCCCTTTTCTTCAATGGACAAACCCAACTCTTTAAGTTGATCGGGGTGAATGGGAGAAGGGGCGTCTATCATGGTGTCACGACCACTGTTGTTTTTCGGAAATGCAATAAAATCACGAATAGACTCTGAACCACCCATCGTCGCTACGAGACGATCTAACCCAAATGCAAGCCCACCATGTGGCGGTGCTCCGAATTCGAAAGCATCCATTAAAAAACCAAATTGCGCTTTCGCTTCTTCAGCAGTAAACCCTAATAGGTCGAACATTCTTGCTTGAAGGTTTCTGTCATGAATCCTTATTGATCCACCACCCAATTCGACCCCATTCATGGCTAAATCGTACGCATTTGCCCTTACTTTTGCTGGATCCGATTCAAGTAAGTGTATATCTTCTGTTTTAGGAGAAGTAAAGGGGTGATGCATGGCATGATAACGCTGTTGATCCTCGTCCCATTCCAATAAGGGAAAGTCTACTACCCAAAGTGGTCTATAAACTTCTGGGTCTCTTAAGTTCAATTCATCTCCCATGTGAAGACGCAATTCACCTAGTTGTTTTCGAGTGCGATCCATTTCTCCAGAAAGCACCAATAGCAGATCACCAGGTTCCATATTGCATTCCGACGCGATTTCCTTTAATGTCTCAGGCGAATAGAACTTATCAACCGAAGATTTCATGCTTCCATCCTCGTTATATTTTATGTAAACTAAACCCTTCGCGCCGACTTGTGGGCGCTTTACCCATTCGGTCAGCGCATCTAATTGCTTTCGCGTGTAATGTGCACAGCCGACAGCATTGATTCCGGCAATATATGGCGCATCATCAAACACAACAAAACCATTTCCTTTCAATCGGTCAGTCAGGTCATTAAAAGCCATTCCAAAACGTAAATCGGGTTTATCAGTACCATACAACTCCATTGCTTTATCGTACGACATAATAGGAAAGGCCTCTTTAAATTCGACGCCTTTAATTTTTAAAAAAAGGTGCTTAATTAGACCTTCAAACATGTGTAAAACATCTTGTTGTTCTACAAATGCCATTTCACAGTCGATCTGAGTAAATTCTGGTTGTCTATCGGCTCTTAAATCTTCGTCTCTAAAACATTTGACTATCTGGTAATAGCGGTCAAAACCTGACACCATCAATAGCTGCTTGAACGTCTGGGGTGACTGAGGCAGCGCGTAAAATTGTCCTTCATTCATTCTGCTTGGGACAACAAAATCCCTCGCGCCTTCAGGCGTTGACTTTATTAAGACCGGGGTTTCAACATCCCAAAATCCTTGTTCGTTGAGGTAAACACGTGTCTCAAATGACACCTGATTCCGCAATTGAAGGTTTTTCTGAACTGGTTTTCTTCTTAAATCCAAGTAACGGTAATGCATACGGAGTTCTTCACCGCCATCTGTTTTGTCTTCAATTGTAAAGGGTGGCGTCTTGGATGCATTTAGAACGGTCAGTTTTGAAACCTTTATTTCAATTTCTCCGGTAGGATTGTTTGGATTCTTACTGGATCTCTCCAATACTGTGCCTTCTGCCTGAATAACATATTCCCTTCCTAAAGACCTTGCTTCTTTGCACAATTCAGGATTGTCATCCATATTGAATACCAACTGCGTAATACCATATCGGTCTCTTACATCTAAGAAGGTCATTCCACCTAAATCCCTAGATTTCTGTACCCACCCTGAAAGCACAACTTCTTTACTGCAATCCGATAACCTCAGTTCCCCGCATGTATGCGTCCTGTACATAATTGATTTTTTAAAGAAAACAAAAGTAGTGATTTCAGCATCAATAGCAGAGGAGCGACTCTAAAGTATTATTTTCCCAAGAAGTTACTAAAAATCTCCTCCTCCCCTTAATAGGTTCACATGACCAACATCAACTATTTTCGAGGCGTCGGTTGAATTCGTGATAACCAACTTCCAGGTGTATGTTCCATCTTGACAATTCTGTCCCTTGTAGGTTCCATCCCAACCCTCTCCGATGTCCTGAGTTTCAAAAATTAATTCACCCCAACGATTGAATATTAAAAACTCGTACTTATCGTAACTAAATCCGGTTGATATGACGGGCTTAAATACATTATTAAAATCATCTCCATCTGGAGTAAAGGTGTTTGGAACAAAATACGTTAACGAAGGGCTGTAATTGATGTAACTCAGCGTGGAGTCGATACAACCATACTCAGAAATAGCAATCAATACTACAGGGAAATACAACTCATTAAAGTCTTCCTCAATATTATCGTATTCATGAATAGGATTTTCAACTGTTGAGTATGGTGATCCATCTCCAAAGAACCAAATGTATTCGGAAGCGCCTTGTGATGAATTATCAAAAGAAACGACATTGTCCACATCAGAGATCGTATTAGGACTTGCTGTAAACGAAGCCATTGGACTTGGATAAACACAAATATAATCTTCAACATTAAGTATACTTGTACAGTTGAATTGATTGGTTAATTCATATTGCAAGTCATAACATCCCTGTCCAGCAAAACCTACATCAAAAGGACCAAATCCATTGAACGACTGACCATCGGAAAACACCCAACTAGCTGAACCTCCTGGTTCAACAGGTGCCTGAATCTCCACAGGTATATCCACGCAGGTGTTGCTTCCATCTGGTAAATTCACCACAGGCAGTGGATTTGCACTTAGATTTATGAAACTTGTCGATTGACATCCATTTAAATCCGTGACAGTAAGGGTCACCGTTCCAACTCCTAAACCAGCCGCCACTTGTGTTGACTGAACAGGTGTTGTGCTCCAACTATAGGAGTATCCTGGTGTTCCTCCATTTGCCGCTGCCTGCACAGCGCCATCCTCTTCACCAACACAACTCACCGCTTGACCAAAATAGTTGGTTAGTACATTAATGGAAGAGGTTACCTCTATTGGTTCCGTTACTGTAACCGTTGTTGTATAATCGCAACCATTTTCATCCTCTACCGTAACGGTATAATTTCCTGCGCCAACACCCGTTAACGTTTGTCCACTTCCTATAGCCGTGCCCGTAGAGGCATCAAACCAAACTGTAGTGTACTGTGGTGTGCCACCAGTAATAGTTAACTGTACTGAACCATCCGTGGCATCAAAACAACTCACATCAGCCCCGTTGTAATCAGAGGTAACTGTTGCCGGTCCAGTCAAAATGGTGGGTTCGGTTAATGTTATCAAGGTATCAAAAGTACATCCATTAATATCAGTTACCAAGGCAGTATAGGTCCCATCCGGTAAATTAAGCGGATCTTCAACCGAGGAAACAACTACGTTATTGGCATTCGTCCATTGGAATGTATAGCCTGGTGTTCCACCAGAGAAAGTAAGATCGATTGCTCCGTCACTTGCATTGAAGCAACTGATGTCTTGACCATTATAATTGCTCGAGACAGCAATATCATAAACAAATGGGGCTGGGTTTTGTAGGCTTACAGTGGAAGACGCCAAACAACTATCCTGATCCATAACTGTTACAATATAGGTCCCTGCTGCAAACGTTGAAGGAGACTGCAAGGTACTTATAACCGTATTTGGAGATGTTACGTTAGCCCAGCTAAATGTGTAGGCAGGAACACCCCCAATCACATTTGCATTCACTATACCATTAGAAAATCCAAAACAACTGATGTCTTCACCATTGTAATCAGAAATTACTTGAGCTGTCACATTGAAAAGTGGCGCTTGAAGAAGAATGGTATCGATGTCTATGAAACATCCATTAATGTCAGTAACCAATACACTGTAAAGACCAGGCCCTAAATTTGTTTGATCTTCTGCAGTTGGTACGAGTCCGATTTGAAATGGATTTGCCGTCCATGCGTACACATAATTTGGACTTCCACCTGTAACCGTTAGGTCAATCGCCCCATTGTTATCACAACCAGTAATATTAAAGCCATTCGAGTAAACCGTCGGTGTTACCGTTACATCAAGTGCTTGAGGCTCAACCAAAGTGACACTTAAATTGGCTGTACATCCATTAATATCGGTTACAATAACATTGTAGGTTCCTGCCAACAAACCAGCCTGATCTTGTTGGGTAGGGATGGCGCCGCCTCCATTTAGAGTACTCCATAAATAGGTGTAACCAGGTGAACCTCCATTGACAATTAAATCAATCGTACCATCATTCTCCCCATTGCAACTAATATTGTCGAGACTTGGATATAAACTTAAAGTTGTATCTAAAACAATTGATGTCGGTTGTGTAATAGGAACTGAAATAGATTCTGTACAATTATTAATATCCGTGACAACCACATTGTATGTGCCAGCAATCAGATTTGAAATATCCTCGCTTGACGATGTAAATGCCCCTGGTCCTGTCCAAGCATATGAGTAGAGATTCGGTGGATTACCAGGCGCACCTCCGGATGGAATTAAATTAATTGATCCATCATCTTCTCCAAAACAACTAATATTATTTCCACTTGGATATGCAAATGGAGTTCCATTAACCACTAAGTCCGTTGGTTGAACCAAGGTGAAAGTTGTGTTTATTTGACAATTATTTGCATCTGTTATGATAACATTATAGGTCCCTGCCGTTAGTGAGGATTGGTTAGCATTTCCCTGAATAATTCCTGAGCCATTAATGGTTGTCCAGTTGTATGTGTACCCAGCAGTTCCACCCGTAACGGTAAGGGTAATGGAACCATTATTTCCTCCAAAGCATTGAATATTTGATCCACTAGGAAAAACCGACACATTGTTGGTTTGAGATAATGGAAGCGCTGGTTGTATGAGTGTTACAGGTAGCGTTGCCAAACAACCGCCCGTAGTACCATTCGCATCTGTTACAGTCAAGATGTAGGCGCCTGCTACTAATCCCGTTGGATCCTCGGTGTTCGACGTAAAGCCATTCGGTCCTGTCCAGGAATATGTGTAGTTAGGTGTTCCACCAGATGCGGTAACACTGATCGCTCCTGTTGCTCCTCCGTTACATAAGATATTTGTTTGGCTGGTGAGAACTACTGACAATGGAAGTGCTGGTTGTGTTAGTGTTACAGGTAGCGTTGCAAAACATCCGCCTGTGGTACCATTCGCATCAGTTACAGTCAAGGTGTAGGCGCCTGCTACTAATCCCGTTGGATCCTCGGTGTTCGACGTAAAGCCGTTTGGACCTGTCCATGAATAAGTGTAGTTAGGTGTTCCACCAGATGCGGTAACACTGATCGCTCCGGTTGCTCCTCCGTTACACAAGATGTTTGTCTGGCTGGTGAGAACTACTGACAATGGAAGTGCTGGTTGTGTTAGTGTTACAGGTAGCGTTGCAAAACAACCGCCTGTGGTACCATTCGCATCTGTTACAGTCAACGTGTAAGCACCTGCTACTAATCCCGTTGGATCCTCGGTATTCGACGTAAAGCCGTTTGGACCTGTCCATGAATAAGTGTAGTTAGGTGTTCCACCAGATGCGGTAACACTGATCGCTCCGGTTGCTCCTCCGTTACACAAGATGTTCGTCTGGCTGGTGAGAACTACTGACAATGGAAGTGCTGGTTGTGTTATATTAATTGTTGTACTTGCATTACAGCTACCAATTGAACCATTAGTATCGTTTACAACGACTGTGTAACTGCCAGCTGGTAGTGCACTCAAATCTTCTGTATCGTTAAAATCTCCCGTTCCATCATTGCTCCAATCAAACGTATATGGCGATGTCCCTCCACTTACGGTAAGGTTGATTGAGCCGGTACTCTCGCCATTGCAAAGAACCATAGTAGGAATAGCATTCAACGTTACTGGAGCTGCAGGTTGCGTAATAGTAACCGTTTCAACAGCTACACAATTAGTTGAAGATCCACTGGCATCATTGACAACAACCGTGTAAGTTCCTGCGGGTAGAGCCGTGAGATCTTCCGCATCATCAAAGTCTCCAGTTCCATCATTATCCCAATCGTAGGTATATGGAGCAATCCCCCCTGTTACAAGAATATCTATTGCTCCTGTACTTGCACCACTACAAAGTACCATTGTTGGTATTGCGCTCAGTATTACTAATTCTGCTGGCTGCGTAATCGTTACAGTAGTTGTCGCTGTACAACCACTGGTTGATCCGTTCGCATCGTTGACTACAACCGTATAAGTTCCTGCAGGTAAACCACTCAAGTCTTCCGTATCATTGAAATCGCCTGTCCCGTCATTGCTCCAATCAAATGTGTATGGCGATGTTCCTCCACTTACGGTAAGGTTGATCGAACCGGTACTTGCACCGTTACATAAAACCATGGTGGGAACAGCATTTAACGATACAGGAGCTGCTGGCTGCGTAATC
>JBILRE010000021.1:0-40874 GCA_044372835.1 Crocinitomicaceae bacterium | reverse complement strand
AGAGGAACCCATCGGTGCGGTATTTCTGATTAATGTTATCGATGCGGGCTTTGGTAATGTCCATCGCCATGCTCTTATGCCCGGTACTTTTCTTGCGCTTTTCACTGGCTTTTCTTCCTACCCCATTGTCGGTGATTTCAATGCGTAATAAGTTCCCGACTTTTTCGAAGTACACGTTGATGAACCCCCCATCGATGGTGTGTAATTGTCCGTGCTCGATGGCGTTTTCAATGAAGGGTTGTGCAATCATGGGGGGAATAAGGGTGTGTTCGGGCAAGATCGTTTCGGATACTTCGATGGAATAAGTAAAGCGTTCACCGAAGCGTAATTTTTGCGTTTCCAGGTATTTTTGTAGGATTTCAACCTCCGTCTCCAAAGGGATGAATTCCTTAGGAGAATTTTCGAGTATAAGGCGCATTAGTCGTGAAAAATTCACCAGAAACCGCGAAGAGTTGACGGTGTCGTTTTCGTAAATGTAACTTTGGATGACCGACATGGCATTGAAGATGAAATGCGGGTTCATTTGCGACCTAAGCAAGGTTTGGGACATTTCTGCTTCCCTCTGTTGTTGCTTGATTTGCGTCTGATTCCAGCGGTAAAACCCAATCATGACCCCCAACAGAATAATCAGCACGCAACCAATGATAATGTACACCTGCAGGTTGTTACGCAGTTGGCTGTTTTCGAGCTTTGCTTCGGTCAGTGCCCGTTCTTGTGCTGCCCGTGCTATGGAATCGGCTTGGGAAGTGATAACCGTTTCCTTTTGATCGGATTCGTATTGCTCGTTGAGTTCTGCTAGCTTATTTGAAGATTCCCTTACAGCGCTACTGTCCATGTAACTTAAGTACTTGGTCAAGTACTTCATGGCAAGTTGGTGCTTGCCCAAGTCGGAATAAACAGTGGCCATGGAACGGTAAACCAACACTCGGTCGTTCATGGATTGGTCTTGCTGGTAAAACGATAGGGCACGGTCGAAATAGGTGAGTGCAGTTTCGAATTTTTTCTGTTTTTGAAAGACATTTCCCACTTGTACATATACGTCGAAAATATGGGTGCGAGCCCCTGCTTTTTCAAATTGCACGAGCGCCTTATTGTAGTTTGAAATCGCTTCCTTATCCAAATTGCGTTTTGAGTATACCGTACCCAGCACATGGTACCCAACCCCAATTGCTTCTGCATTGTTGGTTTTTTGGAACCAACGAATCGCTTGCATAGCTTCTTTCTCCGCTTCCATCAAGCGTTTTTGTTGGAGCATAGCGGAGGCTAATCCACTATGTGCAAATCCCACTTGACGGAAATCGTGTAAACGCGAAGCGTATTCAAGGGAACGCCGAAAATAGCGTTCTGCATCTTTTGGGTTGGAGATGTGCAATTGCGCTTCTCCCAATTCTTGCAACACCTGTGCAGCGAACTGGTATTGATTTAAGGAATTGAACACTTCCAACGCAAGGATGTTTTTGGCAAAGGCCAATTGGGTTTTACCGAAGCCCTGCAACACGGCTGCTTGTATATGAAAACACTTGGCGAGTACCGTTCGGTCCGAGGTGCGTTTTCCATAGCGCATGGCTTGGTTCACGTAAAACATCGCGGAATCTTCCAAGGCATTTCGCACAAAGTGACGGGCCAGAAACAAGTTACTCTCTGAGATTTGGGCGTTGTTGCGTCGTTCCAGGCTTAGGGCTTTCGAAGCATGCAAATAGCGTCCGGCTTTTTTGAAATCGTTTTTTAAATGGGCGTTCCAACCAATGTAACGGTAAGCGAGGGCCAAACGGACAGGGTCGTCTTTTTTAGAAATCGCCTTTTCTAATGTTTGGGCATCTTGGTTGAAAAAGAGGGTTCTTCCTTCAAATAAGTTGAATTCAGCCGAAAATAAAAGGGCATCTAATTGTTGTATATGCGTCGTTCCCTTGCTTGCTAACAATACCTGACGCATTGAATCCGCCTTGGAAACGTGCCTTGAGCGGAAATGCCGCGCAAGTTTCAGTTGCCGTTCAAACCGCTCCACAGGATTTCTGGAAGTTCGAACCGATGCCTTCAATTTACGTTCGACCGCATCTTGACTCCAAAGGCTGACATGTAGAAAAATGGAAACAACAGCAAACCAATACTTATTCAAAGCAATATACGTTGGAACATGCAACGAAAATACGCTTTTACAAGCAATCTTGAAGCGGGAGAATTCAAATATCCCAAGGCATTCTGTATCTTTAGCCCACCAAATTCAGCAGTACGGATATGACTTATCAATTCAACGAGATCGAACAAAAATGGCGTGCCTTCTGGGCTGAACACCAAACCTATGCCGTTCAGGAGGTACATGACCGACCGAAGTATTATGTACTTGATATGTTTCCCTATCCCTCCGGTGCAGGGCTACATGTCGGTCACCCGCTAGGGTACATCGCCTCCGATATTTTTGCCAGGTATAAAAGACTCAAAGGCTACAATGTCCTTCACCCAATGGGTTATGATTCCTTTGGATTGCCTGCCGAGCAATACGCTATTCAAACAGGTCAGCATCCCGCCATTACTACGGAACAAAACATCAACCGCTACCGGGATCAGCTCGATAAAATGGGCTTTTGCTACGATTGGAACCGTGAGGTGCGCACTTCTTCGCCTGAGTACTACAAATGGACGCAATGGATTTTCAAGCAATTGTTTAATGCGTATTACGACCAACAAGCAGATAAAGCGAGACCTGTAGCGGATTTAGTGGCGCATTTTGAACAGCATGGTAACCATGGTGTCCATGCCGCGACAGAATACGCACTCGAGTTCAGTGCAAACGATTGGCAAGCGAAATCAGCAGCAGAGAAGGAAGAAGTGTTGCAAGAGTACCGCCTCGCGTACCTTGCCGATAGCTGGGTGAATTGGTGTCCTGCCTTGGGAACCGTTTTGGCCAACGACGAGGTGGTGAACGGCGTTTCCGAGCGGGGAGGACACCCCGTCGAACAAAAGAAAATGCGCCAATGGTCCATGCGGATTAAGGCGTATGCCGAACGCTTAATACAAGGGCTCGACACAGTAGACTGGACGGACTCAATCAAAGAACAACAGCGGAATTGGATTGGAAAAAGCGCCGGAGCGTCGGTGCATTTCAAGTTGGAAGGATCCGATGAAACGATTGAAGTGTTTACCACACGTCCCGATACCATTTTCGGTGTGAGTTTTATGGTACTGGCCCCTGAAAACCCTTTGGTGGAGGAAATTACCACAGATGCATACAGGGAAAACGTTCACGCCTATCAAAAACGTGCGGCCGCTAAAACAGAGCGCGACCGCCAGGCAAATGTGAAAGACATCAGCGGGCAATTTACCGGAGCCTTTGCGCTTCACCCGTTTACTGGGGATAAAATTCCTGTTTGGATTGGTGATTATGTGCTCGCAGGCTATGGAACAGGAGCCGTGATGGCCGTTCCTTGCGGAGATCAGCGCGACCACGATTTTGCTGCCCATTTTAAGCTTCCCATCGTAAATATCTTCAAGGAGGTGGATGTCACCGAAGAAGCCTACACAGAAAAAGAAGGGACCATTGCCCATTCTGACTTTTTGGATGGTCTTTCTTGCAAGGAGGCAATAAGCGTAGCGATTCAACACATTGAGTCCAAAGGAATCGGGAAAGGGAGGATAAATTACCGTTTGCGTGATGCTGTTTTTTCCCGCCAGCGTTATTGGGGTGAACCTTTTCCGGTATTTTACAAGGATGGTATTCCTTGCCTTTTGGATGATGAAGAGCTTCCGGTAGTGCTTCCTAAGGTAGATAAATATTTGCCCACCGAAGACGGTGAACCACCTTTGGCTCGAGCTCAACAGAGCGATTGGAAGGTTTTTCGAGGCGATCGGATGGAACACAATACCATGCCTGGCTGGGCAGGTAGTTCTTGGTATTTTTTGCGTTACATGGACCCCAACAATAAGGATGCGTTCGCCGACCGCACGAAAACCGATTATTGGGGGCAAGTCGACTTATACATCGGTGGTTCGGAACATGCTACGGGTCATTTGCTATATTCCCGCTTCTGGACCAAAGTGCTTTTTGACCTGGGGCATATCGGTTTTGATGAACCGTTCAAGAAAATGATCAACCAAGGCATGATCCTCGGTCGTAGCAGTTTTGTGTACCGTTTGAAAGACAGCAATACCTTTGTCACCAAAACGCGCATTAATGATCAGGAAGTGGTACCGATACACGTGGACATCGCGCTGGTGGATAATGACCGGTTGAATGTGGAGGGCTTTCGTCAGTGGCGACCAGAATTTACCAACGCAGCGTTTATACTCGAGGAGGACGGCACTTACTTGTGTGGACACGAAGTGGAGAAAATGTCGAAGTCCAAACACAACGTCCAAACACCGGATGAGCTGGTAGAAAAATTTGGTGCCGACACGCTTCGCATGTATGAGATGTTCTTGGGTCCGCTCGAGCAAAGCAAGCCATGGGACACAAAAGGAATCAATGGCGTACATAATTTCTTGAGAAAACTCTGGCGGTTGTTTTTTGACAATGAGGACAATCTGTTGCTCACAGACGATCAGCCCGTTCAGGCATCGCTCAAGACTTTGCACAAAACCATTAAAAAGGTCAGTGACGATTTAGAGCGTTTTTCGTTCAATACAGGTGTGTCCAATTTTATGATTTGCGTAAATGAGCTTACCGAGCAAGGGTGTCACAACCGACACATATTGAGTGAATTAGTAGTATTGTTGTCGCCTTACGCACCCCACATTTCAGAAGAATTATGGGAGCTGCTAGGTCATGAATCGGGTACCGTTTCAAAGGCAATATTCCCAACGTTCAACCCCGATTATTTGGTGGAAGATTCATACGCGTATCCCGTTTCCTTCAATGGAAAAATGCGTTTTAAGATGGAACTTTCCATGCAATTATCGCCTGCGGAAGTCGAGGCAACGGTACTACAGAGCGAGGAGGCAGCGAAGTGGTTGGAGGGTAAAAGCCCGAAGAAAGTGATTGTGGTTCCGGGAAAAATTGTGAATATTGTGATGTAGAATCAACGCGTACCATTGAAAAACGTAAATCTGTTTCATGCAGCAAGGTAAATGCATCATTTTTTCTGCTCCTTCCGGAGCGGGTAAAACCACCATTGTGCATGCCTTGTTGAGTGCTTTTCCGAACTTGGAATTTTCAGTTTCTGCCTGCAGCCGAGATCCTCGTCCGAACGAAAAAGATGGAAAAGATTACTTTTTTTTGGGTGTTGAGGGCTTTCAACAAAAAATTCAGGAAGAGGCCTTTATCGAATGGGAAGAGGTATACACGCACAACTTTTATGGCACCCTGCGCAGTGAAATCGAACGTATATGGGAAAAAGGTCACACGGTCATTTTTGATGTCGATGTGGTGGGCGGATTGAATTTGAAGCGATTTTTTGGTCATCAGGCACTAGCCATTTTTGTGCAACCGCCCAGCTACGACGAGCTCGAACGCCGGTTGCGCCACCGAAGCACGGAAACGGAAGACAAAATCCGTCAACGAATGGCCAAGGCCAGAAACGAGCTTGGCTTTGCAGAAGATTTTGACGTGGTGTTGGTCAACAGCGACCTTGAGAAAGCCATAATAGAGGCGAAAGAGATCATCACTCAATTTTTAAACACATGAAAAAAAGTACCTATTTCGTTGTGGTTCTTGCACTGGCTGTTTCATTCTCCTGCCAGGAAAAAGACCAGCGTTTTTGCGATTGCCTGAAAGCAGGAGAGGAGTTGAATGCCTTTTCCTCCAAGATGATGACAGGTAAAGTGACAAAAGAACAAGATGCCAAATTGCAGCAATTAATGCGAAAAAAAGCCAGCGTATGTGAACCGTATCAAAAAATGAAGGGTCCGGAAATGCTGGAGAAAAAAGCGGGATGTGAGTAGCTTAAACAAGCCGATTTATGAACGCATTCGCTCACGCATGAACCACATTTTCAACTACCTTTGTTTAAGAACATTCTTTCTATGAAATACCTTTTCCTCCTTTGCTTACTCGTTGTTTTTGGGTGTCAATCCCCATCAGGAACTAAAAAATCAATGAGTTTAAAGGAAAAACTGCAACTTGCGAAAGCCGAATACATTGCTGATAAAGGCAATCAGGACCTTAAAAAAGGCTACATTGATGCACTTGTTTCGTACGGCGATAGTTTGAAGAATGCAGGAGATTTCACGAATGCCTTTCGAAGGGGTGCTGATGCCTTTAAGCTAGACAGTAATTCATTCGAGGCCCGTTTGTTTTATGCGGATGTATTGAATAACAGGCCTTCCCGAAGTTTTGAAGACATTGCCGCTGCACAGCGCCATTACAAATGGTTGATTAAAAAGAAACCGAAAAGCACCAAGGCTTTGGTTGGAATGGCCTCCACCTTCGCACAGCAAATGAACTTCGAACAAGCTTTTCAATACTTGAATCAAGCCCTGCGTATCGATCCAAAATTCCGCGATGCCTACGTGATGAAAGGCTCCATTTACCGGTTCATGGGCAAACCGGAATTGGCCAAATCTTCCTACGAGACAGCTGTGCAACAAGACCCTACCTTTTATGAAGGGTATTTGATGTTGGGTGCGCTGTACGAGGCCGAAAACAACCCCATCGCTATTGAGTATTACCGCACAGCGGTTCAGCTAAAACCAAAACCGGAGGTCATGTTCTCTTTGGCGTATGCGTATCAGGTATTTGAACAACCCGGACGTGCTATTTCGTTATACCGCCGAATGATAAAGTTAGATACCGGTTATTACCAGGCACTGAACCAAATGGGCGTCATCAAGCAGTACAATTACAAGCAGTTGGATTCTGCCATTTATTATTACGAATCGGCGATCAAGACCAAAGAAGATTTCGTTGAGGCGTGGCATAACCTGGGCATGTGTTACGAGGAGAAAAAAGACCTTACCCGTGCCATGCAGTCGTATGCGAAGGCATTAAAGTACAACCCAAACTTTGCGCTATCCAGGCAACGCGCAGATGTGTTGAAGTATGAACGCTAGGGCAAAGTACATTCAGGTAATTGGCGATGCCGCATTGCCCCTCATTGGTTTCTTCTGGTTGCACTGGAACCTTTATTTTATAGTTATTTATTACTTGCTCGACCTCGTGGTGAAAGAGCTTGTCACCCATTTGAAAAGCCGGAAAATAGTGCAAGAAAATCCCAATGCCGGTGCTTGGCTGAAGCAAGGTATATGGAGTGCTGTACTTATGGTATCCACGGTAACATTGATTCATTGTGCCCTATTGGTCATTCACCCGGAAATACGCTTTTTTAAAGAATGGTCTGACTTCATGGCGTATGCCGATATGGGCATTCCTCAGGGTTACATTATCATTCCCTTGCTTGCAATGATGGGTTTCCAACAATTTAAAATGGAATTTGTGATGCTTGGGAAGTACCGAAACACCACCCACCTAGCGTTATGGAAATTGCATCAAAAAGGATTTTTAATTGCGATTGGAACTGTAGCCTTTGTGTTGGGGATTTCCTATTGGGCCATTTTACCAGATGTGGTTTATTTGATAGGAATTGTCACGTTTACCTCCTTGTATCAGGTTTTTCAGTTACAGAGCCGTTAGACTCGGTTTGGCTTTCATTCTTTCAACTCAACATAAAAAAACTACCTTTGTAGAAATAATCTACTATGAAAACGGCAACTTTATTTTTGATTTTTTTGGGTTTTAGCCTCCCGTTTGCTTTTTCCCAGTCCATTCAATTCGAAACCAAAAATGCGGAAGGACTCACCACCGGAACGTTGTCCCTTGGAGGGTGCGTGGATGCTTACTACGCTTACAATTTGAATCAACCCGGTGACGACATTCCCTATTATGTTTCCAGTAGCCGTCACAACGAATTCAATATCAACATGGCATACTTGGACTTCAATTATGCTTCAGAACGCATCAAAGCGCGCTTTGCTCCGGGTTTGGGAACTTACATGAACGCCAATTATGCAGATGAAATCGGACTAATGAAAATTCCTGTAGAAGCCAGTGTAAGCATTAAATTATTGAAGAAAAAACAACTTTGGTTAGAGACTGGTGTGTTGAGCTCCCCTTATTCGAGCGAAAGTGCGTTTAGCAAAGACCAGTGGGTGTACACCAGGCCATTTGCCTCTGAATATGTACCCTATTACCTTGCCGGAGCGCGATTGGCTTATCAAATCAATGATAAGTGGAAAACAGTGCTGATGCTTTTGAATGGATGGCAGCAAATCAAAGATAAAAACGAACAAAAATCCCTCGGAACACAAGTTGAATTTAAGCCCAACGACAAAAACCTATTGAACTGGAACCTTTATACGGGTGACGAACGTTCGGTAGGAAATCCATTTGCGCGCATGAGGTATTTCACTGATTTTTATTGGGTGCACAACCCCAACGGACGTTTTTCCTTTGCTACCAACCTATATTATGGCATTCAACAAATGAAAAACCCCTTGAATGATTCCCTTTCAAACAAACCATGGTGGCAAGCCAACATGACGGCGCGTTACACCTTGAAAAACCGAATGTCCGTGTCGGGAAGGGTGGAGTATTTCAACGACCCAAATAACATTCAACTTTCAAACATTACTGGAAACGCTGGATTTCAATGCGTAGGAAGCGCCTTGTGTTTGACCATTCCTGTATTGAACAATGCCTTCTTGCGTTTTGAAGCAAAACAACTGATGGCAACGGGTGAGGACGCTTTTATAGGCAGGGATGGTAATCCAACTAAAAATTCAACGATTTTAACGTCGAATTTAACGGTTTGGTTTTAAGAATTGAATTTTTACAATACCACCCACTTTAGTTCTTTTGGATGACCACCGACCAGCGTTACACGGTAAATTCCGGGTAAATCTGGAGAAGGAAAGGAGGTGGAATGTATGCCTTTAACATCTATATCCGCGATTTTTCTCCCTAGGTAATCCTCTACCTCAATACGTTCTATGTGCAAATCGGGGTTCCAATCAATTGTGACATATTCCTCAGATGGATTAGGATACAGTCGGGCACCGGGAGAGGCCTCTGCCTCGACGGACGTATGAGCAACAAAGACCCGCTGTCCGTCATTGTCAAAAGCGGTCAAACGAAACACACTTCCCGATTGCAGGGTGCAGTCGGTCAACATGCGGTAACGTATGACCGATTCCAGTTCTTCAACGGTGAACGCTCCTTCCAGTTTTTTCCATGCTGACGAAGGTTGAAGATGTTCCACCAGAAAATTCAATGGCATTAAGTAATTTGCCGTGACCCAAAATAGCTCAATGCATGATTCAGTAAAGGTGCCCTCAAAAGTGAGTAAGTCCGATGCCAATGGCCCAAAGGTGCAAATTTGACCGCTCAACGAACAATTTTCCGCAGAGGTCATTCCCACATCGGCCCCGGAGGCACACCAGGTAATACTGCTAGGCCAAGACCCAAAATTCTTTAAGGTTCCACTATTGATTAAAACAGCTCCTGAGCCAGTAAACGTTGCTCCGGCTACGTTTTGCAGACTTCCCTTGTCGGACGATATGCAACATGAAGCACAAAGAGAGGTTAATCCATCGTTTCGGTACCCGCCATTTGTAAAATGCATATGAGAACCGTTCGTCATTTGAATGTTGCCCGTAGGGAAAACCTGAATATTTCCCGCGAGAAATTGAATATCTGCATTGTCTGCTTGTAGCAATCCATAAATATCAGAACTGGCATTAATCATTAGAATGCTATTTTTCAATTGAAAAACGCCACCGGAATTGATGGTTAATTTTTTAATGTTTAAATTCCCTTCAGCCAGTACAATGGAATTGGAAATGGTCACATCGAACAAAGCGTTGGAGATAGAACCAGAACCACCAACCTGAATTTTTGAGGTAGCCGATGCGTTGATATGAGCCGTGAGGTTTACGGGATGTGACACAAATAAGGTGTCGCTTACCAAGGTATTTCCTGGAAAACAGCCGCAAGGAGTTGTGCCATTCAAGGACCAAACATTGGTAGTATTGTTCCAATTTCCCGAAGTTAAGGTGTAATAGGTTTGACCAAATGCGGCCGCTTGAAAACAGAAAAACCCTGCGACAAATAAATAAAGCGGTTTCATGATAATCAGGTTTTATTCTGCCAAACTAAAGGCAGTTGCTGGAAAGCGAAAAGACATTCAGCGACTTCAATGTTCACAACCATTCAATGCCACTCATTCTTGAATGGAGTGACGCTTTTCAAATGGGAAATCCTGCTCACTCCTCAGGGCCTATTTTTGTTACCTTTACATGGGTATAATACCGTTAACAATGAAAAAAACGCTTCTTCGGAACATTCATACCATCTTTCAAGTGGGGGAATCCATTCCCGATAGGATTTCAGGTTCGGAAATGAAACAGGTGCCAATCTTGAACAATGCATTTATCCTACTGGAAGAGGGTGAGATTAAAGACTATGGCGAGATGTCCAACTTCCCTGAGCAAATCGACTTATCCGATTGTGAGGTGCTGGATGTAACAGGGTGTTTTGTTCTTCCATCCTTTTGTGACGCTCATACACATGCTGTGTTTGCGCGCTCAAGAGAAGAAGAATTCATCGACCGGATAAATGGGTTGACTTACGAAGAAATTGCGCTGAAGGGCGGTGGAATTTTGAATTCCGCCCGAAGATTGCAGGAAAAATCAGAAGACGCCCTTTATGAGGAAGCCAAGGAACGCATCAATGGGCTTATTCAGCTCGGAACCGGTGCAATTGAAATCAAATCGGGTTACGGACTGAGCGTAGATGGGGAATTGAAAATGCTTCGTGTTATTAAGCGTCTAAAAGAGTCTCTCCCAATCTCCGTGAAAGCCACCTTTCTTGGCGCGCATGCGATCCCCGCTGAATTCAAAGAAAACCGTGAGGGCTACATCACCCTCCTTTTAGAAGAAATGTTGCCTCAGATTGCCTCAGAGCAACTTGCCGATTACATTGATGTATTTTGTGAACGCAATTATTTCTCCGTACAGGAAATGGAACGGATTTTAAAGGCCGGTGAGCGTTACGGGCTTAGGCCAAAGGTGCATGTCAATCAATTTTCTGTCATGGGAGCAGTGGAGAAAGCAGTTGAATTAAACGCCCTCTCTGTTGATCACCTCGAAGAATTAAGCGATGCCGACATCAATGCCTTGCTCGGCAGTTCGTGTATGCCCACATTGCTTCCCGGTTGTTCGCACTTTTTAGGCATTCCTTTCGGACAAGCACGCCGCTTGATAGACGCTGGATTGGCTGTAGCACTGGCTAGCGACTACAATCCTGGATCCAGCCCAAGTGGGAATTTGATGCAAATTTGGTCACTGGCATGTGTGAAGATGAAGCTAACTCCCGAAGAAGCATTGAACGCGTTAACCGTAAACGCAGCCTATGCTATGGGGCTTGCAGGCATACATGGGAAAATTTCAAAAGGCGCAAAAACACCCTTGATTGTCACCAAACCAATCCCTTCATTGGCTTACATTCCCTATGCCTTCGGTGAAAACCACATACAACGCATCATCTTCTGAGCCGTGGCAAAAAAAGACGTACCTTTGAAACCAATCAAGTGTGCATGTTGACGCGGTTTCTTTTCCTTATCTGTGCTTTTACATCATGGTCTCAAACCATCGATTCAAAAAACCAATTGCTATGGGAGGTATCTGGTCGTGACCTACCCAAGAAAAGTTACTTGTATGGGAGCTTACACCTCAATGACAAACGCTTGTTCCGCTTTTCAGACTCTGTCTATTGGGCGCTTAATCAATGCGATGCGATTGTACTTGAGACCGATGTGTTCTCCCTGTTTGAAAAATGGGACACCCGAAAAGAGGAGCTTCGGATGTTTTATGATAGCCAGGGTATGCCATACACCGGCTCAAATAAAGCATCTAAAACATTGTATGGAAATGAGGATGGAATGCCCCAATTTTTGGACGCCTACCTCATGGAATACTGCTACAATGCAGGAAAGAAATTTTACCCTCTTGAAAAAGTCGAAGACCAATTGAAAATTGCCGCTGATTGGGTAAAACCTGACCTAAATAACGTCGTCGGAATGGCCTATGAATTGACACAGGAACGGCTCATGGAGGTTTACCTTTCTGGCGATATTCAAGGTTTAGAGCGCCTCATGCGCACCAGCATGAATCTCTATGAAGGCATGTACGAGGAAATGATTACCAACCGCAATGAAATCATGTTGAACGGCTTGGATTCATTGGTAAAACAAGGCAGTATGTTCTGCGCAGTTGGTGCAGGTCATTTGGGAGGTGAACAAGGCCTAATCAGCTTGCTTCGAAAAAAAGGCTACCGCGTTCGAAAAGTTACATCATCGTACTCCGATCCTGCCACCGCCGAAAAACAAGCCGTTCGTTCGAAAAAAAGTTATACCTACCAAAACGATTCCCTTGGCATCGTCGCCGTTTTTCCTGGAAAACCCATGGAATTGAAAATTTGGGACAACCATCCCTACCTGCTTTATCGAGAAATGGGGCAGGGAAATACGTATTCCATTGAAATCGTTGAAATGGACGCCGAATCGAGTTTCGAGGAACAAGCGCAGATTTACATCGCCAGCCCGGACGGCTCAGCATACATGCACCGCTTTCTGGATGATGGCACAGAGTGTTTTGAAGGCCTGTCCGATACCTATCCCGACGGCATCCAATGGGTGCGATTGATGAAGAACGATAAACACCTTGTAGTCATGCGGGCATTCGGAGGAAACAAATTCATGCATTCCAACCGCCCAAATCAGTTTTTTAGTAAAGTATGGTTTGAGTGATTTCGCAAAAATCACGTTAAATAAGAGGTAAAAGAGACTTTTTACGTATTTTAGCGTTAAAAAATGATTCCACGCACGGCACACGAAAACCTCACTGGACTTATCCGTTCCAACCGGTTGATCTCTATTTCCGGTCCTCGAAACGTAGGTAAAAGTACACTCGTAAAAAACATTTTAGGAGCACTGAATGTACCCTCTCTATTTTTGGATGCCTCCGTAAAGAAGGACAAAAAGCGGTTGGATTCCGATTCGCTGGATGAATTAAAAGCCTTGGTTCAATCGTTTTCCTACCTTGTGATTGAACGGGTTGAACTGCTGTCAGATTTACAGCGTTTAATTGATTGGACCCTGGATGGGGAATTGGATTGCAACCTCATTTTATTGAGCGCTTTTACGCCTAACATGGATGAACTCATCCGGGAGGTGATCGAAGTAAATGGATTAAATGTTTGTGTTTATGCACCTTCCTTTCATGAACTGGCACGCCATTTTTCCATCAGTGAAATGGAAAATCAACGTGAACAACGACTCATTTATGGCCATTATCCCCAAGTGATTCAACACCCCGAAACGGCTCAAGAGTACTTGGTTCAGTTAGTAGATGACCTCATTGAACAATACTTTGGTAGTGGCCACCGTGTGAACAAAACCAACCAATTGCAACAATTGTTGAGGGTGGTAGCGTTCCATATTGGCGAACCACTTTCCTACCATGAAATCGGTCAGCAAATTCAGCTCGACAACGAAACAGTTGAACGCTATGTGCACCTTCTGGTTGAAGCACAAATCCTAATTCGCCTGCCTTCCTTTTTTACAGGACAACGTTACGAACTAAAAAAGAGCAACGTGTTTTACTTTTGGGACAATGGTATTCGCAACGGTGCCATCCAAAACTTTAACCCTATGAACATTCGAAACGATCAGGAGTTGCTTTGGAAAAATTGGCTCATTGCCGAACGTATGAAGTGGAACGCCGCAAATAAAAAGGAGGTTTCGGTATTTTTCTGGAGGTCTCACACACGACAAACCATCGACTACATGGAGGTTTTTGGAGATGAGGTGTCTGCCTATAAAATGGCATGGGATAAAAAACGAAAAGTGAAGTTTTCCCCGTTGTTTTTATCTTATTATCCTGCATCTGCCAAACATGTAGTAAACCACGGAACCTATTGGAGTTTTCTCACCAAAAAATAACCTATGACTTTCACGGATCAACTCGCCTTTTTCATCAAAGAAAAAGACTATGACCTACAAAATCTGACCCTTATTCTCCCTTCGGAGCGGGCGAAAAAATACCTTTCTGCCTCTTTGTTCAAGGCCTACGGACGACCTATTCTGGCGCCAAAAATGCACACCATTGATCAGTGGGTTCGCAAACTTTCCGATCGACCGGTAATTGACAAAACCCGCACCCTGATTCGCTTATATGAAGTGTATGCATCGTCAAATGAAGGAAAGGAAAACTTGTCCTTTTCAGAATTCATGTCGTGGGGAACCATCTTACTTTCCGATTATGACGAATTGGACCGATACATGCTTGACGCCCGTCATTTGTTTCGAAACCTTGCTGACATACGTGAAATTGAGCAATGGAGCTTCAATTCAGAGGAACTTACCGAAGGACAAAGGCAATTCATGGAATTTTGGGACCGCTTGCCAGGTTATTACGCTGCTTTAAAGGAAAAACTTACAACGGAGCAGGTATATTACATGGGACAAGCCTACCGGTATGTGGCCGATAACATATTGTCGCTCATTCCAGAACAGGCATCTTCACAGTATATTTTTGCCGGATTCAATGCGCTGTCGGAGGCGGAATTATGCATCATGCGTAAACTGAAAGTCGCGGGAAGGGCAGAAGTACTTATTGACGCAGATGTGTTTTACCTCGATGCACCTCAACACGAGGCGGGAGCCTTCCAACGTAAACTCATTCAGGACCTTCACATTAAAGAGCCATTTTTTGTTGGAAACCGCTTATTAAACGAACCTAAACATGTCCGTGTGGTGGAATGCGCCCAACACATCGGACAAACAAGGGTGGCCGCTACTTTGCTCAGTGAAGCCAGCGAACAAGAATTAAATGAAACAATGGTTATGCTGGCAGATGAATCGCTTGTTGTGCCAATGCTTAAAAGCATCCCTAAAAATGTCGGGAAGGCCAACATTACCTTGGGAATGCCTCTGAAAAACACCGCCATAAAGACATGGGTGGATCTGTTGTTCTCTATTCAGGAAAACTATACGAGGTTCAATACGCGCGGCTGTTACCATCAAGACATACGAAAGTGGTTGAATCACCCCTTTATGAGTTTGATTGCTTCAAACGATGAAAAAAAAGCAGTGGTAAAACTCGAGCAACATATGGCCCGATACAATTCCATTTTTCTTTCGTTGAACTTCATTCAAATTGGACCCCTATCGAATGAGGTACTTAACTTACTCTATACCCCTTGGGAAAACGACTGGTCTTCTGCGTTGAGAACAGTTAGAAAACTAAATGCCTTATTATTTAAGTCCTTGGGTGAAGACCATGCGTTCGAACAGGCCATCATTGAACAATTCGAACAAGCTATGTTGGGATTTGAAAACCTTGTGAACGAGGGAATACCACAAATGCCTTTGTCTTGCTTCAAGCAGCTGTTTAACCAGCATTGGCATCAGCAACACATGGCATACCATGGAAATCCGTTAAAAGGACTTCAAATAATGGGGCTGCTAGAGACACGCCTGTTGGATTTCAAACGCATTATTGTGCTTGGGTTAAACGAAGGGGTTATGCCACCCACCAACCCGATTCAGTCGTTGATTCCAATGGATCTCAGGAGGTATTCAGGACTTCCAACGCCGCGCGAAAAACAAGGACTTTTTGCTCATCATTTTTACAGGATGTTGCATCAATGTGAGGAAATGGTAGTCACATACTCTAGTTCGAGCGAAAACCTTGGAAGTAATGAGGAAAGCCGTTACCTCTTGCAACTGGAATTGGAATTGTCAAGGTTGAACCCCCAGTTCACCATGAAGCGTGAAATGTACACCATTCCCTTTGACGAGTCAGAAACGAGTGCAGGACAAGTCATTGCCAAATCCCCCGAGCTCCTTTCAAGGTTGGATGAATTCTTTACCCGTTCCCTCTCGGCATCAGCCATCAACAAGTTTTTATCTTGTCCGCTCGACTTTTGTTACCGCTATTTGTTTGAATTTGGAGAAGACGACGCCATCGAAGAGGAAATTGAAAGCGCGCGTTTCGGCACCTTCATTCACGACGTAATGGAAACGCTCTATACGCCTTTTGCACGGCACAAAAAGGGAGAATTGGTCGTTCCTGCACCAAAAAACCTTACGGTGCCGGATATCGACCACATGCTGGAGGAGTGTGAAGGGCTAATGACAAAAGCCTTTATGAAACATTTTGGTGAGGATGCATCTGCCTTTGCTTCCGGAAAAAACCTTTTGAGTTATGAAATGGCGTTGGACTTGACCAAACGACTCCTGAAGCAGGAGCGAGCCTTCTTGTCAGGCCTTTCAGAACCCCTTTTTATTGAACATTTGGAGGTGCTACTGGAAGGTCAAATGGACGTTCCGTTCGGTGAAGGCACTCGGACCTTAAAATTCAAAGGGTTTATTGACCGCATCGATTCCATTGGGGGAAAAATACGCATCATTGATTACAAAAGTGGAAAAGCAGATGCCTTGCAGTTAAAACTTTCCGCTAAAAAACGCAGCGATTTGAGAAACTACTTTGGCAGTGTTAAACACGCAGTACAGTTGGTGCTGTACACTTATTTGTATCATGAAAAATATGGTGAATTGCCGCATTCTTCTGGAATCTATTCCTTGATTAACGTAACAGAAGGCGTTCAAGCGCTGCAACCGGATGCCCCGATGGAGGAGGTATTGGTGCTGTTCAAACAATTCATTGGAGAAATACTGACAGAATTATACGACATCGACACGTCTTTTGTGCACAATACGGACAGCAAGTATTGTTTGTATTGCGATTAGAAAGGTCAATGTATCCTTCGTGAGGGTCGAATGCAGTGTTCGTTTACCCCAATTTGGAAAGGGAATACCATTAAACAATAGCAGATCGCTATGTTTGCCGTTTATCAAAGAAACCGTGGACCTTTCCCCTTTTTATCCTTCACCAAACAAATGAGAGCGTTCCGTCTTCCATGTGCGTATTCAACCGGATTCATCCAAATCGTTTTCATGGGCTTCCTTTTGGGGTTTTCAGGGAATATGAAATCAATCGTTTGGTTTACAGGCGAAAACACTTGTGCGTCAATATAAGACCCAATAAATAGGGTATCGTTTTTACGTGGATAAACCTCATTTGCTGTAAATTCGCTGTATGGCCTTCGCGGAAGCAAAACCACCTTTTTGCGCAACGAAGTCAGGTTCACAATATAAACCCGGGTTTCCACAATTTCGGCGCATTGGGCTGTCTCAGGTGACTTCTCCTGTTGCTCAGGTTTAATGGTGATTTTTGGATGGCCCATATGATCGGAGGAAAGGTCTTCCAGCCGTATGATTTTTCCGAATTCATCGAAATAATGTGTCATATCCGACCACTGTATTCCCCCATCCGGATGACCCGAATAATGGGCGGTTTGTACAGCCCCTGATGGAAAATAGCTGAACTCCACCTGATAAAAGCCGGCGATATTTCGGATTTCCCAGTGGTAAATGACTTGACCCGCTAGGTTATATGCCCGGGCGTAGCCCCAGTTGAGCTCATCTGATAAAACTGTTTTTTTTGTTGAAATCCGGCCGTTGGTGAAGCGATGAAATTCAAAAACCGTGTCGCTGGCTTGACAGCATGCAGTGATCGAAATACAAACCAATATGGAACCAATAACGAACCGATGCAACGCCATGTATCAGTCAAAAAACTCGGGACTTCCAGATTCCACTTCTTGCAAGTAGTTTTTAAGTTCTTGCTCATTTTCTGCCTTTAAAACCATCAGCATTTGGTCGGATTCCACCACAATGTAGTCTGTTAATCCATCTAGCAAAACGAGTTTATTGCTTGGCACATTGACCATGCAATTACTGGAATTGAACAAGTAAGCATTTGAGCCAATCACCGCGTTGTTTTGGTCGTCTTTTTTCAAGTGTGTATTCAACGAACCCCAGGTACCTAGGTCGCTCCAGTCGAAATCAGAAAGTACCACATCGACATTTTTAGCATGCTCCATGACCGCAAAATCGATGGAAATACTCGCACATGTTTCGAAACAATGGTCTACCATCTGTTGCTCTTCCGGCGTATTGTATGCATGCAGGTTTTCAGTAAACACCCGATGAAGTTCCGGTTGAAACGCTTGAAGAGAAGAAAGAATGCTCGAGGAACGCCAGATAAAAATACCTGAATTCCAGTAAAAATTACCCGAGTCGACGAACGTTTTAGCTGTTGCCAAGTCCGGTTTTTCGCGAAACTGTTTCACGGGCATTACCGAACCTGCTTCATTACCTGAATCGCTATCAAACTCAATGTATCCATAACCTGTATCTGGTCGTGAAGGCTGGATGCCCAAGGTAACCAAGCGTTCTTCCTCATTGGCGCGAGCAATGGCCGTTTCAACGATTTCAACAAAGCGCTTTTCCCTTACAATCAAGTGATCCGATGGAGAGATAATCATGGTCGCTTCCGGATTGATGGCTTGTATTTTAGCCGCAGCGTACGCAATGCACGGAGCGGTATTTTTCCGTTTGGGCTCAGTCAATATTTGCCCCATGTTCAAGTCAGGCAATTGTTCTTTTACAATTTCTGCATAACTGGCATTGGTAAGCACGTAAATATTTTCTTTAGGAGAAAGGTTCAGCAACCGTTCATACGTCATTTGGATAAGGGATTTTCCAGTTCCGAGCACATCGAGAAATTGCTTTGGTTTTTGCGGTGTTGACATAGGCCAGAACCGGCTTCCAACGCCGCCGGCCATGATGATCGAATAATTGTTTTTATTCATGTAACAGTTATTTTAAAGGAGTAACTTCCGCCAAGGCATGCACTAGGTATTGCCTTCGGGTATTCAATTCTTCGCAAACATAACGTTTTCGTCTCAGATTTCCTTTCTGAAAGGACTTACCCTCTAAAACGAAATGAGACTGCAGGGGCAGTTGTTCAAGTAACACTTTTCCCGTATCGCGCTGGTCGTACTTTTTTAACACACGGTAAAGTTCATGGTCGGAACAGGAGGAGGCTTTCACCCGAATCATGGCGTTGAGCAACGCGTTTTCAATATCTTTGGGCAAATGACCGCTGTTTACGATGGGCAACACGAGTTTTCGAAAGGCGTTTTGCCATTCTATCCCATGCGGTTGAACCGATCTGCCATGCCGTTCATAGGTGTGCAAATGCGCGAATTCATGCAAGGTAGTAATCAAAAAGCTCCAAGGGTTCAGGTCGCTATTTACGGTGATGCGGTATCGTTCGCCATTCACTCCCGCTTTAAAATCACCGAGTTTGCTTTTCCTGCCACCAACGACTTTAAAAACAAGGGGGGATTCAAAAAACAAGTCTACAACGAAAGGCACAAACGCCTCGGGTATGTATTTTTTCATTCCCTCCTCAACATCCTGACGCTGTTTAGCTACCTTCGACATTCTTTTCAAATTTAGCAGATTTTAAAGTCGATTGAACACAAAGTTCATGGTATCGCAACGCAAAAGAGAAATATCCCTTAATTTAGCATGAATGAAATTAATCGCTAACATAGGTAAATACGTTCAAATGCTCTGGGTTGTTTTTTCAAGACCGGAGAAACTTGGGGTATTTCGAAAGAGGTTATTCGATGAAATTCAATTGATTGGCATTAATTCGATTCCTTTGGTGGCGTTGATGTCTTCCTTCATAGGCGCGGTTATTTCCCTACAGACCGCTTCGAACATGTCAAGCCCCTTTCTACCAGCATACACTGTTGGGTACATTACTCAGTCCAGTACCATACTGGAGTTTTCCCCCACCATTATTTCTTTGATATTGGCGGGTAAGGTGGGGTCAAACGTAGCATCCGAAATCGGCACCATGCGCGTCACAGAGCAAATCGATGCACTTGATATTATGGGTGTCAATTCGCTTTGTTACCTCGTTCTACCTAAAATCATGGCTGCGGTCTTTTTCTTTCCAGTACTTGTCATTATGTCAATGGCGCTGAGTATGTTGGGCGGTTGGGCAGCATTAGTACTTACTGGATTATCCAATACAGACACCTACGTGTTGGGTATCCGATCCTTTTTTGAGGTTTCGAATGTGTATTATGCCTTAACGAAAACGGTGGTGTTCGGTTTTTTAATTGTTTCCGTTGCTTCGTTTTACGGGTATTACGCCAAGGGTGGAGCGCTTGACGTTGGACGAGCATCAACCCAAGCAGTGGTGAGCAGCAGTGTATCGATTCTAATCGCCAATTTCATTTTGACCCAAATCATGTTGCTATGATACAAGTGATTGGTGTCAATAAATCCTTTGGGGATAAGCAAGTATTGTTCGATATTTCTGAGTCTTTTGAGAAAGGAAAGGTCAACATGATTATTGGTCAGTCTGGGCATGGAAAATCGGTGTTGGCAAAATGCATCGTGGGCCTGCATGAGGTGGACAGTGGTCAAGTGGTGTTCGATGGGCGTGAATTTACATCAATGCACCGTTACGAACGCACCGAAATCCGAAAAGAGATAGGCATGCTATTTCAAGGATCGGCACTTTTTGATTCGATGACGGTAGAGGAAAATGTGATGTTTCCGCTTATGATGTTTACAAAAAAAACAAAGCCTGAAATTCAAAAACGAGCCGCCTTTTGTTTAGACCGTGTGAACCTTACACAGGCCGCAAAATTATTTCCATCGGAATGCAGTGGAGGAATGCAGAAGCGCATAGGTATCGCCCGAGCCATTGCGATGAACCCGAAGTATTTATTTTGTGATGAGCCAAACTCAGGCCTAGATCCAAAGACATCGATCATCATTGATGGACTGATTCGAGAGATTACCATTGAATACGATATTACGACTGTGGTTATCAGTCACGACATGAACTCCGTCATCGAAATAGGGGACAATATTATGTTCATCCATCAAGGTAAAAACTGGTGGCAGGGAGACAAAAAGACGATTTTGACTACCGAAAACCCCGAAATTTTAAGTTTTGTTTATGCCTCTGATTTCATGAAAGAAATCAGGGTTTCGATGCAAGGTAAGTTTTCTTCCGCCCCAGGTTTAAACAAATAAAGGGAATCAATCAATGGAACGATAAGGCAACCAAATTAAAAAGGTGGTTCCTTCACCCAGTTTGCTTTTCACTTGAATTTTACCATGGTGTGCCTCAATGATAAGCTTGACGTAAAATAAACCCAGCCCAAACCCCTTTACGTTATGAATATTCCCTGTGGGTACACGGTAAAACTTATCGAAAATCAGTTTTAAATCTTCCCGTTTTATTCCAAGCCCGTTGTCTTCAAAACGGATTGAAACACCTTCTTTTTCGGTGGTGGTATGCACGTTGATGGCAGGAATTTTATCACAATATTTAATGGCATTATCCAGCAGGTTGTAGACAACGTTGGTAATATGCACCATGTCCGCGTAAATGCTACAGGGAGAAGCCTCAAGTTGTAAAATAATTTCACCTCCTTGTTCCAACTGATTGAATAAGAAATTGTCTTTGGCTTCTTCCAACAATTCGTGAAGGTCCACCGTCTCTTTCTTCAATACCAGTTGTTCCTGATCCAGCTTCGCCACATTCAATACCCTTTCCACTTGATTTTCAAGGCGCTTATTTTCCTTGTAAATGATGGTTGCATAACGCTTTAACTTTTCCTCGTCTTTACTGAAATCCCCTTTTAAAATCATTTCGCTGGACAAGCTAATGGTGGAGATCGGTGTTTTCAACTCATGCGTCATGTTATTGATGAAATCGTTTTTCACCTCTGACAACCTTTTCTGCCTTAAAATGACCGTTATCGTGTAGCCAAAAAACAACAATACCAACACAATGATGATCGATACATACACCCATGGCGAAATGAATTCGCTTTGTTCACTAATTGTTTTGGCATATACATTGGGAAAAAACACGGTGAAGTAATGCCCGTCTGTTTTCCATTCCAATTTGGCTGTGTTTACTTTTAATACGGAGTCCGAATGTGGAACAAATCCTTTTTGGCGGTCAAATTTTAGCGGAAGCCCATATTTGATCGAGTCGGAAAAGCAATCATACGAACCATATTCAAAGTTCTGATGGATGTTTTCTACATAAAACTCCCTCTTAAGTAGCGTTTCCAGGTAAAATAACTGTATTTCATCGTCAATGTCCACTACGAAATAATTGTAGCCTATTTGTTGTATCGCACCATAAAGTTGGGAAGCATCACGAGGTTGTTTGTAAAATTTCTGGAGCACATTTCTTAGGGCTCCATGCGTTTGTTCAGAGAAACGTTTTAGGCTCAGGCTGTCCTCTTTTTCCTGAATGGCAATATTCGTTTTTTGTATGGCCACCGTTTTTCGAATCCAGACCATTTGTACAACCAAAATGGTGATAAGAGAAAGAATCCCCAATAAAACGACAGCATTGATATTCCGGTTATTCATATTGGCGTATAAAAGTACGCTATTTTGAGTCAAATGGCGCAAATAGGTAGATTTCCTATCGGTGTCTGCCCCTAAACAGCCTCGTAGGAATCCAATAATAAACCATTAAACTCATTTGTACAGCTGAAGCAATGTTTGTATCTTTGATATGCGGCAGGGTTTTTGGTAAAACACGGCGTTTTAAACTCACTAGTATATGAAAAAATTATTCCTTTTACTCGCATTTTCGGTTCCTGTACTTTTTAATTCAATCGCTCAGGAAGACGGCTCCCTAACCAAAAAACTTGCTTCCGTTCAGTTAAAAGACATGAACGGTAACGCTGTAAATACAGGTGCTTTGGGCTTTGAAGGTCCTGTTGTAATTAGTTTTTGGGCCACTTGGTGTTCGCCATGCAAAAGAGAACTCAATACCATACAGGATTTATACACCGATTGGCAAGCCGAAACAGGTGTTAATTTAGTTGCTGTTTCCATCGACGATGAAAAAACAAAAAACCAAGTAGAGCCATACGTGAACAGCAAAGCGTGGGAATACCTTGTGTTGATGGATCCTAATGGAGACTTTAAGCGTGCCATGGGTGTAAACAATGTGCCTCACACCTTTTTGGTGGACAAGGATGGCAACATCGTTTATTCGCACAACAATTACGCACCAGGTGACGAAGAAAAACTTTACGAAGAGATTAAAAAGCTTGTCGGAAAGTAAACGATTGACAAACACTACTGTACCTACTTAATGAAAAACTGTTTTATTGCCTTGTTGTCGTTGATGCCTTTATCGGCCTTGATTGCACAACAAAATGGAGGAAATTTCACTGGAAACATGGAATCTACCTTTCAGTACCTCAATCCGGATTCGGTCATTAAAGCCACTCAACCAGATTCTAAAGGCTTGCTGAATTCCTATATGAATGTCTTTTACACAAATGGTCATTTCAAGGCAGGAATGCGTTTTGAGTCCTATTTACCGCGCATACAAGGATATCCAGCGAATTTTGACGGAACGGGTATTGGCATGCGGTACGTTGGGTATGACAATGGTTTCATAGACATTACGTTGGGGACTTTTTACGAACAATTCGGGTCAGGATTGGCTTTACGTGCCTATGAAGACCGCGCGTTGGGTTATGACAATGTACTGGATGGTGCTCGTATCATTGTAAGGCCTAAACAAGGAGTTGTCATTAAAGGATTATACGGGTACCAACGCTATCAATTTATTGCAGGGCGCATCGACCACAGCCCGGGAATTGTCCGTGGGTTTGATGGTGAGGTACACCTCAACGAGGCTTTTAAAGGGTTAAGCGCGGCCAAATTGGACGTGATTCTTGGTGGGTCTTTTGTGAGTAAGTACCAGAAAGACGACAACTCCTCGCTCATTTTACCGGAAAATGTTGGGGCTTACGGAGGCCGAGCAAAAGTGCGTTATGGGAGGTTTAATTTTGATGCTGAATACATATTCAAAGGGCAGGATCCCTCTCAGGACAATGGATACATTTACAATAACGGATTTGCCGCCGTTGCTAATCTCGGTTATTCTCAAAAAGGACTCGGAATTTTGTTGTCGGCAAAATCGGTTGATAATATGAGTTACCGCTCCGACCGAACTAAACAATTGCAAAACGTATTGATTAACTTTTTGCCTTCCCTCAACAAGACGCATACGTATAACCTTGTGTCTTCGCTTTATCCCTATGCTACCCAGCCTGTGGGTGAAATCGCTTACCAGGCGGATGTGTATTACACCATAAAAAGGGGAAGTAAACTTGGGGGAAAGTACGGCACCTCCATCAATGTGAATTATTCCACCGCTTACCGCCCGATGCGGCACACTTCGGGAATAAACCCGCTTGACTCGACGGGAATTACTTACCGAAGTGGACTGTTCGATATGAGTGACAGCCTTTACTGGCGTGATTTTAATTTCAATATTACCAGAAAGTTTACGAAGAACTTTAACATGGTATTCAGTTATTACAATATTGTATTGAATAACGATGTGGCAACCGTAACCAAAGAAAAAGGCTTGATTAAAACCAATGTGTTTGTGCTGGAAGCAGGGTATAAATTTGCCAACAAGCAGTCGATTCGGGTGGAATACCAAATGTTATTTGTGAACCGTCGCGACACTGCAGGGAATGACTTGAGAAGGTTTGATTTCCAAAAGGAAAACACTATGGATTATAAAGACGGACGTCCGGTTGATCAAGGCGATTGGGCGACCCTTTTGATTGAATATACAATTAATTCTCATTGGTTTGTAAGTGTCATGGACCAATTTAATTTTGGCAATCCTGATCCCAAAAAACGCCCGCATCATCCCTACTTATCGGTTGGCTATATTAAAGAAGCTACCCGAATCACGGCATCTTATGGGCGTCAACGTGCAGGCTTGTTTTGCGTTGGTGGGGTGTGTAGGCCTGTTCCGGCCTCCAATGGTTTAACGTTGTCCGTTACGCATAGTTTTTAAAAAAATACCAATGAGAAGTTATACGTTTTTCTTATTTCTGGTTGCCGCAGGATTTTTCTTTTCTTGTGACAAAGTGGATAACCCATTTCCTCCATCGATTCAGACGGATTTAGACACCACCATTTATCCTGGAAACTGGAGCGATTATGTTGCTAACGAATGGCCGGAATTTGACGCATTGCCGGATGACAACCCTGAACGGAACGTACTCATCGAGGATTTCACCGGCCACAACTGCAGTTATTGCCCGGCCGCTGCGACGATTGCACATAACCTGCATAGTGCGAATCCTACGCGTGTTTTTGTGGCAAGTATCCATGCTTCTAACTTACCCAACGGGATGTCGTCATTTCAAGACACCAATTCTAGCCAGGGCTATACGGTTCCATTCTGGAACAGTGTGGGTACGCAGCTGGGTGCTTATTTTGGAAATTCATTGCCTAATTCTGGCTTCTTCGGAAATCCCGCTGGAATGATTAGCCGCACCAATGTTGGGGGAGAGTATTTCCCGGCAAGTGGTTCCTGGGCTTCCAAAACCAATGAGGTATTGGCAACCTCGTTAAAAGTTCGAATCAAGGCGAAGGTTAATTATTTTGAAACACCGAAACACGGTTTTTTCTTGCACACAGAAGTAGAGAAATTAGACAATGGGTTAACGAACGATCTTGCGATGGTGGTTTACCTGATTGAAGACACGCTCGTTGCACCTCAAAACGTAAGCAACGTATTTACGCCGAACTATGTGCATCGTGACATCATGCGTGGAACACTGGACGGAACCGTATGGGGAAGAACACTCAACGCTTCTGTTTTAGGAACAAATGGCAAGTATTATTTAAATTACAGTTATATCCTACCGAATCAACTTGCACCTTCGGGCATGACATCCACTCATAATGCGGAGAACATGCACGTATTGATTTATGTGTATGATGCTGTAACGTTGGAGGTTTATCAGGTCATCAAAAAAGACATTCTTTAAGCACTATCCTCGTTGCCAGACCTCTAGCAGTTTGCTCATGCTTTCATATTGCCAGTCGGCAAGAAGGAGTTTCGGTTCAGGATGGTGGCTCTTTTCCGGAATGCAAACCACCTGCATGCGTGCAGCTTTTGCGGCGATTACCCCTGTTAAAGAATCCTCGATGACCAGGCATTTAATTGGAGGAACTTGAAGTCCTTCTGCTACCGTTAAAAACACTCCAGGATGAGGTTTTCCATGGGGTTCATTTTCAGCGGAATGTGTTAGATGGAAATAAGGTGTTAAGTTCAAAGAATCCAATACTGTGTCGATCAGCATTTGGTAGGAAGAAGTTGCAAGACCGGTTTTAATGCCTTGATGTTGAAGAAACGACAGGGTTTCACGCACTCCTTCCAAAGGAAAAGGATGTTCCATGATCAATGTTTTCATTTTATCAAGGATACAGTTTTCTACAAATGAGGTCGAAATTCCCTCCCATCCTTCATAAGCATGCCAATAGCGAATTACTTCATCAATGCGCAGCCCAACGGTTTTCTGGTAATCCTCTTTTGTTAGGTTGGAACCAATCGATTTGAACACTTCATCCATAGCGATTTTCCATAGCGGCTCAGAGTCAATGAGTACTCCATCCATGTCAAAAATGACGGCTTCGAATTGAGATAATTGCATGGTTATTCTTCGTTGATGTGCAGTTGGAATTGCACCATGGATTGGTTGTTTAGTAGTTCCATCTCCGCGATGGAATAGGGAATTCGAATGGTGTCTCCACCTTTGTAAGCGTTGGGAAAAGTACTTTTTTGAATGAGGATGCTGTACATTCCACCCTCACTAATAAACGCTCGGTCTACGGTCCAAGTTTTTCCTTCAGGAACCACAAGGTAGGACCCAGCATAAACAATTTTTAATACCGGTTTTGGATCAAGTTGACAACTCAAAGCGATCAGCGTGATCGGTATAAGTATGAAACGGAGCATTAGGGTATGATGTTGAATTCAAGTACACTAAGAAAATCTCCCGGGCAGTTCGTTCGGCATGTTTGTCCTGCTTTTAGCCAAATCGGGAAACTATTTTGTGCGATGTATAATACATTTGCGGAGCCCCAGCCTGTGCCCTTCAAGTCGTAAAAATAAACGCCGTCGATGTAATAGGGTCTTGGACGTGATAAATCGGTGCAAGCAAGGGTAGGTCCATTCGTGCTTATGCCTATTTGCTGTTGTTGATACGATTCTATTTTCCAGACTTTACCAGCGGGAACCGTTTGATCGGTATTGGAGATGGTAAGCACTTGGCTAAACTGCAAGTTTCCTTGACCGAATGTCAGTTGACAAACAAACAATACCCACACACCAAGAATATTATTTTTCATAATTAATCCTATTAGGGTACGATATTGAATTCGATGATACTTACTATGCCGGAAGCACCCGAGCAGTTGGAACCAAAATTTATCGTTTTTCCTTCTGTGAGCCAGAAAGGAAAATTGTCCCAAGCCGAGGACGAGGTGTTGTGTTGGCGCATGAAATAGGTAACACCATTGATGGTCATGCAACTGTAGGAGTTAATGGCACTTATCATACATCCTTCGATTTTCCATGTTTTCCCCGCCGGAACAGTAACGGAGGTTCCGATGGAGGAATATTCCACGTTTAATACTTGGTTAAATTGCAAATTTCCTTGGGCAAAAAGCCCCATGGATATAAAAAGAAAGAGGCTAAGAACAATGGTTTTCATAGGGACCAATAATTAAATGCATTACCTGAGGTGAATTTACATTTTCTTTTTTGAAAACAACAAGATAGAGGATTAATTTGCGGTTAAGGATAGGTGCTTTCAATCAGCTCTTGGGCCATTCCTTATTTTACCGAACTCAGAAGAGGAATGAAAAAAGAAAACCGAATGAAGGGAATAATTAGCGTCCGATTCGATTCAAGTTTAGTTAACGCAACAAACTGAGTTGCTTTTTTCGTTCAACCTTCAGCGTATGCTGCCAAGGTAACTTGCCCAGTTAATGTTAATTCTTTAAGTTGGTTGTCCGATTTATTATTCATGGGATTTACCTGCTGTATAAACTGAATTTTTCCTTTAAGTTGTTCGTAACAGGAAAACGGAGATTTACCTTGCGATCTCGCGTGTTCCTGAAGCCCAAATTTCTCAATAAAATAGAGTTCCTGTCTTACCTTTTTTCGGAATTGCGCAGGAGCTTGCGTTTTGTTGTTAACAACAATTCCCGTTACGATTTGCCGTTGATGCGGCCGCATGATGCGTGTTTTTTTTTCATTGATAATGAACGGTTTATTGCTGAAAACGGACGATAGAAAAAGCACCAAGTCTTTTGGATTAAAATCACCGGAAAAGGCTAGGTCGTCTGCATAGCGAGTATATCGGATACCTTGTTTGATGCAGTAGGCGCCAATTTCCTCGTCCAACTCCCGAAAGACCAAGTTAGAGAGGTAAGGACTGGTCGGCGCACCTTGAGGTAATTGATTGTTTAGGGTGCATAGCTTTGCCAGAAAGGAGGCCATTGGCTGTGCGTACCCAAAACCCCGAAAGATTTTATAGATGGCTTTGGTGTTAATAGACCCAAAAAAATCGACAAGATCAACGGTTAACACCATTGGTTGATGTTGGTGAAAACGTGCATTTTCCCTCAGTGAAACATTTTTTTTATATGCCTTTGCGAAGCGGCTTACCGGGATAGGCTCAAGAATGTTTCTTAGTATCCAAAGCTGGGTTTGCTTGAGTCCGGGAAGGGGTTCTTTAATGGTCCGTAAACCACCATTTTTCTTCTTTATCTGAAAGGTTCGGTAATAAAAAGGTGAACGGATGATTGCTTTTAGGAGGTAATTTTTCTTGTAGCCACATAATAAGGACAAGTGTTCGGCATTGTAGATGATTGGTACACCATGGCGGAAGAGGTTTTCTGCATAGGTCAGGCATTTATCCGTTTGATGCTTAGTGTAGCCGTTTAATCTCGCTTTTTCAGAGAACGATTTTTTATACTGTCTGATATTCATGGTAGGTCTTCATTAACCGGGGAAAGGAAGTCATTTGAAATCCCTTCCCCGAATTAAGACTGCGGGTGAGGAGGTTCGGAGCTCTGCGAAGAACCAATCCTCACCCGAGGCTTGAATAAGCATTCCCATACAGAACAGCGACTCGCGGTTCCGGTTTTGGGTGAAAACAATATCAAATCCAACAATCCTCTGGTGCGGGGATAAAAACCTCTTTTTCAGATAAGGTTCTTCCCCTCGAATCGCTCAGTGGAAAGATGCCATTCGACACGTTTTTTTCCTGAACTATATTCGTTTCCAAATGAGTTGAAGGGCGTCGTTTGGTTTCCTTGAAAGTGTCTAGCACATTCAACGTCACCTTATTTGTTTTCACCTGCTCTTTCAAAGCCATGTTTGTTTGCTTTTTTACAAGAATACACCCCTCGTTTTCTTTTCTCAATGTTTTTCAGTGGTTGAAGCCATCCCTTCAATAAATACCTACTTATTGATTAGATAACACCAATGATTTGTTAAAACGTTGATTTTGTTTTATTTTTCGAGCGTTTTTCGAAATAGATTTATGCATTTTCTTGTGCTCAAGCGGTTCTTTTTTGTTTTGGTGTTCCTTGTTGTCTGTTCATCAAGTTTTGCACAACTCGACACTGCGTTTTGGTTTGTGGCGCCTGAGGTTACGCAACAGCACGGCGATCGCCCTATTGTTCTCCGTTTTGCTTCCTTGAATAATCCGGCTGTGATAACTGTCACACAACCCGCTAACCCAGCCTTCCCCACTCAGACAATAAACTTGGCGGCTAATTCGGCGCAAACCCTTGATTTAACACCGTGGATAGATATCGTAGAAAATAAACCTGCCAATACGGTATTGAATTATGGTTTCAAAATAAATTCTTCGGCTTCAATCACTGCGTATTACGAGGTCAACCCTTCTTGTAACTGTAATCCGGATATTTTTCCTCTAAAAGGTAAAAATGCCATCGGCACCTCTTTCATGACTCCTTTTCAAACCTACTTGAACAATGCAAGTTATGCCCGTTCTGCATTTAATATCGTTGCTACGCAAAACAATACTACCGTAACTATTTTTCCCACTCAGAACATTGTGGGGCATGCTGCCAATGTACCTTTTACCATCACCCTCAACAAAGGTCAAACGTATTGTGCCGAGGCAGTTAGCACGTCATCGGCGCTTCACCTTGGAGGATCAGTGGTATTGGCGGACAAGCCCGTGGCAGTGACTTTATCGGACGATACGGCATCCGGGGCTCCGTATGGAGGTTGTGCGGATTTGATGGGCGATCAACTGATTCCAGCCAGCGTTATTGGACAGGAGTATATTGCGATAAAAGGATATTTGAACGGACCAGACAAGGTTTACGTGCTGGCGGTGTCCAACGGGACCCAGGTTTCTGTAGATGGCGCTCCCGTCACTACCATTAACGCAGGACAAACATATGAGCATACCTTATCCAACCCTGCGGCGTATTTTCAAGCATCATTGCCCGTTTATGTATTGCATATGTCCGGATTTGGTTGCGAAGTGGCCGAGGCCATCCTACCTCCCATTGTTTGTACTGGATCTAATGTGGTTGCGTTTGTTCGCTCCACCAATGAATTTATTGCAGTGAATTTATTGGTGCCAACAGGAGGTGAGAACAGTTTTCTGTTTAATGGAGCGGCAGGGATTATAAATGGTGCGAGCTTTAATGTGGTTCCGGGAACGGGCGGTTCTTGGAAGTATGCCCAAATCAATGCGTCGACTTGGTTAGGTGCTGGGCAAGCAGGAAGAATTGAAAATGCCAACACAAAGTTCCACATGGGACTCATTCACGGCGGCGCCAGTTCAGGATGCAGGTATGGGTATTTCAGTGATTTTGCCTCTTTGAGTTACAGCATCAATGTAAACGATGCCAACTTATGTACGGGTGAAACCCTCACCATGGTGACCAACAACTTGCCCGGAGCTACCTACAATTGGACCGGACCAAACGGATTCACCGCACAGGGCGATTCTGTTAGCATTCCCAACGTGGATTTGCTTGATTCGGGTCAATATATCATCGCTGGTTTCTTACCTGGCGCATGCTCTTTGATTTCAGATTCAATCGATATCTCCATCACTCAAGTTCCTTCGGTTCCGTCCATTTTTACCAATGGACCGGTATGTGAAACGGACTCTCTCCTGTTTTGGAATGTCATCCCCGCCCCTACGACTTACACTTGGACAGATCAAAACGGGTTGCCACTTGCTGCCAATGACACGCTTGTGTTTAACAACCTTTCACCCGGAAACGTTGAGGTAACTTTGGTTGCCAATAACGGAGAGTGCCTTTCGCCACCTGCTACCTTGACTACAAGCATTGGGCAATTGTTTTCAAATGATATTATTGTTAGCGATTCCCTGCTTTGTAGCGGAGAGGACCTTCAACTTCAGACGGTTACCGTGAACAACGCTTCGTACCTTTGGACGGGTCCCAATGGATTTCAATCAACCAATCAAAACCCACTCATCAATAACATCCAAGTACTGCAATCCGGAGAATACGTTGCTGGTGGAACGGTGCCAGGTCCTTGTCCGTTCATAGCCGACACCGTTGTTATCACGGTAATCGATGTTCCAGATCAACCCATAATTCTTACTAATGGGCCTGTTTGTTATGGAGACTCACTTTTATTTTGGTTCAACGAAAATCCGCTGTTGGAATATACCTGGGCAGACGTCAACAACAATACAGTGCTTGCTGATAGCTTGATTTATGCCACTATGGATTCAGGAACATATTCCGTTGAATTGGTAAGTAATTTAGGGGAATGTATTTCATCCCCAGCTCAATTGTCTGTAACAGTCTTTGACCCACCACTTGTTTCTTATGGAGGACCTTCGGAAATATGTGGCGATGAGGTGGAATTTACGGTCAATGTGGCAGCCAACCCACAGGATCCGCAGGACACATTGAATTGGTTTAACTTAGATGGAACATGGCTTGGCAATCAAGCCCCCTTACTGGTAAACGCCTCTTCATCCCCAATGGTTACGGACAGCTTTTATGTGGAGGTTCTTACCCAAACCGGATGTGTTGGATATGACACCTTTGAAGTTACTTTCAATCCTCTCCCTATCGCAGGTTTGACTTGGGAAGATTTTTGCGACGGGGAAACAATCGACTTTACGAATACCACCTCGTGGAATGGCAATCCGCAGTTAGGAGATCAACTCTCTTACCAACTTACTTATGGCGACGGCACCAATGGAACGTTACCTGACGCCTCTCATCTCTATGCTACTACCGGGGTCTTCAATGTCGAATTAATTGCAAACGGAAGCAATGGGTGTTCGGATACTCTAAATGTTCCAGTGGAAGTGCTTTCCGTTCCTGTTACAGAGATTTCCATTGATGACGGATGTGGGGACATCGTTTTTGAAGCAGTTGTTGTTTCAGGTGCTCAACCGGATTCTATCTTGTGGAATGTGGGAGGCCTCTTTCAAAACAACGCCATGAGTTTTACGGAAACCGTCAACCTTGGTGGAACGTATAATGGAATGTTTACGGTCTATGCCCCGAACGATTGCACCTTCGATTTTCCATTCGATTTTGTGGCCATTCCAGCCTTGTCATTCGATGAACTCGAACTACCTAATGTGATTACCCCCAATGGAGATGGCATTAACGATGAGTGGTCGGTGGACCCATTGTTTGCCGATTGCCATCCGTTTGTCATTCAAATCCTTAACCGTTGGGGGAATGTGGTCTTTGAAATGGAAAATGGATCAACTGCCTTTCAAGGAAAAACCGAAGCAGACGAAGCATTGCTCCCAGGGGTTTACTTTTACACATTCACTTCGGAAGAGCATGTGAAGCATGGAAACATCACGATTGTTCGTTGATGCATGCTTGAAATTATTTTTATTTCATTTGGCTACAAGCGAAAATATTCCTACTTTTGTCTTCGCTTTTAACGAAAAGCATACAATTTCTGAATTCGACTGTTGTCGATAGGACACGAAGAAAATTGGTTTGGTAGTTCAGTTGGTTAGAATACCTGCCTGTCACGCAGGGGGTCGCGGGTTCGAGTCCCGTCCAGACCGCAAGTTGAAAGCACTAAGCCCTGTAATTCAATGAGTTACGGGGCTTTCTTTTTTAGCAGGGACAACAGCGGGGACAACAAACGATTCGAATTAAGGGATTAAGGCAAAAAAATGCTAATTCATAAAAAGTAATTGCCAACTAAAATTCCACACTAACTTTTACGAATTCTCTTAATGATTTCTATGATGGTTGTTCAATCACCCTTTTATTTTGAAGTTTGAACACATGTATAAAAAACGAAATGCGTAAAAAATAAATGTTCCTTTCAACGCCTTAATTGAAAGGTTTTACGATCGAATCTCGTTTCGTTTGGTTTATTTTGCATTCTTATTGGGTTTCTTGTCAGTTCTGAAAATCCGATTTCGTTTAAAGCAAAAGTGATTTACTATGAACTTCAATTTCATACTTGTACCCCTCCTTTTTTTCTTTTCAAACTTAAGCTTTACTCAAAGTTTAACTTACGGTTGGTCAGATGTACCTGCATTGACAAACGGCAGCAGTGCCACAGAAACTATTTCTATTGCTATTGATAGCGCTGGAAACACCTATGAAGTTGGTCGAATTACAAATTCAGGAACGACAGATTTTAATCCAAGTGCGTCCACTTTTAATGTTTCTAATAGTACAGCGCAAATTCAAATATTTATCCGAAAATTAGACCCAAATGGTAACTTTTTGTGGATGAGAACGGCAACTTCATCCGTAACGGCTTCAACTATCTACGTCAGAAATGTTGTTGTGGATAAAGATCAGAACGTTATACTTTGCGGCATATTTACACGAACTGTAAGTTTTAATCCTGGTGGTTTAGTAAGCGTTGCGAACGATGGTCAAACAGATTCATTTATTTACAAACTGAATGCGAATGGTAATTTAATTTGGTTAAAAACCTTGAGATCAACGGGTTCAACTGGAAGTGGTAACGTTGAATGTTTGAATCTTGCCATTGATTCAATGAATAATGTAGTTGCAAGTGGTGGATTTACAGGAACCGCTGATTTTAATCCATCAGATACCGTTAACTTTTCACTAAACTCGGGTACCATTGGCCTCAGTTTTCTTTTACGGTTGACTGAAACTGGGGATTTTGTCAATGCCGTTAAAATTGGAACCAATGCTACATGTGGAATACAGGAGATGACCATAAGTACAGCGGACAAGTTAAGCGCTGTATTTAACTATCAAAACGGTTCGGGAATTGGGAATGACGTTGACCCAGGGGCAGGAGTGCTCACCTTCCCTTCAAGTCGAAAAATTCTCTTGCAATTCAATCCAGATTTCACACTCAATTGGGGGCAAACAATCATGACATATAATGTGAATACTACGATGCACTTGACTGAAGACGCTGCAGGAGATTTATATACAGCTGTTTCTTTCAAAGGAACATTTGACTTTGATCCAGGACTACCAGTTAATAATTTCTCTTCTTTCAATGCTTCAACATTCGGTAATTGCATTTCCAAATTCACTTCATCAGGAACCTATCTTTGGACGAAACAATTTGTTGCAAATGATGAAGTGGTGCTAAATGATATTGTTATCGATAAAAGCGGGAAACTACTTGTTTACGCATCTTACCGTGATATAATAGACATCAATCTTGGTGCATCAAATTTAAATTTGGTGAATAATGGCGGGGTAATGGATTTCTTTCTAGGAAAATATACCAATTCAGGCGAATTATTAGAACACTATCTTTATTTAAATAGTAGCAGTGGCACGTATATGAATGCGAATAGACTATTACCAACAACAAATGCTTTGTATTACGCCGGTAAAATTTCAGGTTCATGGGACGCGGATCCTCTGGCAAATACCGTAATTCTCGGAGGAGCATACTTGGGAAGTTCTTTAATTATTAAATACACGAATTGCTCAAGTGTGTCTTCATTAACTGTTTCACAATGTGGACCATACGTTTTAAATGGCGTTACTTACAATAGCTCAGGGGTTTATACTCAAACCTTGGTCAATGCATCAGGTTGTGATTCTACCATAACATTGAATCTAACCATCAACAACGCTACAACAGCATCGGTTACTCAAACAGTTTGTGATTCTTATACTTGGGCCTTGAATGGAACAACGTATACAAATTCTGGAACTTATACCCATGTGGGAACGAATGCGAACGGTTGCCCACTGACCACAACATTGAATTTAACAATCAACAACTCCACAACAGCAACGATAAATGAAACCGCTTGTGATTCGTACACGTGGGCTTTGAATGTAACAACCTATACTAGTTCTGGAACTTACACCCATGTTGGAACAAATGCTTCAGGTTGTACATTGACTACTACCTTGAACTTAACCATCAATAACTCTACAACAGCAACAGTTACAGAAACTGCTTGTGATTCATACACTTGGGCGTTGAATGGAACAACGTATACGACTTCAGGAACATACACATACGTTGGAACGGATGCGAACGGTTGTACTTTGATAACAACATTGAATTTAACAATCAATAACTCCACAACAGCATCGGTTACTCAAACAGCTTGTGATTCGTATACTTGGCCGTTGAATGGAACAACGTATACTTCATCAGGAACATACACCCATGTTGGAACAAATGCTGCCAGTTGTCCATTGACCACAACGTTGAATTTAATCATCAACAACTCCACAACAGTATCAGTTACGGAAACCGCTTGTGATTCTTACACATGGGCCTTGAATGGAACAACCTATACTAGTTCTGGAACATATACTTATGTCGGAACGAATGCTGCCGGTTGTGTATTGACTACGACCTTGAATTTAACAATCAACAACTCCACAACAGTATCAGTTACGGAAACCGCTTGTGATTCTTACACATGGGCATTGAACGGAACAACCTATACTAGTTCTGGAACTTACACCCATGTTGGAACAAATGCATCAGGTTGTACATTGACTACTACTTTGAATTTAACTATCAACAACTCTTCAACTTCAACAGTTACAGAAACAGCATGTGATTCGTATACGTGGGCTTTGAATGGAACAACGTATACTAGTTCTGGGATTTATACCCATGTGGGAACGAATGCGAACGGTTGCCCACTGACCACAACGTTGAATTTAACGATCAGCAATTCAACTACGGCTTCAGTAAATGAAACCGCTTGTGATTCGTACACATGGGGATTGAATGGAACAACGTACACCAATTCTGGAACTTACACACATGTTGGAACAATTGCGGCTGGTTGTCAATTAACAACAACGCTCAATTTAACGATCAACACTGTGAATGTTTCTACCACTTTATCCGGGATAACCATTACAGCAAACGCTTCTGGTGCAAGCTACCAATGGATTGATTGTAACAATGGAAATGCGATTATTCCTGGAGAAACAGCTCAATCCTTCACCCCTGCTGCGAACGGCAACTATGCGGTGATCGTGACCAATGCAACTTGTTCGGATACTTCTGCTTGTCAAGCGATCAATTCCGTAGGAATCGATGAGTTTGGTACATCGATAGTCGAAGTATATCCAAATCCGACAAATGGTAAGGTGCAAATCATTCTTGGAAAGGCATACCAAAACACGTCTGTCAAATTAATTAATGGACTTGGTCAAGCAATTCTTTATAAAACATACGCTTCATCGAATGAAATCATTTTTGAAATTGAAGGTGCACCAGGGGTGTATTTCTTAGAAATTGAAACAACGGATCAAGTACTTGGAAGAATTCGAGTGATTAAAAATTAAGAGTCAAAAAAGCATAAGACAACAGAAGATGAAAAGTAAAAAAACAGAAGGTTTCACATTCATATCAGCCATATTTTTGATGGGTGGCGTTTTTGCACAAGAATCTAGTAATTCAGCAGGTGGTGATGCGTCAGGTGTTGGAGGTTCAGTTGCATATAGTATTGGTCAAGTTGTTTACACTACCAATGAAGGCACCAGTGGTAGCGTAGCTCAGGGTGTTCAGCACACTTATGAAATTTTTTCTGTTGGTATTGATGAAAGTGAATTAACTATCTCTCTGAATGTTTATCCAAATCCAACAGAAGATAACTTAATATTAGAAATAAACGATTTCAGCAACAAAAAACTAATGTATCAACTAACTGATATTCAAGGGAAATTGTTATTTGATGGGCAAATCATTGAAGCACAAACTATTCTTGACTTGAGTGGTTTAGCTCCTGCTACTTATTTCGTGGATGTTCTATCACTGGATAACAATAGAATTCAGTCATTTAAAATAATTAAAAACTAAAAAATGAAGAAAATATTTCTACTACTATCTGGATTGCTTGTATTCTCAAATTTGTTTGCACAATCGCCTGAGAAAATGAGTTATCAAGCTGTAGTTCGTAATGCAAGCAATGCCCTGGTAAATTCTTCTGCTGTGGGTATGAAAATCAGTATTTTGCAAGGTTCATCAAATGGAACACCAGTTTATGTTGAAACACAAACTCCTACGGCAAACGCCAATGGATTGGTAAGTATTGAAATTGGTGCTGGAACGGTCATTAGTGGTGCTATGTCAACCATTGATTGGGCAGTTGGTCCCTACTTCATCAAAACTGAAACTGACCCAACAGGCGGAACGAATTATACAATTGTATCAAATAGCCAATTGCTCAGTGTTCCTTACGCTTTGTACGCAAAAACATCTGGAAGTTCAACTCCTGGTCCGCAAGGCCCTATTGGTTTAACGGGTCCTGCAGGAGTAAATGGAAATGACGGTGCTACAGGTCCTCAAGGTCCAATTGGATTAACGGGTGCTACAGGTCCGCAAGGTGCGGCAGGAACAAACGGTGTTGACGGAGCAGTTGGTGCTACAGGTCCGCAAGGTCCTATTGGATTGACAGGAGCTACAGGAGCAACGGGACCTCAAGGTCCAGCAGGAACAAACGGTGTTGACGGAGCAGTTGGTGCAACAGGTCCACAAGGTCCTATTGGATTGACAGGAGCTACAGGAGCAACGGGTCCACAAGGGCCGATTGGTTTAACGGGACCTGCTGGCGCAACTGGCGCAACGGGACCTCAAGGTCCAGCAGGAACAAACGGTGTTGACGGATCAGTTGGAGCAACAGGGCCACAAGGTCCTATTGGATTAACAGGAGCAACCGGAGCATCAGGTCCACAAGGGCCTATTGGTTTAACGGGACCTGCTGGCGCAACGGGCGCAACGGGACCTCAAGGTCCAGCAGGAACAAACGGTGTTGACGGAGCAGTTGGTGCAACAGGGCCACAAGGTCCTATTGGATTAACAGGAGCAACTGGAGCATCAGGTCCACAAGGGCCTATTGGTTTAACGGGACCTGAAGGACCACAGGGGCCTCAAGGCCCTGCAGGTGTTTCAGGAGGAGGTTTCACACACTACATTGGCGAACTATATGGTGGTGGGATTGTAGTAGCAGTTTGGAAAGAAGGCGGTGTTGAAAAGGGCTTAATAGCCTCTTTAACTGATCTTGGCACATATCCACAATACAGCTCTATTACAGATGTAGAGATAGGAACTACAGCACAAAGCCCTATTGATGGACAAGCAAATACAGCTGCCATAGTTGCTCAAGGTGACTTTAGTGGAGCAGCTTTTCTTTGCGATAATTATACTTCAGGTGGTTTTAGTGATTGGTATTTGCCCGCAATATGGGAGTTAAACCTTTGCTATAATGCCGCATTTGTTGTAAATACCATTTTGGGTGCTACAAATGGGTTTCAGGTCTACTGGTATTGGAGTTCTACCGAGGTCAACAGTAACATTGCGTTGTTCCTGAATTTCAGCGGCGCCGGCAGCATCTACGCGATAGCCGCCTTCAATAAGATTGATGGCTTGAACGTTCGAGCAGTCAGGAGATTTTAACACCGCAAAGCAGGACCGAAGGTAATTTATCCATTTAAAGTCAGAATTAAAAACAGGAAACTACAGTTATCTGCACAAAGATCTTTCTTAATTTTTCGAACTAAATACGATAGTAAAAAGATCAAAACTCATTAAGTTGTAAATTGAAGGTGCTCCAAGGGGTATATTTCTTAGAAATTGAAACAGTAGAACAAGTACTTGGAAGAATTCAAGTGATAAAAATTAAGATTCAAAAAAGTTTAAAACAACAGATAATGAAAATAAGTCTATTTAAATTATTCAGTTCTTGTAGCAACTTGATGAGTTCATCAACAATTTGTATTTCTCAAGAAGACTTGCATAATAACAGAATGTCTGACCTCACATGTCAAAAAATCACCAGAAAATCAGATAAGAAATCAATTACCAAAAGACGAATCATTTTACTCATCTGCATAGTTGGTTTTTGTCAAAATATATTCTCACAATGTTGGGATACCATTTCTTCAGGTTCGTTTCATTCATTGAGTATCAAAAATGATGGTTCACTCTGGGCTTGGGGAAGGAACAATCAAGGACAATTGGGTAATGGTACGCTTGTTCTGAAAAAAAGTCACGTTCAAATTGCTCCTGGCACTACATGGAAAAAGGTTTCTGCTGGTTCTTTTTTTACACTTGCAATTAAAACGGACGGGACGCTTTGGGCTTGGGGAAGTAATTCCAACGGGCAACTTGGAAATCCCACTTCCAGTATTGAAACAACTCCCATTCAAATTGGAACGGCTTCAAATTGGAAAGAAATTGCTTGTGGGGGCATGCATTCATTGGCCATTAAAACCGATGGGACACTTTGGGCTTGGGGACAGAATATCAATGGTCAACTTGGAAATGGAAGTAATGGTACACTTTGGACTCCGACACAAATTGGATCAGCAACAAATTGGAATCATATAAGTGCTGGCTACGATCACTCAATGGCAATAAAAACGGATGGTACTTTATGGACATGGGGAAGAAATAACCACGGTCAACTTGGAGATGGAACGTTTGTAACAAAATTTAATCCAACGCAAATAGGATCAGGAACAAATTGGAAGCAAATTTCTGGCAGTAAAGGATACCACTCAATGGCGATTAAAACCGATGGGACGCTTTGGCTTTGGGGACGCAATTTTTATGGACAGTTGGGCGACGGAACGACCACAGATAAGACAAGTCCTGTACAAATTGGACTATCGAACAATTGGGCGCAAATTGATGGTGGTGTCGAATACACCATGGGAGTTAGAATGGATGGGACTTTATGGGCTTGGGGAAGAAATTCAGATGGACAACTTGGAGATGGTACCTATACGAATAAAAATACACCAACTGCGATTGGTACTGCAAGTAATTGGAAACAAGTTGCACTCGGAGATTATCATTCATTGGCGTTAAAGACAAATGATACACAATGGGGATGGGGATATAATGGCTATGGTCAACTCGGAAATGGAACACAAAATGATGTGAATACACCATTATTTAGTTCTGCTTCAAGTACGGTAAACATAACTGCTTGTGCGAGCTATACTTGGCCACTAAATGGTATGACATACACTACATCAGGCACTTATTCACATTTCGGAGTTATCGGTTGCATGGACACAACATACCTGTCCTTAACGATCAACTCCGCAACAACAGCAACTGTCAATCAAGCAGCATGTAATTCTTACACGTGGGCTTTGAATGGAACAACGTATACAAGTTCCGGGACTTACACACATGTTGGAACAAACGCTTCTGGCTGTCCTTTAACTACAACGCTGAATTTAACAATCAATACACTATCGAACGCAGGATTTAACTATGGTGCATCTTCATACTGCGTCAACGCATCTGATCCAACACCAACAATCTCTGGAGTACAAGGAGGTACATTCACCCGATCGCCTGCGGGATTAGCACTAAACGGAAGTACTGGATCAATTGATGTGAGTGCTTCAACACCAGGAACCTACACCGTTACGTATTCTGTAGGTGGCGCATGTCCGAATTCTTCAAATGTTTCGGTTACCATCAACGGATTATCGAACGCAGGGTTTAACTACAGCGCAGTGTCATATTGCACAAACGCATCCGATCCAACTCCTACGATTACAGGTTTAACAGGAGGAACATTTGGTTCAACCGCAGGACTTTCATTGAACGCTTCAACTGGAACA